>DATNCQ010000046.1:0-27983 GCA_035571515.1 Vicinamibacterales bacterium
ACGCCTTCGCGAGTCGCGTGATGGATTTCTTCAGCGGACCGAGCGTGCCGCGTTCGACCAGCTCGAAGTGCTTATAGACGAAGCCCGCGATCGCGTCCGCCTCAGTGCGGTCCGCGCAGAGCCCGCGGTCGACGAGCACGCCGGCGAACTGCGCCTGCGCCGCGGCCGGATCACAGCACACCTCGAGGAGGCAATTCTTCACCGGGTCTGAGGGATCACCCATGACATCACTTCCTTCCAACAGAAATCGCCGTGAGTTTTTGGGAGAGTTCATTGATCTGCAACGCCTGGAGTTCCTGCTTCTTTGAGACGGCCTCGATCGCCGCCTTCATCGCGGTCGCCTGCGCGTCAATGGACACGCGCAATCCGCTCAGTCGTTCCTCCTGCAACTTCGATTGCACCTCCGCCACGTCGTGCGCGCCCTGGAGCCGCGTCAGCACATCCCGAATATCCGACCGGATTTCGTTCTGGACTTTCTCGTTGCCGCCCTGCGTGGAATAGCGGGTCGCCACGCTCGTGGCCACCATCGACGCAATCAGAATCACCAACTGGAGAGGAAAACTGATCTTCGTCGCGTCGGTGCTCCGTCGATCCGCCATACGCCACCCCAAGGAACCCGCCGTTATCCACGTTCAGGGCAGCGGCTACAGCCCACCCGCGCTCTATCCGATACTGGACAGCGGGGACGGCTCGGGACGCACTGACCTGCGTTCAACTTCGTCGTGGGCTGTACCCCACGGTGAGGGAGCCGCCCCCACTCGGGTCGATCCACGCCTACCAGCACATCGGTTGTTCGACACTCTCTTTCATGCGACCACCCAGGTCGTAGAGACGGACCTTCACGGTGTGGCACCCGTTGCCGTTCCACCCCAGCGAGTACGCCGAGACGTCAACGAGCGTCCAGAACCCCGCGTTATTCGTCGGCACGTAGGAGCCCTGGAGCACGCAGAACGTGCTGTTCGCCGTGTTCGCCACATCGGGCCGCGGATGCCGTGGGATGTGTCGCTTCTCTGGCAAGGGCCGTTCATCGGCCTGCACCGACTGCAGGCCGTCGATCAGGACGACGAGGCGGCCGCCGTCTTCCTCGCCGCAGCGGAACGCCCAGCCGGAGACTTCGAGCGCGCCGGACGGGTTCATGGCCGGCGGGTTGAGTGCAACGATCGCCGGCACGAACGACCCGTCGAGGCGCACCTGCAACGCGTCGACCTGCTGCTGCTGCACGTAGATGTGGCGCAGCGTGCTGAGCGGCAGACCCTGAGCGAGCAGCGTCACGATCACGAAGGCGCGAATCATCATGGTTGCTCCGTCATCTCGAAGAGCGGACCCAGCGCGAGCAGATCCAGGGCGGTAATCTCGGCGCACGCGTCCACCATCGCCGGCGTAATCGGCCCCACCGGCAGCGTGACAGGCACGTCACACAGGTCCTTCAACCGCGCCCGAAACGGCACCAGCATCTCGGGGGGCACCTCGAGGACTTTCTCCGGCCCCATCTTCGCGCGCTCAGCGAAGGTCGCCTCACGCTCTTTCCCGAACTCTTTGAACGCGTCCTGTCGCGGTTCATGGAAATGCATCTGGACTTCCGCCTTCACCAGGCGCGCGAGCTTCACTACGTGGTAGCGCGCCTTCGCGTCGAGCTTCTGGGCAGCGACGCGCTCGAGCGCGGGCTCCGCGTCCGCGAGGGCACCGATCGTGGTCTCAATCTGTGTACTCATGCAGCAGACATCTCTCTCATGCAGCGGCTAATTGCGTGACGGTGCCGGACGATCCCCGATACTTCAGGGCTCCCGACTCCACGTAGAGTTGTCCCAGACCGGCCGGTGACGATCCGGGGGCCGTCCCGTTGGCGATTGCGAGCACGCTCGCCGCGCTGGTGCCGAATGTGCCAGTGCCAATACCAACGTTGCCGAACTGCGCGTTCCCGCCAGACCAGACAAGTGACGCGCCGATAGTGAGCTGATGCGTGCCGGCACCGCGCTTGAGCAAAATCTGCGACGTCCCGCTTGAATCCTCAACGCTGATGGTCGCCGCCGTACCGCTGTTGCTGTTCGTCCCTAGGAAGATGGTGGTATTGCGCGAGCCCGCGCCAGTCCATTCCGCTTGCAGGAACAGCGTGCGCCCGTTGCCAGAGCTGTCGATGCCGCCCATCCAGAGATCGCCAGTCGGCACGGTGAAGGCGTAGGCTTTCGCCAAGATGGGTCCAGTTCCCGTATCTGGGGCGATGGCGATGCCGTTGTTGTCGATGGTCAGATTCGCGCTGACGACCTTCAGAATGCTGTTGTCCCACGTCAGACGGTTGCCGGACGGATTACCGATCGTGAACAACGCGCTCGACAACTGCGCAAAGACTGTCGTGCTGTTCCGGATCCGCAGGCCGTTCGTCGCGTCGATCGTCACGTTGGCCGCGGTCGAATCGCCAGCCGCGAAACCGAACGTTGTCGCCACGTAGCCGTAGCTCCCGTTCAGATTCCCAATCACCCAGCGCGGCGCAAGATCACTGTAGGTCGTGCCCGTGCGGACCATCCCGGCGATCGTCGGTCCCGAGATGTTCCCGGTCACATCGCCAACCGAGAACAGATCAATGTAGCCCGGGGTCGTGTCCACGACTGCATCGCCCGCGACCCAGGTGTCCGCGCCCGTGCCGTCCAGGTTGCGCGTCACGGTGTAGGTGTAGAACCCCGCCGACCCCCCCGCGCCGGACGTCACCGCCATCCACTCGATCTGTCCACTCTTCTGCAGCACGATGCGGTCGCCGTTGACCAGGTTGTTGTGCTTCACCGTGATCGTCGTCGCGGCCGGCGCGAGGTTCGCCGAGAGCACCGTCGTCGGTGCCGCCATCACGCGCCCGCCGATCGTCGCGATCACGTCCTGCGCGACCAGCGTGGCCACGTGCAACTCTGACCCGTAGATACCCAGCAGCGGCAGCGTCACCGACCCAAGGTTCATCGTGTAGACCGTCGTCGGGAGAATGTTCCCCGTAACCGTCATCGCGCTCGCCGTGATCGAGACATGTGCCGCCGCCGCAATCGTCGCGTCGTTGTAGTTTGCGAGCGCAGCCTGCGGAGCCCCGAGATACAGCGTCGTCGCGTCGTGGGCGACGAAGCCCTCTTTCGTCCCCGCGCCCTGCTCATCGCGGAACAGCACGAACCCGTGTTCGTTCACCGAGTTCTTCCCGTCGACAACGAGCCGGCTCGCGATCCCACCGATCGAGGTGTGAATCACGCTCGTGGCGTTCGTGCCGTTCCAGAGCAGATGCAGATCGTCATCGGTGGCCGGCGCGCTCGTCCCGAAGAACAGCACCCTGTTGTCGGCCGACGCGGCGGCGTTCAATTGGAAGAACAGCGGGAAGTTCGGCCCGCGCGCCACCCCGCCGCGGCGCAGGTAGCTGTAGCCGTTGTTCAGCACGAACGAGACGCCGAAGTTCGTCCCCTCGATCGAGATACGGAACGAGTCGCCGTTCGCGATCCCCCCCGTGCTGGGGTAGGTGAACGTCCAGAACTCGCTCTGAAACGCCGTCGACGGGTGGACGTTGTTGCGCGTCACCTCCGCGCGGCCACTCATCGAGATCATGCGGATCTCGCCGTTGGTCGCGACGTCGGTCGGCATCGCGCAAATATGCCGCTCCCAGAAGCCTGTCCCGCCGACGCTCGGTTCGTAGTACTGCTCCCACGCGTCACGCACGCCGGAGTAGGACGCGTTCAGCAGCCCCCCGCCGGCGGCCGCATTCCAACCCATTTGGAAGACCGGGTTGTCGCGCGTGCTGATGTTCGCCTGCGCCGTAATCGTCTCGGTCCAGAAGATGTCCGGGCTGGCGGCCGTCGTCGTCTTGTCCCAGTACCGATAGATCACCTTGCGGGTCGCGTCGCTCGGGTTCACCACCGCACCGTGATGGAGAATGCCGCTCGTCGTGTCGTTGCCAGTGAGGCTGTACGCCGTCAAGCCACCCACGAGCGCCGCATTCCCAGGGCGCGTGATCGACAACACGGTCGCCAGCACCACACTGCCGGCGTCATTGAGCGTCTGCAGGTTCCAGACCGCGCCGCCGACGGCGATGCGCCACCGCTTCAGGTCGACGCCCTGGTCGGTCTCGTAGAAGTAGAGCAGGGGATCCGCCGAGCTGATCGTCTGCGCGCCCGTGAACGTGTTGTTCGCCGCCGAGAGGAACGGCACGTCGGTCGTATCTCCGAGCGTCGTCGACGTCGCCCACGTCGCGACGCGGCCCGCCGTGCCGGACCCGCCCACGCCGCCACTCGTGACGATCGTGACGCTCGCCGACGCCGCGGCGGAACTCTGCCCGCCCCACGACATCACGACTTCCCCGACCGACGCCGGCAGCACCGACCCTTCCACCACGGTCACGAACCGCTTGGCGACGTTGCCGCTCGTGTTGCGAATCTCCACCTCGGTCAGCACCCAATCCCCAGTGAGGCTGCGCTTCGTGTTCGTGATGGCCTGCGCCTGCCCGGGATGGAGCCCAACGTCCGGCGACACGTAGCGCACCGTCCGCGGCCGGCGCATGTCGCGCACCAGATACGCGTCCGCGAGCGCTTCCGCCACCACGGCATTGAAGACGCCTTCCGCGGTGTAGGTCCGGTCGCGTCGATTCGCCGACGAGGCCCCGCCGTCCGCGATCGCGGTGTAGGGGAACTGCCCGGTGTAGATAATCGAGATCGCGCTCAGGTTCGCCGGAGCGGAGCTGCGCGTGATGCTGTTGGTGACGGGGTCATAGGTCCAGTAGGGTGGCGTCGTGACGCCGATCGGTTCGTTGACGCCGCCGTTGGTGACGTACCCGCGGTTGGCCGCGAGCGTGTAGGTCAGCGCGAAGGTCGTCGTCACGCCGTTGCCGGTGAACGCGTCGGTGACTTCCTGCTGCCCGGTCCCGGCGAGCACCGTGATGTAGTTGGCGTAGTTCGCGGCCGTCGGCTGCTCGACCGTAATGTCGCCTTCCACGTGGCTGGCGACGTTACCGTCCGTCAGGTTGAAGGGGGCCGCCGTCGACGCGATCGCCGTGGCGCTGAGCACCTTCGTGTAGTTGATCTGCCAGGACCACGCGTGGCTCGTCAGCGCCGAGATTTGATCGAGCACCTCCCGCAGCCGCTCGCCGTGATACGACAACGCCGGCAGACTCGGGCCGTTCGCCTGCGTGGCATCCAGCGTCACCCCGAACGGCGTATAGAACGGCGCCAGCGCGGTCAGCGCGGCCTTCGTATTCCCGGCGGCAATATCGATGACGACTTCCCGGCGATCCGCGATCTCGTTGAAGTCCACCGCCGACACGCGCAACGTGATCGCCGCCGTGGAGCTCGCGCCGCCGAACCCGGCTTCCGCGGGCTGGTCGATCGTGCCGCCGAAGATCGTGACCGCCCCCGATCCCGGATCCTCCGTCAGGGAAATCTCATCGCCCACGACCAGGCGGAACGTCCCATCCAGCGACAGCATCCGGCCGTCGAACAGATTCCGCCCGTTCGGGCTTTCCCGGATCGACCAGCCAGGCTGGAGGGTTTTGGTGACGCCGTTGACCTTGAAGACGTAGGTCGCCACCTACATCCATCCCCGGCGCTGGCCCGCCTTGACGGTCTGCTTCAGCAGCACATCGCCATCCGGCATCATGAGCGTGTTGTGGATGTTGATGTCCCCACCAGCCGCCGCGCCAGCCGGCGCCGTGAACCCAGAGGGCCACCCCGACGAGGCTGACGACGCCCCCGGCGGAATCCCCTCGCCCGGCGCCGCCCATCCAGGCGTGTTCTTCGGAACATAGGAATAGGGAATCTCCAGCGGATTGTCGCGGTAGTACTTCCGGAGCTCGTCGTTGGTGGCCTGCCCGTCTTTCAGTAGATCGTCGAACGTGGATTGCTTCGCCGCAATCTCCGCGTCGCGCATCGCTTCCTGCGCGGCTTTCTCGGCTTTGATCTGGTCCATCCGCGCGCGTTCCTGCGTCTCGACCAGGCCCATCACAGCCTCTTCGGCTTCCTTACTCACCGAGTCGTTCAGCGACTGGTACTCGCTATCGAGCTTGCTGATCGTGGTCGCGTATTTGGCCGTGATGGCATCGAGGGCCTCCTGCTGGGCCTCGATCTGTTTCTTCGCGGCTTCGGCCGAGGCGGCCGCAACCTCAGAGGTTTTGCCCTTCTGCCGCTCGAGCGCCGCCGTCACCGCGTCGATCGCGGCCTGCGCTTCCTGGGTGCTGCTGTTCTTATTGAGCTGAGTCAGCCCGCGCCACAACTTGTCGTACTCTGGGCCGAGCGCGAGGAGTTTCTGTTGTAGCGCGTCGAAGCCGCCCATCGAGGCCGCGAAGTCCTTCACGAGATCGCGGCCCTGGTTCTGATGGAATAGATTCCAGATCGCTTTCCCGGCAGCGATCGCCGCCGAGGCGAGACCAGCAAAGCCTGTCGTCATCTCCAGGAGGCCACCGAGACCACCCTTAGAGAATCCGGACTTGATGCTATCAATGCCCTCCTTTGCGGTCTTCGCTGACACCACGAGCGTGCCAAAGGCCTTCACGATGCCGCCGAGCGCGTCGCCGCCGATCTGCGCCAACTGCGTGAAGGACTGCGCGAGATCATCCAGGAGCTTCTTGGACGCCGTCGCGTCCTTCGCCATCTTCTGCGCCGCGGCATCGAACCCGTCGCTGACCTTGAATCCGAGCTGCGGTAGGCCCTCGAACCCCCACTTGGTTTTCTCGGCGAGGTCGAGCACGGCCTGGTTGAAGGCGCTCAGCTTCGGGATCGCCACGTCGATCCTCAACCCCAGGTTCTCGATGCCGTCCGCGCCGAGTTTCACCGCGGGGGTCAGCGTGCCGAACGCAATGGCGAGCTGCGTCATCTCCGGCGTCAGCTTCCCGCCGTCGCGCGACAGCTTCCCGATGTCCTCCGCGAGCCCCTTCCAGTCGTCGCCGGGCTTCATCTTCCGCATCACCTCGGCGAGATTCCCCACCTCCTTCTTCATGCCGTTGTACTTGTCGGCGAGGTTTTCAATCTCCGTCGCGTGTCGCTTCGCGGCCGCGGCCGCGGCGTCCAGTTCTTCCTTGGTTTTGTGCACCACGGGTGCGGTGCCGAGATAGATGTCCTGAACCCGCTTTCCTCCGCGCTCGGCTTCCTCACGCGCCTTCGCCATCGCCGTCGCCGCACCGATGCCGAATTTAATGACGTCATCCGCGAACAGCGCCGCCGCGCTCCAGCTCTTCGTGATCTGGCTCGTGGTTTTCATCGTGTTCGCGATGAGCGTGCCGCTGATAATCGTCATGCGGTCGGCGAGGCGCCCCCACGCGTCGCCCGCCGCTTCCAAATCGTTGATGGTCTCTTCGGACATCTTCGCGGCGCTATCAGACGCCGCGCGGAACCCCTCCTTCATGGCCGGCAAGAGTTCCGCCGCGGACTTCCCGAACAGCTTCAGCGCCACGTCCGACTGAATCATCGGATCAGGGATCTTCTGGACGGCGTCCGTGATCGCGAGGAACGCATCCTCCGGCTTCATGCTGCGAATCTGCTGGAAACTGAGACCTGCGTCTTTCAGCGCCTTCACGGTGGACTTGTCGCCCTCCGCCAGGTTGCTGTTCATCTTCGTGATGGCGGTGCCCACAGAATCCAACGAGGACCCCGCCTGTTCCGCCGCGAACTTGAACCCCTGCACGGCATCTGTCGACACGCCCATTTGCGACGCGAGGTCGTGAATCTTGCCCGCCGAGTCGAAGACCGAGACGACGAAGTTTTTGATCGCGCCGACCGAGAACGCGATGCCCACCGCGCCGCCGATTTTCGCGAGTGTGCCCAACAGCGTCGTGCCGCTAGACGCACCTGCTTTCGACGCGGTGTCGATTTCCTTCAGCGCATCCCGCGTCTTGAGAATGTCGGGCGGAATCTCTTTCCCCATCCGCTGACCCTTCTCGATCCAAGCATCAAGTGTGGGGAGCAGTCGCCGGGCCTCTGCGTCGGTGAGCTTCGACGCCCCGCCGACTTCATTGATCGCAGCGGTGATGTTGTGGGCTTTCTGTTCGAGCCTCGAGCCGTCGAGCGACGCGGCGAGCTTCTGCATGCCGGCGGTCGTCACTTCGATCTGGCCCTTGCCTTCGGCGAGGTTCTGCTTCAGCTTCTCCAGATTCGCAGCGATCCGGATCAGCATCTGGGGGGTGGCACCAGCCATCAGCTGACCCCCAATCCGACGACGTCGAGCGCCTCTTGAATGGCGGCCGCGACCCGCCGCAGGTGTCCGCCCTCTTCGAGCCGTGCCGACGTAAAGAGGAACCCGCGCGCCGTCATCTTGACCGTCCCGAACTCAATCCAGCCCGCCAGCCCGGGATTCTCCGGCTGGTTCACGAACACCACGTACCCGGTCCCATCGCGCGTCGGCTCGATCGTGATCTTGTTCGCGGTGGCGCCCGTCGCGCGACGGACGCGCGCGCGCGCTTCGCGCTGGATGGCCTGCGCTGTGTCCAACGCGACCGGCTTCAGGAACGCGTCTAGCTCCGCGCCCAGCGCATCGAACGCGGCGTAGAGCTCGGCGTTGTCCACGTCAATCGTGAGTAACGGCGCCATCGTGTTATCGCTTCCGCTCCTCCTCGGCGAGATCGCGATCGATCTCCTGCACCAACTTGAACAGCGGCGTCTGCGGAAGTCGCTTCACCGCCTCCGCTGTATCCGCCGCGTCCGTCATCGCCTTCGCCTGACGGTACGCCCGTGTTTCGATGACGTCCTCTAAGAACCCGACCGGCGACCGGAGCCACTCCCGAAACGCCTCGGACGGCCGGCAGGAAAACTCCTCACAGAGCACGCCGATCCAATCCGTAAACGGTTGCGGCCCGTCACCGTTCAGAAATCGGTGAAGGGCCGTCAGTCTCTTTTTGGGCGGCCTTCGCCTCCTCCTTAAAGAGCGACGGCCGCGTCCACCGCAGAATCTCCCGCGCGATGAACTCCAGCGCGTCGGGGTCCAGGTCGTCCACGAACGTCTTGCGCGCGTCTTCGTCCTTCTGGTCTGGCACTGGACTGTCCTCGTACGTCCACGACTTCAGCCCAAAAAACACCACGACGTGCTTGTCGTAGTTGTGCACGGGATCGCGCGTGACCTCCCTGACCTCATCGGGCGTCTTCCCCTTCGTCGCTTCCTCGAGCTGCTTCCGGAACTCCGCGCCGCCCATCCGCTTCATGTAGTCCTGCGCGGCGAAATCGAATTCCTGATCAGCCTTCTGGAAATGTCGGCCGGCGAGCTTCTGGATCGTGATCTCGTGCGGTGGATCAGGCGTGTACGGAATCGTTTTGATGGCGCGACTAGCGAGCGGATGATTCATGCGGCGATCTCCAGGTGACCGCGGGGCGACGGGCCGGGGACCATCCCCGGCCGGCCGCCGCGCGTGACTGCTGGCGTGTGCAGTGTGCAGACGTCTGCACACCCGTCGATTACGTCCACGCGAAGAGGCCGGCCTGCACGTACTGCGCGGTGTAGCCGGTCAGCTTGCCGTCCGTGAGCACGAGCTCATACTCCGTGACGTAGCCCTCGCCGCTGAGCGTCTTGCTGTCGCCGGGGACGATCGTCAGCGTCCGCGTCGAATCGCCCGGCAGCGTCTCGAGCGTGCCGAACACGACGTGGGGGCCCGTGGTCGGCGACGAGTCGAAGTCGCCGGCGATCGTCACCGGACCGAACTTCTGTTTCCCGACCGGGGTGTTTTTCTCGAAGGCCACGCCGAAGGGGGAGTTCTCTTCGGTGATCTGCGTGATCTTCAACCCGCCGATCGTGCGGACGTGCGCGGTGATGTCCCGGAGCACGCCGCCGTGGTCATCGATCGAGATCGTGGCCTGGGCGCTGCCCTGTTTGCCGACTGCCATGTGCCTATCCTCCTGCCTGTTGCGCCTGCAGCGCCCGCGTTACGATCCAGTTTTCCAACGCCCGCCGGAGCGCCCCGGCTTGTCGCATCGTGACGACCGCCAGGTCATGCTGCCGATCGTCGGCCGCGCGGGTCTCCGCATACGCCCGTGCGTCCACCTCGATGCGCGTGACCGCCAGGGTCGCCGCCGCGAGCGCTGCATCCGTCATGGGCGCCTAACTGCGCGCCACACCCGAGAACACCGTGACCGACCCGGACCCGGTCACGTCGCCGTCGTGACAGACGTAGCGATCCACCACGCCCGCCACCGTCACGCGCTGCGCGTTGGGCGCGGCGGTCACGTTGGCGAAGGTGAGCAGATCGGCATACGTCACGTTGTCGGGGGAGTCGCGGAGCTTGCCCACGTACCCGGTGAACCCCGAGAAGGCCGTGACTTCCTGATACCCGGACGCGCCGTTGCTCGAGTTCGACCGCACGAACGACCCGCCCGCGCCGGCGATCGTGACGTTCACCGGGACCGAGAACGTGGTCGGGCTGATGACGGTCACCACGCGCTCGCCGTTGATCGTCGGCGAGCTCGTGATGACACCCGAGATCAGGATGATGTCGCCCGACGTCAACCCGTGCGGCACCGGCGTCGTCACGACGGACGGATTCGCGATTGAGTTCGACGTGATCGGGACCGTGGTCTGCGACGGATCGAGGGTGTAATCGATCTGCGTGCCGAGGTTCTTCGTGTTCCAGTCGACCGTCTGCGGCGCGAGCGGCTGCACGACCATCCCGTCTTCGACGAGCCCGGTCACGAGATGCGCTGCGTTCGCCTTGGTCAGCTTGGAGTCTTCGACCAGCACTTCGTACTCGGTGCTGAAGAGACCCGCGATCCCCCAGAACACCGCGCCGGCCACCTGGCCCATGCAACCGAAGACGCCCACGCGCGCCACGGCCGCGGGCGTCGACCCCAGCTTGGTCGCCATCGCGTCGTGAATGCTGTTCTGCGCGGTATCGAAGAACGCGACGCCCTGCGTGATGACGGCGCGGATTTTCCCGACGGGCGAAAACTTTTCACTCGCGTCGCCGAGGCCGTCCGACTGCTCGGTCAGCGACGTGATTTTGAACGACAAAGTCTTCACCTTCGCCGCGAGCAGGTCGTAGCCGTCGATGAGCAGGACCGCGCCCTGGCCGCCAAACTTGGGCATGGCGGATTACCTTTTCCCTTTCTTCGGCACGGGCTCCACGTAGCCGTTCCGCAGCGCCGACTGGAGTTCCTCCGGCGAGAGTCCTTCGCACGTCTCGCCGGCCGACGCGAGCACGCGTCCATCCGCGGCGGTGATGTCGCCCATCGGCTGATCCCGTCGGGGATGCCGGAGGACGACGCGGTAGTCTTTCGGTTTCAACTCAGCCACCGAACACCTCGCCATGCCATTCGTAGCCGCACCCCGCACAGATCGGATGCGGCGGTTGTCCGAACCCGCCCGAGGCCACGCGCTTCTCTCGACCCGCGCCACACTGCGGGCAGCGATCGTCCTGCGCCTTCGCCTGGCGCGCGGGCTTGCCCTGCGGATCGACAATCACGGGCTCGTTCACGCCGGCACCTCGTCAGCGAAGAGCGTCCAGATCGTCACGAGCTCGCGCACCTTGACGCCGTTGAGCTCCTCGAAGGGCAGCGGGATTTCATCGGTCGGCCGGCCAATCATCGGCATCGTGTAGCCCGCGACCGTCGGCATCGAATACTTCAACAGCCTGATCGCCTCGCGCATGATCCGCTGCGCCTCGAGCATCCCGTTCCACGTGCTGAACACGTGCAGCCGCAACTCGATCTCGGTCGTGTCCGGCCCTTGCCCCAAGCCGCTGATGTCCGTCCCTCGCACTTCGTACCAGAGCAGGGGATACGTGGTGCCCGTGGGATTGTCGGTAACGCCGCCGACGCAGCCGGCGCCGGTGGGATACGCCGCCTTGAGCGACGCGACGTTCAAGATCGCAAAGATCGCCGCCGAGACGGGCCCGAGCGCGGAGTTGCCCGCCACCTACAGCACCTCTCCCACGTCGAGAATCAGGAACCGCCGCGGCTCGTTCTTATCGGGCAGGACCCCGTGAATCTCGAGCAGCTTCGGCGTCGCGTAGCCGTACGGCGTCCACGAGATCCGCATCTTCGGCGTGATGTCCTGCAGGTTGCGGTAGTAGATTTTCCCCTCGTAGGTCTGCGTCGAATTGACGGCCTGGGCCTGCAGCAGCTCCGACGCGCTGAGCGGGCGCATGTTGCCCCACACCGTCGCCAGCGTGTGGAAGCCGGACCCCTGACCGCCCTGGCTGTCACTCGTGAAGAGCGCTGTAATCGTGCCGGTCGCCGGCGTCGTCGGGTTCCCCGCGACCTGATACGTGAACGTCGACGCGCCCGTCACGACGATCTGAAACTCGCCGTTGTAGGCCGTCTCCACCGCGCCAGCGATCGTCACGAAGTCGCCAGTGGAGTAGCCGTGCGGACTCGCGGTCGTCACCGTGGCCGTCGTCGTCACGCGCGTGAGACTCGCGACCGACACCGCGACGGGCGTCGGAGTCAAGATGGTGAGTTCCTCGGTCAGCTCACCTGCGCCGGTAGTGGTGCTGCGCTTCATGCTAGTGCCGGATCCCGGAATCGTTTCAGGAGGTTCTCGATCGACCGCCAGCAGTCTTCGTCGGCCGCTTCGTCGTCGCCGCGATGCGCGAACAGCCGCGACAACATCAGCAAGATCGCCGCCTGCACGTTCGGCGGCGCCGTGCCCGCCGTATACGCCGGCGTCGACACCGTCCCCGCAGCCGCTCCCTGTCCAGACGTCACGGTGACCGGGACCGAGAACGTCGTCGGGCTGAGCACCGTCACCACCTGCGCGCCGTTCACCGTGGGCGTGGTCGTCGTGCCGAGAATCGTGTAGGTCACACCCGTGATCAGCCCATGCGGTCGGTCGGTCGTGACGACGGCGGGATTCGCCGCGGAGATCGTCTCGATGGTGGTCGCCCGCGTCTTCAGGTAGTCGAGGATGATTGCTTCCGCCTGCGCGAGCTTCAGCGTGATGTCGGCGTCGTTGCTCGACGTCGTTTCGCGAAGATGCGTTTTGGCTTGCGCCAGCGTGAGGATGGCCATTTACCGCAGGATCCTCGCCACGATCCACGACCCGAGCGCCCAGCCGGCGCCGGTGAAGAATCCGACAGAAACCCAGACGCCAACCTGATAGAGCGTGATGGTGTTCGGCATTTACGACGTCCTCCCCACAGACACGACAGGGATCGTCGGCGCATCCTTGCCGTCACGACCGTCACGCGGACGCCTGACGGTCATCTGCCACGCCGTCGACCCGTCACCAGGACGCGCCATCGTCGCGCCGTTGCAGTGCCACATCGACCCGTCCCAGGTCACCGTGTCGCCCTGCTCGTACGTCTTCCCCGTGGTGTAGACGCCCCGATAGATGACGGCAGGAATCGTGACCGTGAACTCTTTCACCCGATCCCCTTTCAGAAATCGAAAGGTGACGCCGCGTTCACCGTCGTGCAGCACAGTGAGATCGTCGAACCCGAAGCCATCGGCCCCATCTTTTCCAGGGAGACCGGCCGGGCCCGGTTCACCCGCGAGCCGGTCCTGCGTCTCGAGCGCGGTCAGGCGGTCATGCATCGGCTTCTGACAGGCCGCGATGTAGTCGTGAATCGCCGGCACGAGCCCGCGAATCACCGCGCCAAGTTGGGCCTTGGTCATCAATCAAACACTCCCAACTCGACGAGTTCGTCGTCGTCGGCGCGGATGTCGGCCAGCTGTTTCGCGCGGACGACGCGGGCGGTCAGCGTCGCATCGATCTGCGGAGGCCTCGACGCCAGGGTCGCGCCCACAATCACGCCCGCCCACTGCACGAACGGCGCGACCCCAGACAGACCGACAGGACTCGGCGCCACGTCGATCGGCGGCACCGTCCAGGCACTCGACGGCGCATCCCCCGTGAGCGCGACCGCACCATGCGGCCCAAACGTGACATCCGCGACCGTCCACGCGATCGACGCGGGTGACCCACGGAGCCGGCGCGCGAGCGGCGTCGGCGGCTGTGACTGGGGCTGATGTCGGAGACGCCACCGAGAGGGCACCAGCGGCGAGGCCGTGCTCGGTTCGACGACGGCGAGCGTCGCCACCCCCCAGGACGCCGACGCGGATGTCCCGGTCAGCGCGACGGGCCCCGCCGTGAGCGCCAGCGTCGGGACGGTCCAGGTGCTCGAGGGACTGACCCCAGTGAGCGCGCCGGCTTGGAACAGCTCGATCGCGGCCACGCCCCACGTGGCAACCGGTGAGGCTCCACTCAAGGCCAGCGGACTGGCCGACAGCGTGCCGGCGGGTGCCCAGACCGCGCTCGGAGACGCGCCCGAGAGCGCCAGCGGACTCGGGGCGAGATTAATCGCGGCCGCGACCCACGTCGCCGATGCCGAGGCGCCCGAGAGCGCCACCGGGCTCGGCGAGAGCGCCAGCGCGGGCACCGACCAGGTCGCCGCCGGGCTCGCCCCTGACAGGGCTTGCGGTCCACCAGACTGCGCCAGATCGATCGCGGCACATGTCCACGTCGCGAGCGGACTCGTGCCGCTGAGGGCGACAGCACCAGGCGTGAGGTTGATCGCGGCGGGGTTCCACGTCGCCGCGGGGGACGCACCACTGAGCGCGAGCGGTTGCGGCGCAAGTGCCAGCGTCGGAACAGTCCAGATCGTGGCCGGGCTCGTGCCGACAAGAGCCAGCGGACTCGTACCGAGATTGATCGAGGCTGGCGTCCACGTCGCGGAAGGACTCGTGCCGCTCAGCGCCACGCTACCGGCCGCGAGGACCAGCGCCGCGACCGTCCAGACCGCAGATGGAACTACGCCGACGAGAGCGCCACTCCCGCTATCCGTCAGGTTCGCCAGCGGGTTCTGGAACCGAGGCGATCGACGCTGCTGGAAACTCATCGCGACAACCCCGGCCGAATAATGGACGGACGCCGCGCCATCGGCTGGGTATTACCGGCCAGCAGTCGATAGACGATCACGGCACTCATATCAAATCCAGCCACAGACGCCGTCATCGTGGACCTGACAGGCGACCCAGCCGCCCCGAGATCCTTATCCTGCAACGCACACTGCCCGTTGCTGTTCACGTCCGTCTTCACGTTCACCGAGAAGCCGCCAGCCGCCGTCAAGGTCGACGTATTCCCCGCATCCGCATGGGCACCGATGACCAGCAGGTTCGGCTTGTTCGGAGCAATCTGCGTGACTCCGGAGTCGTAGGACACGTTCCCGCCAAATAGATCGGCAAACCCGGCCTGCACGATGTCCTGAAGGCCGTTCTGATCCACGCCGAGTCCGAGTCCAACCGCCAGCCCGCTATAGGCGCCGATGGCACAACTAATTCCAGAGCTCGCCGACATCGTCGGACTCAGCGCGAAGGTGATCGCCGTCACCGACCCGTCAGCGGTACACACCCCGCTCCAGACCGCGAGCTCTTCAAAGTAGCTGTTATGGAACGCCTGGATTATGAAGTCGCGCGACCACTTAACGCCGCCACCTCCAGTGGACGTGACGCCTGTCACATGCGTCTGTGCGCTGACCATACTCGTGTCCACAACGGCGATGATGCGATCGCCCGTAACCGTCGCCGCGCCGAGATTACCGCCGTTGAACGAGGCTCCTGGGTTGCCGGCGTTCGCGGCTCTCGTAGCGCTCGCACGTCGTGCCCATGCCATAGCTAGTTCGCCGTCACCGAGAAGGAGGTCAGTCCAAAATCAGACGCGACGTACGTGCCGAGGTCTGACGCGTTCTGAAAATAGTGACCGATACCAGGAGCACCAGATGCGTACTTCGGATTGTCGGCCGTCGTGTCGTACGTCAGTTTCGTGACGCCGTTCACCTGCACAGTGATGACCGTGCCGACGATCGATGCCGAGAACGTATCGCCATCAGTGGCGAGTGTCGCCGTGCCATCTGCCAACTTCGTAAACTGGCCCAGGCCGCCTTCCCACCGCGCCAGTTGGATGTAACGTCCGAACGTCGCATCCTGCACGACCGACCACAAGCACTCGTAGCCCCTCGCCACGCCCTGATCGATCGAGAACCGCAGCAAGATTTCGACTTCCTCCGGCACGAGCTGCGCGTGCGTGCCATTCGTCGGTGGGTTCGCAAACGTGATCGTCGTCGTAACAGATTGGTCGTTGTACCAATAGCCGCCCAGACACGCGAGCGAATCCGAGAACGCGGGAGCATGGTTGATCTGCGACCCCACGGCCTTATTCGAGAGCGAGCGGAAGTTGTACCAGGGGCCACCATCAGAAAAGCCATGCCGCCACTCGCTCCCACCCACCGGCATCTGTGTGTTAGGGAACAGCGTGCGATAAGCACCCTGACGCGGCCAGCTCGACACATGGGTTGCCTCGTTCGGCCCATCAGCCACCAGGATCCCAGCGCTCGAGGCGAAGCGTCCTTGTGACATCAGCGGACCCGATCCCCTACCGAGATGCCGTCATCCGCACGAATCGACTGGTAGTTGTTGAAGCGGTCTTCGTGCAACGTCTGCGAGATTTCCACCCACGGATTCAAGTCAGTGGTCAGCGCCGACGTCAGCGCAAAGTCAGACGCCGCGTTGTTACCGAACCGCATCGTGTAGGAGCCGGCCGCCGTCGGGCCAGTCGCATGACCGCCGACTTCCACCACAAGCCGATCGCCCACCTGCCCAGTGGTGGTGCTCAACGCCTGCGCATTCACGATCCGTGTCGCATCAGACCCGGAGGCCGCAAACTCCGTATCGGTGCCGAACGTCGAGAACAATGTCCGCAGATTGCCGCCACTCTGATCGCAGAGCTTCACGACGACTGCGAGCGTCACATTATTCGTGAGGGCGTTCTCGAAGACGCGAATCACCAGACTCACCGTCCCCAGCCACTGGGTCGCCGGATACGGATCGCTGACGAACTGCCGGCAGAGAATGTCCTGTGTCGTCGTAATCGGCACCGTGATCGACGTACCATTCGCGAGCGCCTGGAACGACGACTGGTCCTGCTTCGTCAACATCCGCACGCGATCGGCTTGCCCGGTCTGTTCCCATCCACCATCGAAGGCCGGATTGACCGCCGCAGGGCCGGAGTTGGTGAGCAGGAAACGGGTCGCCATGTCACGCCAATTTCAACGCGTGAACGAGCTGCACCATCGGTACAGGCGCCGCCGCGAACGGAACGGTTATGCCGATGCCGTTGGTCGCGACATATTCCACGGCCCACGTCCCAGTCTTGCCGTCGTACTTCGGCCGGACGCCCATCGGCGTCAGATGCACAACCGGCGTCGACATGTCGACAAACAGCGGGATCCCAGCCGCCCGCAACTTCTGCGCGAAGTTCGTATCTTCTCGGCCCAAGATGCCTTCAAACCACGGCCCCTGCATGGCTTCAAACGCCCGCTTCCGGTACAGCGTGCCGCCGGCCCCGAGGCTCTGGACTTCCACCACGCGCGGCGCTCCAGACAAGCCCTGGTCGCGCTGGACGGCCGAGTGCTGGTACAGCACCGGCTCGTTCGGTGGATGCCTGATCAGGCATAGCACCTGGATCACGTCCTTGCCGGTATCCAGCAACCGCTGAAGCGTCGTCGGCGCGAATAGCATGTCGGTGTCGATGAACCAGACCCAGTCGCCGACGCACTGCATCACCGCTTGATTGCGGGAATCGGCAATATCGTTGCCGATCATGTGTAGGATTTCCGCGTCCGGATGCCGCTGCGCGAGCCTCGCCAGACACGCCGCGAACTGCGGCGGGGCGTGATCTTCACGCGAGCAGTAGACGATCGTCCCGCTCTGCATCAGTTCAGACCTTCAATCGTGTAGTTCAATCCGGTGAGCGTGTGCGAGGTCGAGGACGCAGACCATGTCGCCGTCAGCGACAGCGCCGTATCCGCCGTCAGGTCCACCGTCGCAACAGCCGGCGTGATAACACCACCTGCCGTCATCGGCGTCACGAGCCCTTCACCCGTCGCTGATGCCACAGTGCCCGCCACGCCCGCGAAGACCCGTGCGGCACCGTTCGCCATCAGCGTCCCGCTCGAGCCATTCGACCGAGTCGTGATCATGATGTCGAGATCCCACATTGACGCGGTGATGCTCGCGACGAGCGTGCAGGCGGCGGTCTTACAGAGGATCGTGCCGCCGACACCGCCCCAGCGCAGCCCGAAGATCATCGTGGGCGGGCCGGTGCCAGTGCTAATCTGCCCGATCGCGCGGACACGGATGCACCGGCCATCCTGCATGTAGTTCGCAGGAATAGTGACGTTCGGGAAAATAATCGTTTCGGTCGTCGTGTTCGTGACCGGCGTCCCGCTCGCCGTAGCCCACGCAAGAGTTTCCGACCAGAACTGACGGCTCATTATCGCTTCCCTACTGCTGCGTGTAGAAGAACCCGTTCGTGGCGTCGGGGGTCAAGGTGAGATCGCCGCCGTTGGTCGCGATGTCAGCGACGTCGATGATGGCGATCGGCGTCGACCCCGCATCGTTCGTGACGAACTTGAAGATCGCCACATAGCCCACCGTGCTGCCCCCCGCCACAGCGGACCAGGTGAGCACCGCGGCGCTGTAGACAATCCGATCGTTCGTCGTGTCCTTGGTCTTCGTCTTCGAGGCCAAGGTCTGATCGGTGCCGATGGCCGTGTAGGGCGTCATCGACGTGTCGTCTTTATTGAGCGTCGCGCCAGCCGCCACCAACCGCGCCTTGATCGTGTCCGAGGACCAGGTGATGCCGCCGCCTGACTGGAGACCATCAGCGCCGGCATTGGTGACGAAGCTTGCGGAGAATCGATCGCCGAGAACGCCGGCTGCGATGGCTTCGACGAACCGCGGGAGAATGCTACGCATCGAAACTCCTCTTGTCTTATGGCGCGACGGGCTCTTCGACGATGCGCGCGATCCTGCCGTCCCGATCGCGGATGACCCGCTTCTGCATCCGCACCGGCAGCGCAATCGGCGGCAACGCACTGAACGTCTTCCGCGTCAAGTCGTCGCACAGCGCGGTCAGGTCGTCGTCGGTGAGGTCGTCGCGTGTGCCTGGGTCTCCCGCCTCGCCGCGTTCGCCGCGTTCACCGCGCTCGCCTTGTGGACCCGCAGGACCAGGGATGGGCGCGCGAGCCTCCAGCGCGACGAGCCGCGCCTCGAGCTGCTGCTGGAGCTCGGGGACGCCGGCGGCTTTCACGTCCAACGCCGCCAGCCGATCGCGCACGTCGCCGAGATCCGCCGGCTGCGCGGCCTTCACTTCGACCGCGACCACGCGATCGCGGAGGTCGCCGATCACCCGCAGCGTCGTCTCCACCGCCGCCACGCGCTCGAGGACGGGCGCGACGGCCAACGCGACCGTCTCCACCACCGCAGCGGCGAGATCGTCTGGGCTAGGCTGCACAACCCCACCGTTCCTGCGCTTTCCGACGGATCGCGACGAGCGTCGCCGCCATGTCCATCACGTCGTCGTCGGTCGCCTGGTTCGACGCTGGTGGCGCTGTCGTCGCGGCCGGCAGCGCCGGGATGGTGCGTTCGGCCAGCTGCTTCAACGGCCAGTACTGCTGCTGCAGGTAGGGCGTGTCGCCGCCGGCGACCTTCCCGAGACCGAAGTACCGCTGGCGGGCCTCATCGGGTGACATCCCGCCGGACCCGATCGAGTCCGCCGCCGCCTTGTTCCGTGCCGCCACGTCCATCCAATACAGATCGTCGACGTCAACCTCGACGCCGTACTGCGTGCCGTCAATCTTGCCGAGCAGGCCGAGCCCTTCATCGAGACATACCTCCATGCTCGTGGTGAGGCTCTGGAGGCACTGCGCGTAGTACTGCTGAATCAGCGGCTCGATGTTGGCGTAGGGTGGGGGAGGACCGATGCCCACCATGTACGCGGGAACGTGGAAGCAGGTGCAGACCGTCTCACCGGTCCACTTCAACTGCTCAATCAACTGGGCATCGACGGCGTTGAGCGCCATCTGTTCGTACTTCAGCCCATCGCCGAGCACCGCGACCTTCCCGACGTTGTCGCCGGTGTAGTTCTCGTCCCAGTACGCCTTCAGCCGCTGCGCCGTCGTGTCGGAAATCGCCCCGGGCGCCGTCAGCACACCGCCAGGATTCGACCCATTACTGAACAACTTCGTCGAGTTGCTCTGGATGGCCAGGCCCTGCATCGCCGCGGCGCCGCAGGCGTAGAGCGGTGAGACCCCAATCAGCGGGTGATATAGCGACACCATCGTGTCGTGAATGATTTCGCTGGCCGGGACCGTGACGACGTCCTGCGGGATGCCCGAAATGTCGTCGCGCTTCAACTCGTAATAAATGCTGCCGTCCTGCGCCACGAGCGGCGTCACGCGCGTCGGATCGAGGATGTAGAGCGCCGTGACGATCCGGCGGTTGTCGCGCTGCTTCAGTACGTACGTGTTCCCGTGCACCAACTTCGACACGATCCACTGCTCGACGAACTTCACCCGCGTCTGGTAGCGATTCGGCTTGCGCAGGACGGGTGAGAACGCCGCGCTCTCGGTCTCGGTCCAGATCCCGTCTTCGTTCTGCTTGACGAGGCGGATGCAGAGCTTCCCGATGTCGGCCGCGATGAGCGTGACGCACGCGAACACGGCGCTGTAGGTCAGCACCGTGTCCATCGCGACTTCCTGGTTGCGTTGCCACGCGCCCATGAAGGGCTCGCGGATGATGTTCCACCACCCGCCACGACCGCTCAGCGGCTGCAGCTGAATACCGAGCGCCTTCGTGCGCGCGATAGTGAACGGGCCGATGCGCATTCAGTCCTTGTGCTCGGTCGGCTTTGGCTCAGGAGCTGACGGCGGCTCGGGCGCTGGCGGCGGTGTCGGCGGTGCCGGCGCGGGCGTCGGCGTGGGGAAGTCCTCGGTGGTGATGGGCGTCACAGGGGCCATCTACTTCCTCCCCTTCGGCTTCGCGGCGGCGGGCGCCTTCGCAGCAGGTGCCTTCGCGGTGTGCGCGTCGGCGCGCGTGCCCTTACCCTGCGCCACGATGCTCTCGGCCGTGGCCTCGTCGACGACCTCGTACGTGTCGCCGATGTCGTACGACTCGCCCTGATACGTGTGCGGCTGGACGGCCTGGATCGTGATGCCCTGCGTCTTCTTCTTCTCGTCGACCATGATGGGTGCCCTCCTTACACAGTCCCGTAAATCAACTGAATGCCGTGCGGATCCGGTGGCGTTGACTGATACCGCGCGAGCGTCAGACCGCGCTCGTGCTCAAATTCATCCCAGGCGGCCTTCACGCCGGGATACAGATCGCTGCCGTAGTCGTCGCCGAGGATGAGGCCGCCCGGCTTCACAAACGGCACCCACGCGCGCAGATCGGCCCGCACGCCTTCGTAGGAGTGATCCGCATCGACGTAGAGGGAATCGATCGGCTCGGTCCAGGCGCGCGCGGCCTCGAGCGTGGTGCAGGAAATCAACCGGATGACGCCGCTGACCTCGGCCTGCGTCATGTTGCGGACACAACTCAGGAGCATCCACGGGGACTGCAGACTGCCGAGCCCGCCGTTGAGATCGCCGCCCCATGTGTCGACACACGTCAAGGTGCCGCCCCAGCGTCGAATGGCGCGCGCAACGGGGATCGCCGACGCCCCCTGCCAGGTGCCGAGCTCCACGCACACCTTCGGCCGGTGACGCTCGACGAGTTCGAGAATCTTCGAGCCGTGATTGAACCAGCCCTGCGTTAACGGATCGAGCGCGACCGCGGCCTGCGTCATGAGGCCGGCTCCGGCTCGACGATGGTGTAGCCCTTCGACAGAAAGAACTGCACGGTCTCGGTGTCCGACCGATACACCTTATGCGTGACGCTGTTGCCGTCCGGCGCGCGCAGCTCCACGATCTCCTCAGACGGAGACGGCTTCGCGCTCGAGGGTGCGGTACGTGTGGTGCCCAATGTGTCCGATCTCCTTTGAGAGGTCGTGGTCGATGTACACCGTGTGGCCCGCCGCTCGCAGCGCCCGGCACAGCATGATGTCTTCGCCGATGTCGCCGCCCTGGGCGTTCAGTCCGTGCCGGAACCACGGCCGCGGCAGATCCGCGATCACGTCCGTCTGCATCAGGACGACCCCAAAGCCGATCTCGTCGACAGCCTCGAGGCCGGTCGAGTGCTCGAGCGTCGGAACGCGCGCATCATCACGACGCGCGGTGAACAAACCGGTCGGGTAGCGCACGACGTAGTTGCAGCCGACGATTGGCTGCTCGTGCATCGCCAGCAACACCGCGGCTTCCCGCGGAAAACTCATGTCGGTGTCGAGCCAGAGGACGTGCGTCGCGCCCTGCTTGAGCGCCGCCTCGAGGAAGAGCTCGCGGCCGACGTGGATGTAGGTCGCCGTCAGAAATCCCACCGTGACCGATGGCCACCGCCCGCGCTCTTTGGTGTAGGCGTAGAGCTGTGCGAGGTCGACCGCAAAGGAGGCCGGCACGGAATCCCGTGTCGGCCCCCCAATCGCTAACCGCTGGATCACGTCGTTACGTCCCGTTGTACGAGGACGCCGTGGTGATGTAGGTCACCGACGTCGCGCGCGCCAGCTTCCAGGTGATGAACCGCTCGGCCTTCAGGCCGATCAGGTTGCGCTGCCAGAGCGACAGGTAGACCGTCGTCGCGTCGACCGTGTCGGTCGGCGCGGAGTCCATCTGCACGGACGCTTCGCGGCTGACGTCGATCCGCACGCCGCCTTCGTCCGCGTAGAGCACCGACGGCGCATGCACGAGCACGATGCGCGCGCCGACGTTGTTGCTGACGACGACGGGGATCCCCATCAGCCGCCCGCCGTCCTGGCCGGTGAAGCCGGGGAAGAGCGGCTGCCCGAGGCCGTTGACGGACAGGCCGATCCCGAAGGCGTTCGCTTCGTTCATCAGCCAGACCGACTCCGACAGCGGGATGTTCGCCGCGACGAAGACGCCGACCCGCGAGGAGAGGTCGGTTTTCGCCGCCGCGCCCGTCACGCCGCTCGAGGCGATCGTGGCCGCGCCGTTGGTGATCGACGCCGGGTTCACGTTCGCCACCGCCGCGATCGCGGGATCGACGAACTGCTGATCGAGGAACGCGCCCATCCCGGCGATCATTTCCTCGCGCACGAGCTGTTCCGCCGACGGCGTGGACAGCCGGACCAGTTCTTCCGACAGCACGATGATGCCGGCCGCCTTCGCGAAGGTCAGCGTGACCGTCGCGTAATCGGCCTTCGTCACCGGCTTCGGCTTGTTCTGACCCACCCATCCGTAGGTGCCGCCCGTGGTCTGCGCCGGGACCGTCACGTTGAACGGCACCTGCTTGAGCCCAGGCACCCGTCCAAGCAGCGTGCGCGGACGGAGGAGCGCGAGGAACTCGTCGATGAGCGGCTGCGACACGACGAGCGGGCCGGCCCACGTGGCGTCGGTGCTGACGCCGACCGCGACCGCGGCCTTCACCATCAGCTCGACTTCCGGCGTCGAATCGTGCCACTGCTTGGCGCGCTCGATCGCCTGGAACGAATCGCCCCGGCTCGAGGCGAGCGCCATGCACATCCGCGTGAAAGCGGTGCCCTGTGGCAGCTGCGACTTCACCTGAATCACCGGCGACCTGCCCCCGCGGGCCGCGGCGAGCTCCTCTGCCGTCTGGCCCGTGATCGGCGTCGCGCCGAGCGCCAGCGTCTTCTCCAGCTTCCTCAGACGCGGGAGATGTTCGTCGATGCTGTCGACTTCGCGCTCCAGGGTGGTGTATTCCTCGCGCTGCGTGTCGTCCAGGGTGGAGCCGTCCGACTTGCTCATCAGCTCCGTCATCCGCGCGGTCTTCGCCGCACGGGTGTTCTCGAAGGCGGCGATCTGTTCCTGAGTGGTCATAGCTGGCGCGGCCTTTTCCGCGCGCACAACAGGGAACGGGCCCGTGGCGCCGGGCGAGTGAGGGCCTGTCGCGGCCTGGTCGAGAGACTTGACGGAGAGAATCGTGGCGTCGGTGTTCATTGGCACCGTCACCGCGGAGAGTTCGCCCCAGATCCATTTCAGGACGCGGGTGAACCGCGTGCCCCGGACGGGCTCAATCGCGAGGGCTTTCCAGCCGATCGAGAGCCCCCGCACGAGCGGCGGGTTCGCGGTGAAGGCCGCCCAGGCCTCATCGACGAGCGTTTTCAAACGGCCCGGAACCGTGACGGTGGAGACTTGAGCTTTAATGTAGATGCCGTCAGGACGGACGTCGGCCGCGAACACTTCGCCGATCGGATTCTTGTCGTCGTGAAACCAGAGGAAGGGCATCGGCAGGACGAACTGGGCGCCGGCGGGGTCCATGACATCGCCACCGCGATCCGGCGTCGGCGTGCTCGCGATGCCTTCGACCACGCGCTGCGCGGCGTCGACGGACTTAACCTCGAGCAGGCTATACGCGCGCTGTAACACGACGCCTCAACGATGAGGCGCGGCGGGGCTGGATAGAAGAGGGCACGTGACGAGATGTGGTGAGATGCGGTGAAATGCGGTGAAAATATCTTCAGCGCGTGCCATCTGGATTGCGAGACACGGGCCGCGGCGCGTCGATGATGATGCGCACACCGCCGCCAGGGGTCTTGCGGACGGCGACCGCCCCTTTCGCAATCCACCGGCGCACCGTCTCCTCGTGCACCTGTTCACGCTCGGCGTATTGCTTCACGGTGAACTCCACGCGCGGAGTCGTCATCGCGATCCTCCTAACACGAGCATTTGATAGTCGGGCGGTTTCTTGACTTCGACGGCGCGCTCCATCGTACAGATCGCGTCAATCAGCGCGACGCCGCCGTCGATGCGTTTCCGCTGACTGAGCTTCACTGGCCGAATCTCGCGCCAGGTGTTCTCTTCCTTCCCCATGTTCCCGATGCACATCGCCATCACCGGGTTGCCCTCGTGCGCGATCTGCCGGCTGACAACGAGCGCCTCGAGCGTCTTGCTTGGACTCCCCAGCATCCGGAACCCCTGCGGGACCTCGGTCACCAACTCCTCGCCGAAGTGCCGCCGCAGCCGCGTGACGAACGCCGTCGCGCCGGCCTGGTCGACGCCGATCCCTCGGACAAGAATCCCTGCGCGCTCAGCCTCGTCGATGAGGAAGTCCGCGATCGCGTCGAGGTCGATCAAGGGGCCCGGGATCGAGAATAGCCAGCCCTCCTCCTTCCATTGCGGGTAAGGGATGTTGTCTTCGATCGCTCGCTGCTGCAGCGTCTCCTCCGGCATCCAGAAGAACGACAGCACATCGATCGCCCGCGTGAGCTCGTCGCCGGCGCGCACCGGCGGATCCGACACATCCCGCGCCGTCGGCGCGCGGACCAGCGGCCGCGGGAAGATGAATTGCCCCGACGAGAGATCGATCTTCGCGGAGAGGTCGAAGCCGACGAAACATTCGCGACCGCGGAACGCCTCCAGCCTGGCGCGGAAATCAGCCAACGCCGCGAGCGCGGCCGAGCGACAGAGATTCCAGCGATCGACCGGAATCCAGACCGTCACCTGGTCGGTCCAGATACAGAAGTTCAGGCGCTTGACGATGTTCTGCTCGGACGGAACCTCGATCGCGATCCGCACCTGCTCGCGCAAGTACTCCCACGCGAGCGACACACCGAGATTCGGATTCGCTTTGAGCCAGTGCGGCCCCTCGGTCCGCCAGTCATCACACAGCATGCACGTGTCGGACGGCTGCAGCTTGCCGGCGGCATGGCAACTGTCGCACGTATCGAGCTGTGCGACGTAGGCGAACCACGCCTCGTTGACGACGTCGCCGCCGAGGATCTTGCGCGAGTACTCGTGGTGATGCCAGCAGACCGAGTTGCGATCGAAGCCGGAGTTTGTAATTTCCACGATCAGCGCGTTCCGCCGCCCCTTGATGCCGGCGGTCATCTTCTGCACGACGAGCCCGGTCGGATGTTCGTGCACCTCCTCGAGCAGACATGCGCTCACGCGCTTGCCGTCGAGCCCTTTCTTCTCGCTACTGATCGCGCGCAGGAAACTGCCGGTCGAGGGCATCGCCAGGTTGTTGACAGTCGGCAAGAATCGCTTCCGCAGCGAGGGCGAGCTCGCGACCATCTTCTCGGCGTCGGTGAACGGAATCTTCGCCTGCTCGAGCTGCGTCGCCGCGAAGAACACCTGCGCATTGCGTTCCCCGTCGGCCACCGCCCGGTAGATCATCAAGCCGGCCGCGAACGGCGTCTTCCCACTCCCTTTCGCGATCTCGATGTAGGCGCGACGGAAGCGTCTCCGGCCTTTAACCGTGTACCAACCGAAGAGGGACCCCGCGATGAACTCCTGGAACGGCGCGAGCACGAACGGCTGCGGCACATCGGCGTCCTGGGCGTCGTCCCCCTGCAGCTCGTCGTCCGCGTCGACGCGTTCGGGTAACCGCAGGATGCTCGGGAAGAAATCGATCACCCGCTGCGCTTCGTCCGGCCGCCACACGAGGCCGCGGAGGTGGCCCGTCTGCAGGTCGGTGAGATGACGCTGACAGGCGGCGCGCACCAGGCGTCCGGCGATCACGGTGCCGGCGACGACGTCGGTGGCGTAGCGGGTGACGGGATCGAGGGGGGTGGTGATGGTCAGCGCTCCTGTGCAGACGTCTGCACTTTAGATGGCTGCCTCTCTGTCCCCTCCGACGAGGCGAGGGCGGCAAGTATCGGTTTCAACTCGTTACGCACTACGTTGAGCGTCTTGCGAATCGTATTGACTTCCAACCGCTCATTCTTGCTGTTGCTACGCACTTGTGTGCCGTCTTGAAACTCGATCAATTTGTCGTCGAACTGAACGATTTGGGTTCGCAGGCGAGCGATGGTGGCTTCGGCGGCTTCATTGGCGTGCTTCTTGTCGTCGGAATACGCCATGTCCTGCATCACCAGCATGTGGCGCAGGTCAGCGCTCGTGGCCTGTGCCTCGTCTCGTTCCTTCGTCACCTGCTCCAGGCGCTGCAACAGATAGCAGGCTTGATTGCGGCTGATGTGACCGCCAAACGACAACTGTTGGCGTATCTCCGCGATCCGCGGGTCTGTCGGCGACGGACGGGCCTCCGATGGGAGACGGGCGGCACGAAGTTGACGAAGCAGATCGAACGCGCGATCGGCGTGGTCGCGGAACTGCATGTCGTCAGTCTTTTCGGTGTCGCTGCGTAGCTTCTCGATCTTCTGCTGTCCGCGGAAGATGTAGTCCATCATGCTCACGGCGTTGCCGAGACGTGACAGCAGCTCGGCCTCCTGCGGGGCGATCGGGACAGCGGAGGGGGAGGGCTGATCGGTCATGATTCCAGTTCTCCAACCCGCTCGATCGACTCGATCGTCGGATTCGGTGAGTCGTATTTCGACCTGAGCACCTTCTTCGCCTTTGCCTCGGCTTTCGCGACCGAGTTCGCTTCGACCACCACGGTCCAGTTGTACGTCTTCACTTTCCAAACGATCTTCTGGCTCATCTCGTCTGCTCCCCTCTCCGCTGAGAAAAACGATCACGTACGATCTGCGGAGCCCATCGCCTTGCCCTTTTCCAACGGCGTGAAACCGCGCGGGGTAGAATTGGCTTCTTCCACGGCCTACTTCCGCATGAACCGATCGATCGGGTCGATCTCGCCGGCGCCAGGTTCCCCAGGCGGTGCCAGCTCCTTCCCGAACGGCGCGATCATGAAGTCCTTCATCCGCGCGTGGATGTCTTTCGCCAGCGTGCGATGCTCGCGACGCGTCGCCAGTTCTTCCTTCCGGTCCATCTGCAACAGCAGCCGCGGCTCACCGCTGGCGCTCAGGTGCCGCTGGTAGCGCGCCCACAACTCGCGACGGTCGGCCTCGAGCACGCAGAGCTGGCCAAAGTTCGCCGCCGTCGCTGCCGTGAGCGTGCCGATCGCATGTGCCAGCGGCGCCCACGCCCGCCAGATGTCCGATTCGATCGCGCCCAGCCCCGCCGGCGGCTCAAGCAGCGCGATGTCGGCGACGGGCGGCGGCGGAGGGGCCGCGCCGGCCGGCGGATCCATCGGCCCACGGCGCCCTGCGCCGCCGTCGATCCCGCGTAGGTGGGTCGCTTTCTTCCTGCGACCCGCCCCGCTACGCCGTCCGCCGCTCCCCTTACCACCCATCGCTTTTTGATTCCATTTTTGATTCCAAAACCCGTGAAATCCGGTGAGAAATCAGGCCCGATTCCCGCTATCCCAGCCCCTCCAGAAGATGGGGTTCTTTTGAAAATGCGACCGGCCGTCCGAAGT
>DATNCQ010000047.1:0-4946 GCA_035571515.1 Vicinamibacterales bacterium
CCTCCTCGCGTGGGCGCACGCCGCCGGTTTCGACGACGTGCTTCCAAGCGCATCAGTGTGGTGCTTTGCCACGCCAGACGACCGCGCGTGGTGGGGAGGGTTGTGGGCCGACCGCATGACCGCTTCCGCGATCGCCCGTCAAGCCGTCACCGAAGGCCTCGCGACCGAGAACGAACTCCGCGCGATCGCCGACGGATGGCGTCGCTGGGCCGCGCACCCCGATGCCTGGTACGCGGTCCTCCACGGCGAGATCCTCTGCCGCGCGTAGCCCTTCCGCGGTCGCGAAGTGTTTAGAGTGCGTTTCGATTTCGCGCGGCTCTCGTAGCGCAGGCCTTTAGGCCTGCCCTCGAGCCGCGCGGGCAGCCCCCTGAAGGGCTGCGCTACGGTAATTTTGAAACGCACTCTTAGTCGAGCGAACGGCCGTAGAACTTTGCAAACACGAGAAACGCCAGATCAACACGAGGAACCAGCCGTCCGGTCATTCCATCACCTAAATCGTAGCGTGACGTCTGCTGCCCTCGGGCGCTCGCCTTCGTCAGGCTGCCGCTGCAGGCGGGTCAGAAACGCAGAAGCTTGTTGATCTTCACCACGAGGCCGCGGTTCTGCAGCGCGGTTATGTTGGGACTCGATGTGTCGCGCCCTTCGGTGTAGACGACGAACAGCTCGCTGCCAGGCATGTATTCCCAGCGGAAGCGCACGTTCGCGGACAGGCTGAGCGTGCTCGAGGCGTACTGGACGAGGGCCGCGATGAACATCCGCGGCGTCATCGAGTAAAGCGTCCGCTGACCGACGACGGTGTTGGTGAACGATTTCTGCGGCAGATCGATCCAGTTCAGCGAGATGTTCGGCTCGACGGCGAGCCGCGGCGTGAGACTGACGCGGCCCCGGAAGGCGGCGGTCGTCTTGTCGCCGTTGTAGAAGCTCCCGATTTCGAGCGAGCCCGATCCGGAGACGATGCGCTGCTGCCCGGGGTTATACGCGGCGAGCAGGCTGGCGAAGTCGTAGCCGCCGACTGGAATCCGCACGCCGGGCGCGACGGCGAACGGTGCCGGCAGAAACTCGTAGTTCTTCGAGTAGGTGACCGACAGCAGGTCGCTGTTCTGCAACTCGACGCGGTAGGAGCCGGTGGTCGCGCGGCTTTGATGGACGCCGTTCGTATCCGCGACATCGGTCAGACCGCCCTCATAGTAGTACTTGCGCACGGAGCCACGCTTGGCCGGCCGCGGGCTGAACCGTCCGTTGACGATGTGCTCGCGGAAGTCGAGCCGGCGCATGAACCCGATCTCGGGATTGAAGTTCGGCTGCGCCTCGATCCGATCGACCATCAGCCCGTACCGATCCGCCGCATAGCTGAACTGCGTGCGGTAGCTGTAGTCGCGGCCCGACCTGCCGGTCGTGTTCGTCTGCGCGACGAACGCGCTCACGTAAAGGTTCTGGGAGAATGCGAGGCTGGTGTCGAGTCCCCACGCCTGATTCGACCCGCTGCCCGACGCTGACACGGAACGGTTCGTGAAGATGCCGCCGATCGTGCTGCGGCGGAAAATGTCGCGGCGGACGCGCAGCACGTTGAAGTTGGTCTGCACCGCGCCCGCGGACCGCAGATCGTCGGATTCGATGTCGAGCGCGCCGATGTTCCAGGCGCCAGCCTTGCCGCTCAGGCGCGCGCCGGCGACGATCGGCACGGCGCGCGACCCGCTCAGGCCGATCCGGCGGCTGTAGAAGAGCGCCGGGACGTCGCCGCTGATCGGCGGCGGATTCACCCCGGGAGGCGGCGGCGGACCACCGGTCGTGACGGCCGGCGTGCCGAACGTGAAGGCGCCGGCGCCCTCGAGGAAGAACTCGCGTTTCTCGGGGAACACGAGGTTGAACCGCGTCAGGTTCACCTGCGCCTCGTCCTCCTCGACCTGCGCGAAATCCGTGTTGTAGGTGAGATCCGCGGTGAGTCCCTTGGTGATGCTGTACTTGACGTCGACCCCGGCGTCCTTGTCGAACTGATTGCTCAGTTTCGGCGTCGCGACGACGTCAGTCGTCAGGCGTGAAATCGCGTAGGGCTTGATCTCGAGGTTCTTGCCGGCGGGCGGCACCTGAATACCGGTGAGTGTCGCCGCCGCCGACATGCGGAAGATCGCGCCCGGCCCCCAATCAGGCCGCATCGGCACGATGTAGGTCGCCTCGTTCTTCGCGCGAATGGTGCGGCGAATGTTGATGCCCCAGGTGTGATCGCGTCCGGCCGGATAGCGCAGCGATTTGAACGGAATCGCGAGCTCCGCGACCCATCCTCCATCGAACCGTCCCACCTCGCCCTGCCACACGGTGTTCCAGTCGGAGTTGTAGGTGCGCTCGTCGAGTGTGAGCGCGTCGAAGAATGCGCCGAGCGGCGTAATGGTGAACAGGAAGCCATTCCGGCGGTCGTGAAACGTGTCGAGCGCGACGGCGAAGTTGTCGTTGTTCCGGAGGTTCGGGCTGTCGCGGCGCATCTCGTTCAAGACCATCCGCTCGGGGTGGCGATCCCAGCAACGGCACGCGAGGTACAGGTTGTCATCGTCGAACAGCACCCACGCCTCGGTCCGTTCACTCACCGGCGCGCCTTGCTGCGGTTCGGACTGAATGAAGTCGGTGAGCGCCTCGGTCTCGCGGTACGCCTCCTCGTCCAGCTCGCCGTCGATCTTGATCGGCGTCGTGATCCGGGTGGCGCGGATGGTGATGTGCCCGGCGGCGTCGCGTGAGGAGACCGGCAACTGCGCGCCCGCCGGGAAGGCGGACGCCAGCAGCGCGAGAGCGGCGGCAGGCACCAACGGTCGACGTAGCGGCATAATTGAGAATATGATATATATCATATTGTTATGCCATGGTCGAGCACTCACAAAACCGAGACGCGTCAGCGGATTCTCGAGGCCGCCGCGTCGGCATTCCGCGCCGAGGGTGTCGGCGCGATCGCGGTCGGTGACGTCATGGGCCGCGCCGGGCTGACGCACGGCGGGTTTTACGCGCACTTCGACTCGAAAGAGCAGCTCGTCGCCGAGGCGCTCCGCTACGCGAGCGGACAGACGACGCGGACCTTCGATCACGCCGCGTCGGCGGCCGGCGATCGGGCGCTGCGGGCGGTCGTCGACAGCTACCTCGATCCGGCGCACCTCGCGCATCCCGAGCGCGGGTGCGTGGTCGCGAGCCTCGGGCCCGAGGCCGCGCGCGGGCGGCGGGGCGTAAAGCGGTCGCTCGCCCAAATCATCCGCGCGCGTCTCGATCGGCTGCGGAGGCTGATGCCCGCGTCGCTCTCAAAACGCGCGCGCAACGAGAAGGCAGCCGGCGCGTTCGCGTGCATGGTCGGCGGGCTGATTCTCGCCCGCGGGTTGGGCGACGAAGAAGGAGAGCGCCTGCTCGAAGACTGTCGCGCGTTCCTGCATCAGGCGCTGGAATAGCGCGCCGCTGTGAACCCTTTGCCGACGGGCCGCAAAGTGCCCCGAGGCCGTCGGACAAACACCTGAAATCGTTGGGATGAATTGGGAGGAGCCGGTTCTCCTCCCGACCTGAATAGCTCTGTTAACGGACGTTCGTCGGGTAGGTCGCGAGTGGTCGCGAAGTGTTTACTTGTTCGCCGCAGCGCTCGCGGATCCGCGGCGCCCGCGATCCCACGGGTGCACGACGGTCGGCACGTTGGCGTATCGCCTCATCTGCAGGATGAGCTGCTGCCCGCACCCCGGCTCGAGTTGCACGGTCAGCGTCGGCGAGTCGATCGTGGTGGTCTTGCCGCCGGCGGTCACGCTGACCAGCTGGTGCTCACCGTAGCCGCCGCCCTGGACGACGACCGTTCGAGGCTGCGACGGGTTCAGGTTGACCAGCGTCACCACCGTGCGCGTATCGGCCAGCTCCGACACGAGCGCGGCGACGTCCTCCGGAACGCCGGCCCGCCTCCGGCCGGGATCGAAGTAGCGAAGCCGCGCGTTCAGGAGCCCGCCCTCACGGCCCGGCAGCAAGGCGCCCCACATCAACTGCACCAGCGACTCGGTCGCCGCCGGGTTGTAGTCGAGCATGTTGTCGGCCAGCCGCCGTTCCGGCGGCGTCGTGTCGCGGCGGAACGCGTTCACGCGCTCCTGGATCGATTTCAGATCGCGCTCCAGCGCCTGCTCCGGCCACGCGGGATTCTTCCCTTGCAGAAACGCGACCCAGCCGCCGGTGCCTGAAGACGCCGAGGCGCCCTGGCCCTCGACGCGGCCGAGGTCCTGCGGTTTCTGCGACCAGTACCAGACTTCCAGCGCGCCAACATCCCATGGCGTGTCGCGCCAGCCGTACCACCCGCCGGCGCCGTGCATCGTCGGATACTGCCTGCGTCCGTCGGTCTCGCGCGCGTGTGAGTTCACGGCGTCGATCATCGTCCGCCACGCATCGACGTATTTCTGGTCGCCGGTGACGAGCAGCGCGTTGCTGAACCCGACCAGCGCGCGCGGAATCCGGTTGCGATCCTCGCGGCGGCCGGTCACCGGGTTGATCGGGCTGAATCCCCAGCCGTAGGCGTTGTTCCACCACTTGCCGTCGGCGCCGCCGATCCGTCCGTCGAGGTCGACGAAGCTCGGGATGATGCCGTTGTTCCGCTGCATCCGATCGAGCCAGGCATCCATGTACTCGACCACCCACGTCTTGTATTTGGGCTCGCCGTCGAGCAGATACGCGTTGGTCGGCAGCGTCGTCGCGGGGAGATTGAGGAAGTGGTCGCCGATGACGTCGGTGTATTCCTCGTAATGGGCGAGGAACTGCTGGAACGTCGACTCGCCGTGCAGCGCGTCGAATCCCTTGACGTCGAACGGATCGCCGACCCAGTCGAGCGCGGTCGCTTTCCTGAGCATCGGCCCGCGGCTGCCGTTCTCCATGCTGCGGATGATCTTGTGCACCGGGTCGTAGTTCGGCGCCTCGGGATCCTCGCCCATGTAGAACCCGGCGAAGCGCCGGGC
>DATNCQ010000048.1:0-29034 GCA_035571515.1 Vicinamibacterales bacterium
CCCGGAATTTTCGGGAACCCCATCGCGGCGAGCGTGTCCTCCACCAGCATGCCGTCGGCAATCTTCGGATACCGGCTCGGCGGCATCGACGTGCCTTTCGTGACCCAGCCGACGAACGATTCCATCAGCGCGGCACGCATCGGCGCGCTGGGCGAGGGATTCACCGCCAGCTGGCACTCGTCGTTCCTGGTGACGGCGGTGGTGAACCCGCCACGGCCGCCTCCGTGCGTGACGCCGGCGAAATAGTAGCGACGCACGTTGTCGGGGATCGGAATGTCGGCCTTCGCGTCGGTGCCGACGAGCATGAACGACGCGCGCAGCGTCCAGATCTCGCTGCTGCCGAACGTCTCCATGATCTTCGGGCAGCTGTTGGTGGCGCGGCAGCGGTCGAGCAGTCCCGACGTGCCGCGTCCCCGCGGCGCGTCGTTCCAGTCTTCCCACCACACGGGCGCCTCGGCGCCGAGCTCGTAGGTGTCCACGGCCCCGCCTGGGAGTGCGAACCGGCGATTCATGTCGAGCACGCGCGAGGCGATGTTCGGATTGCTGCCCTCCCACACGAGGCGTCCGGTTTCATCCTGGTTGAAACCAAGCCGGATGAACGCGCGCAGGAAGGTGCCCGACTGCGAGCTGCCCTCCGAGATCCCCCACCGCACCGCCCCCGCGACGGGATTGGCCGTGCCCGCGTCGTCTTTCTTCTCGTAGCGGAAGAACGAGTTGAGATCGCGCGTCGCCGCGAAGCCGATGCCGAGCACGAGCGGATCCTTCACCGTGTACTGCAGCTCGTAGAGCAGCGCGGGATTGAAGCCGTTCTTCACGCAGACGTGCGTTGGATCGGGCGTGCCGGGAAACGGCGTCTTCTCACACGTGGCGAACGCCCAGTCCGATGCGGCGATCTTCACCATGCCGCTCTTCACACCCGTGACGCTCTCCGACACGGCCGACATGAGCGTCGCCTTCGTCGTGTCGAGCGTCGCCGCCGGATACGGGGACGGCGTCGCACGCGGAATGATCAACGCCGCGGTGTTGCCGCTCTGCTCGAGGATGCGGATGACGAGCGGCCCGGTGATGCTGCTGCCGTCGGCGTTCTTCGCGCGCGGCACCTGGATCGTCTGGTTGGCGGCCGACGGCACGACGTCGCCCTGCCATCCGCTCACCAGCGAGATGTGCCCCTCGGGGCTCGCCGATGCGGCGCCGTTGCCGCGATTGACGACGGAGTAGAGCAGCACACCGCTGGCTTTGGAGAGATCGAGCGGCTTCATCAGCGAGAACGTGCCGACGTACTCGACCTTGCCGCGCGCGTTGCGGGTCGCGAGCTGGATGTCGGTGATGATCGCGTTCTTCGCGTCGGCGGGATCGAGCTCGCCGTAAAACCTGCCGCTGATCCGCTCGTACGGCGGCGTCTGCGGGACGCCCTGGGCTGCAGGAGACGAGGGTTCGACGCGCTCGGTCTTCAGGATCTCGATGCGGGTCACGCGCGCCTCGGCGACGACCGCCGAACAGGCGAACACGACGGCAACGGCCGCGCATGCACTCTTGATCATCTCGCGCCCTCCAGGCGGCGCAAGAATAGCACGCGCGTCCCGCTCAGCGGCCTTCCGCGGCCTCGATGAACGTGCCGTTCCTCAGGTCGTGCAGCGCCTGCTGCAGCTCGGCCTTCGTGTTCATCACGATCGGCCCGTACCAGGCCACCGGCTCCTCGATCGGCCGGCCCGACACCAGCAGAAACCGGATGCCCGCGTCGCCCGCCTGGACGACGACTTCGTCGCCGCGATCGAAGAGCACCAGCGAGCGATTCTCGGATTCGTGCGGCACGGACTTCGAGGTCGCGCCGTCCACCTGCTCGGTGACGACGCCCTGCGGCGCGGAGGCGTCGCGGAAGGTCCCGGACCCGGCAAACACGTAGGCGAACGCGTGGCTCGCGCGGTCCACCGCGATGCGCTTGCGGCCACCCGGCGGCACCGAGATGTCGAGATACCTCGGATCCGCGGCCACGCCCTCGACCGGCCCCTTCTTCCCCCAGAACTCCCCCACCACCACGCGCACGCGCGTGCCGTCATCGTCGACGACCTCGGGGACGTCGGCCGCCGCGATGTCCTGATAGCGCGGCGTGGTCATCTTCAAAGACGAGGGAAGATTCGCCCACAACTGAAAGCCGTGCATGCGTCCCGCGGCGTCGCCGCGCGGCATCTCCTGGTGCATGATGCCGCGACCCGCGGTCATCCACTGGACATCGCCCGCGCCGAGGCTGCCGCGATTGCCGAGGCTGTCGCCATGCTCGACCGAGCCGGCGAGGACGTAGGTGATCGTCTCGATCCCGCGATGCGGATGCCACGGAAACCCGGCCATGTAGTCGCCCGGGCTGTCGTTGCGGAAATCGTCGAACAGCAGGAATGGATCGAACTCGGTGGTATTGCCGAAGCCGAACGCGCGCTGCAGCTTGACGCCGGCGCCTTCAACGGTCGGGGTGGTGTGCAGCAGCGTCTTGATGGGTCGGACGGACACGTTGGATCTCCTTGTCGCCGGGTCCGCGAGGTCGTGGAAGTCGCGGGACCCGGCCTACGGGAGTATGACGCGGCCAGGCCGCGCGACGGTTCCCCCTATAATGCGGCGCGTGAACCGCACCCTGCGCTGCGCCTTTCTGCTCGTGCTGGTCGCGACGACGGCATCCGCGCAAACGACGCTCTACGAGGGCGCGCGGCTGATTCCCGGCGACGGCAAACCCGCCATCGAACGCTCGGCATTTCTTGTCGAGAACGGCACGATCACGCGCGTCGGACGGCAGGGCGACGTGAAGGCGCCCGCCGGCGCCGCGCACGTCGATCTCGCAGGCAAGACGGTCATCCCGACGCTCATCGACATCCACACGCACACCGGCTTCCAGAAGGGCGCGACGTATCGCCCGGAGAACTACGGGCGCGACGCCATCGTCGACGACCTCAATCGCGCGCTCTACTTCGGCGTCAGCACGGTCGTCTCCGAAGGCATCGATCCCGGCGACGCGGCATTCAGGATTCGCGACGACCAGGCGGCGGGCCGTCTCGGCGGCGCGCGTCTCTTCACCGCCGGCCGCGGCATGGGCGCGCCGAACGCCGGACCCGGCGCGGATACGTACCGGGGCATCGCCTACGACATCACGACAGAGGAAGAAGGCCGCCGCGCCGTGCGGGAGCTCGCGCAGCAGAAAGTCGACTTCATCAAGATCTGGGTGGACGATCGCAACGGACGCGCACCCGAGCTGAGCCCGCCGCTCTACCGCGCCATCATCGACGAAGCCCATAAGCACGGCATCCGCGTCAACGCGCACGTCTTCTATCTCGCCGACGCCAAGGGGCTCGTGGCCGCCGGCATCGACGGCTTCACGCACATGGTGCGCGACAAGGACATGGACGACGAGGTCGTGCAGGCGATCGTGAAACGGCGCGTCGTCATCATGCCGACGCTGCAGAACGCCGAGCGCGGCCGCAACAGCCAGCCGCCGGCGGCGCTCGCCGCGTGGCTCAACGGACCGGCGCGCGACACGATTGGCGCGGAGCTCGTCGCAAAGGTGCTCGCCGGGTACAGCGGCCGCACGCCCGCGCAGGCATCCGCCGCGCGCGAACGCTATGCCATCCTGCAGCGCAGCCTTGCGAAGCTCTCCGCCGCCGGCGCGCGCATCGTTCTCGGCGGCGACACCGGGCTGCAGGACGATCCGTTCGGCTTCGCCGAACACCGCGAGCTCGAGCTGATGGTGGAGGCGGGGATGTCGCCGATGCAGGCGATCGTCGCCGCGACCAGCACCGGCGCCGACTACCTGCGGCTCCGCAACACCGGCGCGCTCGCACAGAGCAAGCAGGCCGACTTCGTCGTCCTCGACGGCAATCCGCTCGACGACATCACGAACACACGGCGCATCTCGGCGGTGTTCCTCAAGGGGCGCGCGGTCGATCGCGACGCGCTTCGGCAATCACTGACGGGGACGCGATGAGCGCCGCGACGAACGCGCCTGGCGTCCTCCTCGCGCTCGCCCTCCTCGCCGCCGCGCCTGCCGACGCGGCCGTCGTCGATGCCAGCGCGGCTGGCTTCACGGTGCGGCATGTCGTCGAGGTGTCGGCGCCCGGGTGGTCCGCGTACCAGACGATCACCGATCGCATAGGCACGTGGTGGGACCCGAACCACACGTTCTCCGGCAGGTCCACGAACCTGACGATCGACGCGCGGCCGGGCGGCTGCTTCTGCGAGCAGCTTCCGCAGGGCGGCGTTCGCCACATGACCGTCGTCTACGCGGACCCCGGCAAACTGCTGCGGCTCACCGGCGGCCTCGGCCCGCTGCAGGAGCTCGCCGTCAGCGGAACGATGACGTGGGCGTTCGTGCCGACGGGCAACAAGACGACGATCACGCTCACCTACGCGGTCGGCGGCTATGCCCCCGGAGGTCTCCAGGCGGTGGCTCCCGCGGTGGACATGGTGCTCGGAGCGCAGGTCGCCCGCCTGCAACGGCTGATCGACACCGGCCGCGCGGAATAAGGTTCCGCGCACCCCTGCCTTGACAGGACTCCCGGGTGGCTCTAATGTGCCGGGCAACACTCCGGTCCTATCATCGGTCGGCGTGTTTCCTCGCAAGACTGGCAATTCAAGGAGGCCTCGATGCGGACCCTTCGGCGATTTTCTCTGCCTGCCCGACGAAGCTTTGTCGTGGTCGGGTGGCTGCTCACATGCTCCATCCTCGGCGCCGCGGCGCCGGCGCTCGCGCAGGGCGGGCGATCCGAAATCAACGGCACCGTCATGGACGCGCAGAAGGCGGTTCTGCCCGGCGTGACCGTCACCGTCACCAGCGAGGACACCGGCCTCACGCGCGAGGCGGTGACCGACGGCACGGGACGCTACGTCATTCCGCAGCTGCTGCCCGGCACCTACACGGTGAAGGCGGATCTCTCCGGCTTCCAGCCGATGGTGCGCGATCACATGACCGTTCGCGTCGGCGAGGAGCTGACGGTCCCGCTCACGCTCTCGGTCGCCGGCGTCGCGGAAACGCTCGTCGTGACCGCCGAAGCGCCGCTGGTCGAATCCACCTCGAACCGCATCGGCACCAACATCACGAGCAACGAGATCGACTCGCTGCCGAGCGCGAACCGCAGCCAGTTCAGCCTGATGCAGACCATCCCCGGCCTCGTGCCGACGCTGCAGGTGGGCTCGTTCGAGGGCGGGCAGTTCAGCGCCAACGGCCAGGCGACCAACAACAACCTGTTCCTCGTCGACGGCCAGAACGACAACGACTCGCGCCGCGGCGGTTCACAGGGCACGCAGGCGCGCGTCTCCCTCGACTCGATGTCCGAATACCAGGTGCAGACGCACCAGTACGGCGCCGAGTACGGCGGTTCGACCGGCGTGGTCGTCAACAGCGTGACCAAGAGCGGCACCAACAACTTCGCCGGGCGCGTGTTCGAGTACTACCAGGACAACAAGCTGCAGGCGACCGACTACTTCCTGAAGCAGGCCGGCGAGTCCAATCCCGATTCGGGCAGCAACGTCTACGGCGGCAGCATCGGCGGGCCGATCATGCGGAACAAGGCGTTCTTCTTCTTCAACTACGAGGGAACGAACGCGAGTGAAGCCGCCAACCTCAACTTCCCCGCCAACGCCGCGCCGCTCGCGGTGTCGTACTCGACGACGACGAAGTTCTCGGGACCGAACACGTTCCTGCGTCTCGACCATCACCTGAGCGCGAACAACCAGCTCAGCTTCCGCTGGACGCGGGAGAAGATCATCACCCAGCGCGACACGATTGAAGACGACAAGGCGATTCTCGACGCCGCACGCCACGAGAACGACGCGGGCGACCAGGTGTTCAGCGGATCGCTGGCGTCCGTGCTGAACAACAAGACCACCAACGAGGTCAAGATCGGCCACGTGCGTGAGAGCCTGCTGCAGGGGCCGAGCATCCTGTTCGACAGCGACTGGAGCTTCATCGGCTTCCACGGCATCGATCCGTTCGACGTCGGGTCGCAGAACTCGCATCCGGACTACATCGCCGGCCCGCGCAACACCTACGCGCAGGACCTGATCCGCGACATCACCGTCGACGACACGGTGACCACGCTCCTCGGTAGTCACAACCTGAAAGTCGGCTTTGCGTGGAGCCGCAACGGCGCGCTGCCGCAGGGGACGGCGGCGAATTTCACGGGGATGTACGACTTCCCGGGAAACGTGCCGTTCAATCCAGCGAACTCGGCGACTTACCCATACCGATTCCGGGTCAGCGTGGGTCAGTTCGAGTTCCGCCAGATCGATCACCGGGCGGGCGGGTTCGTCTCGGACAAATGGGCGGTCGGCAAGAAGCTGACGCTGAACCTCGGCGTGCGGTACGACTGGCAGAAGATGACGCCCGATACCAAGGACGCCATCGGGCCGCGGTTCGGCCTCGCCTACGACGCGTTTGGTGATGGCAAAACCGTGATCCGCGGTGGGGTCGGCAAGGTGTATCAGTATCAGCAGCTCAACATTCTCCAGACGCTGCTGCAACGCCCGGTGATTGCGCCGACGCTGGCGTACGACACCACGCAGGTCACCTCGCCGTTGACGACGGGAACGTTCCCCGTCGGTCCGACCCCCGAAGCGACCGCCTGCCTCAACCCGGTCGCAGGCAAAACAGCCGGTGAGGCGGTGATCAGCCCCGCGTGCCGCGCGTTCCTGACCGGCCTGCGCAGCAGCGTGCTCGCCGGAGGCGCGGTCAACAACACCACCACGGGCCCGCTCGTGGACGGCGATCGCCGCATGGCCTATACGTGGGCGTTCAGCGGCGGCGTGAAGCGCGAGATTGCCGCGAACATGGCCGTCTCACTCGACTACGTCGGCAACCGCGGTCGTGACAACACGGCGGTCATCGACATCAACGAGGGACCCGTCGCGGCCAACGGCCGTGTGACGCGCCTCGGCGTCGCCGGCTTCGATCCGTCGGGCGCGCTCGTTCCGGCGGCGTTCCGCAGCACGACGTTCGCGCAGTTCAATGAATACCAGACGCGCGACGACTTGAACTCGGACTTCAACTCGCTCGAAGCCGAACTGGAAAAGCGGATGTCGAACCGCTGGTCCGGCCGCGTCAGCTACACGTTTGCGCGCTGCAATGACGTCGCAGCCATTGTGGTGGACAGCAACCCGCGCTTCGACTACGGCCGCTGCGACCGCGACAACACGCATGCGTTCGCGACGAGCGCGAACGTCGATCTCGGCCACGGCCTCGGCGCCGGGATGGTATTCCGCACCTACTCGGGCTATCCGATCAACGAGACGGTCGGCACCGACGTCAACGGCGACGGCAACACCACCGATCGGCCGCAGAAAGGCGTGAACGACCTGACGCTGCCCATCGTGTCGCCGGTCGACTCACGCGGCTTCGCGATTCGCAACGGGATCAACGGCCAGCGGAAGACCATCCTCGACGGCCGGTTCCAGTACGTGCAGCGCATGGGGCGGTACCAGGGAGGCTTCTTCCTGGAGGTCTACAACCTGACCAACCATGCGAACTTCGGGAACCCGACGGGGGCGCGCAACTCCGCCAACTTCCTGAAGACCATCGTGACGGATAACCCGCGAACGGCGCAGCTGGGGTTCCGGCTGCTGTTCTGATCGGACGCCGGGTCCGAGCCCGCCGCCTATGCTGGCGCGGGCTCGGAACCCGGCCTACGCACGTGGGGCGGGTTCCGCCGAGCGCCGGTGCAAGGCGAACGCGGACCCGCCTATGACTTCTTTCTCCGCTTCACCACCCTGCCCTTCTCGCCACCGGTGATCCCCACCTGCACGCCCGCACCGATCAGGCTGAGAAGCAGCCACACCAGGAGCACCCAGCGCTGACCGGGCGCCGGGTTCAGCGGATAGGCCACCCAGACGTCGCCGCTCGTCGCCGCACGCAGCGCCGTGCGGTTGCCGACGAGCGCCATCGCGCCGACGATCATCGTCCACGCGCCGCCGAAGGCGGTGCCGACGATGATGAAGTAGCGCTGGAGGTAGGTGGCGGAAATCGCCCCGGCGACCGCGAAGAGGATGACCACGATCACGCTCGGGTCGCGGCCGCCCGTCGAGAAGGCGATGTGCGCCACCGCCGCGCCGAGCGCGGCGCCCATCAGCGCGACGCCGACGAAATACGCGACCATCAGGATGAACGCGCCCGCGAGGCCGCCGATCAGCCAGGCGACCACCATCATCGACGTGTTGCTGACGCCGAAGACGGAGCTGGCGAGCATGCCGCCGAAGATGAACCCGAAGATCGCGAGGACGGTGCGGAAGAGACGGTAGCCGAAGAAGCAGGAGACGACGCCGCCGGCCAGCAGGAGTGCCGCGGCAGGCAACTGGTACGACGCGGGGAGCATGAGTGACCTGCGATCTTACACTTCGCGCCTTCCCTCCATCGCGCGCGTCATCGTCACTTCGTCGGCGTACTCGAGATCGGAGCCGACCGGGATGCCCATCGCGATGCGCGTGACGCGGACGCCGAGGGGCTTCAGCAGCCGCGCGAGGTAGAGCGCGGTGGCTTCGCCCTCGACCGTCGGGTTGGTGGCGAGAATGATCTCCTCGACCCCGCCGCCGCCCACGCGCGACAGCAGCCCCTTGATCTTCAGGTCGTCCGGCCCGACGCCGTGCAGCGGCGAGAGGGCGCCCATCAGCACGTGATAGACGCCGCGGAACTCGCGCGTCTTCTCGACGACGGAGACGTTCTGCGGCTCCTCGACGACGCAGATGACGCGCTGGTCGCGCGTGGCGCTGGTGCAGAAGCCGCACGGGTCGTGCTCGGTGATGTTGTTGCACGTCGAGCAGTAGGTCACCCGCTCCTTGACGTCGCGGATGGCCTCGCACAGCCGGTCGGCCTCGTCGCGGGGATTCTTGAGGATGTGGAACGCGAGGCGCTGCGCGCCTTTCGCGCCGATGCCGGGCAGCTTCTGCAGCTGCTCAACGAGCCTGGCAAGAGGATCGGGCAGCAATCAGAAGCCGAATCCCTTGAGCCCGCCCATGAGCCCGGACATCTGGTCGCCGAGGTGCTGGTCCACCTTGCGGTGCGCGTCGTTGATCGCCGCCAGGATCAGGTCCTGCAGCATCTCCACGTCGTCCTTGGAGACGACCTCGGGATCGATCTTGATCGACTGCAGCTGCTTGTCGCCGCTGACGACGACGGTGACCATGCCGCCGCCGGCGGTCGCCTCGACGCGGAGGTCGGCCATCTGCTTCTTCAGGCGCTCCTGCATCTGCTGCGCCTGCTTCATCATCGCTTGAATGTTCATAGTCAACCCGGCGGGTATCTTCGCAGTCCTACATCTCTTCGACGTCACGGATTTCCGCGGGGAACACCTCGAGCATCGCCTGCACGGTGGACGAGGACATCGCTTCGGCCTTGAGGTCGCGCTTCTTCTCGGGCGGATCCAGGGCGGGATCCGGGATCCGGGATCCGGGATCCGGGATCCGGGGTCCGGGATCCGGGATGCGGGGTCCGGGATCCGCTGCCGCGGGATGCGCCGCCCCGGCACCGATTTCCGAGGTGACGGCAACTTTCCTGCCGGCAATGCGTTCGGCGGCCGCGTCGAGCCACGCTTTCTGCTGATCGAACCAGCCGCGGAGCGTGGACTGCGCCGGCCCGAAGACGAACGTAATCCGGTCGGTCGTCGCCTCGATACGCTGCGCTTGGGCGACGACCGTGTTGTAAAACGTCGCCTTTCCCGAACGGATCTCGGCGAGCAGCTTGTCCTTGAGACGGGCGTCCGGGCCGGCGCCGGGATCCGGGATCCGGCCTGTCCCGAGCGAAGTCGAGGGGCTTGCCCCGAGCGAAGTCGAGGGGGATGCGGGATCCGGTGCGGCCGCGGCCTTCGCAGGCGACGGTGGCGCCGCTGGTTTTGCAGGCGGCACCGCGGCGTTCGACGAAGATCTCCTTGGAGATTGGGAGTCGGACGTTGGGAGTTGGATCTTCGGAGCCGACCCTCCACCCGAAGCCAGCAGATCAACCAGCGGCGTCAGCTTCCGCGTGTGCATCCACTTCAGCAGCACCATCTCGAACTGATAACGCGGATGCGACGAAGTGCGAATCTCCTGTTCCGCGTTCGACAGCAGGTCGAACGCGCGCATCAGGTCCTCGCGCGAGAACCGCGACGCCAGCTGCGTCAGCCGCTCGCGCTCCCCTTCCGCGAGCTCGCCGTCGCCGGCGCGAGACGGGTCCACCGACACGATCATCAGGTCGCGCACGACGCGCGACAGCTCGCGCAGCACGAGTCGCAGGTCGTGACCGGCCTCGACGGCACGGTCCGCCAGGGAGAACGCGGCGGGGCCGTCCTCGGCGACGACCGCATCGATCAGGTCGAACAGCAGGTCGCGGCCGACCAGCCCGAGCACGGTCGAGACGTCCTCGCCGGTCACGGCGTTGCCCGCGAACGCGATGACCTGGTCGAGCGCGCTCTGCGCATCGCGCATGCTCCCCTCGGCCGCGCGCGCGATCAGCGACAGCGACGCCTCGTCCGCCTGGATCCCTTCGACGTCCACGATCTTCCGCAGCTGCGCGACGATGAGCGGTGTCGGAATCGTGCGGAACTCGTAGACCTGCGAGCGCGAGAGGATCGTGTCCGGAATCTTGTGCAGCTCGGTCGTCGCCATCATGAAGACGACGTGCGGCGGTGGCTCCTCGATCGACTTGAGCAGCGCGTTGAACGACGGGGTCGAGAGCTGGTGCACCTCGTCGATGATGAAGATCTTGTAGCGATTGCGTACGGGTGTAATCGCGAGGCCCGAGATGATCACCTCGCGGATGTTGTCGATGCCCGTGTGGCTCGCCGCGTCGATCTCGAGGACGTCGATGTCGCGTCCCTGGGCAATCTCCACGCACGCGTCGCACGTGCCGCACGGATCGGCGGTAGGCCCCTTCACGCAGTTGAGCGCGCGCGCCAGGATGCGCGCGGTCGTCGTCTTGCCCGACCCGCGCTGTCCCGCGAAGACGAACGCCTGGCCGATGCGGCCGCTCGTCAGCGCGTTGCGCAGCGTACGCGTGACCGCCGGCTGCCCGATGACGTCATCGAAGCGCTGAGGTCTCCATTTCCGCGCGAGAACCTGGTAAGCCATAAGTCTGGCGGGTCCCACCGCGACCCGGTGCACCTGCGGCACACCTCAGGGTCTGTTTAGCGCTGCTGCCTTCCGGCCCTGACGCGGTTCGCAGGCTGAAGTTGCACAGGGTCCGGGCCGCGGCGCGACCCGCCAAAACTCCAGTTTATCATCCGGCGAGGAGCTGCCGCGCGACGCGTTCGTACAGCTCGACCGCCTGTGTCAACTCGTCGATCGACACGTGTTCGTCGTCGGTGTGCGCGGCGTGAATCGACCCGGGACCGAGCAGCAGCGGCGTTCCCCATCGCGTCAGCAGCGGCACGTCGGTCGTGTACGGGAAGACGGCGGTCTCGAACCCGTCCAGCGTGTGCATGCGCACGGCGGGTATGTCGAGTACCGGCTCGATCGTGACCAGCTGCTCGATGACGCTCAGCGCCGCGCGGACCGGCGCGCCCTCGCCGACGATGCGGAACAGCAGCTCCGCGGACGCGTGCGGCGACACGACGTTCGGCGCCACGCCGCCTTCGATGAGACCGACGGTGTAATGCGTGCGCCCGAGCAGGGCGTCGTCGGGCAGCGTCACGCCGCGCAGCACCATCAGCGCGTCGAGCAGCTTGTCGATGGCCGACTCGCCGAGCTCGGGGAACGACGAATGCGCGGCGCGGCCACGGGCGTGAACCTTCACGCGCAGGACGCCGCGCGTCGCCTGCCCGAGGCGGTTCTCCGTTGGCTCCCCGTTGACGAGGAACCGGACACCCTCCGGCGCCTGCTCGTTCGCGACGCGCGCGCCGTCGCTGCCGCGTTCCTCCCCGGCGACAAAGAGCATCGCCACGCGCGATTCGCCCTGCTCGCGCAGGCGCTCGACGGCCATCACCTGCGCGGCGAGGATGCCCTTCGCGTCGCACGCGCCGCGGCCGAACAGCATCCCGCGCTCCTGCCGGAACGGCACGAAGGGCGGAACGCAGTCGAAGTGCGTCGAAAAGACCACGCGCGGCGGCGCGTCGAGCCGCGCGAAGACGTTGAAGCGACCCTCTGAGACCGGCTGCTCGCTCACGCGGTAGCCGCGGTCGCGCAGGAACGCCGAGAGCCACGCCCCCACTTCCTGTTCGCGCCCGGTGGTGGAGTCGATGTCGACGAGCGCGCGTGTGAGGCCTGCGAGGTCGTGCGGGGTGGTGTCGCGGGCGCTCGTGGCTACCGCAGCCATCGTTCCAGCTCGGTGCGGGCGTCGGTCCGCTCGTCGCGATATTTGACGATGACCGGGGTCGCGAGCGAGAGGCCCCACTCCTTCCCCGCGCCAACGGTGACCGCCCGCGAGCCCGGCACGACGACGGCGCCCTCGGGCACGATGAGCGGCTGCCCCGGTTCCGGCTTGATGATGCGGCCGTTCGGCAGGTCGTAAATGGGCGTCGAGGCCGTGATGATCGTGCCCGATGCGAGGACCGCCCGCCGGCGGATGATCGCGCCTTCGTAGATGCCGCAGTTGCCGCCGACCATCACCTCGTCTTCGACGATCACGGGGACCGCACCCACCGGCTCCAGCACGCCGCCGATCTGCGCGGCGGCGCTGAGGTGGACCTTCCTGCCGATCTGCGCGCACGAGCCGACGAGCGCGTGCGAGTCGACGAGCGTCCCCTCGCCGACGTAGGCGCCGACGTTGATGTACATCGGCGGCATGCAGATGACGCCGGGCGCCAGGTACGCGCCTTCACGCACGGAGGATCCGCCGGGCACGATGCGGACGCCGCTCGCCGGCTCGATCCGCTTCATCGGCAGCGTGTCCTTGTCGAGGAAGGACCAGCGCCCCTTCGCGACGCCCATGTCGACGATGTCGCCGAAGCGGAACCCGAGCAGGATGCCCTGCTTCACCCAGACGTTGACGCGCCAGCCGGTCGGAGACGACGCGTCCGGCTCCGCCGAACGCACCTGACCGGCCGACAGCTCGCCGCGCAGGCGCAGGAAGGCGTCGCGCGCTTCGTCGCGCGGGGCGCTGGAGCCTTGTTCGAACAGGCGGGTAATGCGCTCGGCGAGGATCATTCCAGGGGGAACGCTCCCCTCATACACGCGCCGCCGCTCCCAGCATCTTCAGGTTCTGCAGCACGCGCATCACCTTCTCGCGCGCGGCGGCGCTCGGCGGGACCATTGGCAGCCGGTAGTGCTCCTCGAGCAGCCCCATCGCCGCCATCGCCGCCTTCACCGGGATCGGGTTGGACTCGACGAAGTTCACCTGGCAGAGCGGCAGCAGCCACGTGTGCAGGCGGCGCGCCGCCGCGTAGTCGTCGTTCTCGGCCAGCTCCACGATGTGCGCCATCTCCGACGGCGCCACGTTGGACGCCACCGAGATGACGCCGCGGCCCCCCACCGCCATCGCGGCCACCGTCAGCGGGTCGTCGCCGCTGAGCAGGATGAATTCGCCTGGGGCCGCCGCGAAGATCTCGCACATCTGGACGACGTTGCCGGAGGCTTCCTTCACGCCGACGATGGTGGGGATCGCCGACAGCCGGACGATCGTCGGCACGTCGATGTTGACGCCCGTGCGCCCCGGGACGTTGTAGACGACGATCGGCAGCCGGGTCGAGTCGGCAATCGCCTTGTAATGCTGGTAGAGGCCTTCCGGCGTCGGCTTGTTGTAGTACGGCGCGACCGAGAGGATGCCGTCGGCGCCGATCTTCTCGATGTCGCGCACGAGCGCGACGGTCTCGCGCGTGTCGTAGCCGCCGGCGCCGGCGAGGACCGGCACGCGTCCGCCCGCCTCCTCGACGACGAGCTCGATCACGCGCAGCTTCTCGCCGTGCGACAGCGTCGGCGCCTCGCCGGTGGTCCCCACCGGCGACAGGAAGTGCACGCCGCCGTCGATCTGCCGCCGCGCCAGGCGGCGCACCGCCGGCTCGTCGATGGAGCCGTCTTTCCTGAACGGCGTGACCAGCGCCGTTCCCACGCCGGTGAAAGGAGTTCTCATCGCAATACGTCCATCATGGAAAACCACCCGCGCCTGCCCTGGATCCACTGCGCCGCCAGCAGCGCGCCGGAGGCGAAGCCGCGGCGGTCGCGGGCCGTGTGCGTCAGCTCGATCGTATCCGACGGCGCGTCGAATCCAATGGTATGGGTCCCCGGAATGGCGCCGGCGCGCGTCGACGAGACGTCGATGGGCCGATCGTAACCGGCCGCCGTCATCACGTCACGCAGAAGCAGCGCGGTGCCCGACGGCGCGTCACGCTTGGCGGCGTGATGCGCCTCGTGAATCCACGCGCCGTACTGCGGGTGCTGCCGCATCCGCTGCGCAGCGTCGGCGACCATCATTTCGAAGAGATTGACGCCGATCGAGAAATTCGCCGACGCGACGACGCCGAGACCGGCCCGCTCGGCCTGCTGCCGGAAGCCGGGGGCGAGGTCGGCCCAGCCGGTCGTCCCGATCACGGCGGGGAGCTGCCGCTCGACGTAGCGCGCGAAGTTGTCCTTCAGCGCGGCCGCGGTCGAGAAGTCGATCGCCACATCCGCGGCGGACGACCAGTCGCCGCTGCCGACGTCGATGCGCGAGGCAATCTCCATCCCCTGCGCCACCGCCAGCTGCTCGACCAGCTGTCCCATCTTGCCGTAGCCGACCAGCAGGACCTTCATGCGCGATACGGCTCCTGGCCAAGAGCACGAAGATTGGGAGCCACAAAGGGCACAAAGGACACAAAGTTACGGGCACAAAGCGCGGTCGCCGGGTCGGCCTTCGTGGCTGCCACTCTTTGTGTCCTTGACCCGCGGATCACCCGAAGAACTCCTCGTGCAGCCGGTTCATCGCGTGCGGCAGGTCGGCCTGGCGCAGGATGACGGTGATGTTCCGCCGCGAGGCGGCCTGCGAAATCATCCGCAGCGGCACCTCCTCCAGGACGCCCACCGCCCGCGCCGCGATCGCCGGCTCGTTCCGCAGCCGATCGCCCACCGCGCAGAGCAGCGCCATCTCGTGCTCGACCGACACCTGCGAGAACTCCGACAACGCCTCGACGATCGCCTCGAGGTGCCGCCGGTCGTCCACCGTCACCGACACGGTCACCTCGGACGTCGTGACCACGTCGACGGCGGTCGTGTAGCGCTCGAAGACCTCGAACACCCGGCGGAGGAAGCCATACGCCATCAGCATGCGGCTCGACGTGATGTCCACCACCGTCACGTCGCGCTTGCATGCGAGCGCGGTCAACGGGGTCGAGCCCGGCGGCGGTTCCGCGGTGATCATCGTCCCGGCGCCATCCGCCTTGCGCGAGTTGAGGATGCGGACCGGGATGTTCCGCTCCACCGCCGGCAGGATCGTGCTCGGGTGCAGCACCTTGGCGCCGAAGTACGCGAGCTCGGCCGCCTCGGCAAAGGACAGCTGCGGCACGAGGCGCGGCGTGGCGATCACGCGCGGGTCGGCGGTGAGCATCCCGTCCACGTCGGTCCAGATCTGGATTTCGCTGGCGCCGATGCCGGCGCCGACGATCGCCCCCGAGTAGTCGGACCCGCCGCGCCCGAGCGTGGTGGTGTGCCCGTCGACGGTCGAGCCGACGAAGCCGCCGAGCACCGGTACGCGCCCGGCGTCGATGGCCGCCAGCACCGAGGACTTCAGCGCTGCCCCGGTTTCAGCGGCCAGCGGCACGGCGCGCGTGTGATCGCCGTTGGTGATGACGGCGCGCCGGGCGTCGACCCACTCGGCGGGAATGTCCGCCTCGTGCAGGGCGGCGGTGACGATGCGCGAGCTGAGAAGCTCGCCGGCGGCGGCGACGACGTCGAGGCTGCGCGCCGACACTTCGCGGATCACGCCGAGCGCGCGGGCGAGCGAGGCGAGGTCGTCGAACTGGGCGGTGATCTGCGTGCCGAGCGCGCCCTTTGCCTCGGTCGGCGCCAGAGCCGCCGCCGCCTTCACGTGGCGTTCGCGCAGCTGCTCGAGGCGGGCGATCGCATCGTCGACGCGACCGCCTCCGGCCGCGGCGGCGATGCCGAGCAGCGAATCGGTGACGCCGCTCATCGCCGACACCACGACGGCAGGGCCCCGGCCGTCGCGCGACCGCGCCTGGCGAACGATATTGATCAGCCGTTGAATCGCGTCAGGGTCGGCGACAGAGGTGCCGCCGAATTTCTGCACAACCACAAACAGCAGATTCTATACGGAAAGGCTGGGGTTGGCCCCACGCCGCGGCGGTGACTTACCGATCCTGAGGATGACGATCGTGTCCGACGATCCGGTCGTTGCGGCGCGCGTTACTGATGATCTCGTGGTAGCGCCGGCCGAGCTCGTGCGCTTCCTCACGTTCGCGGTCGAATGCCGCGATGGTTTTCTCGTGTTCGTACGAAAGCGGCTTCTTTCTTTCAGACATCGTCAGCGCTGTCTCGACCTCGACATGCCTCCTGGAGACCTACCTGTGCAAGTGATACGCCAGCCTGCGTAATTTCTACTTCCCGCTACGCTCGAGCTCGCCTTCGCACGTTCGCGCGAAAGGCTCTGATTGGCGGGCGCCCGCGCGGATGACCTGTGAAGGCAACAGCCGCGGCACTTCACTTGGACTGACACCATGCAGAGCTGAGGTGATGATGCCGCCAGTTGTGTTGATCATCGAGTCGAGAAAGGAAGTCGCCGCGGCGCTCGAGGCCGCGATCGAAGCATCGAACTTCACACCGATCACGGTGCCGCACCTCGAACGCCTGGCCGACATCCCGCACCCGATTGCGGCGATCGTCGTGCGCATCGCGTTCGAAGGCGTGGGCGAACCCGCACACGCGGCCGTGGAAAAGCTGCCGCGGAACCACCCGCCGGTCGTCGCGATCGCGTGGGAGGAGAACGAGCTGGCCGAAGCGCGCCGCCTGAAATGCGAGGTCGTGCTGCACGCCCCGCACGACATCACACGCCTCCGTGAAACGCTGACGAAGCTGGTGGGAACCTAACGCTTGCGCGCGGGCGCCGCTCTGCCGCGGCGCTTGCGCGCACCGGAGAGGTGCTGCCGCTGGCCCGCACGCTGCCCGCCGAGTTGCCGCATCACCTCTTTCCGGAGGCGCGCGGCTTCGGCGAGCACGTCGTTCAACCGATCGAGCACCTGTTTCAGCTGCTCGGAGCTGATTGGGCCGTTATCAGCCATCGTTTTGACAGATTACCGGTGGGAATGCCGAAGCGTAAAGCTCTGCCACCTGCGGCTACGCCCGCGCCCCACGTGCCCCCGCCACCTGCCCCCTGATAGACTGATCCGCATCATGAACGTGGGAATCATTGGGTGGCGCGGGATGGTGGGGTCGGTCCTCGTGCAGCGGATGCGCGAGGAGCACGACTTCGATGCGATCGAACCGGTGTTCTTCTCGACCTCGCAGGCCGGAGCCGCCGCGCCCGCGATTGGCAAGCGCGTCCCCCCCGTCAAGCAGGCGAAAGACCTGTCCGAGCTCACGGCCATGGACGTCCTGATCTCCTGCCAGGGCGGCGACTACACGACCGAGATCTACCCGCAGCTGCGCGCGGCCGGCTGGCAGGGCTACTGGATCGACGCCGCGTCGACGCTGCGCATGAAAGACGACGCGATCATCGTCCTCGACCCGGTGAACCGCGACGTCATCGATCGCGCGCTCGAGCGCGGCGTCAAGAACTACATCGGCGGCAACTGCACGGTCAGCCTGATGCTGATGGCGATGACCGGCCTGTTCCGCGCGGGACTCGTCGAGTGGATGACAGCGATGACCTACCAGGCGGCGTCGGGCGCCGGCGCGCAGCAGATGCGTGAGCTGATCGTGCAGATGGGGCGCGCGCATGCGTCGGTGCGCAGCCTGCTCGACGATCCCGCGTCCGCCATTCTCGACATCGATCGCACGGTCACCGACACGCTGCGCGCGGGCGATTTTCCCGTGGCGAACACCTACGGGCATCCGCTCGCCGGCAGCCTCCTGCCCTGGATCGACAAGGACCTCGGCAACGGCCAGAGCCGCGAAGAGTGGAAGGGGTTCGCCGAGACGAACAAGATCCTCGGGCGCAGCAAGGAGCCGATTCCCGTCGACGGCATCTGCGTGCGGGTCGGCGCGATGCGCTGTCACAGCCAGGGGCTGACCATCAAGCTGCGGCGCGACGTGCCGCTGGCCGAGATCGAGGCGATGCTCGGCGCCGCGCACGAATGGGTGCACGTCGTCCCGAACGACAAGGACGCGTCGCTGCGCGAGCTGACCCCGGCGGCCGTCACCGGCACGCTGCGGGTGCCGGTCGGCCGGCTGCGGAAGCTGGCGATGGGCGGGGAATATCTCGGCGCGTTCACCGTCGGCGATCAGCTGCTGTGGGGCGCGGCCGAACCGCTGCGCCGCATGCTGCGCATTCTGCAGAGCGCGCAGGTGTCCACCGCTCCGGCGGCGGCCGCAGCGTCTCACCACTGAGTCGCGATTGACGAATTTACGAATTGACGAAGATCGCAAAGCAATTCGTTAATTCTTCAATTCGTCAATTCGTAGATTTGGCTCAGTGCCGGTAGCGGACGGCGAGCGCGTCGAAGGCGCTGCCGAGCGCGCTGGCGACGTCCTCGAAATCGAACGGTTTCACCAGGTAGGCGGCGACGCGCGGCGAGAGCGTGACGGACGGGTCCATTCTCGTCAGCCCCGTTGCGATGACGACGGCGGTCTCCGGAAAGTGATGGCGCAGCTGGTCGATCAACCAGATGCCGTCCTTGCCCGGCATGACAATGTCGCAGAAGGCCACGTCGGCCGGCTGCGTCCGCATCAGCGTGAGCGCCGCGTGGGCGCTCTGGGCGGTCGCTACGTCAAAACCGAGGTGCCCGATCCATTCGGCGAGCAGGCGGCACGTCGCCTCGTCGTCGTCGACCACGAGCACCGTGCGACGGACCGCCATGTCCTCCGTCGCCAGGATGCGCTGCGGCTCCATGCGGAGCCGACAGGCAACAGCGGGACCAGCCGCGCATGGTCGAGTCGAAGTACTGACAAAACAAGTCGTTGCGGTGATCCAGGACGGAACAGCCGGGGCGGCGATCGCAGGGGGTCGTTACAACTCCGATCGCCGCTTTGCAGAACTGTTATCGGGGCCGGAGGCCCGGCGTCATCGAGCACTTGCTATAGGCCGCCGCGCCGTCGGGTGACGCGAGGTAGCCGAGAAGCGCTTTCGCGGCGACCGGAGCCGTCGTGTGCGACGAGATGAAGGCGACGAGCAAGGTCGGCGTGGAGATGTCCTTCGGCAGCATGCCGACGATTTCGACCCCCGGGTCGTCCACTTCGCTCGAGAACGTGATGGCGTAGTCGATGTCGCCCTTCGTGAGCAGCTTCATCAGGCTGACGCCCTGTACGCGCTTCACCTTCGGCTTCATCTGGTCGTAGATGCCGAGCTTGCGCTGCGTCGCGTCGAAACTGACGCCCGCCGCGCCGCCGAGTCCGTTGTTGCCGTCGGGATAGGAGATCGCCTTCGCCGCGAGGAGCATCTTCCTGACCGCGTCGGCGGTGGAGATGTCCGGCCTCGCCTGTCCTTTCCTGATCACGACGACGATCGGAACGGCCGCCAGCGGCATCTCGGTGCTCTCGATCACGTTGCCCGACGCGATCACGTCGTCGAGCGGCGGCTGCACGATCGGCACGTCGAAGGGCGCGCCCTGCACCACCTGCCGGTGCGTCGCGCCTCCCGAACCGATGGTCGCCTTGAGCACGTGCCCCGTCTTCTTCTCGAAGGCGGGCTTGATCAGGTCGATCGCGCAGCGCATGCCGCCGGGCGCCACGAGCGTCACGTCTTCCGCGCGGGCAGCTTGCGGGCCGCAGACGAGGATGGCCAGCGCCGCCGATGACAGCAGTTTCTTCATGCGGGTGAGTGTAAATGAGGTAAATCCCAAATCCCAAGCCCCAAATCCCAGGTCCCAGGTGCGAGAGTCCCAAGATTGTGGGCGTGGGCTTTGGGTTTTGGGATTTGGGTCTTGGGATTTAATCTACCCCCATGACCACAGTCCAGGAACCCGTGAAGCGGAAACACAAGGTTGCCATCATGAACGCCGTGCACGACCTGCCGGTGCTGGTCGCGCGCGACAGGGGGTTTTTCAGGGACGAAGGGCTCGACATCGAGTTCGTCACGACGCCCGGCATGGCCCAGGTGACGACGTCGCACACGGTGAAGTTCGACTCCGTCTTCGACCGGCCGCTCGACGCGGCCTACAACGACGGGGGCATCGACCAGTACCGGATGTGCGAGTGGGGCATCATGAAGCGCGCGGTCGAGGCGAACTGCGAAGGGCGGCGCGGACGGAAAATCGTCGCGCTCGGCGCCTCGATGTCGAAGTTCGCCATCGTCACCAGCCGCGACTCGAACATCTACGCGCCCGAGATGCTCAAGGACAAAGAGATCGCCGTGACGCCGAACAACGGCTCGCACTTCACGACGCTCAAGATGATGGAAGGGTTCCTCGCGCCGGAGCACGTCAAGACGACGAGCGCCGGCAGCATGGTGAAGCGGCTCGACGCGCTGAAGCAGGGCAAGGTGGCGGCGGTCAGCCTGATGGAGCCGTGGATCAGCGTCGCGCAGCAGCAGGGCATGCGCATCCTCATCGAATCGCACTCGACGCGCAGCGAGGCGGCGAGCGACGAGCTCGACGGCCCGACGCTCGCGGCGATGTTCCGCGCGCAGGCGAGAGCCGTGGAGCTGCTGGAGAAGGACCCGACGCCGTTCGTCCACTACTTCGTCGCCGAGACCGGCGGGCTGCTCGACGCGAAGGACTTCCAGGCGTGGCGGCTGCTGCACGCGCCGCCGCAGCCCTACACGCGCGAGCGCTTCGACGACGAGTACAACTGGACGGTGAAGTGGAACATGACCGTGCCGGGCGCGACGTACGAGAACACCGTCGACAACCGGGCGTGGGAATGACGCGGCGCGACCGCGAATGGCTCTTGCAAGCGGCGTTCGCCTCGGCGCCTACGAAATCCTGAACCTGATCGGCGCAGGCGGCATGGGCGAAGTGTACCGCGCGCGGGACACTCGTCTCGACCGCACGGTGGCGATCAAGATCCTCCCCGCGCAGTTTGCCGCCGACCCTGAGCGGTGCGAGCGCTTCGAGCGCGAATGCCGCGCGGTCGCCGCGCTCAATCATCCCCACATCTGCGACTTGTACGACGTCGGCGAGGCCGGGCCCTCCACGACGAGCGCGACGGTGGTCCGCTTTCTCGTCATGGAGCATCTCGAGGGGCAGACGCTCGCGGACCGTCTGGTACGAGGGCCGCTGCCGGCGGCAGAGATGCTGCGCTATGCGGTCGATCTCGCCGATGCCCTGGACCACGCGCATCGGCGCGGACTCGTCCACCGGGACCTCAAGCCCGGCAACATCATGATCACCAGAGCCGGCGCGAAGCTGCTGGATTTCGGCCTGTCGAAGCTGCAGCCGGAAGCGAACCTGATCGCGCTGTCGACGATGTCGCCTGGCGACGCACCGCTGACCGCGGTGGGCGAGGTGCTCGGCACCTATCCGTATATCGCTCCCGAGCAACTCATGGGGCGGGAGGCGGACGCGCGCAGCGACCTGTTTGCCCTGGGCGCCATCGTGCACGAAATGGCGACCGGCCGCCGCGCATTCGAAGGATCGACGGCCGCGACCGTGGTGGGCGCGGTGCTCCACCTCGATCCTCCACCCGTCTCGTCGATTCAGCCGCTGGCGCCGCCCGCGCTCGACCGCATCGTCCTGCGGTGTCTTGCGAAAGATCCTGACGACCGCTGGCAGACGGCGCGCGACCTGATGCTGGAGCTGAAATGGATCGCGGCCGGGAAGGCGAGCGACTCGGACGCATCCGGTTCGTTCCACATGCATCGGCTGGCCTGGGTCGCGGCGAGCCTGACGTTCGCGTTGCTGATCGTCGGGGCTGCTGCCGGTCTTTCGTATCGGTGGCGTCTGCCATCGCAAGAACCGGTCGAGCGGCTGTCGTTGCTGCCCCCGCTGAACGTGAAGCCCGCGGGGCTCTCATCGGGCGGAGGCCCGGCCATCTCCCCCGATGGCCGGCGGCTGGCGTTTGTCGCGGCCGCGGCAGACGGCAAGCGAGTGCTGTGGGTACGCGCGCTCGACCGCCTCGGCGCCGAGCCGCTGTCGACGACGGAAGGCGCCGCGTACCCGTTCTGGTCGCCGGACAGCCAATCCATCGGCTTCTTCGCCGAAGGGAAGCTGAAGACCGTTGCGGCCGCCGGCAGCCCGTCTCAAACGATTGCCGACGCTCTTCAACCGCGCGGGGGCAGCTGGGGCAAGGATGACGTCATCGTGTTTTCCGCCAACGCGGGCGAGCGTTGGTATCGGGTCGCCGCCTCGGGCGGCGCGGCGGCACCGATGACGATCGAGGCGCCGAACACCGAAAGCTACTGGCCGTTCTTCCTGCCGGACGGCCGCCACTTCCTCTTTTTCGGGCGGCCGGAGAAGCCTGGCATCTACGTCGCGTCGCTCGACTCGACGGCTTCGACGCTCGTGCTCGCCGAGCACGTCGGCGTGGCGTACGCGCAGCCTGGGTACCTGCTGACGCTCGCCGGGCTGGCCAGGAATTCAGAGGACCGGACGCTCGTCGCCCTGCCGTTCGACGCGGATCACCTGCGCATTACGGGACCGGAATCGATCGTTGCCGAACACGTGGCGTACGAGACGCTGTTTGCGAGGGGCGCGTTTGCGAGTTCCCAGAACGGCAGGATCGCCTACCAGACCGAATACGTCCCGCCCACGCAGCTCCTCTGGTTCGACCGCGAGGGACGACAACTCGGCGGCCTCGGCGGCTCCAACGGCTATCGCAAGCCTTCGCTTTCACCAGACGAAAAGACAGTCGCCGTCGAGCGGCTGGACCCGACGACCGAAGGGACGGATATCTGGCTGCTCGACACCACACGAGGCGTCGCGTCCAGGTTGACCGTGCACCCGGCACCGGATTGGAGCCCCGTCTGGTCACCGGATGGCCGCCGCGTCGTGTTCACGTCACCCCGGGATGCGCTTCCTCCGAATCTCTATCAGCAAGACGCGCGAGCGGCCGGCCCCGGTGAGTTTCTGCTCAGCGGTCATCGCGTCGTCCATCCCAGGGACTGGTCGAGCGACGGGCGGTTCCTCGTCTACGACGCCCTCGATCCGAAGACGCAATGGGACCTGTTGATTCTTTCGATGGCGCCCGCGGCCACTGGCACGAGCCGGACGAGCGTGCCGTTTCTGCAGACGGAGTTCAACGAACATACCGGGCAGTTCTCGCCCGATGGCCGTCTGCTCGCGTACGTCTCGGACGAGTCCGGCACGCTGGAGGTGTACGTCGCGCCGTTTCCCGCAACGGGCGACCGGTGGCGAAAACGGATTTCCAGCAGCGGCGGCGTTCAGCCGAGATGGCGCCACGACGGAAAGGAGCTCTTCTACATCGCCCCCGACGGAACGCTCATGGCGGTAGCGGTCGCCACTGCGCCCACGTTCGACGCTGGTTCGCCGTCAGCTCTCTTCAAGAGCCGGCTCGCCGGACTCGATTCGCTCATCACGAATCCGATCGGCGCGAATTACGCGGTGAGCGCGAACGGTCAGCGATTCCTGATGACGTCGATCACCGAGCAAACCCCTCCCGCATCGGTCACGCTCCTCCTGCACTGGCCTGCGGCCCTCAACACGCGCTGACGGATCAGAAATCCAGCTGCACGCCGACATCGGCGAACCTCGCTGTCAAGATCGCCGTGGGAGCCGGCCATGACGGACCGTAGCGGTTGTTGTACGAGAGCACGGGATTCGCGTTGAGCAGGTTGTACACCGACGCCATCGGACGGAACACGAATCGACCGGCGCGCATCGTCTTGCTGAACCGGATGTCGATCTGATGGATACGGTCTCCATACAGCGTCGCCGGCGGAAGCAGATCCAGCAGGACCGTGGCATTGCACACGGCGGCCGTGCCGCACGCGGCGAGGTTGCGCCCGAGAGACGGAAGGATCTCCGCGTTTGTCGTCTCCTGCTGCGCGAGGAGCTGCGGGCCCGGCAGGCTTTGAAATGTCGCGGCCGTTTCGACGCCCCACCACGGCCACGGGTAGACGGCTTGAAGCTTGACGTTTGGCTTCATCGGCGGGTGGATGTCGCAGAACGCGTCGCGGCGGGGCGCAGTCGCTGAGAACGTGAGGCTTCGATCCTCGGTCGCGTAGCAGGTGTTGGTTCGCTCGCGTCCGAGACTGATGCCTCCCCCCAGGAACCCGCGGTTCCGCAGACGGGCGTTGAACGTCGCGTCGAACCCGTCGAAGACGTCCTCCTGCCTTCCGAAACTGCTGGCACCCGTGAGCAGGTTGTCCATCTGGCCGAACTTCGCGACGCTCACGTCGTAGAAGCCGCACATCGGCGTGCCGGCACCGGGCAATCGTGGATCCGCGGGCGCCGCGACGCAGTAGTGAGTGAAATCGGCGTTGCTCACCGCGAGGTTCTGCGTCACCGGCGTGTTCCCGGAGATGATGATGAAGTTCCCGTACCACCGCCGGAAGTAGCCACCCGAGACGGATACGCCCGGGAGGAGCTCGTGCTGCAGGCTGACACTCGCGCCCCAGTTGTACGGACGGACGCCGAAGCCCCTGGTCACCGCCTCGTCGTATCTGCTCCGCACGAGAACCTGCCCGAAGGTATTCGGGTTGGCCGGCCCGCACTCGCCGTTGGCGGTGACGCTGGCGAGATCGCAGTCGGGCACGAAGTTGTCGCGCCGCGGGTCGCCGGGCGGATAGAACGAGTCGTTCCAGTTCCGCGAGGCGCTGCTCACCGTCGACTGCAGCGGGTTCACGGCGCGCGCGATCGTATACGACTCGCCGCCGACATAGCGGCCGAGCGTGGCCTTGATCGCGGTCGTGCCGGTGCCGAACACGTCGTAGGCGACCCCCACGCGCGGCGAGACGTCGCGCCAGTCGGGCACGTTCTTGATCGGATCGAACGATCGTGCCGGGATGAGGCGGCCCGCGGGGAGGCTCTGCTCGTCGACCTGGCTGTTGAGAAAATCCGCTCGCATGCCGAGATTGAGCGTCAAGCGGCCCCGCGCCCATTGATCCTGGGCGTACAGCCCCAGGTTGTCGTTCACGCGCTCGCGGAAGATCGTCGGTTCGGCGAACTGGGTGATGCGGTTCGGCACGCCATTGAAGAACGTGTAGTTCACGCCGTTGTTGCGATCGTTGCCGACCACTCGCCACTGCCGTATCAGCGTGAACCCGACTTTGACGGAGTGCGTGCCGGTCACGTACGACATCGCGCCGCGATAGTTGGACTGACTGTTCCGCGTGCCGCCGAATCCTCCGGTCGGCGCCCGCCAACTGAATCCCGTGGACGACTCGGTGATGGCGGACAGGGTTGCGGGCGCGGCCCGGTCGCGCCGGCCGCTCGAGTTCTGTGCCGTGACCGTTCCGCCGGCCTCGATCAGCACCCTGCTGGTCGGAGCCGAGTTCCAGCTCGCCTGCGCGAACCATTGCGGATCGTTCTTGTTGTGCGCGCAGCCCGAGGGCGCTGTCAGCAGCGTTGGCGCGAGGCAGGTGCCGAAATCGCTGTACTGATAGTGATAGGACGTGTTGACCTTGTTGCCGGGCGTTGCCTGCAGGGTGAGCCGCGTGTCGGCGCTGACATGCCACACCGGTTGCACGGCGGGCCGGCTCCGATCGGGCGTGTAGAAGAGCGCCGCGCGATCGAGATCGTCGTAGAGTCCGGCGACGTAGGTGTACGTGCCCCAGTGGCGAACCGACGAGAACAGCCAGAGGCGATCCGCGAGGAGCGGCCCGCCGACCGACGGGTTGGCGTCCCACAGTTTCCTGATCCGGTTGCCGCTGGTGAGACCTCGCGCCGTGAGATCGGCCGACAGGTTGTCACCCTGGAGCGCGCTGCTCGCATAACGGCCGCTGAAGGAGCCGTGGACGGTGTTGGAGCCCTCTCGCGTGATGAAATTCGACGTGACACCGCTCAACTCGAATTCCGCGGACATCGAATCGGTGTTCACCACCAGCTCCTGCGCCATCGCGTTGTTCAGGTAGTTCCCGTAATTCACCCCGCCGGTCCCGTTGCCGCTCATCACCGACATCCCGTCGACGAAAAGCCGGCTCTCGGCGATGCGGCTGCCATGCGTCTGCAGCATCAGCCGCGTTTCGGGATCCGAGCCGCCGACGTTCTGCAGCGTCCCCACGATCTGCATCCCGGGCGTCATCGATGCGAGGCTGGTGAAGTTGCGGTCGGTCGGCAGCGCGTCCATCAGTGCACGTGACGTGACGGCTTTGGTCTCGACGTTCTGCGTGTCGAGGCTCGGAATGTCTTCGGCCAGCACGATCGTTTCGGCGCCTGTGCCGGCGGGTAACTGGACGTTGATCGTCGCGGCGAAAGAGCTCGACAGCTCGACCGCCTCCCGCACCACCGTGTTGAAGCCCGTCAGCGCGAAGCCGACCGTGTAGACGCCCGGCCTCAGCTCGACGATCTTGTACGTGCCCTGACCGTCGGTCACGACCACGCGCGTTTTCTCGATCAACGCCGGGCTCGACGCTTGGACGGTGACGCCCGCGAGTGCGTGCCCGTCGGCGTCCCTCACGATGCCCGCAATCGCGGCGTTCTGGCTCTGCGCGAACGCGCTCGACGCGGCTGCGACCGACACCGCGAGCAGGGCGGCGTAGCATGACAGCCTTGGTTCGAGAGTCATCATTTCCTCCCGCCTGGAGGGCAATCCGCGCGGCAATATACCCACGCCGCGGCGGCACCAGGACGAAAATCTCGCGGCGCCTTCATGCGTTCACCGGAGCTCGGTTCTCAACTCGTACGCGAACGGGCTCGCCCTGCCGTCGTCGACGACACGAATCTCGTACGTCGACCCCGCGTCGACGGCTACGTCGAGGTGGTGGCGAGTGGCGCCTGGCCAAGAAAACAGCGCACACGGGTTGCCGGCCGGCCGCACGACGTCGAGCACGACGTCCGGTCGACTCGCGGCCCAGGTCAGCGTCACGGCAAGCGTGCCGGAGGCCGGGACCATCAGCGCAAAGCGATCGCAGAACCCGGGCAGACCGTAGGAGTTTCCCCGGCACTGCGCGTCGCCCGCGTCCACGACTCCCCGGGCGAGCGTTCCGACCGGGATGTACGTCCAGGGATCCAGGACGAAATCGAGGCGCATGTCCTGCGAGACGCGGGGTCGCTGGAACTCGGTGAAGTATCCGGGCTTGGACGCTCGCATCCACGACGCCCACGCAGAAGTCGACGAGTCGAGCACCCCGGGCAGCACGTAGGCCCCTCCGGCCTCAGTCGTGGTGCTCGACAGCTCGCGAGGGGTGAAGCAGTCATCGCCGAACACGGTTTGGAGCTCGGCGACCCCGGCGCCGGCCACCGGCACACCGCCGGCAGTCACCGTGCCGGAGAGGGTATGGGTGCCCTGGCCTGACAAGAGACGCTGTGCGGCTCCCGGCGTCTGAACCGCGCCAGGCGCCGTCGCGACGACGTTCTCGCTACCATTGCAGGCGGTCAGTGCCAGAACGGCGGTCAGCACGACAAGTATCGCTGTCATGGCTCGTCTCCTCGACGCTTTCAGCGCGATGCAGGCCCGGGCACTACTATGAGTGACCGCCCGGCCGAAGTCGTGGGGAATTCCCTGGAAACTTCCGGGTGTACGGTGACGGCATGCAGGTGCGCTTCGGCGAGTTCACGATCGACACGGAGAGCCGCCAGCTGCGGCGGAACGACGCGGAGTGTCACCTGTCGCCGAAAGCATTCGAGTTCCTGCGCCTGCTGATCGAGCATCGCCCGCGCGCGCTCTCAAAAGCGGAACTGCACGAACGGTTGTGGCCGTCGACGTTCGTCTCCGAGGCGACGCTGACCAGCCTGGTCGCGGAGGTCCGGGGCGCCCTCAGGGAGACCGCCCGCGACGGCCATTTCGTGCGCACGGTGCACCGGTTCGGCTACGCCTTCAACGGGACCGCCACGGCGCACGAGGGCCCGGCGCCGCAGCCGCCTCATCGCGCGCGCTGCTGGATCGTCTGGCAATGGGGGCAGGTCGGTTTGATCGACGGGGAGCACGTGCTGGGACGCGACGCGGATGTCGCGGTGTGGCTCGAATCACCGAGCGTCTCGCGGCATCACGCGCGCATTCGTGTCTCGGGGGCAGGCGCGACGATCGAGGACCTTGCCAGCAAGAACGGCACCTACGTGCGCGGTGAACGCCTGGCAAGGCCGTCGCCATTGGCCGACGGCGACGAGATCCGTCTGGGATCGGTCCTCGTGAAGTTTCGCCTGGTCGACAGCGGTGTCACCGAGACACAACGACCGTCGTGACGACCGTGTGCGTCGCTAACGCCGCGCGCGCCTGACGACGGTCGATTCGAACAAGCCGAGCCACTTGTCCGATTCGTCGAGCGACCGCGCGGGATTGGCCTGCACGATCTTGATGCCCTTGAGCGGTGAGGCGACCTTCGTGTTGCTCGGCACGTAGTCCATGCTGACGAAGTACTGCTGGCCCTCGCCGAGCAGGTAGTCGTAGAAGAGCCGCGCGGCGTTCGGGTGCGGCGCGTGCCTGGCGACGCCGACGCCGTTCGAGCGGGCAATCGCCGGCTCGAGCGCGAACCAGTCGATCGGCGCCCCCTTCTTCTTCGCCTGCTCGGGCATGTAGTTGTAGACGTTGAGCGCGATCGGGACCTCGCCTGAAATCACCAGGTTGTTGAGCAGCGTGTGCCCCTGGCGGACAGACAGGCCGTTGGTCGCCGTCAGGTCGCGGAAGAACTTCAGGCCGGTCTCGCCGCCGCCCATCACGTCGACGACCGACGCGAACCAGTCCTCGTCCTTCCCTTCGACACCCAGCTTTCCCTTCCACCTCGGATCGAGCAGGTCCCTGTAGGTCTTCGGGAGCGTCTCCCTCTTCACCAGCTTCGTGTTGTACGCCTGCACCCAGACGGACAGCAGCGTCGCGGCCCACTGGCGGTGCGCCGGCACCGACCCGGGCTGCAGATCCTTCTGGACCGGCGAGTCGATCGGCAGCAGGACCTGCTCGCGCGCCAGCGCTTCCATTTCCGGCGAGCCAATGTGGACGACGTCCACGTCGTACTTCTTCGCCGACGTC
>DATNCQ010000049.1:0-2620 GCA_035571515.1 Vicinamibacterales bacterium
CTCCTTGTAGTACATCCGGATGACGATGCCGAAGAAGGCTGAGATGATCGGCATGACTGCGACGCTCGTCTTCGTGTCGGCCTAACGACCGCGGTTCAGCCGCGGCGCGCTCATGATTGCGCCGCGCGCCGTCGGCTGCAACCGCTTGTTAGGCCGCATCGGGAAGTCGTGATCCTTTCACGAATTCTGTGGCGCCGAAGTAGTACCCGAGGATCGGCGCCGCGCCATATCCCATGACGGGCACGGGATAGTTGCCCACAGACGCGGCCAGCACGATGCAGAGCATATACGCGGCCACGGCAGCGCCAAGCCATCGCTGGCTCGGGTCCAACATGAAAGGAAGCGGCAGCAGCAACAACGAGAGCCCACCAACCACCGCCCGGCTGGCGCTTTGGGTCTGTGCCAGGTTCAGGATGCCCTCCACGTACGGAACCGGCCCCAAGGGATCCGACCGAACCAAAGTTGCGGCCCCGAGGGCCAACACTACGAGGGCACCAGACGTCTCACGGGCGCGTCGCCTTGCGCCGGCAATAATCGCCCACGCGACGGCAAACGCCGAAGCCTGGGCGGCATCGGGCTGCGCGAACAGGGCGACCGATACCATGATCGGGCCGTAGACACCGGTCCGCCGACCGCACCCAGCGTCGTACAGTACGGCGAGCATGGCCGGTAGGAGGGTGGCGGCGACGTGCAGCCGCAGGGGGCCGACCCCAACCCACCGATGGACGCCTTCGATACCGGGGCTCACGAACGTTGCCGCGAGCGCTGCCGCCCCGACGACGACGAGCCACGGCGCGGCGGTACTCGCCGGTCGCCGGCGCCTGCGAGCCGCGGCTCCAACACACAGCAGCGCGCCCAGGACCGCGGCGACCACGTTCTGACTCCACAGGATGGTTGGAAGCCCTGCCGAACGCATCACCACGACGCCGATTGCGAGCGCCGGGACCGGTGTGGCCACCAGGGCGATCAAGAGCCAAGGCCCACTCAAGTGAACTCCAGCGACGGGAAACAAGGGAAGCCACGCGCTCTTTGTCGGCCTAACGCATTGGCCCTCACCCGCGGCGCCGCTCATTCATCTCGAGGTGCAGCGGCCTGTTAGGCATCGCGCTCGACATATCGTCGACAGGCGAAAATGCGTATTTCGAACAGGTGCGTACTTTGGATCATCGTGAGCGAAAGGATTCGAGCCAAGCCATTCAACGACGACGGACGTCGACTCCAATATCCTTTCCGCCTTGACCCAACGCAGAAAGCTCTCCTCGAGCTTCAGGTGCTCATACGTGTCACCGAGCATCACGATGCGTGCGCGTGCGGTACCCCTTGCACGGGTACTCGAACGATGTCGCCGAGCTTCACGAGCAGCCCGTCCCGGTATTTCATAGATGTCTAACGCTTCGCCTGAGCCGCGCGGCATAGGCGCCCGATTCTCCTACGATTAGCCGCGTCGGCTCCAGGCGGAGTTAGACGGCATCCCGCGAAACTTGATACGTCGTCAGCGCATGTATGGCGCGACATTCGCCTCAATGATTCGGAACTCGTCCTCCGAGAGTGGCAATCGTCTAAATGCGGCCCACGCTTCTCGAGGTCTGAGGTTCTCGCCAGCCGCACCATCAGAACCATAGAGCACCCGAGAGACACCAAGCTGCCGAATGCGCGTGGCAACGAGTTCGGTCTTTTCCTCCCAGTGCCCGAGACCAGTAACGCCAGACGCGTCGAAGTAGACACGCGACATCCGGCCGTCGTTTCGCGCGATTGCGTCGACGAAGACTGCAAGCGCTTGATCGATCGCCGGGTCGTCGTATCCCCCAGCGCCCGCGAGATGTGCGATCTGGATGGTCACGTTTGGCGCGGCAGGAACAACTTCGTCGAGAAACCTGTGCGCCTGCCTCGCGCCGTACGGGCGTTTCATCGTCACTGAGGGCCGCATGTGAATAACGACCGCCATCCGGTATCCGTTCGCGGCTCGGAACACTTCGCGCAGTCTGGCGACATGTTGGGGGTTATCAAGGTCGACATCCGAATTCCCGAAGTGAAGCTTGAGGCCAGAGTGCAGATGGGGATCTTTCGCGCAGCGGGACAACTCGTCGAGGGCGTAGTCCCTGAGCGGGTTAATGCCACAGAATCCAATGAGCCGGCTTGGGAACCGCGCCACCTGCTCACTCGTCCAGTCGTTCTCAGCCCTGACCTTCGCGTACTCATCTGCGATGGGTGGCCTGTTGGGATTTCCGAACTGGTAGGCGACGGACAACACCACAGCGCGGTGTATTCCCGCGAGGTCCAACAACTTCACAAGGTCGTCCGCGAGAACCGGTGTCAGTCCAGGCGCCAAAGCCGCCGTGGCTGGGCTGAAAAGATGTTGATGATGGTCAGTGCCTGGTGACGACTGGCCATCGAGCGTCGCCCTGACGACGAGCACCAGTACCATGCCCGCGAAGCCTGCTTTCAAGGGTGCCCCCGCATCTCGAACAACGAATCATACGCATGCGCAACTGGTGATGCCCGTCTAACGTCCAGCGCTGAGCCGCGCGACAGGGTGGCACGCGGCATTCGGCGCGACGGCTCCAGCGCGATGTTATACGGCCTCGCGAGTGAGCCCTCGCCAGGCTGGACGCCAGAGAAT
>DATNCQ010000050.1:0-25942 GCA_035571515.1 Vicinamibacterales bacterium
TCGGCGCCCGCGCTCTGGCTCGCGCGCCGCGCCGGCCTCCGCGTCGTCCTCCGCCTGGGGAACGCCCCGGAGCCGGGACGCTTCTATCGCATCCTCTGGCGGCGCGTCATCGACCGCTGCGTCGATCGATACGTTCCGAACTCGAAGTTCATCGAGCAGGAGCTGCTCGCGCACGGGATCGACCGCGGCAAGGTCCGCGTGGTCTACAACACCGTTCCCTACCGCGGCACCGAGTGGGGCACGTCGCGGCCGGTGCCGGGGCGGATCGTCTACGTCGGCCAGATCATCCCACCCAAGGGGCTCGACGTGCTGCTCGATGCGCTCGCGCTGCTCGCACAACGGGGATACGAGGCGACGCTCGACGTGGTGGGCGCGATCGACGCGTGGGAGGCGCCCGGCTACGAAGGCTACCGGGAGCGGATCCGGCTGCGCGCGGATGCCACCGATCTCGCCGGCCGCGTACGCTTCCTCGGACAGCGCGAGGACGTTCCCGCGCTGATGGCGCAGGCGTCGGTGCACTGCATGCCGTCACGTCCAGAGCAGAAAGAGGGCTTCGCCGTCGTCGCGCTGGAGGCCAAGCGTGCCGGCCTCCCTTCCGTGGTGACCCGCAGCGGCGCGCTGCCGGAAATGGTTCGTCATACGGTCGACGGCTGGGTGTGCCCCGACGTGACCGCCGAGGCGATTGCCGAAGGGCTGGCACACTTCCTCTCCGATCCCGACCGCGCGCGGAGTGCCGGCGAGCAGGCACGCGCATCGGAGCGTCTCTACAACCGCGATCGATTCGCGGCCGAATGGGCCGACATTTTCTCGGCTGGCGAACAGGCCGTGCCGAGCCCGGTCCGCGTGCGGTCCTCCTGATGCTCTTCGGCTGGCTTGCGGCGGATGGCGGCGACGCGGCGGATGTCCTCGTGTCGATGGCCGCGGCGCTGCGCGTCACCGCGGAGGAGCGCGCAACCGTCTGGACGCTCGGAGCGCTCGGCATCGGGCTGCTCGAGCGGCCATTCGCGGACGACGAGAGCCGGTGTGAGCCGGCGCGCGCGGCCGACGGTTCGGCGTTGTGGATGAGCGGCGAGGCGTTCGACTGGCCCTCGCACGGCGGCATCCGGCGCGCGAGCGAGAGCCGCAGTCTCGCCTTTCGCACGCGCCTGCTTGCCGCGGTCGCCGCCGAAGGCGCCGAGGCTATTCGCGATCTCGACGGTGAATACCAGATTGCGTTCTGGAATGCGCGGGAGCGAACGCTGCTGCTGCTGAACGATCGCTTTGCCGCGCTCCCGATGTATGTCGCCACGGGACGTCGAGGCGTCGCCTTCGCAGGCGGTGTTCGCGGCGTGCTGATGGCGCCGGGCGTCGACACGCAGCCCGACGCCGACGCGATCAGGGAGGCGGTGAGCTTCGGCGGCCATCGGCTCGGTGGACGCACCAACGTCCGCGGCGTCGCGATGCTGCCGCCGGCGGCCGCCGTGACGATGTCGGTCGACGGGCTCCAGACCAGGCGCTACTGGACGTGGGCCGAGGTTCGCGACGGCGACGCGACCGACCCGGGCACGCTGATGGAAGAGACGCGATCGGCGTGGACGAACGCGGTCGCGCGAAGACTCGACGGCGCCCGCCGGCCAGGCCTGACGCTGAGCGGCGGCCTCGACAGCCGCGCGATTCTCGCCGAGGCTGCCGTTCAGCAGGCGCACGTGACCGCGCTGACCTACGGTGTTCCTCAGTCAGACGACGTGAAGATCGCGCGACGCGCGGCACGCGCCGCGGGTGCCGAGTGGCGCCTGCATCCGCTCTACGCCGAGGGCTGGCTCGAGCGACGGACGCAGCGCATTCACGAGACCGACGGCCTGATGGACCTCGTCGATCTGATGCACGCCGAGCCGCTCGAGACGATGACATCGGCGTTCGACGTCTACCTGAGTGGCTACATCGGCGACGTGGTGAGCGGGGCGACGTATCTCGACATCCGGAACCCGGCAGAGCTGCTCGCGGCGATGCCGTATTACGGCGGCCGGCTCGCGCTTCCGTTTCGGGAGGCGCAGGCGCGTGCAGGTGAGTTGATCGCGAAGGTTCCGGGGCTCGCGCGGTTCGCCCCGTACGAGCACAAGCTGCCGCAGGCTATCGGCCGGATCACGGCCGCGGCGCGTCCGTACACGCACGTGCGCCGGCCATTCGTGGACTACCGCTTCTTCGAGACCGCGCAGCGCGTGCCGCACGCGTGGCGCCGCGGGCACCGGTGGCATGAAAAGTGGCTTCGCTCGACCTATCCTGCGCTGTTCCGCATTCCCAACCAGCGCACGGGTGTGCCGCCCGGTTCGTCGCGCCTGCGCTGGCAGACGACACGCGTGGCACGGTACGGCTGGCGGCATGTCCTCAAACGCGCTCGCGCGGCAGGCCTGCCCGTCGTCGTGCCCGAACGGTCATATCATCCCGATGAGCGCTACTGGTCGCAGCCGGCCGAGCGTGACGCGATCGAACGCACGATCATGCGTCCAGGCTCGATCAGCTGCGAGGTGTTCGGACGCTCGCGGGTGGACGAGACCGTCCGCGCCTTCTTCAGCCAGGGCGCCGCGCCGGTACAGGTGATTGGCGCCCTCTACGTTTTCGAGCGCTATCATCAGACGCTGGCCGCGTCGCTCGCGGACGCGCGCCGGCAGGTGACGCAACACGCATGTTGATCCGCGCCGCCCTCATCGTGCTCGCCGCGTACTGGACCGGGTACTGGATTACCGGCGCTGCGGTCGCGGTGCTGTTCCTCGTCTGGTTTCTCCTCGCCAGCGGCGAGGGTCCTCCGGTCCTCGCGCTGGCGCTGACCTATCAGTGGATGCAGGTCACCATCGGCATCTTCTACACGACCATCACGGGCCGGGAGCTCGACGCGATGGTCGAGAGCGATTGGCAGACGATGGTGCTGATCGGCCTGGGATGCATCGTCTGTCTCACGATCTCCATCTTCTACGGCATCGTGCTGGCGCGCCGGCGGTTCGTGCCCGCCGAGGACGCGCCGGTGCGCGCGTTTTCGAACGGGCTGGTCTGGGCGGCGTACGCCGCGTCGCTGCTGCTGACGGGTGTCGTCCAGGAGCTCGCGTGGCAGTATCCCGCGTTCACGCAGGCGATTCTCGCGGTCACCTTCTCGCACCTCGCGCTGCTGTTCGTCCTGACACGCCGCTTCACGCGGCCGCGGCTGCAGTGGGAAAAGCTCGTGGCGGTGATGGCGCTCGAGGTGGCGCTCGGCTTCACCGGCTACTTCGCCGGCTTCCGCGAGCCGCTGATCATGGGCGCGATCGCCATGTTCGAGGTGTTCAACCGGCGCGACATCCGCCACTGGGGCTTCGCCGCGGCGCTCGCGCTCGTCCTCGCCGTCTCGAGTCTGGTCTGGGTGTCGGTGCGGGGGCAGCTGCGGCAGGAAATGGACGAGGAAGTCGTGACCGCGTCGCGCATCGAGCGGTTCGAGCGCGCGCGAACGATCTCGTCAGGGCTGCTCACGCAGGACTTCACCGATTACCTGAACTCGTTCGAGGTGCTCATCGACCGTCTGTGGGCGATTCACTATCCCGCGATGGCGGTCGAACGCGTCCCCTTCATCCTCCCGTATACGGAAGGCCAGATCATTCACGACGCGCTCGTCCACGTCGTCACGCCACGCTTCCTCTACCCCGACAAGGCCGACCTGCCATCGGACAGCGAGATGGTGCGGAAGTACTCCGGCGTCAACGTCGCGGGCTCCGAATCGGGCACGAGCATCGCGTTCGGCTACGCCGCCGAGTCGTACGTCGATTTCGGGCTCCCCTGGATGTTCCTTCCCGTGCTGATCTGGGGGTTCCTCGTCGGCGTCGCCTACCAGGCATGGCTGACGGTCATCCGGCATCGCGAGCTCGCCGTCGCGCTCGTGACCGTGGTCTTCTGGCTCACGCTCTACCTCTTCGAGCGGTCGTGGGCCAAGACGCTGGGCGGCACCATCACGATGATGGTGTACCTCGGCGGACTCACCTATCTCGTCGACCAGTGGCTGCTGATGCGGCGCGCGCAGATGCTGACCACGGGCGTCGTCGACCACCTTCTTGACACCACTGGCTGAGTGAGTCTTCGCGTCGTTCACGTGTGCGCATACTTCGCGCCGGCCTTCGTCTACGGAGGGCCGCCGCGGAGCATCTTCGGCCTCTGCCGCGCCCAGCGTGACGCGGGCGTCGACGTGCGCGTGATCACGACGACGGCCAATGGCGACTCGGAGCTGAGCGACGCGGTCGTCGCGCGCGGCGAGTACGAGGGCATTCCCGTCCGCTACTGCGCGCGCGCGTGGCCGCGCTCGATCTTCCACGCGCCGTCGCTTGGCGCCGCCGTCGCCGCGGCATTGCGCGACGCCGACGTGCTGCACATCCACGGGCTGTGGAACGCGGCGGTCTGGAGCGCGGCGGCGGCCGCCCGCCAGGAACGCAAGCCGTACGTGCTCTCGCCGCGCGGCATGCTCGCCCCCGCGGCGCTGGCGCACGACAAGTGGCGGAAGAAGCTGGTGTATCCGCTCGCAGATCGCCGCGTCATCCGCGACGCTGCGCGCCTGCACGCGACCTCGCGCGGCGAATTCGAGGCGCTCGATCACCTTCCCGAGGCGGGGCGCGCCGTCTACGTGCCCAACGGCGTCGAGCTTCCTCCGGGCAGCGACAGCGATGCGCACGCGGCGCGCGAGCGCTTCCGCCTGCCGCCGACCTCGCCGCTCATCCTCTTCCTCGGCCGCATCCATCCCATCAAACGGCTCGACCTCCTGGCGGCCGCGTTCGCACGCGTCCGGGCGCAGCATCGCGACGCGCACCTGATCATCGCCGGTCCCGACGAGGAGGGGCATCGCGCCACGGTCGCGCCCCTGTTCACCCCGTTCGGGTCTTCCGTCACGTGGACCGGACGTGTGGACGACGCCGCGAAGCGGCAGCTGCTCGACGCCGCATCCACGCTCGTCGTCTGCTCGAACTCCGAAAGCTTCGGCATGAGCGTTGCGGAGGCGATGGCGGCCGGCAAACCCGTCGTCGTCACGCGCACATGCCCGTGGCCCGACGTGGCATCGCACGACGCGGGGTTCTGGGTCGAGCAGACGAGTGACGCCATCGCGGACGGCGTCAACGCCGTGCTCTCCAACCGCGCCGCCGCGGACGCGATGGGCCGCCGTGGCCGATCGCTGATTTCGTCGAACTACAGTTGGCGGGGCGCCGCCTCGGCGCTCATCAGGTCCTACGAAGAGATTGCCCCCACCGCTGTCCACGTTGGTTGACGCGCAGCCCGCCGCTGCCGCCATGCCGGGTCGCACCGTGCGGCGGGTCATCGTCCTGACGCCGATGATGGGGGGCGCCGACGGCGTCTCCGAGATGACACGGCAGTGGGTGCGCGTGCTCGAATCGCGCGTGGGGCGTGACGTCGGCACGCTCGAAGTCTGGTCGCTCGACGACACCGAGCGGCCGGCCGGCACCGCCGCCGCGACCGTGTTTCACACCGCCCGCGGCGGGCGTATCCGCTTCGCCTCGCTGGCGGTGCGGGATGGCCTGGCACCCGCCACCGACACGCTGGTCGTCGTGATGCACCTGCACCTTCTGCCGGTGGCGCTTCCGCTGATCTGGCGCGGCGCACAGCTGCTCCCGATCCTGATGGGGATCGAAGCGTGGACGGCGCTGCGTCCGCTCGAGCGTGCGGCGCTGGGTCGTGCCTGGAAGGTCGTCGCCATATCCACCCACACCGCTGTGCGGTTTCGCGCCGCGAACCCTTCGTTCGCCGCGATGCCCGTTGCCGTCTGCCGGCCCGGAACACCCCCGGCGACAGAGCCCGCCGCCGAGCGTTTCGCCGGCCCGTACGCGCTCATCGTCGGGCGCATGAGCGCGCGCGAGCGGTACAAAGGTCACGACATGCTCATCGACGCCTGGCCGCTCGTGCGGGAGGCCGTTCCGGCCGCGCGCCTGGTTGTCGCCGGTGATGGCGACGACGCGCCGCGGCTGCGCGCGAAGGCAGGCGAGGGAATCGACTTCGCTGGCCGGGTGGACGAGCCGCGGCTCGCTGCGTTGTACCGCGACGCGACGCTGTTCGTGATGCCGAGCACGGATGAGGGCTTCGGCCTGGTCTACCTCGAAGCGATGCGCGCCGCCACGCCGTGCATTGCCGCGCGCGGCGCCGCCGAGGAAATCATCACCGACGGCCGCGACGGCGTGATTGTGGACGCCGGAGATCGCGACGCACTCGTCGCCGCGCTCGTGCAGCTGTTCTCCGACCCGCAGGCGCGCGCGCGCATGGCGGCCGCGGCCGTGCAGCGGGTGAGCGGGGAGTTCGGCGAAGCGGCGCTCGACGCGCGCGTCCGCTGCGCCCTCGAGCTCGGGGAAGGGTAGTGCTGGTCCTCGGCATCAACGCGTATCACGGCGACGTCGCCGCCGCCATCCTGCGCGACGGGCAGCTCGTCGCCGCTGTCGAGGAAGAGCGGTTCCGCCGCGTCAAGCACTACGCCGGCTTTCCGCGCGAGGCCGTCCGCGCGTGCCTGGCGATGGCCGGCGCGGAGGCGCGTGACATCGACGCCTTCGCCGTCTCGCGCGATCCGAAGGCGCACCTGTGGCGGAAGGGCGTTTTCGCGCTGAAGCACCGGCCGAGCCTCTCGCTGATCCGCGACCGCGCCGCCAACGTCATGTCGGTGCGGCGCATCGCGGACGCATGCGCCTCGACGCTCGGCCTGGACGAGTCGCACGTGTCGCAGCGGATGCACTACGTCGAACATCATGCCGCGCACCTCGCCAGCAGCTTCTTCGCCAGCCCCTTCGACGACGCAGCCGTGTGCGCGATCGACGGGTTCGGTGACTTCGTCAGCACCTCCACGGGTCTTGGCCGCGGTCCGTGCCTCGCCATTCAGCACCGCGTCTTCTTCCCGCACTCCCTGGGCCTCCTGTATCTCGCGCTGACGCAGTTCCTCGGCTTCCCGAAGTACGGCGACGAATTCAAGGTGATGGGGCTCGCGCCGTACGGCGAGCCGTCATTCGTCGACCGGATCCGCCAGCTCGTGCGCGTCGGCGACGAGGGGCAGCTCTGTCTCGACCTGTCGTACTTCACGCACTGGTCCGGCGGCATGACGATGACGTGGGACGACGGCGAGCCGGAAATCGGACGCGTCTTCACGCCGAAGCTCGAGGCGCTGCTCGGTCCCGCGCGCCGGCCCGAGGAGCCGCTCCAGGCCCGTCATGAGGCGATCGCTGCGTCGCTGCAGCGTGTCTACGAGGAGTCGGCGTTCGGCATTCTTCGCGCACTGCACGCACGCGTGCGCAACCCGCGCCTCGCCCTGGCGGGCGGGTGCGCGATGAACAGCGTCGCCAACGGGAAGATCCGGTCCGAGACGCCGTTTACCGACGTCTACATTCAACCGGCGGCGGGCGACAATGGGACCGCGCTTGGCGCGGCGCTGCACGTCTGGCATCAGCGCGGCGGCGAGCGCCGGTTCGAGATGCGCCATGGCTACTGGGGGCCGCAGTTCGACGAGGCGGCGATCGCCGCGGCGATCGAGGCGCGGCATGGAGAAATCGAGGCGCGCCGCTGCACCCGGTCTCGCATCTCCAGCGAGGAGCAGCTCTGCGAGTGGACGGCCTCGCGCATCGCCGACGGCAACGTCGTCGGATGGTTCCAGGGGCGGATGGAGTGGGGCGCCCGTGCCCTCGGCAACCGGAGCATCGTGGCCGATCCACGCCGGCGCGACATGCGCGACATCATCAACGTCCGCATCAAGCTCCGGGAAAAGTTCCGGCCGTTTGCGCCCTCCGTGGCAGTCGAGGCGCTCAACGACTTCTTCGTGGACGCGGTGCCGGACCCGTTCATGGTGCAGGTCTATCCCGTGCGGCCGGACAAGCGGGACGTCATCCCCGCCGTGACGCACGTCGACGGATCGGGACGGCTGCAGACCGTGAGCCGCGACGCCAACGCGCGCTACTGGTCGTTGATCCAGGCGTTCGGAAGGAAGACCGGCGTGCCGGTGCTGCTCAACACGTCGTTCAACGAGAACGAGCCGATCGTGCTGACGCCGGAGCAAGCGCTGGACTGCTTTCTGCGGACCGACATGGACGTGCTGGTGATGGGGTCGCACGTGCTGGAGAAGGTGGCAGACGGCAGCGGGCGGGTGGCAGGAGGCGGCAGATGACAGTCGGCAGTGCGCAGCCGACGACTGCGATCTTCCGCCTGCCACCTACTGCCCTCTGCCTCCTGCCCCCTGCCCCCTGATGCACGCCTGCTTCTTCAATCGCTCCTACTGGCCCGACCTCGGCGCCACGGGCCAGCTGCTGACCGAGCTCGCCGAGGATCTCGTCCGCTCGCACGGCTGGGACGTGACCGTCGTCGCGGGCTACCCGCTGCGCTCGAATGCGACGCTCCCCGCCTCGGAATGGCGGAACGGCGTCCATATCGTCCGGGCGGCCGGCTCCACGCTCGATCCGAAGCAGTTCGTCGGCCGCGCCACCAATTACCTCACCTACTTTGCCTCGGCGGCATTCAACGGCCTGCGCATCCGCAAGCCGGACGTCGTCGTCGCCCTCACCGACCCGCCGATCATCGGCCTCGCGGCGCTCGCGGCGGCGAGGAAATCGGGCGCGCCGTTCGTGTTCCTCTGCGAGGACATCTTTCCGGAGGTGGCGACGCTGCTCGAGGACTTTCACAGCGGCACCGTCAACGACGCGCTGACGCAGGTGAACCGGTTCCTGGTGCGCAAGGCGCGGCGGATCGTCGCGCTCGGCGACACGATGAAGCGCCGATTGGTGGAAGGGAAGGGCGCCGACCCGGCGAAGGTCGCGGTGATCCACAACTGGGCGGATTGCAGCGCCGTGGCGCCGGGGCCGCGCGACAACCCGTTTGCGCGCCGGCACGGGCTGGTCGACCGGTTCGTCGCGCTGCACGCGGGCAACATCGGCCTCTCCCAGGAGCTCGAGATCGTGCTGCACGCGGCGGAGCAGCTCCGCGACCGGCCCGACATCGCGTTCGTCTTCGTCGGCGATGGCGCGAGGAAGAAGGACCTGCAGGACATCGCGCAGCGGCGCGACCTCCGGAACGTGATCTTCCTCCCCTATCAGCCGCGCGAGGAGATGGACCAGTCCTACGCCACGGCGGACGTGTCGCTCATCTCGCTCAAGCGCGGACTCGCCGGCGTGATCGTGCCGAGCAAGGTGTACAACGTCCTGGCGTCGGGACGGCCGTGCGTGGCCGCGGTCGAAGAGGACTGCGAGGTCGCGGACATCATCGAGCGGGCCGATTGCGGCTACGTGGTCGGACCGGGCGATGCGGCGGCGCTGCGCGCGCGGGTCGTCGAGCTCGCGGCCGATCGCGGCCGCGCCGCCGCCATGGGCGTCCGGGCGCGCGACGCCGCGCTCGCGTTCGACCGGCCCCGGCAGGTGGCCGCCTACGATGCGCTCCTGCGGGAGGTCGCCGCGCCGTGCTGAAGCGCGCCTTCGACGTGGCGCTGTCGGGCATCGGGCTGCTGATCTCGGCGCCGCTCTGGCTGCTGATCGCGGCGGCGATCACGCTCGAAGACGGCGGTCCCGTGTTCTTCATGCAGGATCGTGTCGGGATCGGCGGCGCGACGTTCCGCGCGATGAAGTTCCGCTCGATGGTGCCGCACGCGTCGAGCCTGCCGCCGCACCAGGCCGGCGAGGACGATCCGCGGATCACCCGCATCGGGCGCGTCTTGCGCGCCACCGCGATGGACGAGCTGCCACAGCTCTACAACATCTTTCGCGGCGACATGAGCTTCGTCGGCCCGCGACCGCTGATGCCCGGGGAGATCGAGGTGCGCGGCAGCGGCGAGCTCGTTCGTCTCGATTCGATCGCCGGCTACACGGCGCGCCACTCGGTGCGCCCCGGCCTGACCGGACTCTCGCAGGTCTACGCGCCGCGCGACACGCCGCGCGCGCGCAAGTTCCGTCTCGACGCCATCTACGTTCGCAACGCCAGCTTCTGCCTCGACCTGTACCTGGTGGCGCTGTCGTTCTGGATCACGTTCCGGGGGCGCTGGGAGGTGCGCGCAAGAAAATTCTAGAATCGCCTCTATAATGAACGCGCTCGGCGCGGCCACGGCTCGCCGCCGGGTACTGACTAGATGCTGGACGTTGCGGTCATCGGAGGCGGACCGGGTGGACTTCACGCGGCGACCCTCCTAGCCAGGGCCGGTTTCGCCGTGACGCTCTTCGAGGAGCACGACGAAGTCGGCCAGCCGGTCCATTGCACCGGCGTGCTCGCCGACGAGGCGTTCGCCGAATTCAACCTGCCCCGCACGCCGATCCTCAACACGCTCTCCACCGCCAGGTTCGTCTCTCCCTCCGGATTCCAGATTTCCTACACCACGCCGTCGGTCGAGGCCCACGTGGTCGATCGCCGCCGGCTCGATCAGACAATCGCCGCGCAGGCGACGGAAGCGGGCGTCCGCGTGCGCGCGGGGCGGCGCGTGCGCAGCCTGGAGCCGACAGACGAGGGGATGCGCATCGAGATTGACGGCGCCGATTCCCTCGAGGCGCGGGCGGTGGTGCTCGCCTGCGGTGCGAGCTACGGGCTGCAGCGGCGTTTCGGACTCGGCATGCCGGCGGTGTCGCTCAATTCCGCGCAGCTCGAGCTGCCGGCGGCGCGCGGCGGCGACGTCGAGGTGTATTTCGGCAGCGAGACCGCGCCCGGCGGCTTCGCCTGGATGGTGCCGGTCAGCCGGCCATCGGGCCCGTTCGTGCGCGCCGGCCTGATGTGCGAGGGCGACGCCTCGATCTTCTTCCGGCAGTTCGTCGACCGTGTCGGGCCCTCGTGGGGCATCGAGCGGGAATTGGTGACCGAGCCGCGCCGCCGCTTCCTGCCGCTGTCCGCTCTGCCACGCACGTATGCGTCGCGGCTGCTGGTGGTCGGAGACGCCGCCGGACTCGTGAAGCCGACGACCGGCGGCGGCATCTACTACAGCCTCGTCAGCGCCGATCTCGCCGCCGACACGCTGATCTCGGGACTCCGCGACGACCGGCTCGATGCCGGCGCGCTGGCCATCTATCAACAGCGGTGGCGTCAGCGGCTCGGACCGGAATTCCAGGCGCAGCTGGCGCTCCGCATGCTCGCGCAGCGGATGTCCGACGCCGAAATCGATTCGCTCTTCGACCTCGCGCTGACCGATGGGGTGATGCCGATCGTCCGGCGGACGGCGCAGTTCAACCGGCATCGCAACCTGATCGTGGCGCTGTTCAAACATGCGCCGGCGAGGCGCGTGCTGTTCAGGAGGTTCGTCGCATAGGAATCGCGAATCGCGAACGACGAATTGCAGGCAGAATGCAGGGCGGCCCGGGCCGCCATTTTTGTTTATCATCGTCTCGCCTCACTCATCCTGCTCGCTAATGCGATACTGCCCACTGAGGCGCGGGAGGGAACACTGGGCCGTCTGGGGCGCGGATTGCGCCGACATCCGTGGCTGCTGATCGAAGCAGGAGTCTTCGCCATGCTGGTGGAGGTCAGGCTTCGGGTCCTTGCTATCCAACGCGTACTGTCACGGTTCAGCGCAGGAGACGCGCAGCCGCCGATCCCCGATAGCGCCCCGTCGCCTGCCACGGTGACGCGGGCAATCGAAACGGTCTATCGGCTGCTTCCGTTGGAACGAACCTGCCTGAAGCACGCGTTGATCTTCTGCCACATCTATCGACGCCGCGGGCTGCCGGCGGTGCTTCGCATCGGCGTCCAGCAGAACGAGGGCTTCGCCGCTCATGCCTGGGTTGAAGACGGCAGCGGCGCGCTGTTGACCGATCCTCTCGAAGATTTCGTTGCGGTGCCGTTGCCGCCGCCGGTGCGGCGCGCGCGCGACGAGTGAGCGGCCCATGTACGGCATCGCCGATTACGGGGCAATGATCGCGGACAACGTGCGGATGGATGCCTTTGTTGGCGGACTGCGGCGCGCCATCCGGCCCGGCTCGGTGGTGGTCGATCTGGGGACTGGGGTCGGCATCTTTGCCTTGATCGCGTGCCGACTCGGGGCGCGTCGCGTCTACGCGATCGAGCCGGGTGACGCGATCGAGGTGGCGCGCGAGCTCGCCGCGGCGAACGGCTGCGCGGATAGGATCGAGTTCATCCACGCGATGTCGACCGACGTGACATTGCCCGAGCGCGTCGATGTGATCGTCTCGGATATCAGCGGCTGCGTTCCGTGGTTTCAGCGCCTGATTCCTTCGATCGCGGACGCCAGGCGCCGGTTCCTCTTGCCGGGCGGCGCGCTCATCCCGCAGCGGGACGACGTGTGGGCGGCCGTGGTCGAGGCCCCGGACATGTATGCGCGGCGCACCGCTCCATGGGGCGGGAACGCCTTCGGCCTCGACATGCAGGCCGCTCGCTGGATCGCGGTCAACACACTCGGCTCGGGCTTTTTCGAGGGTGCACAGATGCTGGCCGGGCCACAGGTGTGGCGAACGATCGACTACGGCGTCGTCGACGAGCCAGACGTTCGCGACACTCTCACGTGGACGATCACGCGCGCGGGAGCGGCGCACGGGTTTGTCATCGGATTCGATCGAACAGTGGCGGAAGGGGTGGGTTTCTCGAACGCGCCGGACACCCCGGCCGGGGTTCGCTCTCAGAGTGTCTATCCTGCGAGCTTCTTCCCATGGCCTGCGCCGGTCACCGTGGGCGTCGGCGATCGCGTCACCGTGGACCTGGCGGCCGTGCTGGCGCACGACGAATATATCTGGAAGTGGGACACGCGCATTCTCGCGCACGACGGCACCGGCGGGGAAAAGAGTTTCGTCCAGTCCACGTTTTTCGGTCTGCCCCTCTCGGCGTCGCGCCTGCAGCACAGCACGGCGGGCTATGCGCCCACGCTGAATGAGAACGGCCGGATCGCTGCACTCGTCCTCGAGTCGATGAGCGCCGGCCTGACGCTCGGCGAGACCGCCGAACGACTTCGCGCCAACTTCGCCGTCCGGTTCTCTCGTTTCGAGGACGCGCTGAGCTACGCCTGCGGTTTCTCGAGACAGTACGCCCGATGAACTGGCCGGGCGTGCTCCAAGCCGTGCAGCCAGTGACTGAACCCGATGAAGCGCAGATCCGCCGCGACGTCTGACGGCGTTGCCGGACTCGGCTCCGCCAGTTTCTCCGGCGAGCCGTAGGTGCTCAGTCGTGGTGTGGGTCGCACGGGGGGCCAACCATGCCTGCGCACGTTCTCGTAATCGGGATCCCCACGCAATGGCGCCTTCGGGCGTAAACGCACGATTTCCGGCAGCACGCCCCGGAATGCGTGCCGCAGAAGATGCTTCTCGCGGCACCACGGGATCGCCGGGACCCCGAGGAGAAAGTGGAGCAGACGGATATCGAGGTACGGATGCCGGACCTCCAACGGCACACGCGTATACGACGGCTCGAGCTCCTCGAAGACGGTCTGCCAGAGCGGTGCCGCGAGCGACGAGTACGCGATCGGTCGAATCGGATGATGCACGGCGCCGCTCCGACCGCGGCGCCGCCACCGATCAGTGAGCTCGAGACGATCGACAAGTGCCGGCGCAATCCACCGCGGCAAGCGGGGGTCAGGTGCGTGCACTGCCGCACGTCCACGCCTCGTTCCGACGATCGTCCGCAAAAGAGGCAGCCGCTTGTGATGCTTCACGAACTGCGCGAAATCGGCAGCGAGGCGTGTCCACCTCCGCCCGGCGCATAAGTAGGCCAGATAGGGCTGCCATTCGTACACCAGCGCGTTGTCCGGACCTTCGCCGTAGAGCGCGACGCGGCCGTGTTCGGCCATGTCCGCATAGACGCGCATTCTCGTCTTCGCACCGACACCTGACAGGCACGGCTCCGGCGCGCCGGCATCACCGAAATCGTCCCAGCCTGGTTCTCGATCGACGACGTAGGACTCGTATGGGATGCCCAGGTGCTGCGCCGCGGCGGCGGCATAGCGGCTCTCCTCGTCGCTGATCAGCGACTGGTATGTGAGCGTGAAACCGCGAACCGGCGCGCGCGCGGATGGGCAGAGCATGGCGGCGGCCGTGGCGGCAAGCGCGGTGGAATCGATGCCGCCGCTCAGGAAGATGCCAACGCGGTCGGCCCGCAGGCGATCGGACACAGCGAGCCGCAGGAGATCGGTGAACTGTTCGACGTATTCCCCCTCCCTTCTGTAGATCGGTTCTTCGACAGGCAGCTGCCAATAGCGGCGAACGAGGCAGCTCGTTGGTGCCGACCACGTCAGCGTGTGCGCGGAGGGGACGCGCCGAATGTCGCGAAAGGTCGTCGCGTCGTCATCGGTCTTGTGTCCGAACAGAAGGAAGTCCGCGACGGCGAGATCGTCGAGTGCATCTGATACGGCGGGATGCCGGCGGATGCACTCCAACGTGTTGCTCACGATGAGCCACGCCCCGACCTGCGCGTAGTACAGGGGCTTGACCCCGAGGTGATCGCGGGCGCAGAAGAGGCGGCCGGACGGCGCACACCAGATCGCGAAGGCGAAATCGCCGAGGAGATGCTCGACGCACTGCGCGTCCCATTTCATGAACGCACGAAGAATCATTTCGGCGTCGGAGGCCGACGACAGCGATGAACACTGTTCGGACTCGAGGTCCGCAAGGAGCGTCGCCCGTGCATCGACTCGCCCGTCGGCGACGATCCACGTCTCACCGTCGAGCGTCAATGGCTGGCGATCGTCGTCCGATGCAGCACCCGTGCGGAGGAGGGTGTGGCCCAGTGCGGCCGGCCCGGCGCATCGCGTTTCCTGCGCGTCGGGTCCGCGATACGCCAGCGTTGCCGTCAGCGCGTGTGCGAGCGCCGGATCGACCGCGGCTCCGTCGGTGCGGATGATCGCAACGATCCCGCTCACGGCTCGCGGCCCGTGGCGAGCCACTTCGGAAGACCCGCAACCACCCGCCGCGCGTAAGCCAGCAGCATCGATGACCGCGTCCGTGCGCCGTAGCGCTTCGCCATGTAATCTGCCGGCGGGAACACGTGCTCGGCGATGAGGCGGGCGCCTCCGCGAATATTCAGCGAGCGCAGATCCGACACGAGCCCGTCCACCAGGCGGAAACTCTTCGAGAGGTATACCGCGGACGGCTCGGCACCCGCCCGTCGTTGCCCCTCCGTGAGCCGGCGGATGACGCTGGCGGGAACACTCGTCGCGAATCGATCGATGGCGAGCGCCAGGCCGCGCGCGCAGATGGCGGTGACCGCCCCCCGCTCCGCGATCGCGAGGACCGCGGTCCAGTCCGATTCCCGCAGGCCCTCCGCGAGCAAATGAATGTCATAGATCCACAGCAGTTCCTCGCTGTCCCGATGATGGGCCGCTCGATGAAGGCAGGCCACGATGAGTGCGTCGATATCCGACGGCCCGCGCGCGGCAGTCCCCAGTGCGCGAATGGGAACCGCGCGGTCGGCAATCTCTTCGTGCGACAGGACGTTCGCGATGATGTGCCAGTTCGCAATCTTCCAGTGCACGTCCAGATGATGCGCAACCCCAAGGCGATCCACGCGGTCGAACGGCGCCTGCGCGCTGACCAACGCGCCCGACGTCGACGTGCACCGCTCGTAGCCGAGGCTCCGCAGAATCTCGAATGCCTCGGCGGCACTGGCAGGCGCGATCAGAATGTCCGTATCGAGGCGGGGCCGGAGCCATGGTTCCCGGTAATGGGTCTGCGCGAGCGCCGCACCTTTGAAGAGGACTGGCGCGGCTCCGTCGACGTCAGCGAGCGCCGCCAGGATGCGCGGGAGCTCCTCGTGGCGGACCGCATCGACGAGCGCCTGTGCCCGGACCTCTCTATCGAGGTCCTCCGCCAGCGATCCGAACCAACGTGCGAGGTCGATACCGTGCCGACGAAGCTGCCAGGCAACGACGTATTGAACGCGGTGCTGGCGCGCGAGCGCCAGGAGCATGTGCGCGTGCACCGCAGGGTCGGGCTCCAGTACTGCGCCGCGGATGATCGCGCACAGCGTTCTGAGCGTTGATGCCCGAACGTCAACCGAATCACTATAATCGGGCGTCATGGTGCAGCTCGCGCGCAGGGCGCTGATCGCGACGGAGACGTCCCAGATCCGTGCCGAGATGCCCGATTCCTTCGAACGGTATCAGGCCCTCAGATTGCCGCAGTTCCTCGACGCCGATCTGCTGAAGACTGTTCAACGAGCTATCGGCGATGCCACCTTTTACCACCGGACGCATGAAGGCATTGGCGTCGAGCAGTGTATGCGCGACAACTCCACGCTGGCGCTGCTGTACCTCCTTTTGAACGACCAGCATCTGTTCGATGTCATCCAGCAAATCACAGGCTGCGCGCGCATCGGCTCCTTTCTCGGGCGTGTATACCGGATGTGCGGGGGAGGGGGGCATTACGATTCCTGGCACTCCGACACCGGCGCGAACCGATTGATTGGGATCAGCGTGAACCTGAGCGAGCAGGCGTTCGAGGGAGGAAGGTTCGAGTTGAGGAAGCGAGGATCAGACACGCTTCTGTGGGCGGTCGCAAATACCGGGCCGGGCGACGCCATTCTGTTTCGCATCGCAGACGACCTCGAACATCGCGTCACTGCCGTAGAAGGACACGCTCCGAAAACCGCCCTGGCCGGGTGGTTCCAATCGCATCCGGACTTCCTGTCGGTGCTCAAGAGTGGAGCGCCGCACGCGGTCGCCCCATCCAGCTCATGAAGTATACTGGCCGGAATTCGACGATGCTTGAACTTTCGCCCGATGATCGGCTGACACCCGGCGATCACGTGATCCTGCGCGAATTGTCAGGCGAAAGCGTGCTCCTCAACCTGCGCAGCGGCATCTATTTCGGTCTCAACGCCGTCGGCACGCGAGTCTGGAGGCTGATTACGCAGGAGCGATCGTTGCGCGACGTCAATCGCGTCCTGTGCGAGGAGTTCGAGGCACACCCTTCAGTCGTTCAGTCCGAACTCCTGCGGTTCGCTTCCGAATTGTGCGCGCACGATCTCTGTTATGTGGGACAAGCGGAGGTGAACGATGGACGATAGGGATCCCGTGCCCGCGCCCGTTCCGGACGTCGAGCAGAAGAAACCGTTCGAGCCACCGATCCTGCGCGTCTATGGTGACATCTCAACCCTGACCAGGACCGTCGGCAAGACAGGTTTGCTAGACGGGGGAGGTGGCAAGACGCAGAGGACAAGGCCTTGACCGGCGCCGCAGATCTGCGGGCTCGAGGCTGAACCTCACGGACCTGAGTGCCACTGCAGCGGATGCTGTACTCGGTTTACGGTCTCTATCTCGACGCAGACCCACCCATCCCCGGCCTCCCCACCGCTGAAGCTCTCCACGTTCCGGATGTTGTCTTCAGGTTGCAGAACGTCGAGGAACCCGACACTGGGCGCACTCGAGCAGTCGAAACACACTGGTACCGCAGCGAGTGGACGGTCGACGGCACGGGTGAGCCCGGGCTGCAAATCCACAAGTCGATGACAGACGGCTCGTTCAGATTCCACTTCGCGGACGGGATCGAGTTCATCATCGACGCGGCCGGCAGTCACGTGCTCGGAAGAATGCCATCGACCGCCACCCTCGGCGACGTGGCTACCTATCTCACCGGGCCAGTCCTCGGGTGCCTCCTCCGGCTGCGCGGCATCGTATCGCTGCACGCCAGCGCGGTCGACATAGGCGGAAGGGCGGTGGTGTTCGTCGGCGACGCAGGAGCCGGCAAGTCGACGACCGCCGCCATGTTCGCCCGGCGCGGCTACAAAGTGATCACGGAAGATATCGCCGCCCTCTCCCGTGCAGGCGGCGGCCTCGTGGTCCGGTCAGGCCTCTGCGATGTGGCTCTGCGGCCCGATGCCACGGCTTACCTGTACGGGTCGGCGGAGGCACTGCCGCGGTTTACCGGGAGCTGGGAAAAGCGCCGGCTCGATCTGATCGCAACGGCTGCGTTTGCGGGACGTGCGGTGCCGGTGGGGGCCGTCTATCTGCTCACCAATCACACCGGGATTGCCGGGGCGCCCTGCCTGCGGCCGGTATCGAGCGGCGCCGCGATGGTGGAGCTTATTGCCAACGTGTACGGCAACCGTCTGTTCCACGACGAGCTTCGCGTTCGTGAACTGGACCTGGTCCACGAGCTTGTCGCCGCTGTGCCGGTCAAGGAAGCCGCCACGGGTGCCGAGAGCACACTGCTCGAACAATTCTGCGACGTGCTCCTCGATGATGTTCGTGCGTCCTGAATTCTGGGGACTGGAGGAGTGCCGGCGGCTGCGAGCCGCCATGGACCGTGCTCCCGCGTCGCCGGCTGAAGTCTACGCGGACGGATTTCACGTCGACGAATCCGCCCGCCGCGCCTTCGACGTCGAGGTCGAAGAGGCGCTCGTCCTCGAGGTGCAGCGCGCCATCGACACGGCGCGTGCGGAGGTCGCGCGCTTTTTCGACATCCCTCTCACCGCCGACGAGGGGCCGGGCTTTCTGCGCTACACGTGCGGCGGCTTCTACCGCGAGCACCGGGACGTCGCGCCCGAAGGCGACGACGATTTTCCGCGGCGCATCTCTCTCGTGGTGTTTCTGACCACCGCCGGCGAGGAGTGCGAAGGCGGCTCGCTGCGGCTGCACTGCCCTGACGCGGTGGACATCGCGCCGCGAGCGGGGACGCTCGTGGCGTTTCCATCCGACATGCCGCACGAGGTGCTGCCGGTGACCGCGGGGGTCCGCGACGCGATCGTGGACTGGTTTTATTGAGTGTTATTGCTTCGGCGGCGGGTGGACGCCGCCCAGCACGCCGCGGGCGTCGAGCGGCAGGCGATCCTCGTCGTTTTTCGACGGCTTGAACCAGTCCGCCAGGCGCGACAGCCGGCCTGACGTCGTCCGCTTTGCCTCCTCGAACTGCTCGATGGTGTCGATGGCCGCCGCGAGCGTGCCGACGACGCCGATGCCGCGCGCCGTCGCCTGGTCGCGCGCCGTCTGATCGTCCCTGCGCAGCAGCAGCACCGCCTTCGAGCGCGACGCGGCGATGATGTCGACGCAATTGGTGAGCCGGTCGTCGACGGCGATATCGAGCTTCAACGCGTTGGCGGCGTCGCCGCGGGACCCGGGGACCGTCAGCACCGACGGCAGCGGGAAGCCGTGCGTCTCCAGCCACCACTGCGTCTGGAATTGCGTGGTCTCGCCCGCGCTCGAGGGGCGCGTGGTCATGAAGTAGACCTCCCACCGGCGCTCGCGCGACGTCCTGTACAGCCGCTCGATCTCGTCCGCCTCGTACGGCTCCAGCTGCAGCCACCACTGCGCGGTACGGCCGATGTGATCCCAGACGCGCTTCATCGCGTCGGCGCCGAGCGCGCGCGACGCCTGCTCCGGCGGGTTCTGGCCCCCGGCCGCGCCGTCGATCTGCGTCGCCGCCTGCCGGAACGCCTTGTTGAAGTTCGCGATGACGCCGTCGACGTCGAATCCGACACGGATGCTCATGCAGGAGTGATCTCCGACGAGGGTTCGCCGCGATCGACGACCGCGAGCGCCGCGAGGATGGCGGCCAGCAGGAGGTTGGCGGGGGCGCGGAGGCCGGTTTCCCAGATGCTTTGCACCGCGACGGCGACGAGCCCCGCGCAGGCGCCGATGCGCACGAATCGATGCGAGCCTTCGTCGGCGGCGAGCCGGCGGCGGGCGGCGCGCGCGAGCAATGCGACCCCGCACAGCACGAGCACGAGCAGGACGACGCCGCCTTCGGTCAGCAGCTGCAGGTACTCGTCGTGCGCGTGGTTGAACAGGACCTGCCGTGCGGTCTGTTGAGAGACGAACATCGCATCCGCGAACGTTCCCTGCCCGGTGCCGACGAGCGGGAACGCACGCACGATGTGCAGGGTGTCGCGCCAGATCGTCAGCCGGCTGACCGAGTCCGGGTCGGGCGGCGCCAGCGTGCTCATGATGCGCTCGACGAGCCCCTGCAGGTTCAGCCACGCCGCGACGCCGAGGAGGACCGCGGCGGCGGCGAGTCCCATCCGCAGCCCACGCCCGCGCTCGGGTCGACCGAGCGACGCGCCGACGACCACGGCCGCCACGAGCGCCACGAATCCGGAACGCGAGAGCGTGGCGGCGAGCGTCAGCAGCATCGCGGCGAGGCAGCCGGCCGTGACGAGCGAGGTCCCATCGGACAGCGCGACGAGCATCGCGTGCGACCCCTGCCGCAGCCGGTCCGTCATGTGCGCGCGCACGTGCATCGCGAGGTAGCCGGCGACGAGACTGATGGCCAGCACCAGCCACGTCGCGAGCTGATTGCGATCGACGAAGAAGCCGAATGGGACTGCGCGCGGGTCGGGGACGGTCCACGTCCAGAGCACGGTCCGCGGCGCGGTCGCGCGCTGTGCCAGCGACACGAGCGCGCAGGCGCAGCCAATCCCGGCGAGCAGGCGCGCGGCGGCGCGGCTGCCGCCGCGCGCGAAGGCCTCGCGCGCCGCCCAGAACACCAGCGCCGCCGCGAGCGCCAGCACGAAGGCCGCGCGCGTCGCCGCCGGATGAATCGAGAGGGGACGCCACGTCCCGAACGGCTCGAGCGCGTAGGCGTCCTGCAGGCTCGGCGTGGCGGGGGAGAAGGCGTGCACGACCGCGGGCGGCAGCGGCGCCATCTGGACGCCGATGAAGGCGAGCGCCGCGATGACGGTGAAGTCGATCGAACGCGTGGCGGCGTCCCCCCCGACGCGCGCGCCGGACGCGAGGAACAGCGCCGCCGCGGCGATGAGGCCGGGCAGGACAGGCCACGTGTACCGCCCGCCGATCGTGGCGAGCATGAACGCCGCCAGCAGCATCAGCGCTGCCGGCAGGAGCGACGGCGGGCGGCGGTCAGCTCGCGGCCGGCGCTTCCGCGTAATAGCTCTTGTACTGGTGGCCGTAGTACCGCGAGTAGTAGTAGCGGTTACGGTCGAAGTCAACGCGATTGAGGATAGCCGCAATCGAGCGCGGATGGCCCGCCTGCAGCGTCTCGATTGCACGCTCTGCGAGGCGCCAGCGCGTCATCTCGGCGCCGACGACGAAGGACACCGAGTGCACGAGCGGGGCGAGCACGACCGCATCGGTCACCGCCAGCACCGGCGGCGTGTCGACGATCACCCAGTCGAACGGACCGGTCGTCAGCTGGTGGAGGAACGCGCGCATGCGGTCGGACGCCAGCAGCTCCGAGGGGTTCGACGGCGTGTGCCCGGCCGTGATGACCAGCAGGTTCGGGTCGCCGCAGCGCTGCACGACCTCGCGCATCCGCGCCTTGCCGCTGAGCAGCTCCGCGAGGCCGCGGTCGTTCGGCAGCCGCATCGCCTTGTGCAGGCTCGGACGGCGCATGTCGGCGTCCATCAGCAGGACGCGCGCGCCGCCGATGGCCAGCGCCAGCGCGAGGTTGACCGCCGTTGTCGTCTTGCCCTCGAGCGGCTGGGTGCTGGTGATCGCGATCAGGCGCGTCGCGTCGGTGCCGCTGCTGGCGACGAGCGCCGTGCGCAGCGCGCGGAACGCTTCGCCGAAGTCGTGCGGCACCGGGCCCGACAGCAGCGGATGCCGCTCGCCGTGCACCTTCGGCACCAGGCCGAGGAAGTTCAGGTGGAGACGCCACGTCACGTCCTCGGGCGTCTTCACCGTGTCGTCGAGATAGTCGATGGCAAAGGCCGCCGCGATGCCGATGCCGAGGCCGAAGAGCAGCGCCATCATCCAGGCGCGGCGCGTGTTCGGCGTAAACGGCGCGCCCGGAATTTCGGCGCGGTCGAGCAGGCGGACGTTGTTCGCGCGGCTGTTGCTGACGACGCGCAGCTCCTTCTCGCGCTGCAGCAGCGATTCGTACACCTGGCGGTTGCTCTCGGCCTCGCGCTGCAGCACCGAGTAGTCGATGCTCTTGCGGTTGAGGTCGGTCGCCTGCACCTTCTGGCCTTCGAGGTCCGTGGCGAGCTGCTTCTCCTCGGCGGCAGCGGCCATGTAATCCGCCTTGATCGCGCCCACGGTCTTGTCGATCTCCGCGTCGAGCTGGCGCTGCGCGTCCTCGATCTGGCCGTTGACGCGCTGCACGTCGGGGTGTTTCTCGCCGTAGCGCTCCTCGAGCCGCACCTTGTCGCGCTGCAGCTCGCCGATGCGCGTCTTCAGCTGCTGCACGAACGGGTTGGAGGCGACGACGCCGATGCTCTCGCGATCCTTTGCGGCGAGCACCTGGTTGTAGGCCGCTTCCTTCTGGATGCGGTTCATCCGCGCATGCGACGCGGCGTCGTTCACCTGGTTCAGCCGCGAGACGATGATGTTCTGGCGATCCTCGAGCGACAGCGCGTTCTGGTTCTCGCGGTACTCGGCGAGCATCCGCTCGCTCGCCTGCACGACGTTCTGCTGCTTGGCGACCTCCTCGGTCAGCCACTGCAGCGTCTTGTCCGTGTTCGAGAGCCGGAACTCGAGGTTCTCGTTCACGTACTCCTCGGCGAGCACGTTCACCGCGCGCGCGGCGAAATCCGGATCCGCGGCGACGAAGTAGAGGTCCACCAGGCGGCTGCCGCGAACGGGCACCACCTGCACGCGGCCGAGGAACCCGTCGGCCTGCTGGTTGTCGCTGCGCGGCGCGGCCGCGCGCGGGCGCGGTGCCGCGTTATCGCCGCGGAACGGCGCCACGACCTTGGCCCTGATATCGCCGATGACCTGGGTGAGGAACGGCGGCTTGGCGCCCTGCCCGTTGAACTCGGGCACCGTCTCGAGCTTCAGCCGCTTGACGGCGCGCAGCGCCAGATCGCGGCCCTGCAGAATCTTGTATTGCGTCTGGTAGTACGGCTCGGGGTCGCTGTAGACCAGCTCCGGCTGCTTGAAGTCCACCTGCGTGGTGGTCTGCTCTTCGTCGATCTGAATGCGGGCCTGCGCGCGATAGAGCGGCACCGTCGTGAACGTCTGGTACATCATGCCGCCGACCACGAGCGTCGCGACGGCGGCGGCCGCCTTCCAGTGCTTGACGATGATCGCCAGGCGGTCGAACAGGTGGACGTTCGGATCGGGGCTGAAGAGGCCGGCGGTCTTGCGCGCGGCTGGTTGATGGACGGGCACCGAGCCGGATGAACCGGCCGCAGGACCTGTCGGGGAGAGACCGCCGGGAGTAAACATCGCTATCTCGGACTCTCCTGCGCCGTCACGGTCGTCGTCGTGCGCGCCACGTCGCTGCTCGCGGCCACGGTGGTCGCCTGCTGGAGTGTCGGGGCCAGCGTGTCGCCGAACGACGTGGTGACGGTCGACGCCGCGGAGGCGACGCGCAACTCGGTCCGCTGCACGTCGCCGCGCGCCATCATGACCATCGGGCTCGCGGCCACGACCGCACCGTCCGCGCCGACCAGCTCGACGACGTAGACGTTCGAATCGATGTCGACGAACGAGAACTCGCCGCGTTCGTTCGCGACGGCGCGCGCCAGCACCTGGCCCGTGCGGATGTTGCGCAGGACGACGCGCGCGTACGGAATCGGCGTGTTGAGCGACGTGCGCGCGAAGCCGACGAGCGCGTTCAGCTTGCCGCCAAGAATAGAGACCGCGGTCGGCGTCGCATACGAGAGATCGGCTCGCGCGCTGCCGACGCCGGCGATCGGCGTCGCGTACGTGGCATCCTTCAGGCCGGCGGGCCGACGCACCGCATCGCCCGCAAAGCGCGCAGCGTCGGCGGTTCTCGCCTCCAGCACCGCGGCGGGCGCGTACCGCCACACGGACTGCATCCGCACCGGCCGGAATTGTGGCCAGCTGACGAATGCCACCATCGCCAGCACGATGACAGCCTGCACGCCTAGATGTGTGCGCCTCATGGAGTTCCGAACCTGTTTATCGTCTCCTGCGCACGTTCGCAACAGGGGGACATGTGACTCGATATGACAATAAGGTAGAGATGACGACATTCTGCGGGAACGAGCTGAACGTTGTCAATGGGGATTGCCCAGATTTTTCAAGGATTTAGCCGGGGCCAGGGGCGAGTGAGCACAGCTACCGTCTCAATGTGTGCAGTGTGCGGAAACATGTCCACGGGCTGCAGTGACGAAACCTGGTAACCGGCCCGGCAGATCCGGCCGAGCTCCGTCGCCAGCGCCTCGGGGTTGCACGACACGTACACCGCGGCCGACGGCCGTAGCCGGCCGAAGACGTCATCCAGCACCGGCGGCGAACACCCCTCGCGCGGTGGATCGAGCACGACGACGTCCGCCGCGCGCAGCGAGGCGAGCGCGGCCTCCACTCGCCGGGCCATGAACCGGCATCGTCCCTGCGCGGCCGCGTTCAGCTTCAACGCCGCTTCACCATCGGCGACCGCCAGCCGGTTTTCTTCGACCGCGACGACGTCGTGGCCTGCGGCCGCGAGCGGGATAGCGAACAGTCCGCTGCCGGCATAGAGATCGAGCACGCGGGACGCCGGGAGGACGGCGTCGAGCACGAGCCGTACCAGAATGTCCGCCGCGAGCACGTTGGTCTGAAAGAACGCCGCCGGCGACATCAGGAACGACGCGCCCGCGACCTCTTCGCGCATGCGCGTGGACCCGTGCAGGTGGCGCGTCGAGGGGCCGAAGACGAACGCGTCCTCGCGCGCGTGCACGTTGAGGTGCATCGATGTCGGCGGCGTCTCGTCGAGCAGCCGCCGGGTCGCCGCGCGCACGCCGCGGTCGCGATCGCTCGAGACGATGAGCGTCGCCATGATCTCGCGCGTGCGGCAGCCAACCCTGACCGCGAGGCTGCGCAGCGTCCCACGCTCGCCATCCGCCTCGACCCCCGCCGCCCCGAAGGTGTCACGCGCGCGGAACGCGAATGCGTTGCCGCGGCTGTCGTGGACGGGACACTCGACGACGGGGATGACACGCCGCGAGCCTCGCACGTAGTGCCCCATCGTCAGCGTCGAGCCGTGCGACCCGAAGACGAAGTGCACCTTGTTGCGATATCCCCAGGGACGATCGAGCGGCGTGGCGGCGAGCGTCGGCCGCACGGGCGGCGCCTGCGGCACGACGGCGCGCACCAGCCGATCGACGAGCGCCGTCTTCAGGCGGAGCTGCTCGGCGTAGGCGATGTGCTGCCAGCTGCACCCGCCGCACGGGCCGATGCCGGGAGCGGCATCGCCGCCGAAGTGCCGGCACGCCGGCGTCACGCGATGGGGCGACGCGCGCAGGATGTCGAGCAGGGTGGCAGCGGGGCGCCGGGAATTGGCGACACGAACGCGGACGCGCTCCCCCGGGATCGTGAACGGGACAGTGAGGCGGAGGCCGCCGGCGGACGCGAGGCCGTCACCGTTGGCGGACACCTCCTCGATGTCGACGTCGACGATCTGGCCGTCGACGCCTTTCGCCGAAATGCCCGCCGCCGCGCGGCGGCCGCCGCCGGATCGGTCGGAGCTGTGAACGCGCGGGCGCGCAGCGGGGCCGCAGGGTTGCCTGCCGAAGCGCGGAGCGCGACGGCGGGTCAACTCACGTTCAGCAGCTCGACGTCGAAGACGAGCGTCGCATTCGGCGGGATGACGCCGCCGGCGCCCTGCGACCCGTAGCCAAGATCCGGCGGAATCGTCAGCGTGCGCTGACCGCCCACCTTCATCCCCGCGACGCCCTGGTCCCAGCCGGGGATCACCTCCTGCCCGCCGAGGCGGAAGGTGAACGGTTCGTTGCGATCACGCGAGCTGTCGAACTTGGTGCCCTTGTGATCGGTGCGCCCTTCGTCGTACAGCCAGCCGGTGTAGTGGACGGTCACGCGACGGCCCGACGTCGCCTCGGCGCCCGTGCCGGCTTTGATGTCCTGTTTCATCAACGCGGTGATGTTGGAGCGTCCCATGTTGTTGCCTCCGCCGCAGGCGGCCACGACGCACGCCCCGAGAAGAAGTGCTGCAGCTCTCATCGCTCACCCGTAACACGTCAGCACGGCGGCTGCAGCATGCGGATGAGCATCACAGCCGCCCGGCGTGTCATCGGCTGATTATAGGTGGCACCGTGGTTGCTGAGCATGCGAAGCGTGCACGGGACGCATGTCGTGGTCGCGGGCGCCGGGTTGGCGGGTCTGGCTGCGGCGTACGACCTCTCCCGCGCCGGCGCCACCATCACGCTGATCGAC
>DATNCQ010000051.1:0-25792 GCA_035571515.1 Vicinamibacterales bacterium
AAGGTGGCCGCTGGCAAGAGAGACCCACACGACACCCTTCGAGTCGATGTCGCCGCCGCGCACGCCGAAGCCCGGCGCGGGCACGTTATAGAGCTCGGTGAGCGCGGTCTCCGACGGATTCTTGCCGGGGATGACGCGCACGACCGCCCCCGGGTTGCCGCGATAGGCACCCCAGATCGATCCGTCCACGGGGCTGGGCATGACGGCATAGAAGCCGGCGTCCACGCGCGTGTCTTTCGTCGGATCGACGGGCTGGCCGGGCTCGACGTAGGCGTCACGCTTCCCGTTGCCGTTGGTGTCGAGGATGAACGGCGTCCACCCCTGCGACTTCACGATGTCGCCGGTCTGGTCGTACATCTTCGTGTTGATCCATCCGAGGACGTCGCCGCCGCCGCTGAACCAGACGGTGTCGTTGGCGTCGAAGCCGAATTGCGGATGGTGCGTCCCGAAACAGGTGTTGAGCGGCGTGTACTTGCCCGCCTTCGCATCCCACACCGCCGCCTGGCGCAGCGATTCCTTGATCGGGAAGGCCTTCGCCGACGGATGGTCCGAACCCGCGAGGCAATACGCGGGGTTCTCGCGGCCGCGCGTCGAGGCCGCCAGCCAGACGCGGCCCTTCGCGTCGACCATCGAGTTGTGGTTGTTGACGCGCGTATCCCAGATCTGCTCGTCGCCCCAGTAAGCGGACGGCGCCATGGCCGTGAGCGCCGCGGCGTGCCCGGGTCCGAGGCTCAACGGCATGTTCGGATCCAGCACCGTCGCCCGGAAGGTCGTCGCCGTGTTCTTCACCGGGTCGAGCACGGGCAGCAGGTCGGTGCTGTATTCAGGCGAGCCGTAAATCGGCCCGTAGCCGTTGACCGTCGGCTTCCGCTTGTCGGTCGTGATCACGTCGTGCAGGTAATGCTTCTCGTCGCCAAGCCCCTGCAGCGTGACGACCACGTTGCGCTCGATGCCCTGCGGACGCGTGGGCTTGACGCGCGGCAGCTCGCCCTTGGCGACGCGGTCGGTCCAGTCGCCGAGCATCTGCGCGCCGAGCGGGCCGAGCGACAGCAGCTGCTGCGTCATCTGCTGCCCGGACTGGCCGGAGCTGACGCGGCGCATCCACGCCGCCGCCGGCGTCGGGAACTTGCCGAACGCTTCCGGGATGGTGCGCGTCGCGCGCTGGCCGAGCTGATGGCAGCCGACGCAGCCGTTGTTCTTCATCTGGTTGAGCCACGCGGTCTGCGTGATGCTCTTCGGAATCCTCCCCTCGCCGCCGAAGTCCGCGGCGCCCGGGATGTGCAGCATCGAGAACCAGTAGATGGCGGGGTAGTACTGCGCCGCCGCCGAGTCGTTCGGCGCGACCGTCGCCGTCAGGTTGACGATCTTCCCCGGCGGCGTCGTCGTCTTCGGACCGTCGACGAGGCCGTAGCCGCGGGCCCACACCGCGTAGTTGGCTTTCGGGAGGTCGGGCACCACGAAGCGCCCGCGGTCGTCGGTGACGACCGCCTTGACGTAGCGGACCGGCAGGTCGCGCGTTTCCGCGATTACCCAGACACCCGCCTCGGGTCCGCTGGCGCTGGTGACCACGCCGCCGATGTCGTCGTTGTCGATGGCGACAGCTGGCTGCTGCGCGCGAGCGGTCACGAGAAACAGCGACCCGACGAGCGCCAGGCACGCTGCGGCAATGGTGAGTTCCGGCTTTCTGGTCCGCGGCATCTTCAATCCTCCCGTAGGCTGTAGAAAATACCACGCCTTCGCGCGACGGGCACCACGCCGCCGACTTCAACGCGCTCGTCGAGGATCTGGCCGGCGCGCTCGACGCGTTGCAGGTCGGGAAGACGGAGAAGGACCAACTGTTCGCCGTGCTCGGTCCGATGCAGGGCGCGATCGTGGAGAAGCGGTAGCACGTGCAAGATCGCGCATGGCAACGAGTGCGCGCCGCTGCACGGCGCGCTTGGAGCGGTTGCTACGATGGATGCTGCGCATGCACTGTCTTCGCGCGGCGTTCATCCTTCTCGTTGCCAGCGCGCTCGCCGCGTGTCGCGCGTCGTATCCGTCGCAGCCGACCTCCGCCTCGGTGCTGGCGCTCCAGGTTCATTACCGGTCGGCCATGGGTCCCGCGCTCGTGGGATCGGGGTTCGCGTTCCGGGCCTACACCGTCGATTCCGACGGCGTCTTCGAGGATGTCACCTCGAAGGCGACATGGTCCTCTTCCAATTCCGGTGTCGCCGCCTTGACGACGGCGCCATCGGGCTTCTCCGCGTTCGCGCCGGGCCTGGCCGATATCTCCGCCACGTATCGGGGAATGGCGAGCGCGGTCACGGTGACGGTTGTCGAACCGGACCGCGAGTTCCCCGTGCTGAAGCTTGGGCTCGGCGATCCTCAGTTCATCGGACTGACGTCGGCGACATTCGCGACCCTCATGACGAGCCGGACCCAGGGCGTGAACGTGACCGGGTCGGCCGCATGGTCGTCCTCCGACCCGAGCGTGGCGGCCGTTCGCGCGGGCCGTGTGACCGCCGTCGGCGCCGGAACCGCGCGGATCACCGCGACGTTCAACGGCCTGTCGGCCTCCTACGGACTGTCGGTGCAACCATGAGCCGCGGGCTGACGGCGTGGCGCCGCGCGTCTGCCGCGCTCTGGTTCGCCGCGTTCACCGCGGTCGCGAGCGCCCAGACAACGGCCGCTCCGGATCCGGTCCTGGACATCGCGCCGCTGCGCGGCGATCTGTATCTCGCGCGCGAAGGCGATCAATCGACCGTCTTCCTCGTGACGCCGGACGGCATCCTCGTCGGCGATCCGCTGAATCTCTCCTTCGCGCGACGCTTGAGGGACGAACTGACGGCGAGGTTTCCGCGACAGACCGTGCGCTACGTGGTCCTCAGCCATCACCACTTCGATCGCGCGGAAGGCGCCAGCGTCTTCACGGGCGCCGAGATCATCGCGCACGCCCGTTTCAATTCCGAATTGAGCAGCGCGGGCGACGGCGTGCCGGCGTTCCTCGGGGTCCAGGATCGCAATCGCAACCGCCAGCTCGACCCGGCCGAAATCGAGGGGCCGAACGCCGCGTTGCTGCTGTCACGCGATCGCAACCATGACGGAACGGTGACGCCCGGCGAACTCTACGGAAACGTGCGGTCGGTCAGGACCAGTTTCGGCCGCCGGCGCGAGATCAGACTCGGCACCCGGCGCGTCGAGCTGGTGCACCCGGGAAACTGGCACTCGGCGGACATGGCCACCCTGTTCTTTCCCGGCGAACGCGTCGTCTTCGCCGTGGACGCCCCGCCCGTGGACGCGGTGCCGTTCGCATTCGGCACCGGAAACCCCGCCGACGTCTACGACTGGCTTCACGCGATTGCTCCGCTCGACTTCGACACGCTCGTGCTCGAAAACGGACGCACGGTGACCGCGGCTGCGCTGCGCGAGCTCACGGCCTACCTCGATGACCTGCATGCGGAGGTGGCGGTCCAGTACGAACAGTGGCGGAGCGTCGGTGCCGTCCAGGCGACGACCATCCCCGAGAACCATCGCGAGAGCCCGCATTACGCCGGCCGGACGCGACAGATCGCGGATGTCTATGCAACTGTGCGCCTCCGGCGGATCGAGCTCGCGACAACGGCCGCCGGCAGCTATAGCCAGCGCGATCCGTCATTTTGCCAGTCGTACGTGGTGTGCGCCGCCGGCGGCGCGGTGCCCGCCGCGTCCGCGGGGGCGTCGGTGCTGATCGGCAGGCACGTCGGCGTGGTTGGCGAGCTCGCGTCCGGCCAGCAGTCCTGGAGCACGCGCCGGCTTCCGCTCTACGACGAAGAAGTCGCGCTCCGGCAGGCGAGGGGATCGATCCTCGTCCGCATCGACCTCGCGCGAACGATCGCCGTGCTCGGCGGCATCTCGCAGACGTGGGGTGACGCGCGCGGGATGAACATCGTGCGCGGTCGCGTGGCGCCCATCGGAGGCCGACACGCCATCCAGCATCGCGACAGGCTGCCTGGTTTCACGACCGGCGTGGACCTCGCGAAGCCCGTTTTCCACGACCGCGCGGCGCTCGTCGCTCCGCTGCGGGTCACTTACACGCCACGACCACTGCCTTGGTACTGGCCAAGCCGCATCGACGCGTCGGCAGGAATCGGGATACGCGTGCGGCTCCTCCGGGTCGTGCAATAGCGATGGCGTCCAATTCTTCGCGCCGCACGTGCACGCGCATGGCCATGCTGCTGCTGGCGCTGACGGCCGTCACCTGCAATCGACGCAGCCCGCTACCGGATGACGGGGGGTTGGTCGTGCCGAGTCCCGTATCGGTCCCTTCGACCGACGCCGCCCCAGTCGCGCTCTTCGCCATCAGCGTGAATCCGCCAGGAGTCTTTGGAACCGCGCCCGCTGCAGGCGTCGCGATTCTCAATCATCGGGCGCCGGACGGCGGCGTCACGGTGACGCTCGCCAGCGGAGATCCGTCGATCGTGTCCGTTGCCCCGGCCGTCTTCATCCCGGCCGGCGCCGACCGGGCGGCGTTCTCGATCGCGACCCGCACCGTCGCCGCAGATCAGCAGGTGCCGATCACCGGATCCGGTGGGGCGGGCACCGCGGCGGCTCCGCTCTCGGTCTGGGCGGTGCTGCCGACGTTTCTCTCCTGGGTGAGCGAGCCAGGGGACGTCATCGGCCGCGGCGGGTTCGCCCGTCTCACGCCGCCGGGCGCGACGTTCAGCGCCAATGGAAGCGATACCGGCGTCGTCGTCCAGGTCAACCAGGTCGGGCCGGGGGGTGACAGTTTCCGGATCGACGTGGCTCCCGCGACGGGCAGGCGCCTGCAGGTCGGGGCGTACGAGAACGCCACCGGAATCGCAGACGCGAGCCATCCGCGAATGAGCGTCAGCGCGAGCGCAGGGGGCTGCGGCACGGCCAGCGGGCGTTTCGAGATCCGTGAGTTCGGCACCATGCCGAATCCTCCGTTTTCGACGCCAGCGGTCGCCCGATTCGACGCGACCTTCGAATATCGCTGCCAGAACGGCACGGGCGCCATCCGGGGCGAAGTCAGGTACACGGCCGGTGCCCGCTAAGGCTGTCGCGTCGATCGTCGCGTGCGCGATCGCTCTCGCAGCGGCGGGCTGCGGCCGCGAGAACGGTGACACTACGGCGACTGCACCAACGCGCCTGCAATCGTCTCCGGCGCCAGCGCCCGTGCCGGTGCCTGCGCCGATCCCGGTGCCGCTCCCCGCGCCGCAACCGGCGCCGCTACCGATCGGGCTCGTGTCGATTGCGGTGGCGCCTACCGCGGTCTTCGGAAACTCCGTCGCCGTCGGTACTGCGATGCTGAACCGTCCGGCCCCCTCAGGCGGCATCCCCCTCGCGCTGTCGAGCAGCCTCCCCACGATCGCCAGTGTTCCGTCGCTCGTCATGATTCCCGAAGGCGGCGACAGGGTGACGTTTCAGATCGCGGTGCAAAGCGTGGCGGCGGACGATCAGGCCCGGATTTCGGGCTCGGCGACCGATACGTCGGCGAGCGCCGTGCTGCAGCTCTGGTCCAAGCCGCCGACGTTCTTCAGCTTCGTCAGCGACGCCGGCGACTACATCGGCGGCGGCGAGGTTCGACGTGTAACTCCCGCGGAGACTCCGTTTCGTGCGGCTGCGGCGCTCGACGGCAGGTACGTGGAGGTGGCTACGGCCGGTCCGGACAACTGGTCCCTGGTGTTCATGTCGCCCGGCGGCACCCGGCTCGGCGTCGGCAGCTACGAAGGTGCTCTCCGAGCCGGTGCCACGGACCGCACGCGTCCCGGTATCGACATCAGCGGCCGCAGCCGCGGCTGCAACCGAATCGCGGGCAGGTTCGACGTTCGCGACATCAGCATTGGATCGGACGGGGTGGTGTCACGATTCCATGCGACCTACGAACAGCACTGCGAGGCGGGCACCCCGGCGCTGCGGGGCGAGGTTCGTTTCATCCGCTGAAACCGCCGGTCAACGTACGGCGGTCTGATAACTGAGCGTCTCCTGCCACCGGCCGTCACGCTTCACCCACACGCGCGTGATCTGCAGGTGCTGGCCGCTGTCGGCCTGATGTTGCGACGTCATCACCACCGCGTCTCCGAACTCGAACAGCTTCGCTGACAGCAGCTTCGTCGGTCGCACGCTGCCGAGCGACGCTTTCGCGATTGCCGCGGAGCGCGTCGCCTTGTCGAACGTCCGATCGCTGTTCGCGCTCACGAGCGCGATCTCGTCGGCCGCCACCTGGTTCCACTCGGCCGCCTTGCCGCCCATCGCGGCTTCCTCGAGCGAGGTGTACGCCTTCATGACCTCGCGCTCGGCGGCGGTCTTCGGCGCGTACGGCACCGCGCCGCACGGGTTCTCGCACGCCGCGCTCGCGGGCGGGGCCGCGGCGGCCGCGGGCGGTGTATCGAGCGACTTCACCTCCTGGTAGACGAGCAGCCGCCAGCCGGCAGGACGCTTCACCCAGACGCGCAGTGTGTGCAGCTTGCCCGCATTCACCTGCACCACGCCGACGCTGCCGTATCCGTACTGCAGTGCCTGCGCCCTCGCCTCATCGGCAATCGCCGCCTTCGGCAGCGCCTGGCGCACGTGCGCCGCATCGAGCGTCGTGCCCTCGAGGTTCGTCCACGTGAAGTCCTGATCGAGAAACGGCGCCGCGGCCTTGGCGTCGCCGGACGCGGCGGCGCGCACGAACGCGCGATCCGCTGAGCTCGCGGCCGAATCGAGGGTCGCAGCCGAGGTTCCCACGGCAGCGGCGAGGACGATGAGCAGTGTCAGCATGGCGGTGCCAGTCTAGCGCAACGAAGGCCAGCGAGGCTCCGCCTTAGGACGTGGCTTCGCGCTTGCGAGCTTCCAATCGATCGCCCGAGGTCGATCGCCATGCTGAACCGTTGCACGGTGCTCATCGTCGCGTCCGTCGTGTCGGCGTGTGCCTCCGCGGCGCAGCTGCCGCTCTCTGCGGGTGTCGGCCCGCAGCCGAACCTTCCGCCGCCAAAGACGTCCGTCCTGCCGCTGGTCAAGGTCGCAACCGCGAAGGGCTGGCCGGCGGGCGGCAAGCCTATCGCCGCCGAGGGTACGACGGTCGCCGCCTTCGCGCAGGGGCTGGAGCATCCGCGGTGGCTCTACGTGCTGCCCAACGGCGACGTGCTCGTCGCCGAGACCAACGCGCCTCCGCGCCCGGAGGACGGCAAGGGCATCAAGGGTAAGTTCTTCAAGCACTACCAGAAGAAAGCCGGCGGCGCCGCGCCGAGCGCGAACCGCATCACGCTGCTGCGGGACACCGATGGTGACGGCGTCCCCGAGACGCACTCCGTCTTCATCGCCGGGCTCAACGGGCCGTTCGGCATGACGCTGGCGGGGAACACGTTCTACGTGGCGAACGCGGATTCGCTGGTGAAGTTCCCGTACTCACAAGGGCAGACGCAGATCACCGCGGCGCCGGTCAAGGTCGCGGATCTGCCGGGAGGCCCCATCAACCACCACTGGACGAAGAACGTGATCGCCAACGCCGATGGATCGAAGCTGTACGTGGCGGTCGGATCGAACAGCAACATCGCCGAGAACGGCATCGAGGCAGAGGAAGGGCGCGCGGCGGTCTGGGAGATCGAGGCCGCCACGGGCGCGCACCGCATCTTTGCGTCGGGACTCCGGAACCCTGTCGGCATGGCGTGGGAGCCCGAAACGCACGCGCTGTGGGTCGCCGTCAACGAGCGCGACGAGCTCGGCAGCGACCTGGTGCCCGACTACATGACGTCCGTGCGCGACGGCGCGTTCTACGGTTGGCCGTACAGCTACTACGGCCAGCATGTCGACGCGCGCATCAAGCCGCAGCGCCCGGATCTGGTGGCGAAGGCGATTCCACCCGACTACGCGCTCGGGCCGCACACGGCATCGCTCGGCCTGGCCTGGGCCTCGTCGACGTCGCTGCCGCCGCGCTTCGAGCACGGCATGTTCGTCGGCCAGCACGGGTCGTGGAACCGCCAGCCGCGCAGCGGCTACAGGGTGATCTTCGTGCCGTTCGCCGACGGCCGCCCGTCGGGCGAGCCGATCGAGGTGCTCACCGGGTTCCTGACGCCGAGAGGTGACGACGCGATGGGACGCCCGGTCGGCGTGGCGGTCGCGAAGGACGGCTCGCTGCTGGTCGCTGACGATGTCGGCAACACGATCTGGCGCGTGACGGGATCGACGACGAGCACGCGCTGAGACGGGCGTACGCGACAACTCCCAAGAAGGCCTTCGAGCATGGCCTCCTTGGGAGTTGGTCGTTGGAAGTTGGGAGTTGACCGAGTTCCAGTTACTGCGTTGAAGCGGTCGGCGCCTTCAGCAGCAGCTTCTGGGCGCGCCAGTTCGTGAGCTCCCCGACGACAATGCCGTTCGGGTCGCGGCAGTCGATCTCGTGCACCGAGCCGAACTGCTTCAACTGCTTGCCGGCCTCGCCGAAGCGGCCGACGATCTTCCCGTCCAGCTCCATCTTGTACATCTCGCCGTTATCGAAGTTGTTCGGGTAGTTCGAATTCGAGGTGAAGAGGTACTGGTGCGGGCCTGGTGACACGCACACCGTCCACGGCGAACCGACGTTCAGGTACTGCGCCTTGAAGTTCAGCTCGTTGTCGAGCACCTGGATGCGGTTGTTGCCGCGGTCGGCGACGTACACGTTGCCCTGCCCGTCGACGGCGAGGCCGTGCGGCGTGTTGAACTCGAGCGGGCCCGTCCCCCGATGACCGACCATCTTCAGGAACACGCCGTTCTTGTCGTACTTCACCACGCGCGAGTTGCCGTAGCCGTCGGACACGAAGATGTTCCCCTGCGCGTCCCAGCCGACGTCAGTCGGGCGGTTGAAGCTCTCGCCCGCGACGCCCGCGCCGACCACCGGCGGTGCCGGCGGCGGGCCGCCGCGTCCCGCGCCCGCACCCGCGCCGCGGCCTTCACCCGCCGGACCGCCCGCGCGTGCGGCCCCCGCCGGCGGAGCAGGCGGCTCGTAGTTGCGGATGTTGATCGACTCCGGCTTGCGGCCGATCGTCATCAGGACGCGGCCGTTGGGGTCGAACTTCATGACCAGGTTCGCGGCCTCGTCAACCACCCAGATGTTGTCCTGCGGGTCGACGCGCACGACGTGCGCGAACACGAACCCGTAGATGCCGACACCGATCTCGCGGACGTAGGCGCCCTTGTCGTCGAACTCGAACAGGCGCGAGCCGCCGTGCGTGAACACGCGCGAGCCGCCGAGCGTGGCGGTCGTGGTGCCGGTACGGGTGTAGACGAAGACGTGTCCCTTCGAGTTGGTCGCGACGCCCGTCACCTCACCCAGATAGAGGTTGTCGGGCAGCTTGAGGAAGTTCGGCACCGAGTCGAACGGGATCTCGGGGACCGCCAGCTGCGCGCCGCCGAAATTCTGCTGCTGCGCCGAGATCGCGTGCCCCGCGGCGAGCACCAGCAGCGCGACGAAGGTAAGTGTGAGTATGCGCTTCATGGTTCCCCCCTTACCGCGCCGCCGAGGTGGACGTGGGCTTGGTCGCCTGCTGCGGGTGCAGGATGATCTTCTGCGCGCGCCACGCGGTGATCTCGGACACCCACAGCTCGTTCTCGTTGCGGCAGTCGAGGCCGTGGATCGTGCTGAACTCCTTCAGCTGCTTCCCGGCCTTGCCGAACTTGCCGATGACCGTGCCGTCGAGCTCCATCTTGTAGACCTCGCCGGTGATGTCGCGCGCGGCCGCCGGGTTGCTGTCCGGATAGGAGTTCGACGAGTAGAGGTACTGGTGCGGGCCCGGCGTGATGCAGAGCGTCCACGGGTTGCCGACGTGGTCGTAGATGGCGCGCAGCGTCAGGTTGTTGTCGAACACCTGGATGCGGGCGTTGCCGCGATCGGCGACATACACATTGCCCTTCGCGTCCACCTGCAGGCCGTGCGGCGTGTTCATCTGCCCGGGCGCGGTCCCGCGCGTCCCCACCGACTTGATGAACTTGCCGAACTTGTCGTATTTCACGACGCGCGAATTGGTGTAGCCGTCGGAGATGAAGATGTTGCCCTGCGCATCCCAGCCGATGTCGGTGGGACGGCCGAGCGCGTACGGCTGCGCGTTGGGCGGCGGCGTGCCGTTCGGCGGCGTCGCCTCGAGCCCTTCGACGGCCTCCGGCCGGCGGCCGATGAGCATCAGCACCTTGCCGTTGGGATCGAACTTGACGACCATGTTCGAGCCTTCGTCCACGGCCCAGATGTTGTCGTCCTTGTCCACGCGCACCGCGTGGGCGAACAGGAAGCCGTAGAGATCCTTGCCGATCTCCTTGATGAACGTCCCGTTCTGATCGAACTCGAAGAGCCGCGTCCGCTCGCTGCGCGTGTAGACGTACACGTGCCCCTTCGAGTTGGTGGCGACGCCAATTCCTTCGCCCAGATACAGGTTGTCCGGAAGCTTCAGGGCGTTCGGCACCGAGTCGTACGGGATCTCGGGGACGTTCTGCACCTTCGCCTTGGACTGGGCAAACAGCGGTATCGCCGTGAGCAGCACCGCGATAGCCAGGCAGACTTGAACACGCCTCATTGCAGCCTCCACACCTTCCGAGTTGCCGTTGCCGGGGATTGCCGGGCCGCCGAGCCGGACCGCGCAGGGGGCGGGATGCGGCAGCGGACGCGCGGGACATTGTATATGCTCGCGACGCGTCGAGTTCAAGGGCAAAGGGCTTGCTCTGCCGGCATTGTTGATGACGACGCTGCGTCCCGCTGAACGCGTTCTGCTGGTCTTTTTCGCCTATTCGGTCGTCGCCTCCCTCCTGCTCGGCGCTGCATGGAAAGTCGCCCTGGCCGGGATCGGGGCGGCGGTGGCCGTCTGGCTGATGGCGGCCATTCCGCCCCACCCTTCGCGCGCCGCGCGTGGGACGGCCGGCCCGATGCTGCGCGACTGGCTGCCGCTCGCGCTGGTTCCCGTCGCCTACTGGCAGATGGACTTCATCCGGCGCCCGGGCAGCGCGGCCGCGTTCGCGCAGCGGTGGCTGCCGGTTGACGCCTGGCTCTTTCGCCACACGTACCCGCAGACGTGGGGCGCGCCCGCCTCGGCCGCGCTCGAAACCGCCTACGTGCTGACGTATGCGATTCCTCTCGCCGCCGTCGCGATCCTGTACGTCGCCGGCCGGCGCGATCGGGTCGATAAATTCCATCAAGTTTTCTTTTCCGGAACGCTCCTCGCGTACGCGCTGCTGCCGCTCTTCCCGTCCGCGTCGCCGCGCCTGGTGGATCCCGCCGGGTGGCAGCCGCCGATGAACGTCATGCGGCACTTCAACATCTGGCTGCTGGACCACGCCGACATCCAGAGCAGCGTCTTCCCGAGCGGGCACGTTGCGGCGGCGTTCTCGGCGACCTTCGGACTCTTCACGGCGTTGCCCGAGCGGAAGCGCATCGCGGGCGGGATGCTGGTCCTCGCCTTGCTCATTGCCGCGGCAACCGTGTACGGACGCTATCACTACGCCGTCGACGTCGTGGCGAGCCTCGCGATAACTGTGATCGCCTGGCGATTTTCGGCGCCGAGGCCCCGCACCTTGGTGGTGCTCGCGATCGCGGCGCTGAACTTGACCGGATCGCGCGCCGCATTCGCGGGCGAGACGCTGTCGTTGTCCGAGCAGACCGCGATTGCACGCGCCTTCGCGCCCGTGCTCGTCTTCCACCGCGGCGAGGATTTCTTTCCGCTCGACTCGCGCGACGGCGTCGCCGCCGCGGGAGATCTGGAGGGCGTCCGCGACCGCGTCGCGAAGTACGTCGCGCTGTCGCAGAGCGATCGTCTCGCGCGCGCGGCCGTCGGCTATCGCGTCTTCTCGCGCGTCGATCGTGGCGCCGGGACCGTCGTCGTCGAGTACTGGTGCCACTACCTCTACAACGCGTACACCGTGAAGGTCGGCTGGTTTCCGTACCGCGTTCGCGACAATCACCCGGAGGATCTCGAGCGGCTCTACCTGGTACTGACGCCGGCCGCGCAAGACGATGCCGCGCTGCATGACGAGGCGTGGGCGCGGCGTGCGTTCCGCATCCGGCTCGTCGTCGCCAACGCGCACGACGGCAGCGTGCCGCCGAACCAGTACAACGCCGACATCGGCGCGCCGATCACGCTGCCGCTCACGATTCTCGTCGAGCACGGGTCGCACGCGATGGCGCCCGACATCAACCACGACGGCCGCTTCACGCCGTCGATCGACAGCACCGCGCCGGGCAAGCTCCTCTGGGGGATCCGTGACGAGGGGAACGCGTGGGGATGGTACCGCGCGTCGTACATGGACATGCGCGACCACACGGCCGTCCGGCTCTGCGCGGACTCCGCGGCGCCGAGCGAGCCGCGCTGCGCTCCGTACGCGTTGTACCCCGTCACCGATCTTCAACGATGGTTCGACGGCCTCCAGCTGTCGAGCCGCGAGCGCCTCGACATCGTCGGACACACGTCGTGGGTGACGCGCGTCTTCGGCGACGTGCGCGTCGAGAACCTGATGGTGCCGCCCGACCCGGCCGACGGCCGTGTACTCGACCGCATGCTGACGAGGCGGACGCGGACGCAGGAAGGCTACGAGGCGGGGTTCACGATGCTCGGGACTGCGCCCGCGGCGATTGCGGGGAAGCGTCTCTTCTGGGACGTCCCGTCGCAGCGGATGCCCGACATCGTCGCCGACGTCTCCGCGATCGTGCCGGCGGGGAAGCGGACGCGGTTGCAGGCGATGGTGACCGGCTCGTACGCGCTCGATGCGACCACGAACGTCATCGCCGGAGCCGGCTGGTTTTCGACGGGCCGGCCGCTCGACGGCGTCGTCGGGCTCGACGTCCGCGTCGGACGCTTCCACGTGCAGCCGCTGCACCGGCTCGGCCACGACTGGTTCCACGCCAACCTGATCGCGTTATTCTGAGCCCAGGCTTGCATGCTGGCGCGCATCGCGATCTTCATCGCGTACATCGCCGCGTTCCCGGCCGCGCTGAGTGCACAGAACGCGCCTCACGTCGAGGTGGCCGGGACGCTCGTCGACGTCATGGTCGAACCGGTCTACTTCAGACCGGTTGCTGAGCTCGGCACAGGCCCGGCCACGCTCGAGCGCGTGGGTCGCATGTTCGACGTGGCCACGCCTGGGATTGACCTCGCCATCTACATCGGTTCTCGAGTGCAGGGAATCGTGCGGCGGTCATTATTTGAACGGGCCGGCGATCCGCCCCGGCTGCCCCCGCTGCCGCTTCCTCCCCAAGGTCCGGGAATACCCTGGATCGCACTGCTCGTGAGATCGACCGAGAGCGTCACTCGAGGCACGGTCGGCGCCGCCGTCGATGTGATCTCCCGCCCAGGCGTACGTGTCGCGGTTGGTGGAGGATTGCAGGTCGATCGCGTGACCGTCACGCAGGAAGAGTGGATGATTTCCTTGCTTCACTCCAGCGCCGGACCGCGCAGGGGACGCGATTCCGAACCGGTGACGCTCAAGACACCCGTTGTGCTCGGGCGCGTCAAGATCTATCCCTGGAAACATCTGCTCACGTTTGCCGATGTGTCCGTGCGTGTGACGTCGGCAACCGGAGAACGGGCGCTGTACGAGGCGGCACGCGTGACGCCCGGCATGGGTGTCGGCCTCACCTTTTGACGCGTGCCCCCGCGCTGCTCGTTTGACAACCTCGAGGGGCGGTCCTACCATCCGCACTCATGTCGCGTCATCTTCTGTCCGGCCTCGCGTTGTTTCTCCTGGCGGTCGTGACATCGCCGACGCTGCTCGCGCAGGCGCGGACCGCGAGGGACGGCGTCTACACCGGCGCGCAGGCCACGCGTGGCGAGGCGATCTTCAAGGACAAGTGCGCGGCCTGCCACGGCGAGATGCTGGAGGGCCTCCTGGGGCCGCCGCTCGCCGGCGACGAGTTCCTCAAGGCGTGGGGGAGCCAGCCGCTGTCCGAGCTGGTGAACAAAATCCTGAAGACGATGCCGCAGAGCGACCCGGGAACAGTGACGCGGCCGCAGGCGATCGATCTCGTCGCGCACATGCTGCAGGTCGGGAAATTTCCGGCGGGACAGGCGGACCTCCCGGAGGGCGACGACGCGCTGAAACTGGTCGTGCTCGCGCCGGCCGGCGCCGCGCCCGCGGCCGCACTGGCACCGGTCGCCTCGCACGCCGTGCCGCCGCCATCGGCCAACCTCGGGCAGCTGATGCGCGGCATCTTCTTTCCCAGCTCCAACATCATCTTCAACGTGCAGGGACACGACCCCGGCGAAAAGAAGGACGACAAGCCGTACGAGCCGAACGCCACCGACAACTTCTCATGGACCGCCTGGGGCGGCGGTATTTATTCCCCGTGGGAAGTGGTCGATTATGCCGGGCTCGCCATCGCGGACGCCGCGCCCCTGCTGCTCGTGCCGCGGCGGTGCGAGAACGGGCGCTCGGCGCCGGTCGACAACGACGACTGGAACCGGTTCACGATGGAATTGATCGAAGCGGGCAAGGCCGCCTACAAGGCGTCGCAGTCGCGGAACCAGGAGGCGGTCAGCGACGTCAGCAACCAGCTCGCCGACGCGTGCCTGCACTGCCACGAGGTCTATCGGGACAAGCCGGGAGGGACGGCCGCCGATCCGTCGAACAAGGCTGCGCGCTGCGTGCGCTGACTTCGCGGGAGCTGAGCCGTGTCTATGGAGATCGCCTCGCGGGGATGTTATCGTGGGATATCCGCTGAAATTACGGCGGCTCAAAAAAAGGCTTATTAGCGACCACGCTCCTGGATTCCGGGAGCACACCTAGACGGTCGCGGCCGGGAGGTGCATGAATGGCAAATAGCACCGGGGGTAGTCGATAGACACTCCCACGCGTAAGAGATGAAAGGCCGGCTCGATGCCGGCCTTTCACTGTACGGCGCGCGCCCTCAGGCCTCGCGAACCGCGATTACTGGCGAAGCGTCTTGAGCGCTTCGCTCCATCGCAGGAGCTCGTCGAGCATCGGGCCGACCGCCTTGTCGTGCGTCTCGTTGCTCTTGAACACGCCGTCCTGCATCAGCTGCGTATAGAACGGGATGTTGACCGCTTCCACCATCGGCATCATCTTGAAGCCGGTCACCATCAGCTTCGCCGTCTGCACGGAGCGCATGCCGCCCGAGACGCCGCCATAGCTGACGAAGCCGACCGGCTTGTAGGTCCATTCGAAGTAGACGGTGTCGAGCGCGTTCACCAGCGCCGGCGGCAACGTGTAGTTGTATTCGGGCGTCACGAACACGAACGCATCGGAGCCGTCGACGATCGCGCTCCACCGTTTCGAGGAGTCGTGCTGATACTTCTTCAGCCGCGGGTGGTGCGGCTCGTCGAGAATCGGCAGGTTCAGCTCCTTGAGGTCCGCCAGGTGCACGTCGAACTTGCCATGCTGCCTGGCGTGGTCGGCGAACCATCGCGCGATCGGCTCACCCGCACGCCCCTCGCGCACGCTGGCGATGATGACGGTGAGTTTGGGCATCATTTTTTCCTGGAGCCCGCGTCTTCCGGAGCTCGGACCCCGGATCCCGGATCCCGGCCGGTATCCGCGGCGTGCGGCAGCTCTTTTCCGACCGTCGGCGCCAGCACGCCCGCCTTCACGTAGGTGAACAGCTTATCCCGCGTGTCCGTGATGTCGAGGTTGCGCATCGTCAGCTGGCCGATGCGGTCCTGCGGCGTGAAGAACGCCTCGCCCTTTTCCATCGTCAGCCGCTCGGGCTTGTAGGTGAGGTTCGGGCTCGTCGTGTCGAGGATGGAGTAGTCGTTGCCGCGGCGCAGCTCCACTGTCACCTCACCGGTGACGAGGCGCGCGACCCACCGCTGCGCGCTCTCGCGCAGCCGCATGGCCTGCGAGTCGAACCAGCGGCCCTGATAGAGAAAGCGTCCGAGCTTCCGCCCGTCGTCGCGATACTGCTCGATGGTGTCCTCGTTGTGGATGCCCGTCACGAGCCGCTCGTAGGCGATGAAGAGCAGCGCCATGCCCGGCGCTTCGTAGATGCCGCGGCTCTTCGCCTCGATGATGCGGTTCTCGATCTGATCGCTCATGCCGAGACCGTGACGGCCGCCGATGGCGTTGGCCTCGAGCATCAGGGCGACCGAATCGCGAAACGACATCCCGTTCAGCGCGACCGGCTGCCCTTCGTCGAACGTGACGGTCACCCGCTCCGGCTTGACCGCGACGCTGTCCTTCCAGAACGCGACGCCCATGATCGGCTCGACGATCGTGATGCCCTTGTTGAGGAACTCCAGGTCCTTCGCCTCGTGCGTGGCGCCGAGCAGGTTCGAGTCGGTGGAGTACGCCTTCTCCGTGCTCATCTTGTAGGCGAGCCCGGCGCGCACCATGTACTCCGACATCTCCTTGCGGCCGCCGAGCTCGTCGATGAACCGCTGGTCCAGCCAGGGCTTGTAGATCTTCAGGTTCGGGTTCGCGAGCAGCCCGTAGCGGTAAAACCGCTCGATGTCGTTCCCCTTGAACGTGCTGCCGTCGCCCCAGATGTTCACGTCGTCTTCCTTCATCGCGACGACGAGCATCGTGCCGGTGACGGCGCGGCCAATCGGCGTGGTGTTGAAGTAGGGGACGCCGGCGGTGGAGATGTGGAAGGCGCCGCTCTGCAGCGCGGCAAGCCCTTCCGCCACGAGTTGCGCGCGGCAGTCGACCAGGCGCGCCTTCTCGGCGCCGTACTCGAGCGCGCGCTGAGGAATGCTGTCGTAGTTGGTCTCGTCCGGCTGGCCGAGGTTGGCCGTGTAGGCGTAGGGGATGGCGCCTTTCGCGCGCATCCAGTGCAGCGCCGCGCTGGTGTCGAGACCTCCGGAAAACGCGATGCCGACCTTCTGTCCGGCGGGGACGCTTTGAAGAATTGTCGCCACGATAAGCCCATCATACGGTCGGAACGCTCCGGCCGTCCGTCGGAGGCCGTCCTGCGCTATCATCGCGCCGCTATCGGCGGGCACTCTCAACCCTCTCTGGAGAAGCGGACATGCGAACCGGATTTCCCCGCGCGCTTGTTGCATCGACCGGCGTGGTCGTGCTCGTCGTCCTCGCGCTGACCGCGAGCCGCACCGCGGGGCAGGGCGCGCGCGCCGCGCGCATCGACGGCAAGCCGAACCTGAACGGCATCTGGCAGGTCGCCAACACGGCCAACTGGGATCTCCTCGCGCACCCCGTCAAGCCCGCGGTTGCGCAGCCCGGCGTCTACCCCAATCACCCCGTGCTCGCGGCGCCCGTGCTGGCGCTCGGCTCGGTCGGCCTCGTGCCGGCGGGCGTGGGCGTGGTCGAGGGCAACGAGATCCCGTACAAGCCGGAGGCCGCGGCGACCAGGCGCGAGAACGGCGAGCACTGGCTCGATCGCGATCCGGAGGTCCGCTGCTACATGCCGGGCATCCCGCGCGCGATGTACATGCCGTATCCCCTGCAGATCACGCAGAGTCCCGCCAAGATCCAGATGGTCTTCTCCTACGCCAACGCCAGCCGCACGATTTTCCTGGAAGAGGCGCCGAAGCCGCCGGCCGACAAGTGGATGGGGCACTCGGTCGGCCGCTGGGAAGGCAACACGCTGGTCACCCACGTGACCAACTTCAACGATCGCACCTGGTTCTCGCGCGCGGGCGACTTCCACAGCGACGCGCTGGACGTCGTCGAGCGGTTCACGCCCATCACGGCCGACGCGCTGCGCTATGAAGCGACCATCACGGACGCGAATGTCTTCACGCGGCCGTGGAAGATGACCATGGTGCTCTACCGGCAACTGGAGGACAACGCGACGCTGCTGGAGTTCAAGTGCAACGAGTTCGTCGAGGAAACGTTCCTCGGCCACCTGCGCAAGAACCAGCTGGTGAAGCGCTGGGAAGGCGATACGATCATCCTCGACGTGACGCGCCGGGTTCCCGAAGGCGACAAGCGCTACGAGCGATAGCGAGTCAATGCAAAATGCAAAATGCAAACCGTGGGCAGTTTCGGACGGAGTTGGGTGAAAGCGCTGCGTCTTTCACCCCCCCGTATCGAACCGAGTACTGTTTGCATTTTGCATTTTGAATCTTGCATTACCTGTGGTCTTTAGAGGGTATGGCGATGAGAAGCACAGCTCGATTCCCGTTCTATCTCGGTGCCCTGCTCGCGGCGGTCACGCTCGCGACGGCATGGGAAGGGACGACCGTGGCCGCCCAGCAGCGCGCGGCGGCGCCGGCCGCGAAAGCGCCGCGCACCGCGTGGGGCGCTCCCGACCTGCAGGGGTTGTGGAACACGAACACGGCGCTGCCGTTCGAGCGCCCGCGCGACTTCGGCACGCGCGCCATGATGACCGAGGCCGAGCACGCCAAGGCGCTCGCGGACCTGCAGGAGCGTAATCAGCGCCCCGGCCGCGACAGCCGCGAGGTCGGCGGCAAGCCGGGCGTCGGTACCGAGAAAGACGTCGCCCGCGCGTACAACGAGTTCTGGTTCGGCGACAAGCCGACCAGGCTCAGTTATCGCACCTCGATGATCACCGATCCGCCCGACGGCCGGATGCCCGCCTATACGCCGGAAGCCGCGAAGCGGATTGCCGACAAGCGCGAGTTCCTCGCCGCGCTCCTGCAGGGGACGTCGGGCGGCAAGCCGGGGCCCATCTCGCCTCGCCGCGCCGAGCGGTCGCCCGACTACAACCTCGATCGCATCAACCGCACGGATGGCCCCGAGGATCGCGGCGGCCCCGAACGCTGTCTCGGCGACAACCTGCCGGTGACGATGGGGACGGGCACCTTCGGCGGCGTGATGCAGCTCGTGCAGTCGCCGGATTCGGTGTCGATCTATTACGACGTGGGCCAGGGCCAGGGCTTCGCCTGGGTCATCCCCATCACGAACCGTCCGCATGTGCCGAAGAGCCTCCAGCTCTATCACGGCGACGCGATCGGCCGGTGGGACGGCGACACGCTCGTCGTCGACGTCACCAACTTCAGCGACGAAACCAATTTCCGCGGCGCCCGCGAAAATCTGCACCTCGTTCAGCGATTCCGCCGCGTCGACGCCAACACCCTGCAGGTGGAGTTCACCGCCGAGGACCCGACGACCTGGGTCCGGCCGTGGACCGCGGTGCAGGACCTCGAGCGAGCCGACGAGAAAACGACGCTCGTGCTCGAGGGCGGCTGCCACGAGGGCAATTACGGCCTGCTCGGCATGCTGCTGAACACGCGCGCGGCGGAGAAGGCGTTTGCGGAAGGCAAGGGACCCGACCCGGCGACGCAGGACAACGCGACGGGCGGCGGAGGAGATAACTAGGGTGCAGCTTGACGTGCTGAGAGCGGCGATGTAACTCTTAGCGCGTTTTCCACGCGACGGAGGCATCATGCGGACCCGGTTCGGAGTCTCTGCCCTCGCCGTCGGCATCATCGTCACGCTGTGCGTGGTTTCCCTTGCCGTGATCGCGGGACAGGTTTCTTCGCCCGGCCCCGCGGCCGCGAGGCAAACCGCGCCGGCGCCGGCCGGGCAAATCGCGCGGCAGGCCAGCGGGAAGCCCGATTTCAGCGGCATCTGGCAGGCCAACAACACCGCGAACTGGGACCTCGTCACCCATGAAGCGATGCCCGCGCGGGTCATGCAGGCCGGCGTCCACGAGCTGTCGCCCGTGCCGGCCGCGCCGCTGCTGGCGCTCGGCGCCGTCGGGGGCGTCCCACCGGGCCTCGGCGTGGTCGAGGGCGGCGTCATCCCCTACAAGGCGGACGCGCTGCAGAAGAAGAAGGACAACTTCGACCACTGGCTCGATCGCGATCCCGAGATCAAGTGCTACCAGCCCGGCGTGCCGCGCGCGATGTACATGCCGTACCCGTTCCAGATCCTGCACGGCTCGAACAAGATCATGATGGTGTTCGAGTACGCCAACGCGCAGCGCACCATCCATCTCGACCAGGTCGAGCCGTACCCGAACGACTCGTGGATGGGACACTCGGTCGGCCGGTGGGAGGGCGACACGCTCGTCGTGGACGTCACCAGCCAGATCGACAAGACGTGGTTCGATCGCGCCGGCGATTTCCACAGCGACGCGCTGCACGTGGTGGAGCGCTACCGGATGCTGTCGCGCGACGCCATCTGGTACGAGGCGACCATCGAGGATGCGAACGTCTTCACGCGGCCGTGGACGATCGCGATGCCGCTCTACCGCCGCCTCGAGCCGAACGCGCAGCTGATGGACTACCGCTGCATCGAGATGGTGGAGGAGCTGCTCTACGGGCACCTGCGCAAGCAGCCGCTGGTCCGCACGTGGGAAGGTCAGACCATGACCGTGAGCGTGGAGCGCAAGGTTCCGCCTCCGGACGTGCTCTACGAACGCTAACGAACAACCGTCATGAAGAGGTGAATCTCCAATGCGTACAAAGCTGACACTCGTGGCCGCGGGGGCGTCGCTCCTCATCATGGCGGGCGCCATGCCGGCGCGCGCGCATCATGCGTTCGCGGCGGAATTCGACGCCAACAAGCCGATCAAGTTCGAGAAGGCGACCGTCACGAAGATGGAGTGGACCAACCCGCACGTGTGGATTCACGTCGACGTCGAGCAGGCCGGCGGCGCCAAGGAAGCGTGGGCCATCGAGGCTGGGACGCCGAACGTGCTCTTCCGCCGCGGGTTCACCAAGGAGGCGCTGCTTCCCGGGACCGTCATCGTCATCGACGGCTACCGGTCGAAGGACGGCTCGCACCGGGCCAACGGGCGCAACCTCACGCTGCCCGACGGCCGCACCCTGTTCCTCGGGTCCTCTGGGACCGGCGCGCCGGACGAGTTGAAGGTTCCGACGACGCCCAAGAGCAACTGAGGGCGCGGAGACGATCATGCGGGCGCCGGTGAGCGTGCTTCCTCTCGCGTTCACCGGCGCGCTCGCCGCGCTCGTGCTGCTGCCGCGGGTGCACCAGCAGCCGCGGGTGTTGTGGTCGTTCGTCGCCGCGTGCGCCGTCCTGCTCGCCTGGCACCTGATCCTGCTGGCCACGCGAGCGCGGCGCCACCGCCTCACCATCGAAGTCGCCCTCCGCAGGCAGCATTACCTGCAGGCGTGCGCCCAGGGATCGGTGCTCCTCTACTGGGGCTGGTACTGGCGACCGGTGTACGACCACGCCTACTTCATCGCCGCGCAGCTGCTGTTCGCCTACGCCTTCGACATGCTGCTCGCCTGGTCGAGGCGCGACCAGTACACGCTCGGGTTCGGCCCGTTCCCCGTCATCTTCAGCATCAACCTCTTCCTGTGGTTCCGCGACGACTGGCTCTTCCTGCAGTTCGCGATGGTTGCCGCCGGCTTCGCCGCGAAAGAGCTGATCACCTGGGAGAAGAACGGGCGGCGCGCGCACATCTTCAACCCCTCGTCGTTCCCGCTCGCGGCGGCGGCGGTGGTGCTGCTCGCGACCGGCGCGAGCGACATCACCTGGGGCAGGCAGATCGCGACCACGCAGTTCTACCCGCCGCACATGTACCTCTGGTTGTTCGTAATCGGGCTGCCGGGGCAGTTCTTCTTCGGCGTGACGTCGATGACGATGTCGGCGGTGGTCGCGACCTACGTCGCCGGCCTCGCCTACTACGCGGCCACCGGCGTCTATTTCTTCTACGACTGCTACATCCCGATTGCGGTGTTCCTCGGGATGCACCTCCTCTTCACGGATCCGTCCACGTCTCCGCGCACGGAGCTGGGGCGGATCATCTTCGGCGCGCTCTACGGCCTCAGCACCATGGCCCTCTACGTGCTCCTCGGTCGCGCGGGGCTGCCGACCTTCTACGACAAGCTGCTGCAGGTGCCGGTCCTGAACCTGTCGGTCAAGCTGATCGACCGCGCCGCGCAGTCGGCATGGCTTGGCTCGCTGAGTCCCGCGAGGCTGGGCGCGGCGCTGGTCGGCCAGCGGCGGCATCTCGCCTACATCGGGGTCTGGATGGTTGTGTTCTCGGCCATGGCGCTCGCCAACGGCGTCGGCGACCGGCACCCGGGCCAGTGGCTGCCGTTCTGGGAGAAGGCGTGCGAGGCGGAGCGCCCCTTTGCCTGCGACTACCTGGCGCAGCGTGAATCGGAGCTGTGCGACCAGGGATCGGGATGGGCGTGCAACGAGTACGGCCTGCTGCAGCGCGAGCGCGACGTCGAGGGGCCGGGCCCGCTGCCGTCGTTCACGCGCGGCTGCGCCATCGGGTTCAGCGCCGCGTGCCTCAACACGCTGCGCATGCGGCAGGGCGAGGTCAGGCTCGTCACGACGGGGCCGACGCTCGACGACTTGCCTATTCTGCTGCGCGGCAGCAAGGGACCCGTGGCCGGCCGCTCGCCGCAGTCGCTCTACGCGGAAGCGTGCCGCCGGGGATGGCCCGCCACCTGCCAGCAGGCGGCCGTCGCCGTCCGCTGACGAAGGTCCCCGATGTCACTGCATGCCCTGATGCAATGGATGGCGGACACGGAGTGGAGCGTCGGGCTGCACGAGTCGCGGTACGCGTACTCGATCGTCGAATCCGTCCACGTCTGGACGCTGTGCATCTTCGTCGGCTTCGCCGTGCTGCTCGATCTGCGCCTGCTGGGAATCACGCTGAAGCGGGTCCCGGTGTCGCAGATCACCACGCGCCTGCTGCCGTGGACCAAGGCCGCGTTCGTGGTGATGGTCATCAGCGGCGTGCTGCTGTTCTACGCCATCCCGCTCAGGACCTATCACAACGTGTTCTTCCGCGCGAAGGCCGTGTTCCTCCTGCTGGCGGGGCTCAACGCGTGGCTGTTCCACTCGGGGCCGACCTACCGGCGGCTGGCGGAATGGGATACGTCTCCCATGACCCCGCGGCAGGCGCGGCTGGCCGGCGCGTTCTCGCTCGCGCTCTGGGCGGCCATCGTCTTCTCGGGCCGGATGATTGCCTACAACTGGTTCGACTGCGAGAGCCCGCAGAAGTCGGCGTTCATGGACACGATCGCGGGATGCGACCGTAGCACCGAGGTGTCGGATGCTTCTACCGTATTTCCAGGCCATTGAGAGCGGGCCCATCGGCGAGGCGATCCGCAACTCGACCTGGCTGTTTCCGTTCGTCGAGGCGTTCCACCTGCTCGCGCTGGCGGTCATCGGCGGCGCCGTGCTGCTCGTCGACTTCCGGCTGCTCGGCATCGGGCTCAAGCGCCAGCCGGTCGCGGAGCTGGCGCGCGACGCGCAGCCGTGGCTCATCGGCAGCCTGATCTTCATGATCAGCTCGGGCGTGCCGCTCTTCATGTCCGAAGCGATCAAGTGCTATTACAGCTTCGCGTTCTGGATCAAGATGAGCGCGCTGGCGCTCGCGATCATCTTCACGTTCACCGTGCGGCGGCGCGTCACCTCCGCCGAAGACGCGCGCTTCAGCCCCGCGGTCGGCAAGGCCGTCGGCGTCATCTCTATCCTGCTGTGGTCAACGGTTGGATGGGGCGGCCGCTGGATCGGCTTTTCGTAGCCCGCGCCGAAAGCTCGTCCTTCACCGCCGCAATCAGCCGCACGTTCTCGTCGTACGACAGCGTCGCCGCGCGCGCCGCCGGCGGGTAGACGCGCTCCTGATAGACCGGATAGGCCTCCGTCCGCAGGTGCGCCAGCATGTGATGACCGCTGCGCGACGCCCGCTCGTGCCGCAGCGCCGAGATGTCGATCGGCGCGGTCACGATCCGTTCGCCCGGCCCCGGCGAGGCGTCGGCGAGCACGCGGCCGTCGAAGTCGACAATCTGGCTGCCGCCCGGCCACGAGTACGGCGGGTAGTGGCGCAGGCTCGCGCCCTGGTTGGCGGCGACCACGTAGGCCATGTTCTCGAGCGCGCGGCAGCGGTTGACGATGGTCCACCAGTTCATCGGCTCGGTGGCGCCCCAGGGATCCATGTACGCGGAGACGCGGATCAGGACCTCGGCGCCGTTGGCGGCCAGCTGGCGCAGCGCCTCGGGGAACAGCCAGTCGTAGCAGATGGCGCAGCCGAGCCTCCCGATCGGCGTCTCGGCGACGGGAAAGAGGGGCTCGTCGTATCCCTCGACGTCGTGCGGGCTCGTGTGCACCTCGTACGGGATCCACGTGTTGACCTTGCGGTACTTGCACAGGATGCCGCCGGGCCCGACGAGGCACGTCGTGTTGAAGAGACGGCCCGGCCACTTCGGATCGGCCTCGAGCATCGAGCCGCTCTGGATGTAAATGTCGTGCTCGCGCGCCTTCTCGAGCAGCCGCTCCGTGTGCTCGTTCGGAATGGGGACGGCGAGCCTGTCGAGCAGTTCCGCGACAGACGCGAAGACGGGCGCCGCGTGCGCGAACTCGGGGAACACGACGAGGCGCACGGGCAGGAACGGCGCGCTGCCCGCGACGGCCGAATCGATCATCGACAGCATGCGGTCGGTGTTCCCGCGCATCTGCAGGCGATCGATCGGGTTCGGCAGGTCGGTCTGGCAGGCGGCGGCGGTATAGCGGACGTGAGACATCAACGCTCCGTGGGGCGCGTCAACAGCGCCGGAAGCGCCCGCCGGACCAGCCGCGTGCGCAGCCGATCGAGGTCGGCGTCGTGCGGGTAGCGGACGGGCCAGGCATACGGGTAGTGCGGCATGGCGCGGAAGGGAATCGGGGCGACCGCATCGGGGCTCGCGGAGTGGAGGTCCATCTCCTTGCTGTAGCCCGACGCGTAGAGGAAAAAGGTGCGGCGCATCCCCGCCGCGAGCGGCGGCAGCGCGGACGCATCGAACGACAAGCCGATCTCGTCGCCGGGCCGTGAGATCACGAACCGATCGTCCACCGCCTCGAGCAGGTCGCGCACGTCGCCCTCCCGGGTGTAGCGTCCCGGCATCAGCTTCCAGGGACTGTCCGCGCTCACGCGCGCGTAATCGTAGCCGTACGGCTCGCGTCCATCGGATGAGACTTCCGCGGAGAAGCCGCGCCACCGCAGCGCCGCCTGTGGTGGCGCGAGCACCACCGGGCGGGGCCCTACCTCGTCGAGGTCGGCCACCGCGATTCGATCCCAGTAGACGCGCATCGACGTGACGAGACGCAGCGGCCGGTCCGCGTAACCGGTGACGTCGAGCACGAGTGTCTGCGGCCGGCCGATCGGGATGCCGACATCCGCGTTGACCGTCCGCCACCTGCCATCCGCATCCTGCGCCTCGAGCGCCGGCGGCGCGAGCGCGAGCGCGGACTGCGTCGCCGCGACGTTGTCTGTCGAGAACGCGTAATCGGTCCAGCCGGTCAAGAGGAGAACCGTTCGCGCGCCCCGCATCCCGGATCCCGCATCCCGGATCCCGGCCTGAGTCCGCGACGACAGCCGCATCGTGATGCCGTGCGGTTTCGCGTAACCTCTGACCGCTTCGAGCGGAAAGCCGGTCGCAAACCTGCGATCGAGCGCGGAGAGATCGGGCAGCAGGTCGCGACCCTCGTCGTCGGTCGCCGACGCGAGCGGCCGGAGATTGCGCACCGCGTGCAGCCGGAAGGGCGCCGGGTGCACGCGCATTCCCTCGTCGGGGAACACCTCGACGTCCGCATAGTGCGTGACGGACATCAGCTTCAGGTGATCGAGGTACAGCACCTCTTCGAGCTCGTTGGTCACCCGCAGCTCGTAGCGGCCATCGCGTTCGCGCAGCTGCCGATCGGTGATGCGCACGTACTCGTCCGGATCGGGAATGTTGTAGACGCCCGGCGATTCGAGATAGCCCATCTCGCCGCCGCCCATGAAGTCGGTGACGAACGTGAAGCGCTCGCCGTCCCACGTGTAGAGGAACGGACAGGAGGACGGCTTGCGATCGAGCTCTGCGATCGCCAGGCGCGAGGCGCCGGCGGCCGGCGTTTCGGTCTGCAGGATTCCAGACGGCCAGAGCACGCGCACGGCGTCCGCGTCTCCGCGCGTGCCCAGGCCGACGAGCAGATCGGCCGGCCCGGCAGCGGGAGCCGTTGCCGCCGTTTCGAGGCGCGTGTACAGGCTTCCCGCGCG
>DATNCQ010000052.1:0-121010 GCA_035571515.1 Vicinamibacterales bacterium
CAGATGAACGAGCCGATGAAGTGGATCACCCCGAGCGTCTCGTTCATCCTCCTCCCGGTCGCCTTCGGGAACCAGTAGTAGACCCCCGCGAACAGCGCGAAGATCGTCCCCGGGGCGACCACGTAGTGGAAGTGGCCGATGACGTAGTAGGTGTCGTGAAGAGGGATGTCCGCGACGTTCAGGCCGAGCGGCAGCCCGGTCAGGCCGCCGATGCCGAACATCGGCAGGAAGCCCAGGGCGAAGAGCATCGGCGTGTTGAAGCGGATGGATCCGCCCCAGAGCGAGATGATCAGCGCCGTCAGGATTACGACCGACGGGATCGAGATGATCATCGTCGTCGTCTGGAAGAACGCCGCCATCGCCGTCCCCATGCCGGTCATGAACATGTGGTGCGCCCACACGATGAACGACATGAAGCCGAGGAAGACCAGCGAGTAGACCATCGAACGGTAGCCCCACAGCGGCTTGCGCGTGTTGTTGGCGATGATCTCGGCCACGATGCCCATCCCCGGGAGGATCAGGACGTAGACCTCCGGGTGCGCCAGGAACCAGAACAGGTGCTGCCAGAGGAGCGGGTTGCCGCCGCCGGCGTTGGTCAGGGCCTGGCCGCTGACCACGAGTCCGCTCGGGAGGAAGAAGCTGGTACCCGCCACCCGATCCATCAGCTGCATCACGCCCGCGGCCTCGAGCGGCGGGAAGGCCAGGAGCAGGAGGAAGGCCGTCACGAACTGCGCCCAGCAGAAGAACGGGAAGCGCATGAACGTGAGCCCCTTCGCGCGGAGCTGAATCGTCGTCGTGATGAAGTTGAGCGCGCCGAGCAGCGACGAGGTGATCAGGAAGATCATCCCGATCAGCCACCACGTCTGACCCGTGCCGGCGATGTCGGCGAGAGGCACGTAGGAGGTCCACCCCGATTGCGCCCCGCCGCCCGGAACGAGAAAGCTGCCGAGCATCGTGATGCCGCCGAGGAAGAGGCACCAGTAGCTCACCATGTTGATGCGCGGGAACGCCATGTCCGGGGCGCCGATCTGGAGCGGGAGCACGAAGTTCCCGAAACCTCCCACCGCGAGCGGGACGACCCCGAGGAACACCATGATGGTGCCGTGCATCGCCCCGAGCTCGTTGTAGAACTCGGGGAGCATCGTCCCGCCCGGCATGCGCGCGTCGCCGAAGAGCCCGCCGATGACCGGCAGCGCCGCGCCCGGGTAGGCGAGGTTCCAGCGCATGAGCATCATCAGCGAGAAGCCGAAGAGGAGGAACAGCAGACCGGTGACGGCGTACTGGATGCCGATGACCTTGTGATCGGTCGAGAAGACGTACTTGCGCCAGAAGCCGAGTTCCTCGTGATGGACTTCGTGCGCGGCGTGCGAGGGGTGCGCGGCGACAGCTCCTGGATCACTCATGCGTCTGCTCTCCCGGATGCGCTATTTCGTGGCGGCGGGGACGGCGAACTTGAAGGCCTGGGTCTTCGTGTCGTTGGCGCCCACCGTGACCGAGGCCGTCTGCGTCCCCAGCCGCTCGTGCCAGGCGGTGATCTCGTAGGTGCCCGGGTCGAGGCCCGAGATCGTGAACTTCCCGTCCGTCTTGGTCACCGAGTAGAAGGGATGAGTGAAGACGGCCATGTAGGCGCTCATCCACGGATGGACGTCGCACTTGATCTGGAAGGCCGTTTCCGCCTTGGGGAACGTCGTGCTCATCTCCTTGACCGTCGCCGGCTGCCCCCGGTTGAATGCCGGATTGACCTTCGGAAGCGTGTGGATGTTGTGGAGGATGCCGTCGGTGTTGAGGATCCTGTAGGTCTGGCCGACCATGATCCCCATCACGTGCGGCAGGTACATGCAGCCGTCCTGATCCACGGTCACCGGCGTGCTGGGAGCGGGATAGGTCTTGCCCGCAGGCAGTCCCTTCGAGACGTAGACCATGACATTTCCCATGGTCTGGCCGGTCCCGAGGACCAGCATCTCGGGCTGCACGGCGTGTCCCGCGTGCTTCTTGGCGCAGACGGGCTCGGCGTCCATGGCGATCGGCCTGAGCACGGGAGGCTTCCCGTCGAAATTGACGGTTCCGGTGATGGTCGAGGCGGCGTGGGCAACGCCCGGCCAGAACGACACGGCGACCAGCACAGCCGCAAGCCACAACCAGTTCCCTGTTCCGCGCATGCTCGGCACCTTGGTCATCGAAACCTCCCGTCCGTCGTCACCATTGACGCTGCGGTCCGACTGTCATGAAGCGGACAATCGGCGCAGTCATTCGATCTGCGCGACTCTACAACGAAACTCGCCATACGGGCAACACTCGCGCCGGGCCCGGACCGCGCGTTCTCGCCGCTCTTTTGGCGTCAGGCGTTCTCGAACGCGAGCGATTCGGCCAGCCTCGGGTCGCGCAGCGGCACGAGCGCCTGCCGGCGCATGAGCCAGCCGATCGTCGCCACGAAGCATCCGCCGACGGCGAGGAACGCGGCGACATCCAGCACCGACGGACGGACGCCTTCGGGGTGGAGCGTCGGCATGACCTGCCAGTAGATGTCCACGAAGTGCATCGCGAGGAGCCACGCGCCCCCAATCGCGAGGGTCCATCCCCTCCGCTTGACGGCGCGCCCCATCAGGTAAAAAAACGGAACCCCGAAGTGCCCCGCCATGAGGAGGAGCGAGACGAACTCCCAGGAGCCTTCGAGCCGCGCCTTGAACCAGAACGACTCCTCCGGGAGGTTCGCGTACCAGATGAGGAAGAACTGCGAGAAGCCGATGTAGGCCCAGAACGCGGTGAATGCGAAGAGGAACTTTCCGAGATCGTGCAGGTGCTCAGCGGTGATCGCCGTCTCGAGCAGTCCCGCCCCGCGCATCGCCGGCGCAACGACCGAGAGCAGCGCGATGAACCCGATGAAGGAGCCGGCGAAGAAATAGACGCCGAACATGGTCGAGTACCAGTGCGGCGTGAGCGAGACGACCCAGTCGATCGAGGCGAACGTCGAGGTCAGGGCGAGGACGATGATGGCGGGACCGGCGAACTTTCGCAGGCGTGCGGAGACCGCAGGATCGCCGGTCTCATCCTGGCCGCGCGAGAGGCGGTAATAGGAGAGCGCGATGAACGACCACACGACGAAGTAGATTGCCGCCCGGATCAGGAAGAACGGCACGTTGAGGAACGGCGCCTTCCAGCGCAGCAGGGCATCGGTTTCGGCCGCGCCCGGGACGGACCACGGGTAGAGATGGGTCAGGCCGAAGAGCAGCGGAACGAAGAGGACGGCCATCACCGGGATCGTCGCGAAAACGGTCTCGCCGATCCGCCGCACCACAATCCCCCATCCACCCTGGCACGCCCACATGAACAGCACGAAGAAGAGCCCGCCAAGGGCCAGGCTCAGGAAGAACAGGAACGACATGAGCCATGAGAAGAAGAACTGCTTCGGATTGCCTGCCCCGAGAAGCGCGCAGACCACCACGCCGAGGAGGGCGCACGCGATGCCAATGACTGGAATGCGGTTCCACGAGTGCCCCGGCGGGATCGTGGCCTGTTCGTTCGGGATCATTCGGCGGACTCCAGGAGCTCGACAGTTCGTGCGCCAAGCGACTCCAGCAGCTTCCTGGTGGCCGACGCATCGAACCGCGGATCCCACGATTCGATCGAGATGAAGAAGGCATCGTCGGTTACCCGTTCGAAGACCTTCGACTGGAAGAGGGGATGGGAGTGCATGGGGAGCCGGTTCAGCGCGAGCATGCCGAGGACGGCGCCGAACGCGGCGAAGAGAATTCCCAGCTCGAACGTGATCGGAATGAAGGCGGGCCAGGAAAAGAACGGCTTGCCGCTGATGACCAGCGGGTAGGCGCTGGTATGGACCCACCACTGAAGGCCGAACCCGAACGCGGCGCCGGTCAATCCCGCGACGAGGACGATCCAGGGAAGCGGGGAACGGCGGATGCCCATCGCTTTCTCGATGCCGTGGACAGGGAACGGCGTGTGGGCGTCCCACCGCGTGAAACCCTCGTCACGCACCCGCTCGCACGCGTGATACAGGTCCGTTGGCGTCGCGAACTGGGCGAGGATGCCGTAATAGGGCCCCGTCGGGAGCTGGGGCACGAGCGGCGGCCTGGCCCTCAGCGAGCGAAGCGGTTCGAAGGGCATCAGGAGGCACTCCCGGGAGCGGGCTCGGGGCCCGACAGCCGCGTCCGGTGGCCCCTGACCTCACGATGGACGTCAACGTGCCCATGCGGATCGGCCTGCGGCAGCACGGTCTTGACCTCGGAGGTGGCCACCATCGGCAGGAAACGCACGAACAGGCAGAACATCGTGAAGAAGAGCCCGAAGCTCCCGAGCAGGCACGAGATGTCCCAGATCGTGGGGCTGAAGTAGCCCCAGGCCGACGGGAGGAAATCGCGGTGCAGTGACGTGACGATGATCACGAACCGCTCGAACCACATGCCGATGTTGACCACGATCGACGCAAAGAACAGGTAGGGGATATTCGTGCGCGCCTTCTTGAACCAGAAGATCTGCGGGCTGATCACGTTGCAGGTGATCATGATCCAGTAGGCCCACGCGTACGGCCCGAGCGCGCGGTTCATGAACGTGAAGAACTCGTACGGGTTGCCGCTGTACCACGACGTAAAGAACTCGGTGGCGTAGGCGTAGCCGACCATCGTCCCGGTGACGAGCATGATTTTCGCCATGTAGTCGAAGTGGCGGAGCGTGATGATGTGCTCGAGGCGGAACGCCGTGCGGCAGATCACCATCAGCGTCACCACCATGGCGAAGCCGGAGAAGATCGCGCCCGCGACGAAGTAGGGCGGGAAGATCGTCGTATGCCATCCGGGAAGCAGGGAGACCGCGAAGTCCATCGAGACGACCGAGTGCACCGAGAGGACCAGCGGCGTCGCGAGGGCCGCGAGCACGAGATAGGCGCTCTCGTAATGGTTCCAGTTCCGAACGGACCCCCGCCATCCGAGCGCGAAGAAACCGTAGACGGACTGACGGACGCGGGTTTTCGCCCGGTCGCGCATTGTCGCCAGGTCCGGGATCAGGCCGACGTACCAGAACAGGATCGACACGGTCCCGTAAACGCTGACCGCAAAGACGTCCCAGAGAAGAGGGCTCCTGAAGTTGGGCCACACGCTCATCTGGTTCGGGATTGGGAACACCCAGTAGATGACCCAGACGCGTCCCACGTGGATGCCCGGGAACAGCATGGCGCACATGACCGCAAAAATCGTCATCGCCTCCGCCGAGCGGTTGATCGACGTGCGCCATTTCTGCCGGAAGAGGAACAGAATCGCCGAGATGAGCGTCCCGGCGTGCCCTATCCCGACCCAGAACACGAAGTTCGTGATGTCCCAGGCCCAGCCGACGGGGATGTTGAGCCCCCAGACGCCGATTCCCTCCCAGAACAGCCACGAGACCGCCACGCCGAGCAGGCCGAGGAGCGCGAGGGCCGGGATGAAGAAGAACCACCACCCGATCGGTGTCGGCCGCTCGACGGCCTCCGCGACAACTTCGGTGATGGCGTGGAAATCCGGCGAGCGCAGGATGAGCGTGGGATTGCCCTCGACCGGGTTGTCAAGCAGTTCGGCTTCCGTTTGGGCCAAGCGGTCTCCTGCTTCGAGTTTTGAAAAGTGGCCGTTTGTACTATTCGCGCGTCGCGGGAGTCAAGGGTCCGCCAGCGCGCGAACGCCTGTCAGGCGCGCGCGATCCGTTCAGGACGCAGGACGCCCGAGGCGCAGCCGCGCCATCACCTTCCGCGGATCCACCGATGGATGGAACCGCCGCGGCGCCGGCAGCTGCAGGTAGAGGATCGCGGCCGCCGACAGCAGTCCGAGAGGCCACGAGTGGATGCGCACCGCACGCAGGATCTCGCACGACAGGAAGACGTAGGCCGAGAATCGCGCGCGCTCGTGGCGGCGCAGCATCAACGTGCCGACCACCGGCGCGATGATGAAGTAGACGAAAGCGTCCCACGGCAGGCGGCTGCCGAAGTTGAGCCAGCGCGTGTCGAAGACCAACGCCAGGAGATGAATCACCGGGCTGGCCAGCAGGATGCCGGTCAGCAGCCAGAGTCCAGCCGGTCGTCGCATTCCGTCCGCGGTTTCAGGTTCCATCGAGTCCACGTTTCGCTAAGAATCCGGGTTCGCCAGCTGCCCGAGAATCGCGTCGATGGGCGCCTTCGCGCACGTGAACATCGGCGTGTCCCGCTGTGTATAGAGGCTTGCCTCCGTGTACCGCAGCCGCCCCACCAGATCGACGAATTCCTGCGGGTAGTCGGAGTCGAACGCGACGACGAAGTCCTGGTCGTCGATGCCGTAGCTGTAGCTCGTGTTCAGGCGGACGCCCTTGAACGGCGCGGACGCGGCGATGTGCTCGTCCATCATCCCCTGCCGCGCGTGAGACGAAAGGCGGTACCATGCCCGCGTCTTCGTGAAGGGGTACACGAACAGGTACTTCCCCTCGCCCGGCAGCAGCTCGACACCCTCCCCGGGATTCTTACTCCGGTTGACGTAGGGCGAGCGGTGCTGCACTGAAAGGAAGCTGTGCACCTGGGACAGGTAGGCGCCCAGCTGCGACCGCCTGATGGCCGCTTCCATCGACTGGAAGCACAGAGGGTCGAACGCGATCCGCCAGAGCATGAAATCGACGTCCGCGCGCAGCCCCACGAGCGAGTACGTACGGAGGATGAAGTCCTCCAGAGATTCCCACTGCCGCACCAGGTCGATGAACGCGGCCGCGGCCGCTCGCTGCTCGCCGCCGGGAAGCCGCCGGAACACCGGATCGAGCCGGTAGAACGAATAGTTCAGGAACTGGCGGCGTTGCCTGTCGGGGCCCTTCCCGGACGAAATGCCGGTCGGGTCGAGGTCGACGGAGGGGCCGCGGCGGGGCGGCGGGCCCCCGGGAGGGTGCTCCATGGTCTGGGGGCACGTATGACTGCTGCCACGGATTTTGTCAAGCGTGTGAAGATGACCGGTAACCCGGATGGACCTTCTCTACTTCGGCGCGCTGGCCGTCACCGCGTTCTTCGCGCTGGGGGTTGTGGCGTACGTCGTCTACTTCGCGATCAAGCACAGGGACGAGACGAGGGAAGAGGTGGGCGCGCCGGTCGTTGGATGGATGCCGCACGAGCTCGGGTGGGCGCTGATCCCGTTCTTCGTCTCGGTCGGCATCCTGGTGTGGGCCTCGATCGTGTTCTTCCACATCGTCCAGCGCCGCTGACCGGGCGCTGCAGATTCGCGGAGACGTTTCAGAACACTTCGCCGAAGTAGCTCCACACCCATTCCTGGGCGCGCTCCGGCAGCGGGCGCGACCGCCAGCTTTCCAGCTCCAGCTTCTTCGATTTCTTCAGGTCCGCCTCGAAGTCCTGGAGGAGCCGCGCCGCGAGGCCGCGGTCGAACACGGCGACGTTCAGCTCGTCGTTCAGTTCCAGTGACCGGTTGTCGAAGTTGGCGGAGCCGACGATGCTGAGCACGCCGTCGACGACCATCGCCTTCGTGTGGAGCATGGTCGGCTGGTATTCGGCAATCTCCAGTCCGTCCTCGAGCATCCACGAGTAGTCGCTGCGGCTGGCGTATTTCACGCTCTTGGCGTCGGTCTTGTCGCCTTCGACGATCATGCGAATGCGGACACCGCGCCGCCGCGCCTCCTCGAGGCTCCACCGCGACGACTCGTCGACGATGAAGTACGGCGATTCGATGTCGATGGAATGCCTCGCCGCGCCGATGGCGAGCAGGTAGAGGATCTTCAGCTCGTTGACGCCGGTCTGTGGCGAGCTCCAGACGACGACCGTGCGGCCGGGGCCCGACGGCGGCGCGCTGGCCGCCTCGACCGCCGGCTCGACCTCGCCGGCGACGACGATCCAGTTCTGGTTGAACGCGGCCTCGACGTCGTCGACGGCGGGACCGTGAATCTCCACCATGGTGTCGCGCCACATGGGGAAGTCCTTCTCGTCGTGCGCCCAGTGATCGGCGATTCCCATCCCGCCGACGAACGCGACGTCGCCGTCCACGATGAGCGCCTTGCGGTGCGTGCGGTAGTTGATTTCCTCGATCTGGAAGCTGAGGAGCGGGTTGACCCACCGGATTTTCGCGCCGGCCGCTTCGAGCCGCTTCTTGTCGTCGTCGGACATCTTCTTGGAGCCGACGGAGTCGAGCACCATCTGCACGCGAACACCGCGTTTCGCCGCCGCCTCGAGCGCGTCGCTGAACTGCGTGCCGACCTTACCCTCGGCGTAGATGTATGTTTCGAGCGCGATGCGATCCTTCGCGCGTCCGATGGCCGCGAGCATGGCGGGGAATGCCTGGGTGCCGTTGGTGTGCACGACGTACGAGTCGTTGGACGTCAGCCTGTGGCCGAGCAGGTTCGCCGCGTACTGGGGGAAGCGCGGGTCATCGATGGCGAGCGGGCTCTTGATGCGGATGGTCTCCTGGTCCTGCGCGAAGAGGAGGCCCACCGCGATCACGAGGAACGCGATCAGGACCCCGGCGAGGATTCGATGGTGACGCGCCCAGTGCTGCCGTTGAGGTGTTTTCTTCGCCATGGCTCATGAGCGCTCTTCCCAGATCCGTGCCAGATGGACGATGACCTCGACCGCCTTCTCCATGTCCTGAACCGACACCCATTCGAGCCGCGAGTGGAAATTGTGTTCCCCGGCGAAGATGTTCGGCGTGGGGAGTCCCATGAACGACAGCTTCGACCCGTCCGTGCCGCCACGGATGGGGCGCTCGTGGACGGTCATGCCGGCGCGCCGGATCGCCTCGCGCGCGTACTCCACGGCGTGCGGATGCCCGTCGAGCACCTCGCGCATGTTCCGGTACTGCTCCTCCACCTGCATCTCGACCCGCGCCCCGTGGCGCGCGGCCGCGTCGCGGGCGAGCCGTTCGAGCAACGCCTCCTTCTCCTTCAGCGCCGCGGTCCTGAAGTCGCGGACGATGAAGCGCACGGTCGTCTTCTCGCCCCCGCCCTGCAGCACGTACGGGTGCACGAACCCCTCGTGGCCCTCGGTTCGTTCCGGCGACATTTCGCGGGGCAGCTGCTGCAGGAAGTCGGCCGCCACCTTGATCGAGTTGATCATCCGGTCCTTCGCGTAGCCGGGGTGCGTGTTGAAGCCGATGAACGTGAGCGTCATGGCGTCGGCCGAGAAGCTCTCGTACTCGAGCTCGCCGCGCGTGCTGCCGTCCATCGTGTAGGCATAGTCGGCGCCGAAGCGCGCCACGTCGAAGAACTGCGTGCCGCGCCCAACCTCCTCGTCCGGCGTGAACGCAATCCTGATGCGGCCGTGCGGAACGTCGGGATGCGCCGCCAGGTGCGCGGCCGCCGTCACGATTTCCGCGACGCCGGCCTTATTGTCCGCCCCCAGCAGCGTCGTCCCCGAGGCGGTGACGATGTCGTCGCCGATGCGGTCGCCGAGCGGCGGGCACTCGGACACGCGCAGGACCGCGGTCGGATCGTCGGGGAGGACGAGGTCACGCCCGTCATAGCGCGAGTGCACGATCGGCTTGACGTTGTCGCCGGGCATTTCCGGAGACGTGTCGACGTGCGCGATGAAGGCAATGGTGGGGACGCGCTTGTCCGACGTCGGCGGAATTGTCGCGGTGACGTAGCCGTGGTCGTCCATCGCCGCGTCCCGCACGCCGAGCGACCGCAGCTCGTCGGCGAGGTCGCGCAGCAGCACCAGCTGCTTGCTGGTGCTCGGATACGTCGTGGAGCTCTCGTCGGCCTGCGTGTCGTACTTGACGTAGCGGAGGAATCGTTCGAGGACGGTCATAAGAAACCAGGTTCAATTTTCCGGGGGATCGAGGAAAATTGAGCCCGGTTTCTTCACCAAGGAGCACCCGCACATGAAAAGGGCTTTCGCGATGGCACTCATGGCCGGCGTGGCGCAGATCGCCGCCTTGCAGGCACAGACCGCGCCGCCGAGCGAGGTCGTCAAGGCGGACGAGGCGCTCACCAAGGCGCTCGTCAGCGGCGACCGGGCGGCCGCCGAGAAGATGCTCGACGCGGACTTCAGCTGGATCGATCCCGACGGTGTCTACTACGCCACCAAGGGCGAAGCGTTCGCGCACAACGTGAAGCCGCTGGTGGGCACGGGCGGCGACGTGAAGGTGATCGAGCACCGCTACGGCAAGCTCGTCTACGTGGAGCGCAGCGAGGGCGAACAGAAATTCTCCGCGCACTTCTGGGCGCAGCGGCCGAACGGCTGGCGCCTGCTGCACGTCAACGATCTCGAGGTCCGGCAGCGCGACTACCAGACGGTGCCGACGACGTTCAACGTGCCATGCATCAACCCGTGCCAGGTGCTTCCCTACAAGCCGCTCGGCGCCGGCGAGAAATCCGCGCTCGAAGCGTGGCAGGAGCAGGAGAGCGGGTCCGCCGGCTGGGGCAAGCGCGTCGCCGACAATCTCGATCAGCGCGCGGTGAACACGTACGGCGGCCGCTCGGCGTCGAAGAAGGATCGCCTGGCCGGCATGCTGCGCGGGCAGCAGCAGAACCCGAACCGCCCGCAGGTCGGCGCCGCGCCCGTGGCATTCGGCCGCGCATGGGACTTTGGCGATTCGGTGCTCTGGGTGCAGCTGCAGCCGACCTATGGTGACAAGCCGTACTGGTCGAGCCGCGTCTATGCCAACGTCAACGGCGTGTGGCAGATGACGGAGAGCTATCACACCTACATCAAGGACGCGCCGGTGATGGCGCCGGTCCCGGAATCGGCGACCAAGAAGGGCGCCACCAACTAGCCATGAGAACGCACGTCGCCTGGGCCTGCTGTGTCGTGTCGATCGCCGCGAGCGCCGCGGCCCAGACGGCGTCGAAGACCTACGATCTGAAGGCGACGCCCGCCACGACGTTCTACCGCTTCCTCGACGCCGCGGCGAAGCCGGTCCTGACGATCAACTCCGGCGACGTCGTGCGGATCGAGACGGCGACCGGCACGCCCGGCTACTTCGAGCGGCTCGGTGTGTCGAAGGACAGGATTCCCGCCGAGTTGTACGAGACGTTCAAGGGCGTCGACGACAACGCGCGGCGCGATCACACGCTGACCGGCCCCATCTACGTCACGGGCGCCGAGGCCGGCGACTCCCTCGAAATCCGGCTCCGCGCCATCGACCTCCGGCTGCCCATAGGGGCGCAGTCGTTTGGTGTGAACGGCGGCACGCTGCCGGGCGAATTCGCGTCCGGCCGCGACAAGGTCGTCTACCTCGATCTGAGGAAGAAGACGGCCGAGTACGGGCCGGGCGTTGTCGTGCCGTTGACCAAGCCGTTCTGGGGGTCGATAGCGGTCGTGCCCCCGCTGTCGGTCGGGCGCGTCACCGATCAGCGGCCGGACGTCTGGGGCGCCAACATGGACAACTCCGACCTGGTCGCCGGCACGACGCTGTATCTGCCCGTCTTCGTGCCCGGCGCGCTCCTGTCGCTCGGTGACGGCCACGCGGCGCAGGGCCACGGCGAGGTCGCCGGGTCCGCCATCGAGACCTCACTCAAGGGCGAGATCCAGGTCCTCCTGCACAAGGGGAAGACCATCAAGCGGCCGCGTGCCGAGACGCCCACCGAGTACATGACGATGGGGTTCAACGAGGATCTCGACGAGGCGGCGAAGATCGCGACGCGCGAGATGCTCGACTGGCTCATGGAGTTGAAAGGGCTGACGCGAGACGACGCCTACCTGCTGGCCAGCGTCGCCGTGGACCTGCGCGTGACGCAACTGGTGGACGGCAACAAGGGCGTTCACGCCGTTATCGCGAAGTCGATCTTCACCCGATGAGCACGCGCGCCGTTCGCGCAGGGCTGTTGGTGGCGAGCGTCGCGTTGGCCTCGACGGCGCTCGCCGGGCAGGGTCGGGCACCCGCGGCGCGGCCCGGCGACTGTCCTCGCGACCCCGTCGCCTTTCATCCGTGCGCGCTCGCCAGGGCGATGACCTTCACGCCGCCGCGTACGCCGGACGGCAAGCCGGACATGCAGGGCATCTGGCGCGGCCAGAGCGGCGGCGTCGAGAACATCGAGGCGCATGCCGGCAATGGAGACGTCAATGCCGGCCCCACCTTTGTCGTCGATCCTCCCGACGGAAAGGTCCCCTACCAGCCGTGGGGCTTCGCGCAGCGGAAGGAGAACTTCGAGAAGTACATCGATCCCAACGTCTCGTGCCTCTCGTCAGGCGTGCCGCGGATGCTCTACACACCCGGCGACATCGCGATCGTGCAGTCGCCCGGCACCTTCGTCATCACCCACTCGCGCAGCCACACGTTTCGCGTGATTCCCACCGGCGCGCAACCGCAGGTGAGCGCGTCGGTGGCGCTCGCGCTCGGAAGCTCGCGCGGACGATGGGAGGGAAACACCCTCGTCGTCGACGTCACGAACCAGAACGGCAGGACGTGGCTGGATCAGGCAGGAAACTTCGAAAGCGCCGCCGCCCACGTGGTCGAGCGCTTCACGATGATCGACGCCGACACGATTCATTACGAGGCACGCATCGAGGATCCAGTCGTCTACACCAGGCCGTGGACGATGGCGTTTGCGATCCGGCGCGTCATGGATCCCCGCTACGAGGTGTACGAGGAGGCCTGTCACGAGGGCGAGCAGGACACCGAGCATCTGCTCGGCCTCGGCCTGAAGCCCTACCCGGGGATCACGCAACGGCCGAACGCGACGGGCCGTTAGATACACTCTCTTCGTGCCCGCCCGGTCCCACGACGCACAACTCCAGGACGTACTTGCGCGCTATTGGGGGTACAAGACGTTCAGGCCGCTCCAGCGCGAAGCGATGGACGCGATCCTCGATGGCCGCGACTCTGTCACGGTGCTGCCGACCGGGGGCGGCAAGTCGCTCTGCTTCCAGGCCCCGGCGATGCTCGGCACCGGGCTGGCCGTCGTCGTCTCGCCGCTGATCTCCCTGATGAAAGATCAGGTCGATACGCTCGTCGGCAACGGCGTGCCGGCGGCGCTCTTCAACAGTTCGCTCTCCTCGGACGAAAAGAGCAGCGTCAATGCCGGCCTCCGCGACGGCCGGTACCGCCTGCTGTACGTCTCGCCGGAACGGCTCGTGGGAGAGGGCGGCGAGAGCTTCGTCGGGAGGCTGTCGTCCTGCAATGTCCGCTTCGTGGCGGTGGACGAAGCCCACTGCATCAGCCAGTGGGGCCACGACTTCAGGCCCGAATATCGCCAACTCGGTCGTCTCAGGCAGCTGTTGCCCGGCGTCAGCCTGCACGCGTTCACTGCGACGGCGACCGCGCGCGTGCGGCGGGACATCAGCACCGAGCTGGCGCTGCGGGATCCGCTCGAGCTCGTCGGATCGTTCGATCGTCCGAACCTGCTGTACCGCGCGCTGCCGAGGGGCACGCTCAAGCGTCAGTTGCTGGAGATTCTCGACCGCCGGCGCGGGGAGGCGGGGATCATCTACTGCACGTCGCGGCGCGAGGTCGACGCGCTGGCGGCGTGGCTGAGCGGCATCGGTGTTCCGGCGCTGCCGTACCATGCCGGCCTTTCCGACGCGGAGCGCAGCGGCAACCAGGACGCGTTCCTGAGCGAACGTGTCAACGTCATCGTCGCGACCGTCGCGTTCGGCATGGGGATCGACCGATCGGACGTGCGCTTCGTCGTGCACGCGGGCGCGCCGCGCTCGCTCGAGCACTACCAGCAGGAATCGGGACGCGCCGGCCGCGACGGCCTCGAGGCCGAGTGCACGTTGATCTACTCGAGCGCCGACTTCATGAAGTGGCGCCAGATGCTCGAGAGCAATGGCGAGCTCACGGACGCGGCGGTGGCGCTGCTGCGCCAGATGGAGCGCTACGCGACGAGCGTCGGCTGCCGGCACCGGCAGCTGGCCGAGTACTTCGGCGACAGCTATTCGCAGGGGCGATGCAGCGCCTGCGACGCCTGTCTCGACGAGCTCGAACCGGCCGCCGAGCCGGTCGTCGTGGCGCGCAAGATCCTGTCGTGCGTCGTGCGGGTTGGCCAGCGCTTCGGCGCCACCTACGTCGCCAGCGTGCTGCGGGGCCAGGCCAGCGACCAGGTGACCGCCAGGCAGCATCACACGTTGAGCACCTTTGGCCTGCTGTCCGGCGCGTCCGTCGCTGAAGTGCGCGGCTACATCGACCAGCTCGTCGGTCAGAGCTTTCTCAAGGTGAACGGCGACGAGTACCCGGTCCTCGCGCTGACCGCGAAGGGCCTCGAGCTGCTGAAGAACGAGGCGAGCCACCCGGGGCTGACGCTGGCGCGCCAGCGGCCGCCGCGCAAGGACGCACCGCGGGTACGCTCGCGCGCCGAGGCCGATTCGTGGGAGGGCGTCGACGGCGCCCTGTTCGAGCGCCTGCGCGCCGTCCGTCTCGACGCCGCACGCGCGCGGGGTGTGCCGCCGTACGTCATCTTCCACGACGTGACGCTGCGGGAGATGGCGCGGCTGCGCCCCACCTCGCTCGACGCGCTGCTGACCGTCAAGGGGGTGGGCGCGCGCAAGGCAGACGATCTCGGCGACATGTTTCTCGCGGCGATCCGCGCCCACGCCGCCGCGGACCTGGAAGGTCCGCGGCGCAGCTGACGACGGATGCCGCTCGTTTCCCTCGATCGGGTCTCGATCGCCTACGGTCACGTGCCGCTGCTCGCCGACGCGAGCCTGCAGGTGGAGGCGGGCGAGCGCGTGTGCGTGATCGGCCGCAACGGCACCGGTAAATCGACGCTCCTGCGGATCATCAGCGGCGAGACCGCGCCGGAGGGTGGCAGCGTGTGGCGGCAGCCCGGGCTGCGCATCGGCAGTCTCGCGCAGGACGTCCCGCTCGACGACCCGCGCCCCGTCTTTGCCGTCGTCTCCGAGGGACTCGCGCACCTCGCGGAGATGGACGACTGGCACAAGGAGCAGCTCGTGACGCGCACGCTGTCGCGGTTGGGCCTCCCGCCCGACGCCTCGGTCCGGACGCTGTCCGGAGGATGGCGCCGACGCGTCCTGCTCGCGCGCGCGCTGGCCAGCCAGCCGGACCTGCTGCTGCTCGACGAGCCGACCAATCACCTCGACATCGAGACCATGACGTGGCTCGAATCGCTCCTCGTCGACTATCCGGGCGCGGTGGTGTTCGTCACGCACGATCGCGTGTTCCTCCAGCACGTCGCCACACGCATCGTCGAGCTCGATCGCGGCATCCTGACGTCGTGGCCCGGCGACTACGCGACCTTCCTCGAGAAGAAGGAAGAGTGGCTCGCCAACGAGGCGACGCGCCACGAGAAGTTCGACAAGCGTCTCGCCGAAGAGGAAGCGTGGCTGCGCCAGGGCATCAAGGCCCGACGGACGCGCAACGAGGGACGCGTCCGCGCCCTCATGCAGATGCGCGTCGAGCGGGCGGCGCGCCGCGAGCGCGCGGGCAACGTGCGCCTGCAGGTGGAGATGGCCGAACGCTCGGGCCAGATGGTCTTCGAAACCGAGGGCGTCACGAAAGCCTTCGCCGGCAGGACCGTTGTCCGGGACGTCTCGATCCGCGTGACACGCGGCGATCGCATCGGGCTGATCGGGCCCAACGGCTCCGGCAAGACGACGCTGCTGCGACTGCTGATCGGCGAGCTCGACCCGGACGAGGGGGAGGTGCGGCGCGGCGCCGGGGTGCAGATCGCCCATTACGACCAGCAGCGCGAGCAGCTCGATCCAGACCGGACCGTGTTCGACACCATCGCCGACGGCGGCGATACCGTGGTCGTCAACGGCCAGCCGATGCACGTGCACGGGTACTTGAAGCAGTTCCTGTTTCCGCCGGAACGGGCGTCCTCACCGGTCCGCGCGCTCTCCGGCGGCGAGCGCAACCGCCTGCTCCTCGCGCGGCTGTTCACGCGCCCGTCGAACGTGCTCGTGCTCGACGAGCCGACCAACGATCTCGACATCGAGACGCTGGAATTGCTCGAGGCGCTGCTGGTCGACTGGCCGGGGACGCTGCTGCTCGTGAGCCACGACCGTGCCTTCATCGACAACGTCGTCACGAGCACGCTGGTGTTTCAGGAGGCCGGGGGCAGTGGGCAGGAGGCGGGCCGCGTGAAGGAGTACGTCGGCGGGTACGAGGACTGGCTGCGCCAGCGTCCCGAGCCTGCGCAACCCCGGGTCCTTTCGCCCCTGGGCAAGCTCGGGACGACCCCGAGGCGCGTCGAGGGGTCGGACGCCATCCCCAAGAAGCTCACCTATCGGGAGCGCGAGGAGCTCGAAGGGCTCCCGGCGAGGATCGAGGCGCTGGAGCAGGAACAGCAGGCGCTCGCCGCGAAAATCGCCGGACCGGACTTCTACAAGGAGTCAGCCGACGCCATCAGGCAGGCCCTCGACCGCGTGGAGCGCATCCACGACGAACTGCTCGAGGCCATGGCCCGGTGGGACGAGCTCGAATCCAGGCCGCGCTAGATCCGTTTGCTAGAATAAAAGGTTCATGATCTCAGTCAGCGGCGTCTCCATGCGGTTCGGGTCCAAGGTCCTCTTCGACGATGTCACGACGGCGTTCGCGGCAGGGCGGCGCTACGGCCTGACCGGCCCGAATGGCGCGGGAAAGTCGACGTTCATGAAGCTCCTGACCGGTGAGCTCGACCCGCAGCGCGGAACGGTCGTCCGGCCGCCGAAGGTCGGCGTCCTGCGCCAGGATCAGTTCGCGTTCGACCAGTATCGCGTCATCGACACGGTCGTGATGGGCAACCAGCGGCTGTGGAGCGCGCTGGCCGAGCGCGATGCGCTCTACGCCAGGGCCGACATGTCCAACGAAGACGGCATGCGCCTCGGCGAGCTCGAGGGGATCGTCGGGGAGGAGGACGGCTACACAGCCGAAAGCGACGCGGCGATCCTGCTCCAGGGACTCGACATTCCCGATGCGCTGCACGAGCGGACGATGGGCGAGCTGCAGGGCGGGCAGAAGGTGCGGGTCCTGCTCGCACAGGCGCTCTACGGCCATCCGGCGGCGTTGCTGCTCGACGAGCCCACCAACCACCTGGACCTCGAATCGATCCACTGGCTCGAGGACTTTCTCGGCCGCTACGAGGGGACGCTGATCGTCATTTCGCACGACCGGCATTTCCTGAACAACGTCTGCACCCACATCGCCGACATCGACTACGAAACGATCATCACCTACACCGGCGGCTACGACGACATGGTGGTCGCCAAGACGCAGATCCGCACGACGCTCGAGTCGCAGAACGAGCAGCGCGAGAAGAAGATCGCGCAGCTCAACGACTTCATCGCCCGCTTCTCCGCCGGCACCCGGTCGAGCCAGGTGCAGTCACGCCGCAAGGAAGTCGAGCGGCTGCAGACGACGGAGCTGGCGCGGTCCAATATCCAGCGGCCGTACATCAAGTTCGCGATGAAGCGGCCGTCCGGCAAGGTGCCGCTCGAGTGCAGCGGGATCGCCAAGTCGTTTGGCAACGCGCCGGTCTTTTCCGGCTTCGGCGCCGTGCTCAATCGGGGCGACAAGGTCGTCCTCGTCGGCCGCAACGGCGTCGGCAAGACGACGCTGCTGAAGGCACTGATGGCGGATGCGCCCGACATGGCGCCGGCGCCGCAGGACCGCGATGCGGGAACGGTGCGATGGGGCCACGAGGTGTCGATCGGCTACTTCCCGCAGGACGCCACCAACGAGATCGCCCGTGGCACGACCGTCGTCGAGTGGCTGCACCAGTTCGACCCCGACGCGTCGCGCCAGGACATCCACGGACTGCTCGGCCAGATGTTGTTCAGCGGCGAAGACGGCTACAAGCCGACGGATGCGCTCTCGGGCGGCGAAACCGCGCGGCTCCTCTTCTGCCGCATCATGCTGCAGAAGCCGAACCTGCTGATCCTCGACGAGCCGACGAACCACCTCGACCTCGAGGCGATCAACGCGCTCAACGTCGCGCTGCAGAAGTTCGAAGGCACGGTGCTGCTAGTGACGCACGACGAGGACCTGCTCGAGGAGGTCGGCACGCGCGTCTGGCAGTTCGACGGCGGGCGTATCCGCGACTTCAAGGACAGCTACGAGGAGTTCGCGGCGGCAACCGCGTAACGAACTCGCAGTTCCCGTGGTGCCGTCGCGCTATCGCCTGCGACGAGACGGACACGAGGTCCTCGTAGTAATTGACGGTGCCTGTCGGAATAGCGGTCCCGTCGCTCCAACCGTGTTCGATGATCAGAGTTCTAACCGCGCGGCTGCGTCACGATCACGCGCTGGCCCGCGAGTGTGATCGATCCCTCGCGCGCACTGCCGGTGTTCCGGGCAATCGTGAAGTACGCCCAGTCTGTCCCGACGCCATTCGGCGTGCGTACCGTGATCCAGTTGTCGCCTGTCGTGGCCGACCATCGGCAGCCGGGCGCAGCGGTCACCCGGATCTGGTCCTCCTCGCCCTCGTTGCGCGCATCGATTCTGGGCTGGCTCAGCGAGTACGCGCACGCGTAGCCTTCCTGGATGACGGTGAACGTCTGGCTGTTGATCGTCACCGTCAACGTCCGCGCGTCGCTCCTCGTGCTTTCGTCGACGCGCAAACTCGCGGATACGGTGCCGGTGCCGGACCCGGGGGACACGTTGCCCCAGGGCCCGTCCGTCCGCGCCGTCCAGGCGCAGCCGGCGCCGGTCGTCACGGTGAAGGCGTACGCGGCGCCCCTGGCATCGACGGACCCCGGCAGGCTGGTGGCGGCGATGCTGCACCCAGCCGGCGCAGGTGATGGAGCGGGAGATGGGGATGGTGCTGGGCTCGGACTCGGGCTGGTGCTCGGCGACGGTCCGGCCAAATCCGGCGACGACCCGCATCCGGCAACGGCGATCGCCAGCACCCACGGCGCGCAACCCAGCAGTAATCTCATGATGCGTGGTCCTATAGCAGAGTCCGTGCTAGCCGGCCCCGGTCGGGGTCCACGCGCCGCGGCGCGCCGGCCAAGTCACACGTGTAGTTGCCGTTGGCGGAACGTTTCAGCCGGCGCGGTGTGCGGGAATGTGCAGCTGATCGGGCCTGGGCCGGATCGGCCATTACATTTTGCGCAGGCGTAATTGCACGGGGTGTCGGCGCTCGAGACGGCGCCTACAACTCGCGCAGCGCCGTGGCGATCGGCAGGCGCGCCGCCTTGATCGCCGGCATCAACCCGCCAACCAGTCCCATCGCCAGCGCGTAGGTCAGCCCCTGGACGAGCAGCGATCGCGTCACCGCGAAGGCGAACGCGACCTGGCTGAACGTCTGGAAGTTCATCGTCGACGTCTGGTAGCCGTTGAAGGCGAAATACGCGGTGAGGCCGCCGACCAGCCCGCCCACCGCCGCGAGCGCCAGCGACTCGGCGAGCACCGAGATCAGGACGGAGGCGGTGTTGAACCCGAGCGCGCGCAGCGTCGCAATCTCCCGCGTCCGCGACGACACCGCCGTGTACATCGTCAGGATGGCGCCAAACACCGCGCCGATGCCCATCAGCACGGCGATCGTGTAGCCGATGCCGCGGATCAGGCTGCTCATCACCTGCGACTGCTGCGCGTAGAAGTCGGCCTCGCGCAGCACCTGCACGTTCAGCTGCGGGTTGCTCGTCAGCCAGTTCTTGAACGTGTCGAACGCGGCGGGCGAATCGAGCTTCGCCAGCACCGACTGGTACGAGTTGCCGCGCTCGTAGATCCCCTGGATCAGGTGGCTGTCGCACCAGATCTCCGTCTCGCCGACCGACCCGTTCGACTCGAAGATCCCGACGATGCGCAGCCGCAGGTTGCCCGACACGAACTCCGAGCCGAGATCGACGCCCGAAAACTGACGGTTGGCCGCGCGACCGACAATCGCCTCGTTCGTGCCGAACTGGAACAGGCGGCCGTCGACGATCCTCGTCTCGTTGCGTACCTCCAGCGCCTCGGCGCCGATGCCGCGCAGCGGCACGTTCGCCGCCGTGCCCGTGCTGCGCTTGTTCAGGTCGACGAGCACATAGAGCTCGGCGGAGGCGAGCGGCCGGTTGTTGACCCGCAGCAGGCCCGGCGCCTGCTTGATCACGTCGGTGTCGGCGCCCGCGAGCCCGCTCGTCATCTCCGAATCCGCTCCGCTGCGCATGACCACGGCGCGGTCGGGCGCGCCCGCGTCGGCCATCGCGGCCCGGAACCCCTCGCCGATCGAGAGGACCGCGACGAACACGATGACGACGCCGGCAATGCCGATCATCGCGACCGCCGACGAGCTCGCGCGCTGCGGGATCGTCCGGATGCTGAGCGAGGCGACCGCCAGCGTCTGCGAGAGCCACCGCATCACGTCCTCCTCAGCGCATCGGTGATCCGCAGCCGCATCGCGGTCGTCGCCGGGAGCGCGCCGGCGACGATGCCGAGCGCGCAGCACAGGACGATGCCGATCACGATGTCGCGGCTGCGCATGATGAAGACCGGGAGGAAGGCGTTGTTGAAGCTGCCGCCCTCGACCGCGAAGTAGGTGATGGCGAGGCCGAGCCCTCCGCCGAGCAGCGCGAGGAACATCGACTCGGCGAGCACCAGACCGAGGACCAGGCCGTTCGAGAAGCCGAGCGTCTTCAGGACGGCGAGCTCGCTGGTGCGCTCGCGCACCGACTGCGCCATCGTATTGGCGAGCACGAGCAGGAACAGCGTGAAGAGCACCGCCGCGAGGATCGAGACGATGATCGCCTTGATGTTGCCCACCTGGTTGACGAAGCCCTGCAGGAACGCCTTCTCCGTCGAGGTCTTCGTCTCGGCCGACGAGTTGGCGAATTGCGCGTCGAGGCGCGAGGCGACGTCGGCGGCGTGCGACGGGTCGTCGATCCGCAGCACGTACCATCCGACCATGCCGTAGGCGCCGCGGCGGTTCTCGTCGAGATATTCGTAGTGGAAGAAGAAGCTGCTGGTGTCGACGCCCTTGTCCGCGTCGTAGATGGCATCCACGTTGAAGAACCACGTGTTCCCCTGCTTCGGGATCCAGATCGTGGCCTGGACGGGGATCTTGTCGCCGATCTTCCAGCCGTACTTCTCTGCGGTCGCCTTGCCGACGATCGCCCCCTGCCGATCGGCGCGCCAAGCCTTCATCTGGTCGTCCGGCACGCGCATCTCGGGATAGAGCTGCAGGTAGTCGGCGTCGATCGCCATGACGGCGAACTGGTTCGCCTTGTCCTGGTAGGTGCCGCCGAACCACGTGGAGTAGCCGACGTGGGTCACGCCTTCGGTCGACTGGATCTTCTGCGCGTAGGAAATGGGCAGCAGCTGGATGAGGCTGACCTTGTGCATCAGCACGAGGCGGTCCACGCCGGCCACCTCCACGCCCATCGAGAACGCGTTCTGCACCACCATCAGGAAGCTGTAAAGCACGAACGCGATGAACACCGACGCCAGCGTGAAGATGGTGCGCACCTTCCGCCGCAGCAGGTTGCGCCAGACGAGCGGGAGGAACTTCATGTCACCGCCTCCATCAGCGTCCCCTTTTCGAGATGCAGCACGTGCGTCGCGCGATCGGCCGCGTGCGGATCGTGCGTGACCATGATGATGGTCTTGCCGTGCTCGCGATTGAGCGCCTGCAGCAGGTCGAGAATCTCGTCGCCGGCCTTGCGATCGAGGTCGCCCGTCGGCTCGTCGCACAGCAGCAGCATCGGGTCGGTGACGATGGCGCGCGCGATGCCGACGCGCTGCTCCTGGCCGCCGGACAGCTGACGCGGGTAGTGCTTCGCGCGATCCGAGAGTCCGACGACCTTGAGTGCGATCTCCACGTGCTTCCGCCGCTGCGCCTTCGACAGCCGCGTGAGCAGGAGGGGCAGCTCCACGTTGCGCTCGGCGGTCAGCGCCGGAAGGAGGTTATACAGCTGGAAGACGAAGCCGATGTTCTGCGATCGCCAGCGTGTCACCGCCGCCCCGTTCATGCGGCTGATGTCCACGCCCGCCACCTCGACGCTCCCCTCGCTCGGCCTGTCGAGCCCGCCGATCAGGTTGAGCAGCGTCGTCTTGCCGGACCCCGACGGTCCCATCAGCGCGAGGAATTCGCCCCTGGCGATCTCGAGGTTCATCCCCTGCAGGACCTCGATGCGCTCGGACCCGCGCCGGAACATCTTGTGAACGTTCTTCGCCCGGACGATTGTCTCTGCAGTCATTGCACGATCACCCTGGTCCCGTCTGCGAGCGTTGCTGGCGGCGACACCACCACACGGTCGCCGGACTGCAGTCCCGCGAGCACCTCCACGCGGTCGCCGTCGGTGCCGCCGAGCCTGACGGCACGCCGCTCGACGGCATCGCCGCGGAGGACGAAGGCGAAGCTGTCGGCGCCGACGGTCCTGATGGCCGGGCGTGGGACGAGCGCCGTCGGCTGCGCCGAGGCGGTGGCCGTGGCGTCGCCTTCGCGCAGGAACGTCACCTTGATGGCCATGTCGGGCAGGATGCGCGGATCGAGCTGCTTGAACGCCAGGCGCACGAGGACCGTCGCCTTCTGCCGGTCGGCCGTCGGCACGAGCGTGATGACGCGCGCCGGGATGTGCCAGTCGGGATAGGCGTCGAGCACGGCGTCGACGTCCTGGCCGGCGCTGACGCGGCTGATGTAGCTCTCGTTGACGTCCACTTCGATCTCGAGCGAGTGCATGTCGACGATCGTACAGATGCCGGTGCGCGTGAAGCCGCCGCCGGCCGACACCGGCGACACCATTTCGCCCGGCTGCGCGTCCTTCGAAATCGCGACGCCGCTGAACGGCGCGCGGATGACGTAGTTGGCGAGATCGGCCTGCTGCACCTCGATCTGCCGCTCGGCGACGCGAATCTGCTCCTTCAAGGCGCCGATGCGCGCGTCGATCGAATCGGCCTCCGCCTTGGCATCGTCGAGCTGCGACTGCGAGACGATGCGTTCCTTCAGCAGCTGCGCGGCGCGGCGTTCGTTGAGGCGGGCCTGGTCGAGCCGTACTTCGTTCTCGCGCAGCGTGCGGCGGGCCGCTTCGGCCTGGGCCTCGGCCAGGGCGAGCGCCGCCCGCGGCGACGAGTCGTCCAGGCGGGCGAGCACCTGCCCCTGGACGACATTCTTCCCTTCCTCGACGTCGACCTCGACGACCTTGCCGGTGATCTTCGACGACACGGTGGCGCGCCGCCGCGCGACGACGTAGCCCGAGGCGTTGAGCACGGCGGCCTGCGTGCCGGCGGCGCGCACCGAGACCGTGGCGACCTGCACCTCGACGGGGCGCTCGCGCGTGAGCCAGCGGTAGCCGCCGAACCCGGCCGCCGCGAGCAGGACGATCAGCCCCGTCCAGAGGATCCACCGCGCCGTTCCCGACCGCTCGGGTTCGCGCTCGATGCGCAGCGCGTCGAGATCCTTCTTCAAATCGTTCATGAAATCCCGGGAATGGAATCGATCATAGCTTCACTTCCGCGGCGCTTGGGTATAGAGTCCGTGCCATTGTGAAACCCGGAGGATTTATGACGCGATGTCTGACATCGACGATTCTGGCCGTGCTGCTCGGCGCGGGCTCCGCGTTCGCGCAGGTGAAGGCGTCCGCGCAGAACGTCCCTGAAATTCCGTACGAGTCGGTCCCGAACTTCTTCAAGATGCCGCCGGGCAAGTATCTCGGCGAGGCGATCGGCATCGCGACCAATTCCAAGGGGCATGTGTTCGTCTACACGCGCAGCGCGAACACGCAGCTCTTCGAGTTCGACCAGAACGGCGTCTATGTCCGCGAGGTCGGCGAGGGCGCGTACAACTTCGAGTTCGCGCACAGCGTGCGCGTCGACAAGGACGACAACATCTGGGTGGTCGACGAAGGCACCAACACCGTCACCCGGTTCAATCCTGAAGGGCACGTCACGATGGTGCTCGGGCGAAGGCCGCCGGCCGTTCTCGGCATGCCCGCCGCGCCGCCGCCACCGCCGCCGCCCGCCGCGAAGTACACCTTCGGCCGGCCCACCGACGTCGCGTGGGACCCGCAGGGCAACATCTTCGTGTCCGACGGCTACGTGAACCACCGCGTGGTGAAGTTCGACAAGAACGGCCGCTTCGTGAAGATGGTGGGGAGCGAGCGCGCCGGCGGCGAGCCGAGCCAGTTCAGCACCCCGCACGGCATCGCGGTCGACAACAACGGCAACGTCTACGTCGCCGACCGCGGCAACAACCGCATGCAGGTGTTCGACAACAACCTGGTGCTGCGCAACATCTACGACAACATCGGCGTGTCGTGGACCGTCTGCATCTCGCCGGGGCCGCACCAGTACCTGTTCACCTCGAACTCGAACCCGAACGGCAACACGCCGGGCTCGTGGGACATCACGGGGGAGATCTACAAGATGGAGCTCGACGGCACCATCCTCGGCAAGTTCGGCCACGCCGGCAAGCAGCTGGGCGGCTTCCAGGTGGTCCACATGATGGACTGCCGCAACCCCGATCAGATCTTCGTCGCCGAAATCGAGTCGTGGCGCGCGCAGAAGCTGCTGCTGAAGCCGCCGACCGGCGCCCCGGTAAGGCCGACGACGACGGCGGCGAGATAAGGGAGGCGAATCATGAAACGCATCATTCAGATTGCTGTCGGCCTCCTTGCCATCGCAGCCGTGCCGCTCGCGGCGCAGCTGGTCGTGCCGGAACTCACCTACGACGCCCAGATCGAGCCGCTGAAGCTGCCGGGCAACCTGAACTTCGGCGAGGTGGCCGGCGTCGCTACCAACTCGAAGGGTGACGTGTTCGTCTACACGCGCACCGGCCACCCGACGCTGTCGCTCGGCACCGCGCGCCCGTTCGCGCACGGCGGCTCGCGCATGTTCCGGTTCGACAAGACCGGCAAGTACGTCGGCGAAATCGGCCAGGGCTCCTACGCGATGCTCTTCGCGGAAAAGGTGAAGGTCGACCCGCAGGACAACATCTGGGTCGTCGATCAGATGTCGAACACCATCATGGAGTTCGATTCGGAAGGCCGCCTCGTGATGCTGCTGGGCCGCAAGGCGGAGTCGGAAAATGTGCCGGCGCGCGGCGCGGCGCCGCCGGCGGCTCCTGGTGGTGGTGGCGCCGGTGCCGGTGCCGGTGGCGGAGGCGCCGCGGCGGGTGGCGCGCGAGCGGCTGGACCTGCCCCGCAGGCCGGCGCCGGCGGACGCGCTGGCGGGGCGCCCGCGCCCGATGCCGAAGGCGGCGGTGGACGCGGACGCGGCGGCCCTCCGGGAGCGGGCGGCCAGCAGGACGTCTTCAACCGTCCGACCGACGTTGCGTGGGATTCCGCAGGCAACATCTACGTGGCGGATGGCCTCGGCAACAACAACCGAATCGCGAAGTTCGACAAGAACGGGAAGTTCGTCCGGTCGTGGGGTCAGACCGGCACGGCCACCGGGCAGTTCCGTCAGCCGCGCAGCATCGCGATCGACGCGCAGGGGCTGGTCTACGTCGCCGACGCCGGCAACCGCCGCATCCAGGTGTTCGACGGCGACGGCAACTACAAGACGCGCTTCCTGAACGTCGGCACGCCGCGCGCGATCTGCATCACGTCGGGGCCGCGCCAGGTGATGTACGTCTCGAACTCGAATCCGCCGGAGGACATCGACGCCGAGGGGAACATCTTCAAGGTGGATCTCACCGGCAAGCTGCTCGGGACCTTCGGGCGCGCGGGCCGCATCGCGAAGGAGTTCAACGCGGTGAACCAGCTCGAGTGCCGCAGCGAAAACGAGCTCTGGGCGGCCGAGATCGGCAACTGGCGCGTGTCGAAGATCACGCTCCGGGGAACCGGCACCAACTAACTACCAACCTCCAACCTCCAACTCCCAAGGTAATCGTTGCCGCGACAACGAGCTCCTTGGGAGTTGGGAGTTGGATTTGGGAGTTATCCTGTCTGTTGTCCGTTCTCATCCTCGATTCCGATCACGTTGAACGCCTCCTGCCGATGTCTGAATGCATCGGCGTCATGGAGCAGGCGCTCGCCGATCTCGAACGCGGCGCCGTCACCCAGCCGCTCCGTTCCTTCTGGCTGCCGCCCCGCGTCAACGGCGCGACCGTGTGGATGTCCGCGCATCGGTCGGCGCCGAAGCCGATGTTCGGCACCAAGCTCCTCTTCGTCCTCGGTGACAATCCGTCGCGTGGTCTCGACAGCCATCAAGGGCAGGTCATCCTCGCGGACGGCGAGACCGGGCAGATTCGCGCGCTGCTCGATGCCTCCGCGGTAACCGGCATCCGCACCGCCGCGGTTTCGGCGCTCGCCACGCGTCTGCTGGCGCGAGAGGACGCGAAGGTCCTCGCGATCGTCGGCACCGGCGTGCAGGCGCGGAGGCATCTCGAATCGATTCCGCTCGTGCGGCCGTTTACCTCCGTGCTGATCGCCGGACACACGCCCGACCGGGCCCGCCGGTTCGTCGAGGAAGCGGGTTCGACGCTGCCCTGTCCGATCACCGCCGCGGACACGGTGGAAGACGCCGTCCGCGCCGCCGACGTCGTCGTCACCGTCACCGACTCGCACACGCCGATTCTCTTCCGCGAATGGCTGCGGCCAGGGACACACGTCAACGCCGTCGGCGCCAGCCGGCCGATGCACTGGGAAATCGATCCGCGCCTCTACGCGGACGCGGTGGCGTTCTGCGATCGGCGCGAGTCGCTGTGCGCGGAAGCCGGCGATTACCTGCGTGCGGTCTCGGACCGGCTCATCGCCGGCGCCGAGCAGATCGGCGAGCTCGGCGAGGTGATCGTGGGAAAGAGAAAGGGGCGGACATCACCCGAGCAGATCACCCTGTTCCGGTCGCTGGGGCTCGCCGTTGAAGATCTCGCAGCGGCGGAATTTGTCGTGGAGAAAGCTCGATCCTCGGCCCTTCCGTCAATAGACAAAGACAGCGCCGGAAGCCCGCACTGAGTTGTCGGCCTGGTTGCCGTTCACTCCTGCAGACCCGCCATCTTCGCCGAACGCCGCGACCGCGAGCGTGTTGCCGTCGCCGCTCATCGCCACGCCCGATCCAAACTCGTCGTAGGCATCCGAGTTGGGCGACTTCAGGTAGGCGTGCTGCGTCCAGGTCGTGCCCGCGCGCGTGAACACGTACACCGCGCCGGACTCGTCCGCCGAGAAGTCCTGCTGATTCGCGCCCGCGCCACGGCCGCCGCCGCCCTGCAGCATCGAGGTTGCGGCGATGACGGTGCCGTCACGGCTGATGGCGAGACGGCTGCCGAACAGGTCGTTGACGCGGACGTTCGACGACTTGATGTAGGCCTGCTGCGACCAGCTGCCGTTGGTGTTGACGAAGACGTAGAGCGCGCCGTTGGAGTTGTCGCCAATCTGCTCGCCGCCGTACTGCGCGCCGTTGATGCCGCCGGTCGTGCCGTCCTCGTCGGCCGCGTCGACGGCGAGCGTCCGGCCGTCGCCGCTGAGCGCAATCGCCGAGCCGAACGCGTCCTGGTTGTGATTCAGGTTCGACTGCTTCAGGTAGGTCGTCTGCTTCCACGACGCGCCGCCTGCCCCGACCGGAGTCGAGCGGTCGCGCACGAAGATGTAGGCGCAGCCGGAGCCGCCCTTCGAGTTGTCGGCCTGGTTGCCGTTGACGCCCGGGATGCCGCCATCCTCGTCGTAGCCGCAGATGGCGAGGGTGCCGCCGTCGCCCGACAGGTCCACGCAGAAGCCGAAGAGGTCGCCCGCGTCGGTCTGCTCCCCCTTGAGATACGACTGCTGCGACCAGGCGGCACCCGCGCGCGTGAAGACGTAGACCGCGCCCGCGTTCGCGGCGGAATTGTCGGCCTCGTTGCCGTTGATGCCGCGCGCGTTGCTCGCCTCGGTCGAGGCGCCGACCGCCATCACGTTGCCGTCGTCGCTCAGGGCGACCGACCAGCCGAACTGGTCGCCGGCGTCCGCGTTCGACGACTTGACGTAGGCCTGCTGCGCCCACCTGCCGCCGGCGCGCGCGAAGACGTAGACCGCCCCGGAATCCTCGGCGGAATTGTCGGCCTGGTTGCCGTTGACGCCGCGTGCGCTGCTGTCCTCGCGCGTCGCGGTGACCGCCAGCGTGTTGCCGTTGGCGCTGATCGCGAGGGAGAAGCCGAAGCTGTCATACGCGTCGGTGTTCGACGCCTTGAGGTAGGCCTCCTGCGCCCACGGCCGGCCCGCGCCGGCGCGCGTGAAGACATACACCGCGCCCGCGCCACCGGCGCTGTCGTCCCGCTGGTTCCCGTTGATGCCCGTGGCGGCGCTGCTTTCGTCCGGCGCGGCAACCGCGAGCGTGTTGCCGTCGCGGCTCATGGCGAGCGTGCGGCCCGTCAGCGCGCTGCCGAACCCGAGCTTCGCGTCGGCGCGCGGGTTCGAGGCTTTCAGGTAGGCCACCGGCGAGAAATTGCGCCGCAGAAAGCCCGCCTCTCCACCCTGGCCGCGCACGGCCGCGCCGCTGGTTGCCGCCGCGATGACCAGGGCCAGACCGACCACCCGATGTCTCATCCCCACGCACTCCTGCCCGCCGCCGCCGCGGCTCCTACCGAGTCGGCGGATTCTCTGCTGAGGTTTTATGGCTGTCAAGGCGTGACGCCGACCATAATTGCGTATGGCCGACGACACTACCTTCACTGAGCGGCGCGTTGCCGCCTGGGTCGGGAAAGCCCTTCGCGTCGAGGGACGCATCATCAGCAGCGAGGACCTGACGATCGACGGCGGCGTCGAGGGGTCCATCGAGCTTGGCAACCACAGCCTGACGATCGGGCCCGGCGCCGCGGTCAAGGCGGATCTGACCGCGAAGGCGATCACGATCAGCGGCGCGGTGACGGGAGCGGTGCGCGCCACCGAGAAGGTCGAGCTGCTGCCGACCGGCTCGGTGGAAGGAGACATCGTCGCGCCGAAGTTCCTGATGGCCGAGGGCGCGACGGTGCGCGGCCGGATCGAAGCCGGCGCGAAGCGAAGCTAGGCGATCCGCGCCGGCGCGGCGGTTTCGGTCCTCCCCTTCCGCAACATCGCGTCCACGGAAATCACGTTCCACGACCGCAGCGCGATGAGGATGAAGAACGCGATCGCGTAATCGAGCTGCAGCCACGCGATCGTGAAATCCGAGCGGAGCATGGTGCCGAAGGTGAGCGCGGCGATCATCAGCCCGCCGGCGATGAGCGCGGCCCGCGTCTGGAAGCCGACGAGGATGCAGAGCCCGATCAGCGTCTCGACGAACGGCAGCACCGAGGCGAACGGGATCAGAAACGCCGACGGCATCACCGGCACGTCCTTGAACTGCGTCAGCATGTAGTTCTGGAACGCCGGAAGTCCGAGCGCGATGCGGACGATGCCGCGCATCATGATGTTGAGCCCGAAGGTGAAGCGGAACAGGCCGTAGGCGAGCGCGCCGTCCGAGCGCCAGTCGGACACCGGCATGCCGGTCAGGTTTGCCATGGTCACTCCTCTCAATTGGTCCACAACTGCGTCTTGCCGTAGGTCTGTACCGCTTGCCGGACTTCGTCGAATGGCGTCAGGCGTCCGTGAATCGGCACCACCTGGTCCACGTCGAGCTGCAGTCGCTGCACCGCCTCGTAGAAGTGCACGAGGTTCGCCACGCCGCCGGGGACATCGCCGGCGGCCGCCGGCGGCGTCCATGAATCCGCCTCGATCAGCATCCGCTCGCGCGGGAGGTACACCATGAGCATGCCGGCGTTGTGCATGTTGCCCGCGTAGTGATAGATGTCGATCTCGCGCGCGCCGTCGTTGAGCATCCGCGTGCCGGTCACCCCTTCGAACACCGGCGTACGGCCCGACTTCGACAGCCGGTCGGGCGCGATCGTGCGCGGGTTCCGCCAGGTGTTCTCGTAGAACGTGATGTTGCTCTGGTGCGTGATGATCGTCGCGCCCTCGGCGGCGTAAGTGCGCACGCCGCCCGAGTGATCGAAGTGGTGGTGCGTGTTGATCAGGTAGCGGATCGGCTTGCCCGGGATCGCGCGTTTCACCGCGTCGATGACGCCAATCGACCGCGCCTCCGTCTCCGGCGCGTCGACGACCACGATGTGATCCTTCATCTCGACGGCGACGCTCTTGGCGCCCCCCGGCACCATCCAGACGCCGTCGGAGATCTTCTCGGCCTGCAGCGCCGCCGTCGTGGCGGCGGGTGCGTTGCGGATGCTGGCCGGCACCTCGATGGACACCGCGGCGTTCGGCTTCACGTCGGTGACGGTCAGATCGAGAATCGGGTACGGGCCGTTGCGCTGGACGATGCGCGTCGGGAACTTCACGCCGCCGAAGTCCTTGTAGCCGCTGAAGTCGGCCTCGAACTTCGTGTCCCCGAGCATCGGTGAGCCGTACCACGTCTCGATGCGCTCGACCAGGTTCTGCTCGCCGACGATCCCCTCGAACTTCATCTTGTTCGGCGCCGTGAACGTCACGATGGTCTTCTTCGCGCCACGGATGGTCTCGCTGCGCGAGGTGCCGCCGTTGGCGAGGGCCGCCTTGATGAAGCCGTGCGGGGTCATCCAGATCTGCGTGAGACGCCCGTCGACGGCGGGGCGGAAATCGCGCTCGGGCGCCGCGGGAGCCGCAGCGGCGCCGGCCACGTCCCACGCGTAATTGCCGCTCATCACCCAGATCTGCCGCAGCTCGCCGGGGAGCGGCTGGAAGCCGCCGCCGAGCGGCGGATTCTCGTACTGCTGGCGCCGGCGGTCGTCGCGCATCGCCGGCGTCACGTAGTCGATGGTCATCGTCATCGCCGGCACGGCGAAGCGCGGCCAGGGCGAGTTGGCGTCGTACGGCTGGCCGAAGATGTAGTCGAACCCGCGCCCCGAAAACTCGATGGTCCGGAGCGTGCCCGCGCCGAGCGCGGCGCTGACGGCCTCGAGCGAGGCTCGTGCGTCCTGTGCGCGCAGAGGCATCGATCCGCCGAGCAGGGTCAGGCAGAGCAGCAGCACGGCTTTCTTCATGGCGGGGGAACTGTGCCGTGTCGGGGCGGGCCTGTCAACTCGGCCCGCCCGTCATGGATCAGGGATCAGAACGACTTGACCGGACCCTGCTTCTTCTTGCCGCCCTTCTTCTTCGTCGCCTTCTTCTTCGCGCCACTCTTCTTCTTGGCCATCACACCCTCCTCTCGGTGTACGAACGGGGTCTGCGGGACACCGAAACCAGCAGCTCCTGCACCGCCTGCGCGTCGGCCGGCCCGCGCGCCAGCGTCTTCCGCAGCGCGCGTCTCGCGGTGCGTGTCGGTTGGTAGGCGCCAAGGCCGACGGCAAGCGCGAGGTAGCGGCGTCCGTCCCGCAGCATCAGGCCGTTGGCGCAGATCGGCGCGAGGCGTTCGGCAATCGACTCCTCGGTCGCCTCGTACCCCTCGCTGCACGCGATCTCGGCCAGCCGGCGCACATCGGCGACCGCGTCACACTGCAGGTACAGCAGCCGGTCGAGATCGGAGAGCACCGTGACCGCCGCCCGGGCGGCCGGGCGTGTGTCGCAAATCACGAGCGTGGCGCCCATCGGCGCGTGAAACAGCGAGCTCTCGCCGCCGAGCGACTTCCACGCCCGCAGCTCCTTCAGGAGCGGTCCGATGTACTCCTGCACGCGCTGTTCACGCAGGTAGTCGAAGGCGAAGTGATAAGCAAGGTTCGCGACTGCCGGCGGCGGCAGCGGGTAGACGTGCTGGTAGGACGGCAGCGGCCGGACGTTCGTGAACCCGAGCTTCCCGGCGTCGAAGAAGTTGGGGCTGAAACGATCGAGCCGCAGGCCGCCGAAGCCGATCGGCGGCACCAGGTGCGTGAGCAGCGGCACCATGTCGGCCATGCGCTGGTAGTCGTCGGGCGGCTCCCCCGGAAAGCCCCACAGGACGTTCCAGTACGGCCGCACGCCGAGCTCGGTGCACCACTTCAGGAGCTGGATGTTCTGCAGCGCGGTGACGCCCTTTCGCATCAGCGTCAGCACGGCGTCGCTGAAGCTCTCGATCCCCGGCTGGATCGAGGTGACGCCGGCGTCGCGCAGCGCCCGCACCTGCTCCTTCTTCAGGTTTGCCTTGGTCTCGTAGAAGAGCTCCACCTCGAGGTCGCTGGCCGCGAGCGCGGGCAGGAACTCGTGGAAGTAGCGCATGTCGAGAATGTTGTCCACGACCTGGATCTCGCACCCCGGGTGGCGCCCGACGATGAAGGTGAGCTCCTCGAGCGCGCGCGCGCCGCTCTTGCTGCGGAACTCCATCGTCTGGCCGTTGAGGCCGCAGAAGGTGCAGTGCTTCTTCTCGCCCCACCAGCAGCCGCGCGACGTCTCGAAAAACAACCGGGGCTGCCACGTCCCCTTGAAGCCCGTCGCGTTGAACTCGGCGAAGAAGTCGTCGAAGTCCGGGTAGGGAAGCGCGTCCATGTCGCGCACGGGCGGCGCGTTGTCGAACGACCCGAAGAGGAACTCGCGCTTCACCGTGTCGCGCGTCTTCACGCCGTCGAGGCCCGTGAGCGAGGTCCCCTTGAAGACCCGCTGCACGATTTCCGGGAAGATCAGGTCGCCCTCGCCCGACACGGCCGCGTCGACGAACGGAAACTGGCGCACCGTTTCCGCCCCCATGACCCCTTCGCAATTCGAGCCGCCGAAGACGATGGTGATCTCCGGCGCGCGCGCCTTCAGCCGGCGCGCCAGCGCCAGCGACGCGACATGCTGCTGGAAGACGGTGGTGAAGCCGACGAGCCGCGGGCGCAGCGCGAGAATCTGGCCGGCGCATTCGTCGAGAAACGGTTCGACGTGCCGGCGGTTGTCCGCGAGCCGCCGGATCGTCGCGGGATGGAGCGGAGCGACGTCGTCGATGACCCAGCCCGAACGGCAGCGCAGGATGCTGTCGAAGTACCGCTCGTCGTCCTCGGCCGTGCGGTCGAACAGCGCCCCCGCGAACAGCCATTCGCCGGCCAGCTGGCGGGCGGACACCCGGTCGTCGCTCGACAGGTCGAAGTACAGCGATCGTCCGATGCGCCTGGCGAAGGGAAGACCAAAGTAGCGGATAACGCTCGAAATGCCGTCGCGATTGAGGGCGCCCTTGAGGAGGCTGAGGCCCATCGAGGGAGAGAACAGCTCGCCAAACGGCATGCTGACGAGGACGACGTCGGCCTGGCTGCCTTCGGGTTTCGTGCCTCGCGCACCTCCGCGCGGAGCGCTTCGGCGGGGTAAGACCGTCATACCGTGAAGCTCTCCCACTGGCGTTTCACGCCGGCAATCAACTCGTGGAAAGCGGGCTCGCCTCGAAGCGGCTCGAGCAGCGGGTCGCGTTCGGCAAGCAGCGGGTAGTTGATGAAGCCGAGCGACGCGGCGCGATCGAGCCACTGGAGCGCGCAGCGCCGGTCGTCGATGAGCGCGTAGCACTGGGCGAGAAACCACGAGTACTGCGGATCGCTGCCGAGCACCGCCTGCACCTCCGGCGTGACGCTCGACCTGGCGGCGTCGCGGTCGCCGCGGAAGCCGGCGGCGTAGAACCGCGCCAGGTGCGCGAACGGGCTGTCGGGCAGGTCGCGGATCAGCGCGTCGAAAATCGGCAGCGCCTCGTCCACGCGTCCGCCGAGCGCGAGCGTCTGCCCGTAGGCGAGCCTGACGCCGGGGTTGTCGAGGTTGCCCGCGTACTGCGGCGCGAACGCCTCGATGGCTTCCTTGAACCGCCCTTCCATCGTGGCCAGAACGGCGGGAATCACCTGGAACAGCGGCGTGAGCGGGTCGATCAGCTTCAGCCGCTCGGCCCACGGCCGCGCGGCCGCCGCCTTGCCGGTGTTGCCGCAGAAGACGCACAGCCAGACGAGCGTGTCGGGATCGTTGGGATCGATCTCGAGCGCCCGCTTGAGGCTGCGGATGCCTTCCCGGACGTTCCCCTCGTGGACCTGCACGAGACCGAGCAGCCGGTGCCCGTGCTCGGATTCCGGTGCGAGCGCGAGGATCCGTTCCGCCGCGGCGCGCGCCTTTTCCAGGTAGGCCGGATTGTTGTCGATGCCGGCGTTCACGTACTGCCAGTAGACGTGCCCGGTCGCCGACAGCAGCAGGATGTTTTCGCCGACGAGCCGTTCGCTGTTCTCGAGGAACGCCAGCGCGCGGTCGAGTCCTTCCTTCGTGAACGTCAGCATCTCGCGCTTCGCCTTGAGGTACGACTCGTAGGCGCGGATGTCGTCCAGCGGACGCGCCACCAGGCGCTCGCTCTCGCGCGGGCTGAGGACGAGGTGGAGCGCGTCCACGATGCCGCGCGAGATCGACTCCTGGATGGTGAAGACGTCCTCGTTCGTGCCCGAGTACTTGTGCGTCCAGACCGCCGAATCGCTGGCGATGTCGATCAGCTTCGTCGTCACGCGGAGTGACGGCCCGCTGCGCCGCACCGACCCCTCCAGCAGGTACTGCACGCCGAGGCTGGAGGCGATCTCGCTCAGCTGCTCCGCGCTTCCCTTCAGACGCATGCTGGAGGTCCGCGAGATGACGCGCAGCGCACGCACGCTCGAGAGGTCCGTGATGATCTCGTCGGTCAGGCCGTCGGCGAAGTAGTCGTCGCCTTCGGTCAGGTTGACGAACGGCAGCACGACAATCGAGCGCCGCGCAACGGGAATCACCTGCGTCTGCAGGTCCTGCGGCACCGTCATCCCCTGCAGGTGGCGCAGGCCGCGCGCCATCTCGCGCGCCGTCTGGATGCGTTCCTTCGGGTTCTTCTTCAGCGCGCGCAGCACGAACGTGTCGACGTCGATCGACACGCTGGCGTTCTTCGATCGAAGCGGCGCCGGCTCCTCGGTCCGGATCGCGTGCGAGACGGCCTCGGGGTAGCCGCCCTTGAACGGCAGCTCGCCCGCCAGCATCTGGTAGAGGACGACGCCGAGGGACCAGACGTCGCTGCGCGCATCGGCCTCTTCGCCGCGCGCCTGCTCGGGCGACATGTAGGCGACCGTGCCTATCATCGAGCCGGCGAGCGTGAGCTGCAGCGAGTCGGCGAACTTGGCCAGGCCGAAATCGAGGATGCGGACGCCGTCCTCGGTCAGCATCAGGTTGCCGGGCTTGACGTCGCGATGCACGACGCCCTGCGCGTGCGCCTTGGCGAGGCCGTCGGCCACCTGCGTCGCCACCCAGAGCGATTCGTCGATGCCGAGCGGCCCCTTCTCGAGCCGCTGCTTCAGCGTCTGGCCGTCGCAGTAGGCCATGACGATGAACAGCTGATCGTCGGCGGTCGCTTCGATGCTGTGGACGGGGCAGATGTTCGGATGGTCGGTGGCGGAGGGGGCCTGCGCTTCGCGGATGAACCGCTGCTTGACCTGCTCGTCGTGGCTCCACTCGGGCGGAAGGAACTTCAGCGCGACCTGGCGGCCGAGCTTCGTGTCCTTCGCCTTGTAAACCACACCCATGCCGCCGCCTCCGAGCTTGGCGGCGATCTCGTAATGGGCAATGGTTTTCCCGACCAGCGGGTCGGCGGACGGCTTGTAGGACACGCCTAAGGGCGGTCCCGTTATAACACGCTTAGCTGCACGAATCGGCGACGCGGCGCAGCGACCGGAGCGTCAGCTCGCGATCGTCGAGCGTGCCGGTGACGCGGACGCGCTCGCCGACATGTTTGAAGGGTGCCGTCTGGGCGCCATCGACGAGCTCGAGGGCAACGCTGCCCTTCCTGAAGAAGCCCGACTTCCAGCTGCGCGCGCGCGGCGCATCGTCGCCGTCCGTGTCGGTCAGCCTGAAGCCGTCGCCATGCTTCTCGACGCAGCCCGTCATCGTAACGGTCGTCGCGCCGCTCGACCCCGCAGCTTTCGGCTGCGCCCAGATCGCGCGCTCCTCCGCGGCATTGAGCTGGGCGCGCGACAGACCGGTGCGGCCGTCGCGACCGACGGGTGTCTGCCGCGCCGCGACGACGACGAGTGCGAACGCGCACACGACCGCGATCGCCGTGGCGATGAGCAGTTCGTCTCTCGAGCGCGCCTTTTTCGGCTCCTTCTTCGGTTCCTCTGGGGTCATGCGCGACGAAAGGCAAAGCGGGTGCCGCGCCTTCGGCCGTCTGGAATGAAAGGGTTCGAGGTGTTGTGACGGGGTGTAAACGGCGAATTTCGTGATCGGACCGTCAACCCCGTCACAAGAGCACAAAGACTGATCGCCACCAAGAGCACGAAGAGCACGAAGCGTAAGAACACGAAGGAGGTCGCCGGGCCGCCGTAGGCGGCCACGCGCGAGGGTACGTCACCGGAAACAAACCGCCCGATTTCTCTCAGCGGCTTGTTTCTGGTGCGCGTACCCTCGCGCGTCGTCGGCCTGCTTCGCAGGCCGACCCGGCGACCGCTTCTTGGTGTCCTTCTTCTTCGTGCTCTTTGTGTTCTTCGTGGCTCCCACGTCTTCGTGCTCTTGATCAGAGCTGTCGATCGCGGGTCTCGCGGATGGCGAGCAGGCCGATGAGCGTGAGCGCCGCGGCGCCGGTCAGGTAGTAGCCGACGTACTGAAGCCCGTACTTCGTCGCGAGGTAGGTGGCGATGTACGGCGCGAGCGAGGCGCCGAAGATGCCCGCGAGGTTGAACGTCAGCGAGCTGCCGGTGTAGCGAACCGAGGTCGGGAACAGCTCGGACAGCGTGGTGCCGAGCGGGCCGTACGTCAGTCCCATCAGCGACAGGCCGACGACCATCGCCAGCGTCGCGCCGCCGATGCCCGCCGACAGCATCGGCGCGAGCACGAGCCCGAAGGCGCCGATTCCGACCGTCACCCAGATCAGCGTCACCCGTCTTCCGCGTTCGGCCAGCGCCGCGCTCAACGGGATGGTCAGGGCGAAGAACACGATGCCCACCAACTGGATGATGAGGAACGTCGCGCGGCTGTATTGCAGCGCCGTCGTGCCCCACGACAGCGCGAAGACCGTCATCAGGTAGAAGAGGACGAAGGTGGCCAGCGACGCCAGGATGCCGGTGACGAGCGTGCCGGGGTAGTCGCGGAGGACGACGAACATCGGCAGGCGGACGCGTTGCTCGCGCGCGAGCGCCGCGCGGAAGACCGGCGTCTCCGATATCGTCAGCCGCACGTACAGCCCGACGAGCACGAGCGCGGCACTGGCGAGGAACGGGATGCGCCACCCGAAGGCGAAGAACTGATCGTTGGTGAGCCGCTCGGAGAGCAGGAGGAAGACGCCTCCCGAGAAGAAGAAGCCGATGGGCGCGCCCAGCTGCGGGAACATGCCGTACCACGCCCGCCGGCCCGGCGGCGCGTTCTCGACCGCCAGCAGCACGGCGCCGCCCCACTCGCCGCCGAGCCCGAGTCCCTGGCCGAAGCGGCACAGCGAGAGCAGCGCGGGCGCCGCGACGCCGATGGACGCGTAGGTCGGCAGGATCCCGATCGCCACGGTCGAGATGCCCATCGTCAGCAGCGCCGCGACGAGCGTGGCCTTGCGGCCGATCCGGTCGCCGAAATGGCCGAACAGCGCCGACCCGATGGGCCGGGCGACGAACGCGATCGCGAAGGTCGCCAGCGACGCGAGGACCGCCGAGGCCGGGTCGGAGGCCGGGAAGAAGAGCCGCGGGAACACCAGCACGGCCGCCGTTGCATAGATATAAAAGTCGAAGAACTCGATAGTCGTGCCGATCATGCTCGCAAACAGCACCTGGCCGGCCGTGTTGACGGGCCGCTCGACGACTGCCGCGTGCTGGTGAGGCATGGCCCGTATTTAACCAGAAACGCGGTAACATTCGGCCCCTATGCGCATCAAAGTCGTTTTTGCCGCAGCCCTGTTGCTCGTCGCTGCGTCCGCAGCCGACGCGCGCATCACCAAGATCAGGATCGTCACGAAGGAGTCGCCGACCTTCGGCGGCTACGCCTTCACGGGCGTCGGCCAGTACGAGAAGCTGGTCGGCAAGGCGTACGGCGAGCTCGATCCGAACGACCCGAAGAACTCGGGCATCGTCGACATCAAGCTCGCGCCGCGCAACGCCCGCGGCAAGGTGGAGTACGCGGTCGACTTCTACATCCTGAAGCCGATCGACCTTGCCAAGGGTATTCACAAGGTCATGTACGAGCCGCCGAACCGCGGACGGAAGACGCACGCGTCGCTCAATCGCGGCGCGGGCAGCAACGATCCGGGCTCGACGACCAATCCGCAGGAGCTGGCGAACCTCTTCCTCCCGCCGCGCGGCTACACGATGGTGTGGAGCGGATGGGATTTCAGCGCCGGCACCGACAGCAGCGACTACAACACCACGATCACGCTGCCGGTGGCGAAGAACCCCGACGGCTCGCCGATTACCGGCCCCTCCTACGAGTACATCGTCAGCGGCGCGGCGTCGTACGAACTGAACTATCCGGCGGCGACGCTCGATCAATCGAAGGCGACGCTCACGCACCGCGTGCGCCTCGACGACGTGCCGCAGGTGGTGCCGGCCAGCGGGTGGGCCTACGACGCGGCGGGGACGACGATTCACCTGCTGCCGCAGGGCACGCGATTCACGCAGGGCGACATCTACGAGTTCTCCTACACCGCGAAGGATCCGACGGTGAACGGCATCGGCTTCGCCGCGGTGCGCGACTTCAACGCGTTCCTCCGCTACGAGAAGGCCGACGAGGCAGGCACGCCGAACCCGATGGCGGGCGACATCACGCGCATCTACACCGAAGTCCAGTCGCAGCCCGGGCGCATGCTGAACGACTTCCGCACGCACGGCTTCAACCAGGCCGAGAACGGCAAGATCGTGTTCGACGGGATGCTGCAGTGGATCGCCGCGGCGGACGGCATCAACATGAACAGCCGGTTCTCGCAGCCGGGCCGCACCGAGCGCAACCGCCAGGATCAGCTGTACGCCGAAGGCGTCTTCCCGTTTGCGAACCAGCGGCTGAAGGATCCGATCAGCGGCAAGACCGCCGGCCGCTACGACGCGTGCTCGAAGACCAACACCTGCCCGCTGGCGATGGAGATCTACTCCGCCAACGAGTACTGGGTGAAGGGCGCGTCGCTCTTCCACACCGATCCCGCGGGGAAGACGGACCTGCCCGATCATCCGATGGCGCGGCTCTATTTCATGTCGAGCATGCAGCACGGCACCGGCAACGCGGCCGCGAAGGGCGCCTGCCAGCAGTTCGGCAACCCGCTCGATTCCGGTCCGGTGCAGCGCGCGCTGTGGGACGCGCTCGACCAGTGGTCCACCAAGGGGATCGCGCCGCCGCCGACCTCGGTGCCGCGCCTCGCCGACGGGACGCTCGTGCCCGCGCTGCCGCAGGCGGCGCAGGGCTTCCCGAAGATTCCGGGCGTCAGCTACACGGGGCTGAAATCGACGCGCTACCTGCTCAACTACGGCCCCGACTACTACAAGACCGGCATCGCCACCATCAACCCGCCGGTCATCAAGCCGCCGATGTTCGAGAACCCGGCGAACGGCCCGATCTATCCGACCTTCGTGCCGAAGACCGACGCCGACGGCAACGACATCGCGGGCGTCCGGCTGCCGGACGTGACCGTGCCGCTCGCGACCTACACCGGCTGGTCGCTTCGCGCCGGCGCGCAGGCCGGCGACGGCTGCGAGGGCACCGGCCAGATGATTGGGTTCGCGAAGACGAAGGCCGAGCGGATGGCGTCCGGCGATCCGCGTCCGTCGATCGAGGAGCGCTACGCGTCGGCGGATGCCTACGCCGCGGCGGCGAAGAAGGCGATCGACGATCTCGTCGCGCGGCGTCTCCTGCTGCAGGAAGACGCGCAGCCCAGTTTCGACCGCATGATGCGCGTCTGGCAGAGCGCCACCACCAGCGGAACCCGGTGATGCGCTCCTCGGTGACGGTTGCGGCGGCGCTGCTCGTCGCGCTCGCGTCGGCATCGAACGCGCGCGTGACGGCGCAGTCCGCCGCGGCGCCCCCGCCTTCGCCCGAGGCTGCGGCGAGGCAGGTTGACGCCAGCGACCTGGCCGAGGGCCGCCGCCTGTTCGAGCAGAAGGGGAACTGCCAGGCGTGTCACGGCTGGAGCGGCGACGGCCACAAGACCGACAACCAGATGCCGGACGGCGCGAACCTGCGCGAGACGAAGATCCCCCGCGCCGGCCTCGTCATGACGATCAAGTGCGGCCGGCTCAACTCGCAGATGCCGGCGTTCGACAAGTTTGCCTACAGCGACGGGCGCTGCTACGGCAAAACGCAGGCGGACCTGAAGGCGTATCCCACCCGGATGCCGGATCCGCCGGCGACGCTGCAGGCGCGTGAAATCGAGCTGATCGTCGACTTCATGACGGCGCGCATCGTCGGCAAGGGGCCGATGGATCACGCCAAGTGCGTGGAGTTCTGGGGCGGCGACGAGGACATCTGCCGCGATCTCAAATAGGTGGCAGGTGGCAGGGGGCAGGTGGCAGTAGGGAGCAGGTCCAGCCTGCCACCTGAGGTTCTGCCACCTCCTGCGCCCTGCCCCCTGCCCCCTGCCTCCTGCCCCTAATTCAGCGCGAACACGAACATATAGCTCGCGTCCTGGAAGCCGTCGAACTTCACCGGATGCAGGTGCCGCCCGCCGGCCTGCACCGCGAGGTACTGCTTCGCGCCAATCGCGTAGGTCACCGGCGCGCCCTTGAGCGCCGTGCCGACGTTGAAGCGCCACAGCTCCTCGAGCGTCTCGTCGTTGTAGGCCACGACCCAGCCATCCTGCAGCGCCGTGAACACCACCCCGCCCGCAGTATCGGTCGCACCCGACCGAATCTCGATGTCGGTGACCGCCTTCGCGATGACCTTGTGCTTCACCGTGTCGAACGCGGTGACCGAGCCGTAGTACAGGTCGCTCGAGAACGTCCGTTTCTCGCTGTTCTTGTCGTCGATGCCCCCGTTGGCCGACCGAAACGCGACCGCCGCGCCGTTGGTCGAGAAGCATCCCTCGATGCCGACACCGTAGGCGATGTTCTTTACCGGGTTGTAGGCGGTGGGCTGGTGCGCGATGCCGCCATGCCACGTCGGACACGTACGTTTCAGGCCGTCGCCACGCAGCGCCCTCGCCTCGGGGTTGTAGATCTGGACATCCAGCTTCGGGTCGTATTCAAGGGGCATCCCGGTCTTCGGATTGAGTCCCTTCGTCCAGTTCAGATCGTTGACGTACTGCGTCCCCTTGATGAACTTGCCGTTGGTGCGATCGAGCGTGTAGAAGAAGCCGTTGCGCGCGAAGTGGCCGACGACCTTCCGCGCGACGCCGTCGATCGTCGTGTCGTACAGCATGTGGATGCCGACCTCGTCGTAGTCCCACGCGTCGTTCGGCGTGTATTGGAAATACCAGGCGAGCTTGCCGGTGTCGATGTTCAGCGCGACGGCGGCGTTGGTGTAGAGGTTGTCGCCGGGGCGCGCCTGCGGATCATATTGCGGGATCGGATTGCCCGTTCCCCAGATGGTGAGCCTGGTCGCCGGGTCGTAGGTCCCGGTCTGCCAGAGTCCGGCGCCGCCGGTCTTCCACGCGTTGTTCTTGTCCTTCCACGTTTCGCTGCCCGGATCACCCGGCTTCGGAATCGCGTACCAGCGCCACAGCTCCTTGCCGGTGCGCGCCTCGAGCGCGGCGATCCAGCCGCGTGTCTTTCCGTCGCCGGCGCCGTTGGCGATGATCACCTTGCCGTCGGCGGTAATCGGCGCCGCGAAGAATCGTTCGCGGCTCCCGAATTCGTCCGTCTTCGCGATCATCTTGTCCCAGACGATTTCACCGGTGTCGCGGTTGACCGCAATCACGCGGCCGTCGGGAATGTTGGCGATGACGAGATCCTCCCACAGGGCGATGCCGCGTGTCCGCGGCGGGTTGCCCTGGTGCTTCACGCCGGGGTCGGCGACCCAGGCGAAGGAGCCTTTCATGCCGTCGCGCGCGTCGATCTTGTAGAGCGTCCCCCACCCGTCGGTCGTGTACATGAACCCGTTGTCGATGAGCGGGTTGACCTCGTTCTCGGGCCCGTTCTGCCCGACGTCCTGCATGCCGCCGAGCGCGAGCGCCCAGACCATGCGCAGGTTCTTCACGTTCTCCCGGTTGATCTGCGTCAGCTTCGAGTAGCGCGTCGCGCCGTAGTCGCCGTTCATCATGAGCCAGTTCTGCGGCTCGTTCTGCGCGTTGACGAGCCGGTCCGCGTTGACGGTCATCTTGTACTGGGCGACGACGGAGATACTCGCGAGGAGTACGGCGCCGATCACCGCCGACGGGAGGGTCGAGAATTTCGACATGATGTTCTCCGAATGAAGCGTCTGTTTCCGGCCCGGCTGCGCGCGGGACTCGCCGGGTGAATTATTGTCCGCTCCACCCGATTGTCAACGGTTTGATGTATTCTTTCCGCCTTCGCGCTGCGCGCTACGGGGGACAAGCCGCGTTGCGCTTTGCGCTGCCGCTGAGAGGCGGCCGGACGCGCAGCATCCGGATATTCAAGAGGAGAGCGAGATGGAACCGAGAAAACCGAAGCTGCCTGCGGAAGCGGTGCAGCTCTATAACGAGTTCATTCACGGCCACATCAGCCGCCGGGAGTTCTTCGACGGCGCGAAGAAATTCGCCGTGGGCGGGCTGGCGGCCGGCACCATCATCGACATGCTCATGCCCGACTACGCGGCCGCGCAGCAGGTCTCCAAGACCGACGAGCGGCTGAAGACCAGCTACGAAACCGTGCAGTCGCCGATGGGCAACGGCACCATCAAGGGCTATCTCGCGCGTCCCAAGAGCGTCCTCGACATGAAGCTGCCGGGGGTGCTGATCGTCCACGAAAACCGCGGCTTGAATCCCCACATGGAAGACGTCGCGCGCCGGTTCGCGTTGATGAACTTCATGGCGTTCGCGCCCGATGGCCTCACCTCGGTCGGCGGCTACCCCGGTGACGACGTGCGGGGCGGCGAGCTGTTCGGCAAGGTCGATCGCAACAAGATGACCGAGGACTTCGTCGCGGCGGCGTACTGGCTGAAGAACCGCCCCGACTGCAGCGGCAAGATCGGCGCGACCGGCTTCTGCTTCGGCGGCGGCATCGCCAACACGCTGGCCGTCCGCCTCGGCGCCGACATCGCCGCGGTGGCGCCGTTCTACGGCGGCCCGCCGATGGCGGCCGACGTCGCCAAGATCAAGGCGGCGGTGCTGGTGCATCACGGCGCGCTCGACACGCGGCTGGCGATGACCTGGCCCGACTACGACAAGCAGCTGACCGCCGCCGGCGTGCCGCACGAAGGGCACATCTACGAGGGCGCCGTGCATGGGTTCAACAACGACGCGACGCCCGAGCGCTACAACAAGGCGGCCGCGGACTTCGCGTGGAACCGCACGATCGAGTGGTTCAACAAGTACGTGCGGACGTCTTCGGGAACGAACTAGAGACCGCTCCGGCTCACCCGCACGGTCCACGTGCCAACTTCCAACTCCCAAGGTGATTCATCCTTGGGAGTTGGCATCCTGCCGATAGGCCGCATCCGGCCGCTCACGCCGACGAGCCGTCGGCAGATGTCAACGAAAGCCGTGATCGCGCGCGAAGACGATCGCCTGCGCACGCGACCAGACACCGAGCTTGTCGAAGACGTTCGACGTGTGGTTGCGCACCGTCTTCTCGCTGATGGCGAGACGATCGGCGATGTCGGTGTTGCTCAATCCCTCGGTGATCAACGCCAGCACCTGCCGCTCGCGCGACGAGAGCGACGCGAACACCGACTCCTGCCGCACGGCAGCTCCGCCGGTGAACTCCAGCACCGCCTCCTGAAACCGCTGCCACGCGGGCTCGTGCTCGAGCAGGATGTGATTGCGCGAGTCGAGCTCGACGAACTCGGCGTTGGCGATCCCCGCGGCGAGCCGGCGCCCCTCGTCGATCGACGTCATCTCGTCGTTGCGCGCGTGCAGCACGAGCGTGGGCACGCGCACCTGGCCGAGCAGGTCGGAGACGTCCACGACCGCGCGCGCCTCGAACAGCGCGGCCGCGACCTCGCCGGTCGCCGTCTTCAGGCACAGATCGTTGAACCACTGCACCTGTTCGTGCGTCGCCTCCGGGATGAAGCGTGACGTGAACACCTGGCGGAAGGTGGGGTTGTCGCGCCCCCACCCGATGCGTGCCAGCTCGATCATCGCGCGATATTCACGTTCGCTGACCGAGGGGCCGCGGCGCATCTTCCCGCGCGCGTAGCTGCCGTAGAAAATCATCCGCGCCACGCGCTCCGGGTGCCGCACCGCGTACGAGACGCACGTGGCCGCGCCCTGCGAGATGCCGAGCAGCGTCACGGGGCCGGAGGGGCGCGCCGCGTCGATGATGGTTTCGAGATCCGCGGTCCAGCGCTCCGTCGACAGGTCATCCGGCTTCCACTCGCTCATCCCGCATCCACGTTCGTCGAAGCGGATGAAGCGGAAGTGTTCCGAGAAAAACCGGATCCAGTGCCGCCAGACCGGGCTCTCCCACTCGTACTCGAGGTGCGACAGCCAGTTGGCGGCCTTGACGACGACGGGACCGTCGCCGGACTCGGCCCATGCCAGGCGAGCGCCGTCCGACGCGTGCGCGTAATGAACCCGCTGGCGAAACTTCGAGGACGTCGTCATTCCGAACCGGCGGGACGTTTGTCCCGCGATCTGGCCGGCGATTCTATCCAATTCGGGACAGAACGCCCATGGCGGCCGTCGCCTCCGCCCTTCATCCTGCCCACACTCGCAGAAGGAGGATGAACGTGTTGAAACGACTTGTATTTTTCGCCTACGGCGCGGCCGCCTACCTCGTGTTCCTGGTGACGTTCCTCTACGCCATCGCCTTCGTTGGCGGCTTCGCCGTGCCGACGCGCCTCGACGGCCCGGCGCAAACGCCGCTGGCGCTCGCCCTCGCCATCGACGCCGCGCTGCTGACCGTCTTCGCCGTCCAGCACAGCGTCATGGCGCGGCGCTGGTTCAAGGACTGGTGGACGCAGATCGTGCCGTGGACGATCGAGCGGTCGACCTTCGTCCTCTTCGCCAGCCTGGCGCTGATCCTGCTCTTCTGGCAGTGGCGGCCGATCGGCATCGAGGTCTGGACGGTCGACAATCCGTTCGTCCGCGCCGTGCTCTGGGCGCTGTTCGCCGCCGGGTGGGGCACGGTCCTCGTGGTGACGTTCCTCATCAACCACTTCGACCTGTTCGGCCTTCGCCAGGTCTGGCTGCCGCTGATCGGAAAGCCGTACACGCGCATCGAGTTCCGTACGCCGCTGCCGTACGAGTACGTCCGGCATCCGCTGTATTTCGGGTTCCTGCTGGCGTTCTGGATGACGCCGACGATGACGCTCGCGCACCTCGTCTTCGCCGTCGCCACGACGGCGTACATCGTCCTGGCGATTCAGTTCGAGGAACGCGACCTTATTTCGGAATACGGCTCGGCGTATCAGGAGTACCGGACGCGCGTGCCGATGCTGCTGCCCGCGACAGGAGGTAGGCGGTCGCGAGCACCGCGATCAGAGCCATCACCCATCGGATCGCGGTCGCCGCATCCGCTGCCGTGACGGTGGGCCACGGGAACTGGCGCAGCACGCCGTAGCGATCGACCATCCAGTGCCAGGCGGTGTGCGCCACGAGCGCGGAGAGGATGATCGTCCCCATTCTCTCCGCGACCACGAAGCGGAAGAGCACGTCGAGGGCGGGGACGATGAGCACGAGCACGAGCAGCTGGCCGAGCTCCACGCCGACGTTGAAGGAGAGCAAAGACGTCAGCAGGTAGGAGCCGGCGAACTGCACCGTGTGCTGCAGGCCGAACGAGAACCCGAAGCCGTGCACGAGGCCGAACAGGAACGTGATGAGCCACCGGCGCCGCGGCGTCACGACGACGATGTTCTCCAGCGCCATGTAGACGATGGAGGTCGCGATCAACGTCTCGATGAGCGGCGGAAACCACTGCGCGCCGGGCGCGTAGTTGTAGGCGGCGGCGATGAGCGTGATCGAATGCGCGACGGTGAACGCCGTCACGATGGGGACGAGCGTCCAGATGCGGCGGAACGGAATCACCAGGCAGAACAGGAAGAGCAGGTGATCGGTGCCGTCGAGGATGTGGAAGAACCCGAGCGTGACGAACCGCAGCGCCGCCTGGTGCCAGCGCGGGTCGAGCGGCACGAGCCCGGCGTCGCCCTCGAGCTCGTACGCCCGCACGGCGCCGCCTGGCGGCAGGAAGCGCAGCGCGGTCACGACGGTGATGCCCAGCCGGTCGAACGCCATGTGGATGGCGAAGTGCGATCGATCCGACTCGATGGGGTACTCGAACAGCACGTCGAGCATCCCCTGCTCCCAGAAGAGCGTCGTCGCGCTGGTCAGCGCGGGACCCGTGACGTGCGCGAGCGCGTGCTCGTAGGTGTCGAACGATCGGTCCGACTCGAGCGAGACGCGCGTGGACAGGATGCGCGGATCGCCGACGAGCCTGTCCTCCTCGTAGAGCTCGACCTTGCGCGCGAGCCAGATCATCGACGCGTCGCGCAGGGACTGATCGATCCGATCGAGATCCATGTAGTCGCGGTCCTGCCGCGGGAACTCGATGTCCATGATCGCTTTCATGGGAACGCGGACGAGCAGGCGGAAGGTGTGTCCGTCAGGCTTGGCGAACGCCTGCACGGTGACGTCGCGCGGGATGTCGTGTGCCGACACCCGCGCAATGCCCGTCACGAAGACGATGAGGGAAAGGGCGGCGAGACGCACCGCCCTGGAGAGGTGCACAGCCCTACTTCGTCGAGTTCGATCCCGGCCAGACCGTGCCCTGGTGCGGTTTCGCCACGGGGCCCATCCCCTTGTAGAGGAACCGCTGCAGACGTTTTCCTTCCCAGGTCTCCGTCGTGTAGATGTTCCCCTTCGAATCGGTCGCGATGCTGTGCACGCCGTAGAACTGGCCGGGCTGCCGCCCGCCGTCGCCGAAGCTGGTCAGCTCCTGCAGCGTCTGCCGATCGACGATGCGGACGATGTCGTTCATGCCGTCGGCCATGTAGATGTACTTCTGCTGCGGGTCCTTCGAGAACGCGATGTCCCATACCGCGCCCGAGCCCTTCGTGTTCTTCGCGAAGAAGCCTTCCTTCACGAACTTGCCCTCGGTCGTGAACACCTGCAGGCGATCGCCGACGCGGTCGCAGACGTAAATGAACCGATCGACGGAGATATCCGAGCAGTGCACGGGGTTGTAGAACTGCTGCGCCGGCTTGGCCGCGGGGTCGTACGCCGGCAGCGGCGTGTCGTCCGGCTTGTTCCCGTACGCGCCCCAGTAGCGCTTCATCTTGCCCGTGTCGGCGTCGAGGACCGCGACGCGCTTGTTCAGGTAGCCGTCGGCCACGTAGGCCTCGTTGTCCCTCGGGTCGACGATGATCTTCGCGACGCGCCCGAAGTTCATCGGGTCATTGCTGCCGCCGACGAACCCGGCGACCTGTCCTTCCTGGTTGCCGGCGCCGGCGCCCGCCTTGCGGCGCGCACCCTTCTTGCCGATCTGCAGGACGAACTTGCCGTCCTTGGTGAACTTCAGGATGTGCGAGTCGGGGCCGCCGTTGCCGCCGATCCAGACGTTCCCCTTGTGGTCGATGAAGATCCCGTGGTTGCCGTCGGGCCACTCGTAGCCCTGGCCGGGGCCGCCCCAGTGCCGCAGCAGGTTGCCCGCCTGGTCGAACTCGAGGACCGGCGGGGCGCCCGCGCAGCACAGCTCCGCGGTCTTCTTCTCGATCCCCTTCTCGTTGTCGGCGAGCGTCGACGAGCCACGATGCACGATCCAGACGTGATCGTCGGGATCGACAAAGACGCCGATCGTCTGTCCGAGCACCCAGTGATTCGGCATCGGCTTCGGCCAGAGCGGATCGACTTCGAACCGCGGCGCCTGGACCGCGGCCTTGCTCTGCGCGTCGGCCGTTCGGTCGAGTGACGCCTGCGTGATGCCGAGGATGACCAGGAGCCCGAGAACGCTCGCACCGATGAGTACCGTGCGGTTCCGCGCCAGCTTCCTCATGTTGAGCCTCGCTTTCGACGTGCCGTCTACCGTGTGCCTCGTGCCGTCGGCCAGACCACGCCCTGGTTGTCCTTCGTTACCGCGGCCATGCCCTTGTACATGAACCTCTGCAGCCGTTTGCCTTCGTACGTTTCAGTCGTGTAGAGGTTCCCCTTCGAATCGATCGCGATGCTGTGCACGCCGTAGAACTGTCCCGGCTGCCGACCGCCGTCGCCGAACGTCGTCAGCTCCTGCAGCGTCTGGCGATCAATGATCTTCACCTTCTCGTTCACGCCGTCGGCCATGAAGATGTACTTCTGCTGGGCGTCCTTCGAGAACGCGATGTCCCACACCGAGCCGGCGTTCAGCGTGTTCTTCTCGTACCACTGCTCCTTGACGAACTTGCCCTCGGGCGTGAAGACCTGCAGGCGATCGCCGACGCGATCGCAGACGTAGATGAAGCGGTCCACCGACATGTCGGCGCAATGGACGGGGTTGTAGAACTGCTGCGCGGGCGGGTTGGCGGGGTTGTACGGAGGCAGCGGCGTGTCATCCGGCTTGTTGCCGTAGGCGCCCCAGTAGCGCTTCATCTTGCCGGTGTCGGCGTCGAGCACGGCGACGCGCTTGTTCAGATACCCGTCCGCGACATAGGCTTCGTTCGCTTTCGCGTCGACGAAGATCTTGGCGACGCGGCCGAAGCTCTCCTGATCGTTGCTGCCGCCGACGAAGCCGGCGACCTGCCCTTCCTGGTTGCCGGCGCCGGCGCCCGCCTTGCGGCGCGCGCCCTTCTTGCCGACCTGCAGCAGGAACTTGCCGTCCTTGGTGAACTTGAGGATCTGCGAGTCGGGTCCGCCGTTGCCGCCAATCCAGACGTTCCCCTTGTGGTCGATGAAGATGCCGTGGTTGGAGTCGGGCCATTCGTAGCCCTGGCCGGGACCGCCCCAGTGGCGAAGCAGGTTGCCGTCCTGGTCGAACTCGAGCACCGGCGGCGCGCCGGCGCAGCATTCGCCCTGCTTGGTCTCGAGCGTCTTCTCGTTGTTGGCGAGCGTGGCGGAGCTGCGGTGGATGATCCAGACGTGATCGTCGGTGTCGACCCAGACGCCGATGGTCGATCCGAGGACCCAGTGGTTCGGCAGCGGCTTGGGCCACAGCGGATCGACTTCGAAGCGCGGCGCCTGGACGGCGCCCTTGCTTTGTGCCGCCGCGGAGCGGTCGAGCACGGCCTGCGAGATGCCGAGCGCGACGAGAAGGGCAACGACGCTTGCACCAAGGACCAGGGTCCGGTTCCCAGCGAGCTTCCTCATCTTCCGCCCTCCTAAGCTTGCCCCGCCGAAGCTCAAGGAGCGAAGGCGGGAGGGCGAAAGATTGTCACGAGCGGCGCCGGGACGCAAGCAGATCTCGCGTCCCGGCGCACGGATTTGGCGGGTTTATTCGCAGGATTCGGCGAGGCGCTTGATCGAGGAGCCCTGGAGCTCCCGGTCCGCGAGCATGCCCGTCACGCTGACGCGCTCGCCCACGTGGCCGGCCAGGTTCATCCGATGGCGGGCGTCAACCAGCTCGATGCTCTTCGAGCTCTTCTTGAGGAACCCGGACTTCCAGCTGCGCCCCTTCGGCGCGTCGTCGCCGGTCGTGTTCTTCAGCCGGAACGACTCGTTGTCCTGCTCGAGGCAGCCCACGATGGTGACGCGTTCCGGGGCCGGTTCGGCCTTGGCCGCGTCGCCCGCCTGCGGGTGCGCTGCAGGCGCGCTGGCCGCTTTCTGTGCCCGCGCGGGCACCGCGTCGTTTGACGCCGCCGCGGCCACCGTGCTGGCCGGCGCGACCGACGCCGCGCTTGTCGGTTCCGACGAACGCGCCGCGATCAGGATCGCCGTTCCCACGATACACACCACGATGAGACCGATCGCCGCCGTACGGTTGCCGGTAAAGCGCATTGCCTTCTTCGAGGCCATGAAGTCCTCCTTGGACCGCCCGTAGAGCGCAAACAGGGTGCCGCGGGCGCGTACCCGGGAGGGGTCTTCGTAACTGGCGGCAAATGCGTGATTTCGGAAGGGCGCGTTCGCCTGCGGCGCGAAAGCGTGAAGGGGCGGACTCGCAATTTCGTGATCCCGCCCGCGGATCTCGTAGGGCCCACCGCGCCGTCGCCTGCGCGCGAAGGCGGGCCGGTCGGCCCTACAGACGCGCCGTCGTTGCCGTCGTCCTCGCCTGGAGCGCCGCCTTCACGCGCTGTGGCGTGAAGGGGCCTTCGCGCAGCCGCACGCCGACCGCGTCGAAGATGGCGTTGCCGATCGCGGCAAAGAGCGGCACGATGCCCGGCTCACCGGAACCCGACGCAGGACGCTCGGGACGGTTGATCAACACGATGTCGACGTCGGGCACCCTCGCGAACGTGATGACCGGGTACGTGCGCCAGTCCACCGTCTTGATGCCGGTCGCGTCCCACTTCACTTCCTCGATCAACGCGCGGCTGACGCCCTGCATCACGTTGGCTTCGATCTGAAATTTCAACCCGTCGGGATTGATGATCAACCCGCAGTCGTGCCCCATCGTCATCTTCTTCACGGCGACGATGCCCGTGGCGCGCTCGACCTCGACCTCCGCGATCGCGCAGACCAGCGTCGGGCCGCGCGCGATGAGCGCGATGCCGCGGCCGGCTGCTTTCGCGGCACCGGCTTCCGGCGAGGGTGACGCGCGTTCTCTCCACGCGGCCTGCTTCGCCGTCGCCTGCAGCAGCTCGGTCGCGCGCGCGTCGTTGGCCAGGTGGCGCAGCCGGAACTGGAGCGCGTCGACGCCGTACGCCGCGGCCACCTCGTCGACCATGCTCTCGCTCGCGAACCACCCGGCCGGCTCGCCCGGCGAACGAAGCGGGTTGGTGCGCAGCGGCGTCGGGTCGTCCTGTGGCCACGGGACGTAGGCCGCGGTGACCTTCTGATTGGGGATGTCGTAGAGCTGCGCCACCGCGCCGGCGCCCACCGGGTTGGCGGGATACGGCGCCGTGTTCTTCTGTCCGATCTGGCGCTCGCCGAGCTGCGGCGTGCCCTGCGCTTCGGTCCACGGGAACGTGCGCCCGTTGTACTCCCACGCCAGCATCCGTCCCTGCGCGTCGGCGCCGACGCGCACCTTCATCAGCTGCTGCGGGCCCTTCGGTTCCCAGATGTGTTCGTCCGCGCGGCTCCACTGCACGCGGACCGGCTTGCCGACGGCGCGCGACAGCAGCACCGCGTCTTCCGCCGCGTCGTCCGACGTCAGGCGGCCGTAGCACCCCGCGTGCTCCACCCAGTTCACGATCACGCTGCGCTTCGGCAGGCCGAGCATGTCGGACACGCGATCGCGCGTCGTGAACGGACCCTGCGCGCCGGTCCAGATGGTCACGCTGCCACCACCGGCACCGTCGGCCTGCACGTCGGCGACCGCGCACGACGGCAGCATCATCGCGTGGTTCTGGAACGGCCAGTGATAGGCCGCTTCGAAGGTGCGCGCGGCCTGCGCGAACGCCGCCTCGGTGTTCCCGGTCGGCATCGGCCCGTTGTCGGCGAAGCTCTTCGTGGTGGTCAGGTACGCGTCCACCGCTTCGCGCGTCGCGGGCAGCGGCGCCGGCGTCGACCACGTCACCTTCAGGTTCTTCGCCGCCTGGATCGCGGCCCATTCCGTCTGCGCGACGACGCCGATGAAGGTGCCTTCCTGCACGACCTTGACGATGCCCTTGATGTTCGCGATCGAGCTCTCGTCCACGCGCAGCGGCTTCGAGATCGTCGTCGCCGGCCTGATCACGCGGCCGTGCAGCATGCCGGGCAGCTTCACGTCCGTGATGTAGGTGAAGGTCGCGGTCAGCTTCGCGGGCAGATCGACGCGCTGCACCGGGGTGCCGACGACCTTGTACTCGGTGTACTTCTTCGCCTTGATCGCCGGCGCGACCTGCAGGCCGCCCTGCTGCCCGGTCACCGGGATCGTGATGTTGAACGTGCGTCCGCCGACGAGCGCGGCGTACGACACGCTCTTCGACGGGTTCGCCGTGTCGCTGACGACCCCGTCGGCCACCGCCAGCCGTTCGACGGGCACAGCGAGGCGCGCGGATGCCATCTTCAGCAGTTCGACGCGCGCGGCGGCCGTCGCCTGCCGCAGGTGAGGTCCGGCCGCCTGGATGGTGTTGCTGCCCGCCGTGCGTCCCTGGTCCACCGTCTTCGCCGTGTGGCCCATCTGCATGTGCACGCGCGCGAACGGCACGTCGAGCTCGTCGGCGGCGATCTGCGCGAGCGCGGTCTCGATGCCGGTGCCGAGATCGACCTTGCCCGTCGAGACGATCACGGTGCCGTCCTCGCGGACCGCTACCCACGAATCGAGCTGGCGCGGGTCGAGATAGTCGGGGTTGCCGTACGGGTCGATATGGGCCGTCGCCTGGCCGAACGCCTTCGACAACGGCGAGAGAAAACTGAAGCTGACGACGAGTGCGCCGCCCTTGAGGAGCTCGCGCCGTGTGAATGTCATTGGCTGCTCCTTTGCGCTACGCGCGTGCCTGGAGCGTGCGTGCCGCCCGCTTGATCGCGCGGATGACCCGCAGGTGGCTGCCGCAGCGGCAGAGCACGGGGTCGAGGGCGCGCTTGATGTCGGCGTCGCTCGGATTCGAGTTCTTGTCGAGCAGCACCTTCGCGGTCATCAGGATGCCGTTCATGCAGTAGCCGCACTGCGCGGCCTGCTCCTCGATGAACGCGGCCTGCAGCGGATGCGGCTTCTCGACCGTTCCCAGCCCGTCGAGCGTCAGGACGTTCTTATTGCCGACGTTGGCGACCGGCATCGTGCACGAGCGGACGGCGGTGCCGTCGACAATCACCGTGCAGGCGCCGCACTGGGCGAGGCCGCAGCCGAACCGCGGACCGTGCTGGTCGAGGTCGTTGCGGAGTACATAGAGCAGCGGTGTGGTCGGGTCGGTGTCCACGACGCGGGTCATTCCGTTGACTTTCAATGAGATCTGCGCCATGTGTATCCTCGGGTTGCGCCGGGTTCCGCGGCGCGGGGACGGCGGGTCGCGTCAGGGCACCCGGCCCACGTACCGGCGGATGGTATACCAGAGCGGAACATCTGGACCCTTGCAAACGTCGAAATTAGCCGTATAGAATCCTGTCCTCAACGCCCGGGGCGGCCATCGTTGTACTTGGAGGCTGAAAATGCGGTCTAGATTAGGTCTTGCGGCGATTGTTTCGGTCCTGTTCGCGTTGCCGGCCGGGGCACACCACTCCCACGGCAACTATGTCGATTCATTCACCGACATCACGGGCGTGGTCAAGGAAGTGCACCTCCTGCTGCCGCACTCGTGGGTCTACCTCGAGGTGAAGGATCCGAAGGGCGGCGAGGCGCAGATCTGGGCGCTCGAAGCGACGGGTCGCAATGGCCTCGAGCGGATCGGCGTGTCGAAGGAATACGTCGCTCCCGGTGACACCATCAAGGCGCGCTGCCACGTGCTGCGCGACGGTTCCAACGGGTGCCTCCTCGGCTTCCTGAAAGCGAAGGACGGCACGATCAAGGATTGGGACGGCAACAACGCGGCACTGCCGAAAGACTTCTAGAAATCCCCGGGCGTCCGGGCGGGTCTGACGACCCGCCCCTTACATTTTGGCCGGGCTTCGCCCGGCCTTTTTCTTTGCTCCGATGGCACAACCTCGCGAACGCGGACCCTATTCAGCAATCGCCGACCGCCCGCCGCTGCCGCCGCTGCCCGGCGGCAACCGCATCATCTTCTGGACCATCGTCAACGTGGAGGTGTGGGACATCACGCGGCCGATGCCGCGCATGCTCCTCATGCCGCCGCAGGGACAGGTCCGGTTCCCGGACGTCGGCAACTGGGCATGGCACGAGTACGGGAACCGCGTCGGCTTCTGGCGCTTCTACGAGCTGTTCGAGCGGCTCGGCATCAAGCCGTCGCTCTCGATCAACGGCCGCGTCTGCATCGACTACCCGCGCATCGCGGAGGCCACCGCGAAAGCGGGATGGGAGATGGTCGGCCACAGCTACGACCAGCAGCCGATACACGTCGAGCACGAGCCCGAGGAGATGATCCAGAAGACGCTGGACATCCTGCAGAAGCACACGGGCCAACGGCCGATCGGCTGGCTCAGCCCCGGCTTCGGCCAGACGTTCCAGTCGTCCGACTACCTCGCCGCCGCGGGCCTCAAGTACACCTGCGAATACCCGTACGACGACGAGCCGACGCGCCTGTCGACCAAGGCCGGCCCGCTCGTCACGCTGCCCTACCCGATCGAGTGCCAGGACGTGACGACGCTCGCGGTGCAGACGCAGGAGGCGCCGTACTTCGCCCGCAAGTGCATCGACTGCTTCGATCAGCTGTACAAGGAAAGCGAGAAGCGGCCGAAGGTCTTCTCGATCGCCATCCATCCGTATGCGGCGGGCCAGCCGCACGCGTTCAAGTACCTCGAGCAGATCTACGACCACGTCTTGAAGCAGAAGGGCGTGCTCGTCTGGAACGGGCGTGAGATGTACGAGCAGTGGTACGCGAAGAACCCCGAGAAGTTCGCCGGCCCCATGAAATGAACTTTCGGGTCGGCATCACGCGGGACACGCTCCGCGCCGACGGCACCTCCATCTTCGACCCGCACGCGCTGCAGATCTTCGACGCCGCGAAGCTGCCGTGGGAGTTCATCCCGGACGACGTCAAGGAGCTGACCGCGGCGCACGGCGCGCAGTACGACGCGCTGTGCGTGCTCAATCCGAAGGTGCCCGCCGCCGTGGTGTCCGGCCCCGACAGCCGGGTCCGCATCGTCGCGCGCATGGGCGTCGGCTACGACAGCGTCGACGTCAAGGCGTGCACGGGCAACGGCGTCATCCTCACCAACACCCCTGACGGCGTGCGCCGGCCGGTCGCGACGAGCATCCTCGCCCTCATCCTCGCGCTGTCGCACAAGGTCGCCACCAAAGACTCGCTGGCGCGCAGCGGGCGCTGGAGCGAGACGACCAGCCACATGGGGGTGGGGCTCACCGGCCGCACGGTCGGATCGATCGGCGTCGGCAACATCGGCAGCGAGCTGTTCCGCCTCCTCGCGCCGCTCGAGATGGTGCACCTCGCGTACGATCCGTACGCGAAGGCGGAGGACGCGGCACGGCTGCGCGTGCGGCTCACGGACAAGGAGACGGTCTTCCGCGAGGCGGATTTCGTCTGCGTGAACACGCCGCTGACGCCCGAGACGCGCGGCTTCATCGGCGCGCGCGAGTTCGCGCTGATGAAGCCGACGGCCTACTTCATCAACACCGCGCGCGGCCCCATCGTCGACGAGCAGGCGCTCTACGCCGCGCTCGCCGCACGGCGCCTGGCCGGCGCCGCGCTCGACGTCTTCGAGGTCGAGCCCGTCGGCCGGGACAACCCGCTGCTGGCGCTCGACAACGTCATCGTCACGCCGCACTCGATCTGCTGGACGGACGAGTTCTTCCGGAACAACGCCGAGAGCGCGTTCCGCTCGGTCGTCGCGGTCGCGAACGGGAAAACCCCTGCATTTGTCGTCAATCGCGACGTGCTGCAGCACCCGCACCTGCGCGCGCGGTTGCTTGACCGAGAAGGGGAGCGCCCATAAAATGGGCCTACTTTTCCGCACAATTCAGCGCGTTAACACCTTTCCGGGGGTCCGACAGCTATGGCGGTGACCGTACCTGCGACGCACACACAACCGATCCGCACCAAGACACCGCTGACGACGAACCAGAAGAAAGGGTTCATCGCCGCCTATGCCGGGTGGACGCTCGATGGCATGGATGCGTTCATCTACGGGCTCGTGCTCGTCCCGGCGCTGCGCGAATTGCTGCCGGCGTCCGGTATCGAAGCCACGACCGCGAACATCGGCGTCTGGGGGAGCTTCCTGTTTGCGATGTTCCTCGCCGGGTGGGGTCTCTCGATGTTCTGGGGGATGATCGGCGACCGCATCGGCCGCGTGCGGGCGCTGGCCCTGACGATTATCGCCTACTCCGTGTTTACGCTGATGTGCGGGCTCGTCACCAACATCTGGCAGCTGGCGATCCTCCGCGTCCTCTGTGGCTTCGGCCTCGGCGGCGAGCAGCCGGTCGGCTCGACCTTCGTCGCCGAGTCGCTGCCCGAAGATCGCCGCGTGAAGTTTGCCGGCTACCTCCACACGGGCTATTACGTCGGCTTCCTGCTCGCCTCGATCGCCAACTACACCATCGGGGCGAACTTCGGCTGGCGCTGGATGTTCGCCTTCGGCGGCCTGCCGGCGCTGTTCGTCGGCTGGATCATGTCGAACGTCAAGGAGTCGCACAAGTTCGAGGAGATGAAGAAGACGAAGAAGCCGTCGATTGCGAAGTCGTTCGGCGCGCTGTTCACCTCGAAGTACAAGAACCGCACGATCGTCATGTCGCTCGTCTACCTCGTGTCGATCATCGGCCAGTGGGCGGGCTCCATCTACGTGCCGACCGCGATCACGCAGATAGCGCAGCGCAGCGGCGCCGCCGCGGCCGATGCCGCGCGCACCGCGTCCTGGGGTGGCGCCGTGCTGGCGATCGGCACCGTGATCGGCTGCCTCCTGGCGCCGATCCTGGCGGAGAAGTACGGCCGCCGCGTCGCCATGGCGATGTTCATGTCGCTGCTCGCCGTCACGACCGCCGTCGCGTTCGGCTGGGCGTTCTTCATCATGGGACCCAACGCGCTGGAGATCTTCTTCATCATGACGTTCTTCCTCGGCCTGGCCGGGGCGAACTTCGCGATGTACACCCTGTGGCTGCCGGAACTGTTCGAAACGAGCAGCCGCGGCAGCGGCATGGGCTTCATCAGCTCGATCGGCCGTTTCGTCGGCGTCGGGATGGTGTTCCTCATCGCCGCGGGCGTGAACCACTTCGGCAACATCGGCACGCCCATCGCGCTGACGTCGATCGTGCTCTTTGCCGGCCTGTTCCTGCTGCCGTTCACCGTCGAAACCAAGGGCCAGCCATTACCGCGTTGAGGCTGGCGCATCCGGTGGGTCCGGGAGGACCCGCCCTACCCGCATAATCCGGCGGGTCCACGCGGACCCGCCCTCCAATTCATATGAAACGAACACTTGTTCTCGCACTCGTCGTTGCCGGGATCAGCGTCGGTCTCGTCGCGCAGGGTGGTGGCGGACGCGGCGGTGGCCGCGGTCAAGGTGGTCAGCAGCCGGCCGCCGCGCAACAGCAAGCCGCGCCGGCGGGAATGGAAATCAGCTACGCCTATCGCGTCACCCACGCGCGCGATGCGGAGTTCCAGAAGTCCCTCGAGGGCTTCAAGCTCTTCGACGACCTCTACCACGTCGGCGTCGGCACGGTCTCCACGTGGCTGATTCCGACGACCGCCGGGCTCATCATGATCGACAGCTCGCAGGAGCCGTACGTCGATCACGTCCTCGACAACATCCGCAACCTGGGATTCGACCCGAAGGACGTCAAGTACGTGCTGATGGTGCACGGCCACCTCGATCACTTCGGTGGCGCGGCGCGCATCAAGCAGCTCTCCGGCGCCCGCATCGCGTTGAGCGAGGCCGACTGGAAGATGGTCGATGAGGTGGCCCAGGGCTATCGAGACAAACCGCAGACGGCGCCGCCGTTCAACGTCGCCGTTCAGCGCGGACCGAATGACCTCGTCATCAAGGACGGCGAGGTGATCACGCTCGGCAAGACGTCGATCAAGGCCTACCTCACCCCCGGCCACACACCGGGCAGCGTCTCGTTTGAATTCACGGTCCACGAGGCCGGCAAGGCGTACAAGGCGTTCCTGTTCGGCGGTCCCGAGCCGCGCGACGGCGTCGAGGGCGGCAAGAAGTTCCAGGCGAGCGTCGCCCGCGTGGCGCAGCTCGAGCCCGACGTGCAGGTCGGCCTGTTGATTCACAGCTATCTCGCGATGTCGACATACCCCAACGGCGGCACGTTCGAGCGGATGGTCAGGCTCCAGTCGCGCAAGCCCGGCGAGCCGAATCCGTTCGTCGATCCGGCGTCGTGGCAGCAGTGGCTCGTGAAGCTGAAGCAGGTCGCGGACACGTACATTGCCGACGAGACCGCGAAGGCCGGCGCGCCCACCGCGCAGGCGGCTCCCCGGCCGGCGGCGCCCGCACGGCCGCCGATCTACCCGACGAAACAGCAGTTCGAGGCGTCGGCCGAGGCGCAGCGGCTCGTCGCCGCCGCGAAGCAGCTCGCGCGCGACGACCTCACCGCCGAGTTCGAGAACACCTGCTCGTTCACCGGTCCCGAGCGCGCCGCGCTCAGGCGCGAACGGCTCGGCCTGCCGCCGCTGAAGGACTACACCGTCGAGCCGACGAAGATCTTCGACAACGTCTGGTTCATGGGGCTCGCCTCGCAGGGCGCGTTCGTCATCACGACGACCCAGGGGCTGATTCTCATCGACACGCTGAACAGCACCGAGGAGGCGCGCGACATCCTGGTGCCGAGCATGCGGAAGGTCGGCCTCGATCCCGCGCAGATCAAGTACATCGTGCTGTCGCACGGCCATCCCGGGCAGACGGACCACACGGGCGGCGCCAACTACCTGCAGCGCACGTATCACCCGCGCGTGATGATGGCGAAGGAAGACTGGGACGCGACGCTGCCCGCGCAGAAGCCGGAGCGGCCGCTCGCGCAGCGCGACGTCGACATCAAGCACGGCGACACGCTGACGCTCGGCGACGAGATGCTCACCTTCACGAACCTGTTCGGCCACACGCCGGGCACGCTCGGCATCTTCATCCCCGTGAAGTGGCATGGCGAGCCGCACGTCGTCCTGCTGCACGGCGGCGGGCTCCAGCACCCGAACCGCGGGTCGCTGAGCCGCTTGGAGACCGTGATCAGGGATTACGCGCTCAGGCTGGGCGCCGACGGGATCCTCAACGCGCATCCGGGCATCTACCAGGACACGCTGGCGGACATGGAGACGATCCGGAAGAACCCGGGCGGGGCGAACCCGCTGCTCTACGGCAAGGAGCGCGGCGCGCGCTACTGGGAGATCATGGACGACTGCGCGACCGCGCGCGTGATCGCATTGGAACAGGCAGGGACGAAATGAAACCGGCGCTGATGTTCGCGGCGGCGTTGATCGCGGTCACCGTGCGGGCGCCGGCGGCGCGCGCGCAGGGACTGCCGAATGTCATCGAGGGCTTCTTCCCGACCCAGCTGGCGGCGGGGCAGACCAACGTGCTGCACCTCGGCGTTCCGGGGCGCGGCGACGTCACCGGCGTGGAAATCAACCCGTCGGCGGGCATCACGGTGAAGGACATCAAGCGCGGCGACGTCAGGGAAGGGTCGCTGTTCTGGGAGGTCACGGTCGACGTCGCCGGCGACGCCGCTCCGGGCAACCGGACGATCGTCGCCGTCAATCAGAATGGCCGGACGGCGCCGCGTCCGATTGCCGTCTATGCGCACGTGCCGAAGATCTCGGACGTGAAGATCGTCTCGGCGCAGGTCAGCCAGCCGACGGTGCAGCTGCAGTTCGCGATGAGCGAGACGCCGAACGACATCGGCGCGGCGCCGATGGTGTGGTTCTTCCTCGGGTGCGGCGGCGAGCCCGAATCGGGGGTCGTGAAGGGGAAGGCTGCCAACGGCGTCGTCACCGCGGCGATTCCGAACCCGCGCACGCAGATGAAGCCGTTCGCGCCGCCGCCCAGCGCGCGCTGCGATCTCGAGATCCGCGCGAGCGACTCGAAGATGGCGGACAGCAACACGCTGAAGACGACGGTCGATTTCAGGTAGGCACCCGGCAGGAGACGCAATCATGTCCGTTCGCAAAACGCTTCTTACATCGGCCCTGCTGCTGGCCATCTCCGCCCCCGCGTTCGCGCAGGAGGACTACACCGAGTTCGCGAGCAAGGAGGACTTCTTCACGATCACCTTCCCGGGCAAGCCGGTGGTGACGGACGGGACGTGGCTGACGGAGTACTTCGTCAACCTGCCGTCGAAGGTCTACACCGTCAGCGGCATCAGCGGGAAGCACGTCCTCACCGTTGTCGACTACACGCCGGTCGAGCGCGTGCTGGTCGAGAAGGCGACCAGGTGCCCCCCGGGTGCGGAGACGTGCATCGGCGTCGGCGATACCGGGTACGGCTACTGGAAGAACGACGTGCGCGGCGCCGTCACCTACGCGATGGACAGGCTGATCGCCGACAAGGACGTGAAGGTCACGCACCTGATGTTCAACTTCATGGAGATGGTAGGCGGCCAGGAGATCCAGTTCACCAACCTGAAGGACCAGTCGCGGACCTTCGCGTCGGCCTACATGCACAAGAACCGGCTGATCATCGCCGAGTCGACGGTGCCGAAGGGGTTCCCGCCGCCGACCATCATGCAGCAGTCGATCGGCTGGCTCGGTGACGACGGCCGCGGCATCCGCTATCAGTACCTGTATCTGAACGAGCCGGACCACGCGGTGCCGCCGCCGCCGCTGCGCGGCCAGGCGGTGCAGCAGCCGGGTCAGCGTCCCGATCGCATCGATCCCGGCGCTCGATAAAAGAAAAGCGTACGTGGGGCGGGTTCCGCCGAGCGCCGGTGCCCGGCGAAGGCGGACCCGCCGTGTCTGTTTACTGCGCCACCCCGCCGCCCTTCGGCATCGCGTTGCAGCGGTCGGCGGTGAGCGAGCCTGTCGACGCGCCTCCGCTCACTGACACGTCACGATAGACCTTGTGGCAGTTGGCGCACGTATTATTCAGCTTCTCGGAGAGATCGCTCACCGTCTCCTGGTTGCGCGTCTGCGCGGCCTTCCACAGCTCGTCGGTGAAAGCGACCAGGTCCTTCACCGCCTGCTGATAATCGGCATTCTGAATGGGCACCGGCCGGCCGTTCTGACATCTGCGTCCGGGCAGCAGCAGCATCGGCGACGTGTCGCGCAGCGCGAGAATCGCCTCGTCAACCGCCTCCCACCCGTAATACACCGTCTTGCCCCAGAGGACGTAGTCATAGGGGATCGGCATCTTCGGCTTTTCCTTGCCGGGATCGTACAGCTGCGTGTTGAAGATGATGTTCGCGTTCGGGAAGGTGACGGCGCGCATGAATTGCGCGAGGTTCGCGGTCGCGGTCACCGTCGGCAATCCACTCGTATTCACGGCCGCAGCCGCGGGCGCGGCCTTGCCCGCCGGCAGCGTGAGCTGCGCCATCGTCGCGGCGGTCAGCTCGGGGCCCGCCGGATACTTGTTGCTCTGCAGGATGTAGGAGGTCAAGTCGATCGACTGCGCCTCGCTCAACGTCCCCGGCGCCTGCTGCGGCATGGTCGTGCGAATCTTGTCGGCGAGCTCCTTCACGGAGTGGCCGCCGAAGTCGGTCAGGAAGTCGTCACCGGTCAACGGCGGACCCACGACACCTTCGAGCATCTCGCCGTGGCACGCAACGCACTGGTCGCCGTACAGAGTCTTGCCCCGGGTTGCCTGCGCGGCCGAATACGACCCGCCGGCCGTCACCTCACGCGCCTGCCCGGCATGTCCGATCATCGACAACCATCCCACGACCGCATACGCACTAATCGCCACGGCGAACGCGTAGCGAATCGCTGCCGGGCCCAATCCAATACGGCGCATCTCTTCGTCCTCCAGAATTCCCTCAGGCAGTATTTACGTTGAACGGGCGGTTTTGTTCAAAAGCAGGCCGGGATTATATCTGCTGTGAGAGCATTGTGTCGACCGAGGAGCCTTGTACATGCAGACTTTGACACGCGTTTTCCGTTATGGCGCCGTGACGATGATCGTCGTCGCCGCGGCCCTCGTCACGACCGCCGCGCAGGGACGGCTCAGCGGCCCGGGCACGTTGAAGCTCGAGGACATCCCGTGGCCGTCCGCGAACGCGGGTGGCGCGGGCACGTCCGGCGCCAGCGGCATCGAAACCGTCGTACTCAAGGGCGACCCGACCAAGCCGGGCCTCTACGTGCTCGCGCTGCGCGCGGGGCCGAACATGACGATCCAGGCGCACTCGCACAAGGACGATCGCGTGGCGACCGTGCTCAAGGGCACGTGGTACTTCGGCTACGGGCAGGCATTCGACGAGAAGGCGCTCAAGGCGCTGCCGCCGGGCAGCTCGTACACCGAGCCGCCCAACACCGCGCACTTCGCGCGGACCAGGGATCAGGTGGTCATCGAGATCGTCGGCTACGGCCCGACGTCGACCACGTACGTGAATCCCGCTGATGACCCGACGAAGAAATAGAGGAGGTCCCGTGCGCAGCCCGCTTTCTCTCGCCCTTGGCGCCGCCGCGCTCGCGGTCGCGGCCGCAACCGCCGCGCCTTCGCTTGCTCCGCACGCGTTGGCCGCACAAGCGCAGCAGGCGACGCCGCCGCTCACGCCGGATATCCCGCCGCGCTTCGACGCGCCGGCGAGCGGCTACGACTACGTGAAGCGCGACGTCATGGTCGCGATGCGCGACGGCGTGAAGCTCCACACCGTCATCGTCGTGCCGAAGGGCGCGCGCAACGCCCCCATGCTCCTCACCCGCACGCCGTACAACGCGTCCGCGCGCGCGCAGCGCACCCGCTCGCCCTACCTCGTCTCGACGCTGCCGCTCTTCGACGAGCTCTTCGCTGCCGACGGCTACATCCGCATCTACCAGGACGTGCGCGGCAAGTACGGCTCGGAAGGCGAATACGTGATGACGCGCCCGCTGCGCGGGCCGTTGAACGACAGCAAGGTCGATCACTCCACCGATGCCTACGACACGATCGACTGGCTCGTGAAGAACGTCCCCGAATCGAACGGGCGCGTCGGCATGGTCGGCAGCTCGTACGAAGGCTTCACGGTCGTGATGGCGCTCGTCAATCCGCATCCCGCGCTCAAGGCGGCCGTGCCCGAGAGCCCGATGATCGACGGCTGGATGGGCGACGATTGGTTCCACTACGGCGCGTTCCGCAACGTCAATCTCGACTACTTCACGGAGCAGACGACGGTGAGGGGCGCCGGGGAGTCCGTGGTGCGTGGCGGCTACGACGACTACGAGAACTTCCGCCGCGCCGGGTCGACCGGCGACTGGGCGAAGGCCGCGGGCTTCGATCAGCTCCCGTGGTGGCGCAAGCTCACCGAGCACCCGTCCTACGACGCGTTCTGGAAGGAGCAGGCGCTCGACCGGACGATGGCGCAGCAGCCGCTGACGGTGCCGACCATCTGGCTGCAGGGCCTGTGGGACCAGGAGGACATGTGGGGCGCGATTCACGCCTTTACGGCCGTCGAGCCGAAGGATCGCGGCAACGACAAGAACTTCCTGATCATGGGGCCGTGGTTTCACAGCCAGATCAATCGTGAAGGCACCTCGCTCGGTCCGCTGCGCTGGGCGACCGACACCACGCTCGACGTCCGCCGCGACGTCATCAAGCCGTTCTTCGACCAGTACCTGAAGGAGGGGGCGCCGAAGGCGAACACGCCGCCGGTGCTGATCTACAACACCGGCGAGAACCGCTGGGATCGCTTCACGTCGTGGCCGCTCGCGTGCGAGTCGGGATGCGCGTCGAAGTCGAAGCCGCTGTACCTCTTGCCCGGTTTCTCGCTGTCGTTCAACGCGCCGGCGGCCGCGCCGCAGTCCGCGGCGGGTTACGACGAGTACATCGCCGATCCGGCCAGGCCGGTCCCGTACACGCCGCGCCCCGTCCGCTTCAGCGACGGGGACGCCTGGCGCCGATGGCTCGTCGCCGATCAGCGGGCCGTCGACGGCCGCACCGACGTGCTGACCTACGTGATGCCGCCGCTGACAGAGGCCGTCAGGGTCGGCGGGCCCCCGGTCGTGCACCTCTTAGCATCGACGAGCGGCACCGACAGCGACTGGGTGGTGAAGCTGATCGACGTCTACCCCGACGAGGTGGCGAGCCAGCCGGAGATGGGCGGCTATCAGCTCTCGATCGCGACCGACATCTTCCGCGGCCGCTACCGCGAGAGCTTCGAACGCCCGCAGGCGATTGCGTCCAACACGCCGCTGGCCTACACGTTCGCGCTGCCGACGGTGAACCACGTCTTCAAGCCCGGCCATCGCATCATGGTGCAGGTGCAGTCGACGTTGTTCCCGCTCTACGACCGCAATCCGCAGACCTTCGTGCCGAACATCTTCTTCGCGAAGCCGGCGGATTACGTGAAGGCCACGCAGCGCATCTACCATGCGACCGGGCAGGCCAGCTACATCGACCTGCCGATTGTCGCGGCGGCGCCGGCCACGCGCACGCAATAGGCGGTTCGTGTCGCCGGCAGGCCACAGTGGCAGGTGGCGTGGGTGAGCGGCACGAACCTGGCCATCATCGAGATGAACGTGATGGACGTGCCGCGGGCGACGTCAAACTGATTCCGCGCGCCCGAACGCGTCGAGCATTTCGTCCTCTGCCGGCGGTCTCATCACACTGGAACCAGGGCCTCGCATTCGGCGGCCACCGACAGGAGCGCTTCGGTCCGGTGCCGGTGCCCGACCAGCTGAAGACCGCACGGCAAGCCGCCTGGCGTCGCACCGCACGGGATCGAGATCGCCGGGTGCCCGGTCACGTTGAACAGTTGCGTGAGGCGGAGCATGAGCGCACGGACCGGCTCCTCGGCACCGTTGATGACGAGGTGCTCGGCGCCGATCGGCGGCGCGGGAATCGGCAGCGTCGGCAGGAGCAGCGCGTCGCAATCGGCCAGCGCGGCGTCTACCTCGGCGCGCAGCCGCTCGCGCCCGTCCGTCGCGCGCACGTAGTCCTGCGCGAGCACGTAGCGGCCAAGCTCCAGCCGCCGGCGCACGGCCGGTATGTAGCGATCCGCGTGCGTATCCAGCGTGCGTGAGTGGTACGTCGCGCCTTCTGACGCGTGAATGTGGACGTAGACGGCAGGCGTGCTCGAGGCGTGCGGAATCGCGGCATCGGAAATCTGCGCGCCCGCGCCGCGCAGCGCCGTGATTGCCGCGTCGAACCGTGCGCGGACGTCGCCGTCGAGCAGGTCGGTGAGATAGCCGCGCGGAACCGCAAGGCGTAGATGTGTCGCGGACCTGACAAGGTCCGCGACACGATCGCCGCGGTCCGCGCTGCCATGACTGCCGGCGCGACCGAGCATCACACGGTAGACGAGGCGCGCGTCGTGGACGGTCCGCGCGAACGGACCGAGATGGTCGAACGTGCGCGACAGCGGCACGACGCCGTCGGTCGGGATCTCGCCGAGCGACGGCTTGAGGCCGGTGATGCCGCAGGCGGCGGCGGGGATGCGGATGGAGCCGCCGGTGTCGGAGCCGAGCGCCGCGAGCGCCATGCCGGCGGCGACGGCGACCGCGGACCCGCCGCTCGACCCTCCGGGCGAACGCGACGGATCGATCGGATGGCGGACCGGACCGAACGCCGAGTTCTCGCTCGTCGTCCCGAACGCGAACTCGTCCAGGTTCGTCTTGCCGATCAGCACTGCGCCCGCCTCCCGCAGCGACGCGACCACCGGTGCATCCGCCGCGGCGACGTGCCCTTCGCGTACCCGCGACGCCGCAGTCGTCGGCACGCCCTTGATGTCGATCAGATCCTTGACGGCAATCGGCACGCCGTGCAGCGGCCCGCGATCGATGCCCGATGCCAGCTCGCGGTCGGCCGCCTGCGCGTCGCGCCGGGCCGCCTCGGCCATCACGGTGATGAAGGCGTTGAGGCGCGGCTGCAGCTCGCCGATGCGGCGCAGGCAGGTTTCCGTGAATTCGAGCGCGGTCACTTCCCGCGCTCTGAGCTTGCGGCCGAATTCGTCGATGGTCACAAAAAAAGGCGGGTCCGAAAGGACCCGCCCTGCCCAGGCTAATTCGTAGCGAAGGCCGCGTCCTTTCGGACCCGGCAGACGTGCTGCTCAGAACGCGAAATGGAGACCGAGCTGCAGGATGCGCGGCTGATACGCGGTCGCCAGGTTGGACGACGGCAGCCCGTACTGCGCCGCGTTGCTCAACGTCGTCGTGTACGACCCGTAGTTGGCGTGGTTGAAGAGGTTGAACACCTCCGCCTTCAGGTCCGCGTTGCGGCGGCCGCCGAGCGAAAACCGCTTCTGGATGCCCATGTCGACGCGGTGAATCGGCCGGCCAACCAGCTGCGCACGGTCGAGCAGGAACTGACCGTTGTACACCTGGCCTTTGATCGACCCGACGCGATCGCGCACGTCCGCATTGAGCGCTGCGGTCAGCGACTCCGCGGTCGTGCCCGCCGGCGTCAGGATGCCGAAGTTGGCGCCGCCGGTGTTGCGGAGGTCGCTGCCCCAGCTGGTGTTCTGTCGCTCGCCGGAGCCGAAGAAGTAGACGCCGCTCAACTGGAATCCCGCACCCACGTCCCAGATGCCGTTGAACGTCGCGCGGTGGCGCTGGTCGGTGGCCGCGAGCTGGTAGAGCGGGCCCATGTCGGGCGCGACGGCCCCGGTGTACGGCGCCAGGATCGTCGTGATCTTCGCTGCCGGATCGAGCGTCGTGATATACGGCCCGGTGATCGCGCCGATGCCCCCGTCATCCTTGAAGTACGAGAGGGTGTAGGTGGCGTTCGCCTGCCAGCGGCTGCTGAACCGCTTGGTGAACGTGTTCTCCCAGCCGTAGTAGTTCGAAACTCCGTTCATGATCTCGCCGGCAATCGGACCCCACGACGGGAACGGCAGGTGCGCCACGTCGGTGGCCGCGCCCGTCGCCGTGTAGTTGGCGCCCGTCGCCGGGTTGATCGAGCTGTTCAGGTTCTGCCGGCGCTCTTCGGCGCGGCCGCCCGTCCACACGAAGTTGGTGTCGAAGCCCGTATTGGCCGCGATCTCGCGCTGGATGCCGATCGACGCCATGTTGCTGTAGGACACCGGGTGGTCGCCGACCGGAATTTCAGATCCGTTGCGAATCGACTGCGGGAAGCAGTTCGGTGAATTGAACGGCAGCCCGACGATGTCGCAGCGGCGCGCGACGATCTGCTCCATCGTTGGCGCCGGTCCGCCGAACGGATTGAGACCGAAATCCGCCCGGCCGTTGTTCGGCAGCGTGATGTTCACGTTCTGCGTCAGGATGTACGACTGGTGCAGCGCGTCGTCTTCGAGCTCGGTGAAGAACAGGCCCCACCCGCCGCGGAGGACTGACTTGTCGTTGAGCTGATAGGCGAAGCCGAGGCGCGGCGCGATGTTGTTCTTGTCGGTCGGACGCGTACCCGACAGCCACGGCAGGAACTTGACGAACTCGCCCTGCGCGCCGTGGTCGAGGTCGTAGCGCAGTCCCATGTTGGCCGTCAGCTTGTTGCCGATCTTCCAGTCGTCCTGGTACCACGCCGCGTAGATCTGGCGGTGCACCGAGTACGACATGTTGCCGATGGTCACGTTGTAGTCGCGGAAGAGCGGCGACATCGCGGTCCAGTTCCAGGTGGACGCGTCGCGCCAATCGGGCAGCAGCTGCTCGAGGTTGGCGGGCGCACGCTGTGTCGACGTGAACAGGCCATCGCAGACGTTGCACCAGCCCTGCGACATCGAGTACTTGATGAAGTCGCCGCCGATCTTCACGTCGTGGCGGCCGCCCAGTTCGTACGCGGTCGTGAAGTCGTCGCGAAGCTGGTAGTTGTGCTCGCCGGTGCGCTGCGGCGTGTTCGTCGGCGGTCCGACCGTATACCCGGCGAAACTGATACCGGGCTGACCACCCTGGATTTCACGTCCGCTGAACACGCCAACGAGAATCGGCGCGGTGCCAGGCGGCCGCCGGTTGCCGCTGGTGCCCCACCCGCCCACCGGTTCGAGCGTGTAGTAGTTCGAGGCCAGTCCACCCTTGATCTCGTTGATCGTGCTGTTGCTCAGCACCATCGTATAGGTGGCAAAGTACTGATCGACGAAACGGTTGTTGGCGGTGGCATTCGACGGGTTCGTCGTATTGAGCGCGTTGACGTTCTGGAGCGGCTGGTCAAACGTGTAGTGACTGAACCGTCCCGTCAACCGGTTCCGCGGGTTGACCTGCACGTCCACCTTGCCGCCGCCCTGTTTCAACGTGTTCTTCGACTCCAGGTTCAGATTGATGTTCGGACCCGCGTTCGGAAACGGCCCGTTCGGACCGCCGAAGGTGAACGTCTGCGGGTTCCGCTGAAACTCATAGTTGGCGAAGAAGTGGACGCGGTCCTTGACGATTGGACCACCGAAGGTGCCGCTCAGCTGCGTGTCCTTGTACGGCAGCACCTTCTTCTGGATGAAATCCTCCGCGTTCCAGCTGTCGCGGCGGAACGTGCTGCCGAATGTGCCGGCGAAGGTGTTGGTCCCCGATTTCGTGATGGCGTTGACCATCATGCCCATCGTGCGGCCCTGCGTCGCGTCGAACCGGTTGGTCGTCAGCTGGAACTCGGCGATCGAGTCGCGGCTGTAGCGCGGCTGGTTCTGCGCGCAGCAGACCGTGAGGGTCACCGACTGGCCGTCGACGTTGGCCTGGAAGAAGCCCTGCCGGTCCTGCGGCACCTCGCTCGAGGCGTTGGTCCGCGAGCCGGCCGAGAGCATCGTCAGGTCCATCCAGTTGCGGCCGTTGATCGGAAGGTCCTGCATCTGCCGCGGGTCGATGTTGCTGGCGATGGTCGATGACGAGGTGTCGAGCAGCGGCGCCTCACCGGTGACGGTGACGGTCTCCTGCAGCGATGACACCTGCAGGTTCAGGTCGAGGGCGACCTGCCGCCCGAGCAGCATTTCGATGCCGGGGCGGGTCACGGTGGTGAAGCCGGCCAGCTCCGCGGTGATCTTGTAAACACCGGCGCGCACGGGCATGCGATAGAGCCCGCGCTCGTCGGTCACGCTGGTGAAGGTATTGCCCGAGGCCTCGTTGGTCGCGGTGACGGTGACGCCTGGAAGAACGCCGCCGGTGTTGTCCTTGATGGTCCCGCTGATCGTTGCATCCTGCGCGTACGCAAGCAGAGGCAGCGCCAGCATCGCGACGGTCAGACGGACCAATCGCCCGAGTTTCATCAGAGCCTCCTTCTGGTAACCACGCCTAATTCTGTGAGGGCACAGATTATATACAGGCTGGCAATACCGGCGGAACCCGACCCTGGTGCCTTTCAGGGCCCGAACAACGGATGATAGAGCGTGGAAAACTGATGAAAACGATGAAGGCGTGGGTGCTCGGCGACCCGGGCCAATTGAGCCTGGTCAACAAGCCGGTCCCGGCCCCGGGCGTCGCCGAGGTGCTCGTGCGTGTCGACGCCACCGCCATCTGCGCGACGGACCTGGAAGTCATCAGCCACGGGCCGCCGGCCGTGATTGGCGGCGAGCCGCCCTTCAACCGGAACTTCACGCCCGGCCACGAGTACATGGGCACGATTGTCGAGGTGGGCCCCACTGTCGACGAATTTGTCGTGGGCGAGCGCGTCGCCGTCGAAATCCACGCCGGGTGCGGCCGCTGCGAGCGCTGCCGCCAGGGCATGTACACGTCGTGCCTCAACTACGGGCGCAACTACGGCGAGTTCAACAAGGGGCATCGCGCCAACGGCTTCACCACCGACGGGGGCTTCGCGCAGTACGCGGTCAACCACGTCAACACGCTCGTGCGCGTGCCGGAACACCTGAGCGACGAGGTGGCGACGCTGATCGTCACCGCGGGCACCGCGATGTACGGACTCGACGTCCTCGGCGGGCTCGTCGCGGGCGAAAGCCTGGTCGTCACGGGCGCGGGACCGATCGGGCTGTCGGCCGTCGCGGTGGGCAAGGCGCTCGGAGCCAGCCCCGTGATCCTCACCGACATCGTCGACAGCCGCCTCGCGGTCGGCCGGCGCGTCGGCGCCGACGTCGTCCTCAACGCGGCGACGGAGCCTGTCGTCGACGCGGTACGGCGGCTGACCAATGGGCTCGGCGTCAACCTGGTGTTCGAGTGCTCGGGTGCGCCGAGCGCGGTCAACGACGCCATCCACATGCTGAAGCGCGGCGGCCGCGTCTGTCTCGGCGCGTTCTCGAACGACCCGGCGCTGGTGGACGTCGGGCACATCGTGACCAACAACATCTACCTGTTCGGGATTCGGGGCGAAGGGCAGAGCGCGGTCAGGCGCGCTGCGTCGCTCATCGCGCAGAAGAAGCTCGACCCATCGCCGCTGCATACCCATACATTCGCGCTCGATCAGCTTCCGACCGCCATCCGCTACTTCAAAGAGAAGGTCGACGGCGCTATCAAGGTCGTGATCAAGCCGCAGGAGCTCCGGGACTAAAATAGCGATTCGTAGAGGCGGGCAGTCCGCCTAGCCGGGAGGATCCCAATGAAGGTTTCGACCATCGCTTCGTGGGCGGCCGTCGCGCTGGTGACGGCGGGGATTTCGTGGACCACGCAGGCGCCGGCGAGCGCGCAGCAGCCGGGCGTCGCGGGCGCCACTCGCCAGGCGGAGTTCGGCACGTATCCGAACCGCGCGTTCACGCGCCTCAAGCTCGACAACCTGAAGTGGAATGCCACCGAGGGCAACAAGCTCGGCGTGCAGACCGCGGTGCTCGAGGGCGATCCTTCGAAGCCCGGCTTCTACCTGACGATCAACCGCTTTCCCCCGGGAGTCATGAGCAGGCCGCACACTCACCCCGACGAGCGCCACTGCGTGGTGCTGAAGGGGACCTGGTGGACCGGTGAAGGCACGCAGACGTGGGAGCCCGCAAAGGAAGTCGGGATGAAGCCGGACGAATTCATGCGTCATCCTGCGGGCGGGCTGCACTACGACGGCGCGCGCGACGAGGAAGTGTGGGTGCTCATATCAGGCTACGGTCCGACGCGAGCCGACGTCCTCGACAAGGGCGAGCTGTTCGGCCGGATTCCTAACGCGAAGTCATCGAAATAATGAACGTAGGGGCGACCTTCAGGGGTCGCCTGGGAACGTAGAGGCGGACCGTTAGGTCCGCCCAAGGAGAAATACATGTTCAAACGAATCGCGGTTGGAACGGCTGTCGCGGCGTTCGCCGCCATGGCCCTGCAGGTCCCGGTCGGCGCGCAGCAGGGTGGCGCGCCGGCGCGGCGCGCGGTCGGCGGGACGACGGCGGGCAACGACGCGTATCCCTCCGACGATCAATGGAAGAACTCGAAGGAAGCGCAGGCGCTCGTCGCGAAAGCGAAAGCGGCGGCCGGCAACGACGCCAAGCTGCAGGAGCGCTTCGAGAAGGCGTGCACGGTCCTCGGACCGCAGCGCCCGGCGGTGCTGCGTCAGAACGCGGGGCTCCCCGCCGAGCCGCAGCGGCAGGTCGACATCGTCAAGCTGTTCGACAACTTCTATTTCTTCGGCTTCAGCACGGTCGGCGCGTGGGCGGTGACGACCAGCCAGGGGATCATCCTGATCGACGCGCTGAACACGGTTGACGAGGCCGAGAAGATCATTGAGCCGTCGCTGAAGAAGGCCGGGCTGAATCCCGCCGACGTGAAGTACGTCATCGTCGGCCACGGCCATTTCGACCATTTCGGCGGCGCGCCGTACTTCCAGCAGAAGTACGGGTCGAAGGTCGTCATGAGCAAGCTCGATTGGGACATGATCGAGCGGCCCAACCCGAACGCGCGCGGCCCGCAGGCGAACCGGCCGCTGCCGAAGCGCGATGTCGAGGTCACGCAGGACAACCAGAAGGTGACGCTCGGCGACGAGACGATCACGCTGCGCATCACGCCGGGCCACACGCCCGGCACACTCGCCTACTACATCCCGGTGAAAGACCACGGCAAGTCGATCAACATCCTGATGCTGTCGGGCGCGAACATCACGCCGGACCGCGCGTCGCTCGACGCGTTCAAGAAGGCGCTCGACTACGCGAAGTCGCAGAAGACGCAGGCGCTCATCAACGGGCACCCGGGCCTGTTCGGCGACGAGATCGGCTGGATGGAGCAGGTGCGCGCGAATCCGAGCGCACCGAACCCGTTCGTGCTCACGGTGGACGAGTTCGCGAAGTTCGCCGACATCATGAAGGACTGCGCCGAGGCGCGCCTCGTCGCGATGGATTACAAGGGGACGAACTAGGCGGCAGGAGGCAGGGGGCAGGTCGCAGGAGGTGGCAGCGCTGCAGTGAGCAGCGCGTATCTGCCATCTAGCCTGCTACCCGCTACCTGCCTCCTACTGCGACCTGCCTCCTGCCACCCGCTACCTGACTATTTCGCCAGCGGATCCGGGCGAAGCTGAATGTGCATCGCCATCGGCGTCTGCCCCTTGCCGGTCTCCATGTGGAACGGCGTCCGCGTGCTGGTCGTCACCCACAACCCGCGCCCCTTCCAGCCGCCGCCCGGATTGTCGATGCGTCCGTCGATCCCCTTCGAGTACATGCCCATCGGATACGGGACGCGGATGGTCACCCACTTGCCGTCCTTCAGCGCCAGGTAGCCGTCGGACTCGTTGCCGGTGGCAATCGGCGTGTTGTCGCCGAGGCCGAACGTGTTGCGCTGATCGACCCACGCGAAGTAGCTGCCTTCGGCGCTGCCCGGCTGCTTCAGGTTCTTGAACTGCGGCAGCGGTTCCGCGTAGAACGTCCATCCTTCGTCGCAGTGGCGGCCGGTGGCCTTCGGCCCGTTGAGCGGTGCCTTGCACTTGCGGCGATCGAAGCTGGCAAGATGGCCGCTGCCGAGCGCGACCCACGCGACGCCGTTGCGATCGACGTCCATGCCGCGCGCCGCGTAACCCTTGTCAGCCGGCACTTCGAACCGTTCCGCGAGCGAGGTTTCGCTCGGGTTCGACCCCGGCGTCAGCCTGATGATGGCGCCCGGATACCCGTTGACCGAGCCCCAGATCGATCCGTCCGGCGCCGGATTGACGCTGTACAACTCGTCGTCGATCAGCTTGTCCTTCGCCGGATCGATCGGGTCCTTCGGCCCTACGTAGGCGTCGCGCTTGCCGTTGCCGTTGGTGTCGAGCACGAGTCCCGTCCAGCCCTGCGACTTCTGCGCGTCGTGCGTCTCGTCCCACATCTTCGTGTTCAGCCAGCCGAAAATCGAATGGCCCATGCCGAGGTCGTTGAACCAGAGCGTGTTGTTGGCGTCCTCCGCGAACATCAGATGATGCGCGTGGAAGCAGAGGTCGATGTAGGACAGCTTCTTCGTCTTCGGGTCGTACATCGCCGCCTGCCGGACGGCCTCGTTGATCGGGAACCGCTTCGCGGACGGATGACTGGAGCCCGTCCTGCACCACACCGGCGTGGCCGGCGGCCGGATGCGCGCGCTCATCCAGAGGCGGCCCTGCCCGTCGAACATCGAGTTGTGCACGTCGCTGCGGCTCGTCCAGAGCAGGTTGTCGCCGAAATAGGTTGACGGCTTCAGGTTCGGGCCCGCGGCGGCCGGCGTCTTCGGGTCCTGCGGCGGAACGGCGAGCGTGGACGTCTTCGAGGTCGCCGGGTCGAGGACCGGCGTGTTCTCGGTGCTCATCTCCGGCGAGCTGTAGACGAGGCCGTTGGCATTCACCGTCGGATTACGCCGATCGGTGACCGCCAGGTCGTGGAGATAGGTCTTTTCGTCGCCCCAGTTCCACTCCGTGATGACGATGTTCCGCTCGACGCCGGAGGGGCGGGGAGGGGCCGGCGGCACCTCGCCGGCGGCGATGCGGTCCGTCCAGTCCGCGAACAGGGCCACGGTGCGCTGCATGCCCATGAAGCTGAACATCTTCACCATGTCGGCGCCCGCCTGCCCCGACTGGATGCGGCGCTGCCACGCCTCGCGGCTGTTGGCGAACGTGCCGAGCTCCTTCGGAATTTCGCGCGTCGCCTTGTCGCCGAGCTGATGGCATGTCATGCAGCTGCCGTAGATGTCGCCGGTCTTCATCAGCGCGAGGAAGTGGTCCTGGCTCTTGATGCTGGTGGAGAAATTCGCGGCGCCCCCCTTGCCGGGAAACTCGCTCTTGTCCGGCACGTTGAGCAGCGACATCCAGTAGGCCGCCGGGTAGTACTGCGCCGCCGCCTTCGCGTTCGGCGCGACAACCGCCTTCAGATCGAGGACCTTCCCTGGCGACGCCTTTACCCTGGGCGAGTCCACCAGCCCGTACCCGCGCACCCAGACGTCGTAGTTCGCCTTCGGCAGGTCGGGGATGAGGTACTGGCCGCGCTCGTTCGTGACGACGATCTTCGCGAAGCGGGTCGGCAGCTCGCGCGTCTCGGCGATCACCCAGACGCCGGCCTCCGGTCCGTTGGCACTCGTCACGACGCCGCCGATATCGTCGGCGTCGAACGCCGCCACGGCGTTGCCCGCCTGCGGCTGCGCTGCGAGGACGATCGCCGCAATCCAGAGGAGCGCGAGGCTCACAACCACACCGGCCAGCGACCGAAATCCAGACGTCATCTGTTCTCTCCCGTAGGCAGTGACCATTCAGCTTTGAGCATTGAGCATTTTAAATAAAAATGGCGTCCATGCAGACACATCCGATCTCGCGGCGCGGCATGGTGAAGGCGCTGGGCGCCGTCGCGGGCGCGGCGCTCGCGGGCGACTCGGTGCTCGCGCAGCGGCCGGCGCCGCCGTCTGTCATCACCAACCCGCCGCGCGACTTCAGCCAGCCGACGACCTACTTCACGGATCCGGACATCCTCACCGTGGATCCGTCCTTTGACGGTCTCGTCGTGCCGGTGAACTCGATCAAGCGGCTCTGGACCGGGGGCCTCTGGTGCGAGGGGCCCGCGTGGAGCGCCGTCGGACGCTTCCTCGTCTTCAGCGACATCGGCAACAACATGCAGATGCGCTGGCTCGAGGACAACAACAACGTGACGGTCTTCCGCAACCCGTCGAACAACAGCAACGGCAACACGTTCGACTACCAGGGACGGCAGATTTCGTGCGAGCACCTGACGCGGCGCGTCGTGCGCTACGAGCACGACGGGACCATCAGCATCATCGCCGACAAGTACAACGGCAAGAACCTCAATTCCCCGAACGACGTCGTCGCGCACCCTGACGGGAGCATCTGGTTCACGGATCCGCCGTACGGCGGCCAGCTGTTCGAGGGACAGATCGACGCCGCGGGCACTGGTCTCAACCAGGCCGGGCGCATCAACCCGCGCATCGGCGCGCCGCCGGAGGCCGGCACCTTCCACCGTGAGCTGCCGACCGGCGTCTACCGCGTCGACCCGGGCGGCCGCGTGGATCTGCTCGCGGACGAAGGCGTGCTGCCGGATCCGAACGGCCTCGCCTTCTCACCCGACCGCCGGAAGCTCTACGTCGTCAGCTTCGCGAAGTTCCCCGGCGACACGGGGCGCGGCGGCGATCGCAGCGTGTACACGTTCGACATCGACTCGAACAACAAGCTTGGCCGCCCGACGAAGTTCAGCGACTTCATGATCGACGGCGTGAAGTGCGCCCCCGATGGGATTCGCGTGGACGTCGACGGCAACCTGTGGGCGGGCAGCAACGCCGGGCGCGAGCTTGGCTACAACGGCGTCACGGTCTGGAATCCGCAGGGAAAGCTGATCGGCCGCATCCGCCTCCCCGAGGTCTGCGCGAACATTACCTTCGGCGGGCCGAAGCGCAACCGGCTGTTCATGGCCGCGAGCCAGTCGCTCTACGCGGTCTATCTGAATACGCAGGGGGCCGCTCCGGCGTAGACCATCCGGCGGGTCCGCCGTCGCAGGGCACCGGTGCTTGGCGGGACCCGCCCTACACGGCGCTCTTGACCACCCCGCCGTCAACTCGCAGCGCCGCGCCCGTCGTCGCCGACGACAGCGGGCTCGCGACATAGGCGACGAGCGACGCGACCTCCTCCGGCTTCGCGAAGCGTTTGATGAGCGAGGTCGGCCGCACCTTCTGGAAGAATTCCGTTTCGAACTGCGCGAACGTCTTCCCTTCGCGCTTCGCCAGCGCGTCCACGAAGTCCTCCACGCCGCGTGAGCGTGTCGGCCCGGGCAGCACGCAGTTGACGGTAACGCCCGTGCCCGCGAGCGATTCCGCGAGGCCGCGCGACACGGCGAGCTGCGCGGTCTTGGTGACACCGTAGTGGATCATCTCCGGCGGAATCTGCACGCCGCTCTCGCTCGAGATGAAGATGATGCGGCCCCAGTTCCTCTTCTTCATCGCCGGCAGGTAGTGCCGCGCGAGGCGGATGCCGCTGAGGACGTTGACCTCGAAGAAGCGCAGCCACTCCTCGTCGGTGATCTCCACGAAATCCTTCGGCTCGAAGATCCCCAGGTTGTTGACGACGATCTCGACGTCGGGAAACTGGCGGGCGACGTCTCCGGCCGCCGCCGCGGTGCTCAGATCCGCGACGAACGGCAGCGCGCTGCCGGCGGCGATAGCGTTCAGCCTCGCGATTGCCGCGTCGACTGACTGCGGCGTGCGCCCGTTGACGATGACCCGCGCTCCCTCGCGGACGAGGGCTTCGACGATGGCGTAGCCGATGCCGGCGGTACTGCCGCTGACGAGCGCGAGCTTCCCTGTGAGGCCGAGATCCATGCGCGGGAATTGTACGTGTTTCGGATTGACGAATTTACGAATCTACGAATTGGCAAATCTCAAAATCCAATTCGTCAATTCGTAAATCCGGAAGTTCGTAAATGGCTAGAAGCGAAACTGGAAACCGAGCTGCACGCGGCGCGCCTGCGACGCGGCCGTCGGCTGGCCGAACAGGCGCGACGTCATCGTCCCGGCGTACGAGGTGAAGTTGACGCGGTTGAGGACGTTGTCGGCCTGGGCGAAGAATTCGAGATTGAAGCGGCCGGTCGCCTGCTGAAAGCCGCCGCCGCCGCGCGCGCCGCCCTGCTGTTGCGCCCGCGGCGTGGGGGCGCCGAACACGAACGCGCGGGTCAGCCGCATGGTCATGTCGCCCCAGCGAGCCGCGCCGCGCGCGCTGTTGCGCCCGATCATCCTGCCCGTGGCGTCGAGCGGCCGATCGTTGATGACGAGGTCGTGATTGTCGTCGACGCCGGTCGTGATGTTGTACGGCGCGCCCGATTGGTAGACGAGGCCGTTCACCGCCAGACGGAAGCCGCGGACCGGCGGCAGGAACAGGTTGGCCTGCAGGCGGTGACGGATGTCCTGCGCGGACGGCCCCCACTCGAGGTCGGGATGATAGCTGTCGACCGGCAGTTGCGTCGCGTTGTCGGCGTGGTTCCTGAACCGCGCGAGCGTGTAGTTCATGCCGAGATTGATCTGTCGCCGCGGCATGGCGTACCCGAGATTGACGTTGAAACTGTCGCGTGCCGACCGGCCGGTGGAGTCGAACTGCGTCACGCTGCCAATCGCCGGTTCGGGCCGCAATCCGGTGATCGGGTCGGGCGTGTTGACGTCGCGCGCGCGCATCTGGTTGCGGCCGCGCAGCATCTGGTATCCGGCGGCCGTCCTGAAGCTGGTGCCGATCGGCCGCTCGATGCTCACCGACGCCTGGTGCACGTGCGGCATCACCAGGTTCGGGCTCGCCTGGATGCGGCCGCCCGGCTGCACGAGCGGCACGCCGGCGCCGAGCCCCGCGCGGCACTCTGTCGCCACCGCGGGCGCGAACGGATCCGGGAAGCCGGGACAATTGATCCGCAGGTCCCGCTGCGCGATGCCGTTGACCCGCAGCGTCTGGTCGTAGAGGTTCGATTCGTACCAGTCGTAGAAGAGACCGTAGCCGCCGCGCACGATCGTCCGGCTGTTCCGCGGGCTGTAGGTGAGCCCGACGCGCGGCATCAGGTTGAGCTTCGTGGCAATCAACGACTGCAGCTCCTCGCGCACGCCGACGCTGATCGTCAGCGTTCGCGTCGCGCGGATGTCGTCCTGCCAGTAGACCGCGCCCTGATACGCGGTGAAGGACGTGTCCACCTCGCCGATGCGCTGCGTGAATTGCAGCGGCGTCGCGGCGAGATACGACTCCAGGCTGCTGAAGGTGAACGTCCCCGCGGCGTTGCGCGCGTCGAAGTTCCGGTAGCGGCCGCCGGTGACGAGGACGCCGACACGCATCGCATGCTTGCGGCCGATCGTGAAGTCGAGGTTGTCGGCCGCCTCGAACGTGCGCGTGCGCGCGCTGTTGTTGATGCCGGCGCCGCCGGCGTTGAACGCGTCCAGCACGTTGACCGACACCGCCTTCGACGCGGACTCGACCACGGTTGAGACGTGGACGTACTCGACGTGGAACTCGTTCAGCGTGGAGCGGCCGATCAGCCCCTGCACCTGCGCGCGCAGCTGACCGTTGGTGCCGTGACGGTTCGTCGCGCGCTCGGGCAGGTTGAAGCCGCCGGCGCCGCCGTTGAGCGTCTCGTTCCGATTGAGCTCGTAGTCGACGCGGAGCGTCTGGTTGCGCGTGAGCGCGTGCTCGACGCCGATGGTGCCGTTGGTGTTCTGCGTGCGGTTCGAGACGAACCCGACGAACCGGCTGCCGTCGGGATTGATCGCGTAGATGTTGGAGGGGTTCTCCGCCCGGTTGCCGTTCATGTTCAGCCGCAGCGACGTCCGGCCGGCCACGAGCGGTCCGCGGACGCCGGTGCCAAGCCGCATGATGTTCTGCGGCGTCTTGGTGGCGGCGAACGCGTCGCGCGCGTTCAGCACGTCGTTGCGGACGTTCGCGTTGAAGTTGCCGTTCCACCGCTGGACGTTCGGCCGCGTGATGATCTCGACCTGCACGCGTCCCGCATCGTGGCTGTCGGCGGCGAACGAGTTCGTGCGGAAGCGGATCTGCCGGATGTCCTCGCGATTCGGCAGCCGCCCGCCCGTGAAACCGTTCACGCGAAACACCGCGCCAAGGCCGCCCGCCATCTGCTCGAGCATCGCCTGCAGCTCGTCGGGGTCGTCCGGCAGCTGATCGATCACGCTCTCATCGAGCACCTTCGTCGTCTCGGCGCTCCCCGGTGCCTGCTCCACCGCCGCATCGTCCACGACGACCTGCTCCTGGAAGCCTTCGATCTTCAGCGTCACCGTCTGGGTATTGGCGCCGCGCCGCAGCGTCACCATCGCATCCGACGGCTCGAACCCCGGCGCCTCGACGTGCAGTTGAACGCCGGCCGCCGGCAGCGCCGCGAGAACCGCAAGCCCCCGCTCGTCCCCGGTGACTTTGATGGGCGCGCTTCCCGAAGCGGTGACGGTGACGATGGCGGAAGGGATGCCGGCGCCGGTCTGGTCGAGAACGGTCACGCGCAGCTGCGCCTGCGCGGCGGCCGGCGATGGCGCTTGCGCCAGCACCGGCGCTGCGGCAAGCAGCGCGGCGAAAAAGAATGCAGTGCGGGTCACTGATTGAATGTATCGGCTTTAAAGGTCGGATTGATCTTGAAGCTCTTGATGCGCAGCTCTTCCTGGGTCGTGCCTTCGGTGCCGCGCGTGATGAGGTGCGGCAGCTTGATGCCGTTGACCGTCTTGTACTGGCTCATGTAGAGCTCGAGCGTGGCTTGTCCCGGCGCCGCGGCCGGCGACGACGGCCCCGCTGGTGTTCCGCCGCGGCGGCCCTGACCCGAGCCGCGGCGTCCCAGATCGCCGCCGCGTGACGGCTGTCCCTGCCACGTGATCATCAACGGCAGGTGGGTCGCCGATTCGAGGAAGAGGCGAGTCGGAACGCCGTTGGCCGGCCTCACTTCGAGCACGTCGGCTGTTCCGTCGGGCGATTCCGCGGTGCCGATCCACGTCACCGGTCCATCGGTTGCCAGCAGCCATACGAGCGCAAGCCGCGCCAGCTCCGCCTGGCGCGTGCGCCGCTGCTGCTCTTTCAGCCGGTCGTCGGGGGATAGCGCGGCGTTGGACGGCGCCGCCCCCGCGTTCTGAGGCCGGCCACCGCCGCCGAAACCGCCACGACCGCCGCCGCCACGATCGCCACCGCCACGATCCCCGTCACCACCTCCGCGGCCGAAGCCGCCGCCGGGAAACCCGCGGCCGCCGGTGAAGCCGCCGCTCGTTTCGTCCCACACGTCCGTGCCGTTGAGGACTTCGGTGCGATCGACGTTCGCGCCCGCAAATCCCGTGAGCTCGTTGCGGCGATATTTGTCGGGCAGCTCGATGAAGACGTCGAAGTCGCCGTCGATGATTTGATCGGGGCCGGTCGAGCGGAGGAACGTGCCCGATACCTGGAGCCGCTTGACGGCCGCCACCTTGTCTTCGCCGCCAAGCGCCTTGCGCGCCTCGGCCAGCAGCGACGCTCCACGCGCCGCGTCCTGGGCGTGCGCAGGATGGCACATGAGCGTGACGAGGATGAGGGCCGCCGGCGACGCCTGGCGAGCTCGCATGATCAGCACGCTCCTGTTTACTCGAAAACCGCGGCCGGTATTTACCGGCTGCGGTTTACTGCGCGGACGCCGTGGCCATCCCGTGCTCAGACTCTAACGGACGACCCCGCCGGCCGGATCGCGCACGATCCGGTTGAACTCCGCCTCCTGCGACGGGACGCAGAACTGTTCGGCGATCTCTCTGCGCGGCGCCAGCTTCATGATTTTCCTCTCGCTCACCCACGGCGCCGTGAAGATCTTCGGATCCGTCAGTGTCATGTTCAGCTCGAGCGTGTCGCGATCCAGCCGGCGATAACGCTCCTCCAGCGTCATCTCGGGGGAGTGAGGCGTGCCGAAGTGGTCGAGCCAGCTGCGGTCATCGAAGAAACCGGAGGTGACGACGAACGTGTCACCCTCCCATCGGCCGGTGGAGATGCCGTTGAACGTCAAGTCGGCGTCTTTCGGCAGCGGGCGGCCGTCAGTCCATACCTGGCGGTACGAATGCCCCCATTCGAAGAACTGAAACACCCGATCCCGTGTCTGAACGATCTCCATCGGGTAAACCGCCACGAGCTCGAGCAGCAGGTTGCGAACCAGCCCCAGGGGGTCGCAGGTCCCCGTCGGATCGTTGCCGACCGCCGGCGGCACCGCCCGGGGCCCGTACGATGGTTTGTTGGCGTCGAACAACTTCTTGCCGAGTGGCGTGAACGGCGGCGGTGTCTGACTGAGTGTCAGCAACGGGCTCGTTCGTGTCCAGACGCCCGACAGGTCCCGTGGATCATGGGGAACTGACACCGCGGGCCTCGCCTCGGCGCCGCCGCCTCGTCTCCCGGCTGGCGCCTGTGCGTGTCCTGGAGTTGCTGCCGTCAGCCCGGCGGTCAGCGTCGCGATCGCGATAGCGGAGAGTGATCGCACGATGCTAGCCGGCTTGACGGCCCCGATCGTTTGCATTTGAGTCAAGCCTTCTCCGTCAAGACGGCAGCCCCGCGAAGCGGGGCAAGAGATACAGCAGAACTAGCGAGGTCTGAGGCCACCTCGCTAGTTCTCGTTGCTGCCGCCAGTTCCCAGCACCTGCTTGCCGTTGAGCAGGATCGGGCGCATGCGGTTGACGACACCCCTCGGCGTGCCGGCGCGCGAGGGATTGAGCGTCATCGTGAGTGCATCGCCCGCCTTGATCGTGGTGGCCGTCCAGCCGGCCTCCCGCAGCACGGTCGGACTGTTCATTTCGCCGACCCAATGCACCATCTCGCCCTGCTCGTTCTTGACGTCGAACTCGACGAACGAATGCGGGTTCCTGAAGGTGAACCGCGTCACGACGCCGGTCAGCGTCACCGCTTTCGTCGGGTCGTAGGATGCGTTGGTGCCGTGATGCGCGGACACGGACGTCGAAGCCAGGAGCGCCATCGCGGCGATCAGGCACCGTTCGATCACGCCTCTCATACGCACCCCCCACCGTCGGTGGGGTCCGGCTTCAGCCGGACCACCTCTAGTTCGTCGACGCGGTCGACAGTCCCTTGAACGTCAGCTTCTGCAGTCCCATCGTCGTGCCGGCGATGTAGATGTTGCCCTTCGAGTCGGTCGCGATGTGATGGCCGCCGCCGATCTGTCCCGGCAGCTTGATGCTGCCGACAATCTGCATCGCCTTGCGGTCGACGATGACGATGTCGTTGCCGTTGCCGACGTAGAGGAACTGCTGGTCGGGATCGGCGGAGAACGCCAGGTCGCGCGCAAACTGCGTGTCGGTCTTCACGATCTGCTTCAGGAACTTGCCGTCGGCCGTGAACGACTGCACGCGGCGGTTTTCGCGATCGGCCACGTAGACGATGCCGTCCTTTGACAGGCGGATCGCGTGGACGATGCTGAAGTTCTTCGGCCCGTCGCCCGCCGGGAACTCCTTCGGCGTCACGACCTCGCAGTGGTCATCGTCCACGGGCTTTCCGCCGAACGCGCCCCAAAGGCGTTTGAACTTGCCCGTGTCGGCGTCGAAGACGATGACGCGATGGTTGCCGTAGCCGTCGGCGACGAACAGCTCGTTGGTGCGCGCGTTGTACTGCACGTCGGCGGCGCGATGCACGTTCGTCGTGTCCGCGTTTCCTTTGCTCTGGTTGCTGTGGCCGATCTGCATGACGAACTTGCCGTCCTGCGTGAACTTCAGGATCTGATCGTCGGCGACATGTTTCAGGTTGGCGATGCCGTTGGTCGGGCAGTTGTTGCCGGTGATCCAGACGAAGCCCTTGCTGTCGATGTTGATGCCGTGCTCGCGCTGCGGCCACTCATAGCCCTGGCCATCGCCGCCCCAGCTCTTGATGTAGTTGCCGGCCTGATCGAACACCATCACCGCGGGCGCGCGCTTCGGCACGTCTTCAGGCTTGATCAGCGTGCGCGGGCGATGCAGCGCCCAGACGCGGTCCTGCGCGTCTACGGAAAAGCTCGAGACGTCGCCGAGCTTCCACTGCGCGGGGACCTTCGGCCAGCCGCGATCGACCTCGAAGGTTGGCAGGCGCGTGCCGGCGGTCGCCACAGCTCCGGCAGTGCCAGCGGCCGTCCGCTGCTTCGCGGCGAGCGCCGGGTTCACGTAGTTCTTCTGCAGGACCTTCTTCAGGTCGGGGCGCACGCTCAGATAGGTGACGTGGTCCGGGATCGCCGAGAAGCCGTGCGGCACCCCTTCCGGGATGACGATGATGTCGCCGACGTTGATGACGCGGCTGGTGTAGCCCACCATCGTGCCGTTGCACGACGGCCCGTTCAGGATCGTCGTCACCTCGCTGTCGGCGGGCGAGCGGCGGCCGTTGACCATCGTCCCGCCGGTGATCAGCGTTCCGCTGCCAGAGGTCACGATGTAGGTCTCGGACGTGCTGTCGTGAAAGATGCCGTTCGGCCCGGTGGCGCCGGCTCGCTGCTGTCCGCAGGGAGGCTGCGCATTGGCGGGCGCCGCCGCGGGCGCGGCGGCTGCCGGCGCCGGCGCCAGCTTCCCGCGGGCGACCACCGCGACGCCCAGCTGATACGTCCCCATGTCGATCACGCGCAGCGTGTTGTCGGGGATCGTGCGCTTGGTGTCGGCCGCCATCTTCAGGACCGCCTTGATGTCGGCATCGCTCACCACGACCGCGTCTTTCGGCGCCTGCGCCGAGACCATCGCCGGGCCGGCGCCGACGAGCAGCGCCAGCGTTCGCAGGATGTTCTTCTTCATGGCTATTTGACCTCCACGAGCTCAATGGCGATGCGATCCGGCCCTTCGATCATGGCCGCGCGCATGTTGCCCCACGGATGAATCTCTTCGAGGAACTTGACGCCTTCGCCCTTCAGGCGGGTGACGGTCGAATCGAGATCGCCGACGCTCAGCGCCCAATGATCGACGAGGTGGCCGCGCGTGCTGACGAGGCCACCGCCCGGCCAGGGGCGGATTGAAATCGAGATGTCGTCGAAGAACACCGCGCCGGCCGGATCCCGGACGAAGCCGGTCTTCGCGAACGACGGCCACGTCGGCGGCGCGTAGAGCTGTTTGCACTCGCCGGCCGGCAGCGTTCCGGGCGCGCCGCCGCGTCCCTGTGGCAGCGTTGCGCCGAGGTGCGTGATGTACCACTGCATCGCGCAGATCGGATGCTCGTGATACATGTGGATGTGATTGAAGCGCTCGACGGTCCCCGCCTGCGCGTTCTCGATCATGATGCCGTCGGGCCCGCGCAGGTAGCCGAAGCCGCCTTCGCGCGTCGGCTGCACGCCCTTGGCGCGCATCTCGAGGATCTGTTCCTGCGTCGGCAGCCCCGGCAGCGTGTCGCTCGACATGTCCACCAGCTTGCCGTCGGCGGCGTCCCACATCTGCGCGATCTGCAGGCCCATCTTCCGGAAGTTCTCGTCGTACTTGCGGGAGTCCGGCGTGTTCCAGCCGAAATGCCAGACGGAGGTCTGCGGCCCCGTCAGCTCGTTCTGCGGGGGCGCCGACACTTTCGTGAACAGCAGGTAGACGTTGCCGGTCTTCACCGCCTCGTAGCCGTTGAACGTCGTCTTCGTGGCGGTGAGTGCGAACGGCTTCGGGTAGTACGCCGCCGCCTTGGCGGGATCGACGGAGTTCAGGTGCACGTGGTGGACGTGCATCGTCCCCTTCGGCGCCTGCGCGAGCACCCGAGGCTGCGCCGTCCACAGATACAGGCCACAGAGACACAGAGACACGGAGAGCGGCAATACGCGTTTCATCGCGGCCTCGCTACGTCGGGAGGAATCCTGCACCTCCTGAGACGCGAGTGATTATAGGTGCGCCGGGCGCTCAGCGCGACGCCGGCGGCTGCACGAAAACGGGGTGGGATTGCTCTTCCAGCAGCAGCGTCGGCCGTCCCTGGAGCACCCCGAGGCGCGCGCGGTTAGACCTTCAATCTCCCTTCGCGTGGGGGCACATCCTACACGCGGGAGGCACTCGGGGGTGTTCAGCGGGTGCTGCGAACGGAAGGGCCGATCTGCTCGACGGTGACCATGACGCGCTGGCGTCCGAACCTCTTCGCCTGAGCGCAGCTGGTCATGAAGATGTCGATGCGGCGCCCCTTCACGTTGGCGCCTTGATCGTCGACGACATATGCGCCATTGCCGCCGCGGGAGTCCCGGATGCGGATGCGCGATCCCATTGGCAGGACGCGCGGATCGGCCGCCACGATGCCGGGACGTACGTCGCCGCCGGTCGAGGTGAGGCCGCGAAGACAGTACGCGGTCGCCGTCATCGCCATGGGGCGCGCGCGACGGCGCGCCGCGGACTCGGCAGACGCGGCCGACACGAAGAGGGTGAGGATGAGCGTGATCACCGTCAGCCGGGTCGACGTATTGGTGAGCATGGCTTGCGTACATCGCAGGGCAAGAATCCAGCCATTCGCTGGCTGGGCTCGTGTCGCGGGCCCGCTTTAGCTGAGGCGCGTGGCGTCAACCACACTTCTGTCAGGTCGGATGACGATGTACGCCCCTGTGGCGTGATGCGAAAGGAATGCGCGAACCGCTACGGGATCACCGTCTCGGAAACGACATCGACGTTCTGCGCGGCGATGACGAGCGGCGCCTGCAACATCATCAGCTCCGAATCGCCCGGCCCGGGACGCTGCACGTCAGCCCGCGGCAGCGTCCGTATCTCAACGTTGCCATGGAATTCGACGCGGCCCTCCTGCGCGGTTCGCACCGGTCGCTGCTCCGAGTACACGCTGAGGTAAACGCCCACCGGAACGTCGAACGTCGTCACGAGGCTGCCGTTGCGGCGAATCGTGATGCGGTGGGCGCGCGCGTACGACGAGAAGTATTTCGACTCGAACGGAGGCGCCTGAGCCGCAGGCCACGACGGCATCGTCACGATCAAGAGGACGATCGCCGCGAGAGTGACGGCGAGGGTCAGAGCTGCCTTTCGTCGCGCCATCTGCTTTCCTCCTGTCTGGATGGAGGATACGCCGAGCGGAAGGTCAATGTTCCGATGGAATCTAACGTCAGCCGCGGGGCGCAAAGTAGCGGCAGGCTTCATTGACAACGCGAAAGTGCGGGTTCTAGACTCGAAAACCATGAAGCATTTCATCCGCGTCGCGATCGCGATCACAGCTGTTCTTCTCGTCTCCGCTGCGATCGTGGCCGCACAGGCGGTGGGCTCCGCCAACGGCCTTTCGGGTCCCGCCAAACTCAATCCGAAGGCCGACATCAACGCCGCGGGCTTCCCGCCGCCGTACTGGGCGTATCCAGTCAACCTGCCGGACTACGTCGCGCCGCCGGAGAAGGGCGAGCGGATGCGCGTGCCGAACAGCACCGTCACCTATACGCTGACGCAGATCCGCGACTTCTTCTCGCCGCCCGACTGGCATCCGGAGGATCACCCGGCGATGCCGCCCATCGTCGGCCAGGGGCGCAAGCCGCAGGTGTGGGCGTGCGGCTACTGCCATCTGCCGACCGGGTGGGGCAAGCCCGAGAACGCGAACGTCTCGAACCTCCCCGAGGCGTACTTCATGCAGACGATCGCCGACTTCAAGAACGGCACGCGCCGCAGCACCGTTCCCGACATCCTGCCGCACTCGGGGATGATCGCCGCCATCATGCCGACGACCGACGCCGAAGTGCGCGAGGCGTATCAGTACTTCGCGAAGAACAAGCTCGCGCAGCAGCGCTACAAGGTGACCGAGGCCGCGACGGTCCCGAAGACGAAGGTGCAGGGCAGCTGGGTGCTCGCGCCGATCGTCGGCGCCGGCGAGGGAATGGAACCGATCGGCCAGCGCATCATCGAAGTGCCCGACGACCCGGTGCTGACGACGCTGCGCGACTGGCGGATCGGCTTCACGACGTACGTGCCGCCGGGGAGCCTCAAGAAGGGTGAAGCGCTGGTCACCACGGGCGGCAACGGCAGGACGGTGCAGTGCGCCATCTGCCACGGCAACGATCTCCGCGGCATCGGCCCGGTGCCGCCGGTCGCCGGCCGCTCGGCCATCTACACGTTCCGCCAGTTGTACGACTTCAAGGACGGCGCGCGGCACGGCGCGTGGTCGGCGATGATGCAGCCGGTGGTGAAGAACCTGACGCTCGACGACATGATCGCGATCGTCGCGTATACGTCGTCCAGGATGCCGTAGATCGATCTGGCGGGTCCATCTGGCGGGTCCGCGCGTGCGTGGATTCCGTAGCGCGCGCGGGACCCGCCCCACGTACGCTCTCCCTACTGTTTCAGCAGATCGTCGATGAGCGTCTTGAAGGCGGGGTACGGTTGCGCGCCGCCGATGACGCGGCCGTTGATGAAAAACGTCGGCGTCCCCTGAACGCTGACGGCATCGCCGTCGGCCTTGTCTTTCAATATCTCGCCCTTGTACTTCTCTGAATCAAGGCACTGGTCGAACTTCGCCTGATCGAGCCTGGTGTCCTTCGCCCATTTCTTCAGGTCGGCGGCCTTGAAGCGCACGAGGTCGTCACCCTTGTTGTACTGCTCGCGGAACACCTTGTCGTGATACTCCCAGTACTTGTTCTGCTCGCCGGCGCAGTCGACGGCCTCCGCGGCGAGCAGCGCCTCGGGGTGAATCTGGACGATCGGGTAATCGCGGAAGACGAGCTTCACCTTGCCGGTGTCGATGTACTCCTTCTTCAGCCGCGGCTCGACGTCCTTCCAGAACATCCGGCACGACGGGCACTGGTAGTCGCCGAACTCGATCATCAGGACCTTCGCGTCCGCGCTGCCGAGCGTCGGGTCGTCGTCGACGCCGATGAAGACGCCGCGCTGCTGCGCGAAGGCCGGTGAGACGCCGACCGCCACGAGAATCGCCGCCAGAAGGACTCTCATCGAACTACCTCGCCGATCGTTATAACACGTGCCCGGATCCCGGATCCCGGATCCCGGATCCCGGAATCCGGACCCCGAAATCCGGACCCCTACCGGCCACCATCAGTACGTGACCCGCACCCGGTAATCGAGTGTGGACGTGCCGTTCGCGGCCACCGGTACCTTGAACTGCGCGGCAAAGGCGGCGGTCTTCTCGAACGGATGTGTCGAATTGAGCATCCGCCACGAGCCCCCGATCGGCTCATTGACCTCGACGGTGACCGCGATGTCCTTGTGGTTGCGCAACGTGACCTGGTAGCCGAACTCATAGACGTCGTTCGCGATCCGCTCGAAGTCCACCTGCTTGCGCTCGCAGACGATGTCGAAGGCGTTGCCGATCTTCAGGTTGATCGTCTCGTCCTTCGGGGTGTGGCCGATGCGATCTTCGCCGACGAACTGCAGGCCGCCCTTCGAATCGGCCTGATACACACGCACCGTGCCGGCAGGCATCGGCATGCCGAGCCCCGCCTTCTCCTCGTTGCGGAACTGATAGAACACCTCGACGTCATCCTTGATGGGCGCGCCGGTCCGCTGCGCGCTGCGGTAATACGCGTAGTTGCCATCGACGACATAGCGTTTCTGGACGGGGAAGGCGGTCGCGCCAAGCATGCTCACCTGCTTGGTCTCGGCGTTGTTGACGGTCGTCTTCCGCGCGAGCGTGTAGAGGTGATATTCGGAGAACGCCTCCTGTGACATCTGCGGCGCGGCGGCCGGCGCTCGCAGCGCAACGCCCTCCTGCAGGCCGCGGATCTCCTGCTTCACGCGATTCAGGTCACCAGCGACCAGCTGCAGCTGCGCGTTCCGGAACGAGGTGCCGCTGTTGTTCGTGACGGTCACCCAGCCGTCGACGTCGGCGGTCTTCTCGTCGCGCGCGACCGTCAGGACGTAGTCCGCGATCCAGGAGAGGCTGCGCGCGAGGTACGAGGCCTCGACGCGGTGGCGCGTGCCGCCCGTGTTGTCGAGGGTCCAGATCAACGTCGGGTGCGAGAAGAGGTTGCCGGGCAGCTCCGGGAAGCGGATGTGCGTGGCGGGCATGCCGGTCACGATCTCGCCGCCGATTTCCCAGACCGGCGCCGAGTTGTAGCTGATGAGGCGCGCCTTCACGTCCTCGTCTCGAGAAGTGCCGCCGTCCGTTCGCGTCCGCACGAGCGTCACCTCCCGCCCGACGTACTTGCGGAGCAGTTTGTCGGGCTCGAGCAGGTCGTACTCGTAGTTCTGTTCGAGCACGCTGACGCGGCCGGGTTCGGTGAGCGATCGGAAATGGACGGTCGCGGGGTTGACGGTAGCGGCGATGTCCATGAACTGCAGGTCCGACGTGCCGCGCGCGAGCTGCACGTTGCGAACGTCGCGCACGAGCGCCAGGTCCGAGTTGTAGACGGTCACCGCCAGCTCCGCCTGGTCGTCGAGCGTCGTCGTCGAGGCGTTCTGCTGCGGGGCAGGCTGCGCGGCGGGCCGCGCGGTCACCCCGATGCTCGTGGCGACGAGCAGCGCGGCAAAGAAGAGACGTGAGGGCATGGTGTGGCTCCTTTCCCGTAGAACGGAGCCGCGCGGATTTCTTGCAAGCCTTCGCCTGAAGCCAGCGAAGGCTTGCCCCCCCGTAGCGCAAGCGCGAAGGGGGCTACCGCTGGACCCAGGTCATGCCGCCATCGGAGGTGGTCCAGGTGCGTCCGTCGGCGCTGGATACGGTGGCGTCCTGCGCGCTGGTCGACAGGACCGCCGAGAGGTCCGTCATCTCGGGGAAGTTCACGCGCTGCCAGCTCTGATGGTCCGTCGAACGGAGGATGGTGCCCGCGCGGCCGACCATCCAGCAGACCGCCATCGAGGGCCCGGAGCTCGCCGTCAGCGGACCCGCGGCGACGGCCGGCGGTGCGGTCCACTCCGCGCCGCACGATGGTGACACCCGCGCGGCCGCGGGCGCACGCAGCGCAACGGCCTCCTGCAGGCTTTGCGGCGCCTGCCGCGCAGCGTCGTTCGCCGCCTCCTCCTGCTTGCGAAGCGCAGTGGGCGACGGTGCGGCGCCCTGCGTCGAGCCCGGCACGACTGCCGGCGGCGGCGTCGCGGGCGCGGGCGCCTGAGCCGACTGACGTGTCCCCGCCGGCGGTGCCGCGAACCGGGGCGCAGCCTCACGCGTTTCGGCGGACGGCGGCGCGGCTGATGACGGCGCTGCCTGCTGCGTTTCCGCCGGCGCAGCCACAGGTGTCGCCGGCGCAGCCGCCGGTGTCGGGACGGGGACGCTTCGCTGCTCCGGAATCGCCACCCACACGGCGATCGCGGTTGCCGCCGCTGCCAGCGGCACGGCCCAGGCAAGCCAGCGCCGCGGCCTGGGCTCCGAAGCCCCGGCGAAGGAGCCTGCGCGGTCGGCCGCAGGCGCCGGCACCGCGGCGCGCGTCCGGGCCATCGCGCCGAGCAGCATCTGGCAGCGGTCGCACCCGGCGACGTGCGCGCGTACGTCCTCGAGGGCGGCGCCCTTCAGGCCGCCGTCGAACCACGTGGCGAGCGTTTCCGCGTCGAGACAGTTCACCTACTGGCCTGTCCTTCCCACGGCACTGTCGGCCGCTCCGATGTCGCGGCCGGCTGAAATGTCTTCGAAGGGCTGTCGTGATTCGCAGTACATCAGTTGATACACGCCTAGATTTCTCTCAACGTTGAACGATCCGCGGGAGATTTCTTGCGTACCGCCACGGGCTCATCCGCATGCAGCAGCTCCCGCAGGTCGAGCGGCCCCGCATCCTCGCTGACCGACGCCACGCACTCCGCGATCTCGGCCGCGTTCAGGCGGCCATCGGTTCTCAGCGCGTCCTCGATATCGCGTCGCAGCACCTTGCGCGTGCGCGCCAGCTGGCGCGAGCAGGTCGCCTCGTGCTCGCCCAGCAGCCTCCCGGTCTCGGCAAGCGTCAACTCCTGCGCATAGTAACAGGCGAGTCGGAGCCGGTCGCGCGGCGGGAGGTTCGCGACGGCGCGGGTGAGTGCATCCCGCATGACGACGAAATATCGAGGCCGCTCGGCATCGTGAGGGCGGCCTTCAACCGGTACGGTCTGGTAGGGGCCCGCTTCGGCGGCCCCGGAGCGGGACGCGCGGGATTCATCAGCGGTCAACGGCTCCAGCCGCCGGCCGGCGCGCAGGCGATCGACGTGGCGCTGAGCCAGGATCGCCCTCAACCAGGTCGAGAGGCTGCTGCGTCCGTGGAAGTACCTGAACAGGGAGCGCTCGAACAGCTCGCCGTAGATTGCATCGGCGAGGTCGCGGGCGCCGCCGGTGGGATCGAGCGCGTCAGCGGCGCGATACAAGACCGGGCGGTGTTCGCGGATGAAGTGTTCCCACGCCGCCTCGTCGCCGGCTGCGCAGCCGCACGCGAGCGCCAGGTCTTCGAGGTGCAGGGCGCGAACATCGGCGCCGCGTTCCGCGCCCGGCTCCAGCGCTTCAGCGAAGCGGTCGCGGGGCACACGCCACCGCTCGGCGTGCGCCCGGCGATAGAGCTGCTCGGCGAGCTTCGCGTCGATGGGCACCCATCACACAGTACAACGTGTGCGCTGCCAGGCGACGACCGTCAACAGCCCGCCGATGGCGAGCGGGAACAGCGCGGGCGCGACCGGGCCGCTCGACGCGGTAATGACGGTGGCGCCAACCATGATGACGATCAGGCCGCCAGCGGCGAGCGGCGTCAGGCGGGGACGAATCCGCAGCAGCCACGGAAGGACGAGGCCCACGGCGCCGGTCACCTCGCAGACGCCGATGAAGCGGAGGAACGGCCCGGGAAGCGCGACCGGACCCTGCTGCATCGCCTCGACCGGCAGCACCAGCTTCACGCCGCCCGCGAAGAGAAACAGCGCCGCCAGCAGTCCCTGAAGAATCCATAGCCCTGTGTTGGTTCTCATCGTGATATCTCCTTCTGCTGGCTTGTCGAACGGGCCGCGCGGAATTCGACCCCCGGGCCCGTGGCGGGGCCGCCTGAAGGCGGCCCCTACGTACGTGCGCGTAGGGGCCGGCTTTAGCCGGCCCATCTGGGGTCCTGCCCAGCCCGGAGTCTTCGGACGGGCTGTCGATTCCGGTCACTCGCGTTCGACTAGCCGGGTGAAGGGAGAAAACAACGTGCGATTCATGATGATCGTCAAGGCCGACAAGAACACCGAAGCGGGCGTGATGCCGACCGCGCAGGAGCTCGCCACGATGGGACAGTACAACCAGCAGCTGATCGACGCCGGCGTGATGGTGGACGGCGCGGGCCTCCAGGCGAGCTCCAAGGGCGCCCGGGTCGGGCTCAAGAACGGCAAGGTCGTCGTCACCGACGGCCCGTTCGCCGAAACCAAGGAGCTGATCGCGGGTTACTGGATCATCAACGTCAAGTCGAAGGCCGAGGCCATCGAGTGGGCGAAGAAGATTCCGTTCGCACAGCTGCCCAACGCGGGCCGCGAACCGGAAGTCGAGATCCGGCAGTACTTCGAGATCGAGGACTTCCCGAACGCCCCGGCGGACGTCGTCGAACAGGAAAAGCAGCATTTCGGGAGGAAGTGATGTTCACCCCCTATCTGAACTTCAACGGCAACTGCGCCGAGGCGTTCCGGTTCTACGAGCGCTGCTTCGGCGGCAAGATCGAGTTCCTGCAGACGTTCGGCGAGTCGCAGATGAAGGACAGCGTTTCGCCCGACCAGTACGGCCTCGTCATGCACGTCACGCTGAAAGTCGACGGCGCCACGCTGATGGGGTCCGACGCAACGCCCGACCGGTATGAGAAGCCGCAAGGCATCTACGTGTCGATCGCGCCGAAGACGTTCGCAGACGGCGAGCGGATCTTCAACGAGCTGGCTGAAGGTGGGGTGCCCGAGATGCCCTTCCAGCAGACGTTCTGGTCGGTCGGCTTCGGCATGACGGAGGATCGGTTCGGGATTCCGTGGATGGTGAACTGCGAAGCGGTGCCTGCGGGCAGTTAGTCGTTGGTCTTTGGTCGTTGGTCGTGGGGAGTTGGGAGTTGGGAGTTGGGAGTTGATGGTTGGTGGTTGGTGCTTGAAGTTGGGCGTTTGTGGTTTGATCGGTCGCGGTGGCGACCGATTCAATCCAGCAGACCATCGAGGCGGTCTATCAATCCGAGTCGAGGCGCGTCCTGGCGACGCTCATCCGGCTTCTGGGCGACTTCGACCACGCGGAAGAAGCGCTGCACGACGCGTTCAGGGCGGCGCTCGAGCAGTGGCCGCGCGACGGCGTTCCCGCCAATCCCCGCGCGTGGCTCGTGTCCGCCGGCCGCTTCAAGGCGATTGACGCCGTGCGCCGGCGCAGGCGGTTCGACGCGCTGGACGAGGTGGGCGAGAAGGCGGACGTGGCGGTGTACGACACGGCGGCATGGGCGGACCACGAGAGCGTCGAGGACGATCAGCTCCGCCTGATCTTCACCTGCTGCCATCCCGCGCTCGCCGCCGATGCGCAGGTGGCGCTGACGCTGCGCGAGGTGTGCGGGCTGACGACGGAGGAGATCGCGCAGGCGTTCCTGACGCCGGCGCCGACGCTGGCGCAGCGGATCGTCCGGGCGAAAGGGAAGATCCGCGATGCACGCATCCCGTACGAAGTGCCCGCCCGGGCGGACTTGCCCGAGCGTCTCGACGCGGTGCTGCGTGTCATCTATCTCGTGTTCAACGAGGGCTACGCGGCCTCGTCCGGGGAACGGGTGACGCGGCATGACTTATCGGGCGAGGCAATCCGCCTCGGGCGCCTCCTCGTCGAGCTGTTGCCGGAGCCCGAGGCGCAGGGGCTGCTCGCGCTGATGCTCCTCCACGACTCGCGTCGTGCGGCGCGCACCTCCGCAGGCGGTGAAGTCGTCCTGCTCGAAGACCAGGATCGCTCGCTCTGGAACCGCGATCAGATCGCGGATGGATCGCGGCTGGTGCAGGAGGCGCTCTCGTCGGGACGCGGCGGGCCGTACGCCATCCAGGCGGCCATCGCGGCGGTCCATGCGGAGGCAGCGACCGCGGCCGCGACCGACTGGAACGAGATCGTCGGACTCTATGGAGTGCTGATGGGCATGACGCCGTCGCCCGTCATCGAGCTGAATCGAGCGGTCGCCGTGGCGATGCGTGACGGTCCGGAGGCGGGCCTGGCAATCATCGACCGCATTCTCGCGCGCGGCGAGCTGCGCGACTACAGGCTGGCGCACGCGGCGCGCGCGGAACTGTGCCGCCGGCTCGGACGGACGTCGGAGGCGCGCGCCTCCTTCCAGCGCGCGCTGGCGCTCACTCGTCAGGAGCCCGAACGGCGGCTCATCGAGCGGCGTCTCGCAGAGCTGTCGTCGTAGCAAGTCTCGGTAGGGTCCGGCTTCAGCCGCACCTTCAGGAGCTGTATGAAATATCTCTGCCTGGTCTACATGGAGAAGGACAAGCTGCACACCGTCCCCGACAGCGAGTGCCTCGCGTGCGGCAGCGGCTTTCGCGAGAGCGGGCTGCTGGTCGCGGCCGAAGCGCTGCAGCCGGTCGAAACGGCGACGACGGTCCGCGTGCGCAACGGGAAGGTGGCGATCACCGACGGCCCGTTCGCGGAGACGAAAGAGCAGCTGGCCGGCTTTTACCTGGTCGAGGCGCGCGACTTGAACGAAGCGCTGCAGATCGCGGCGAAAATTCCTCCTGCACGAGAAGGGAGCGTCGAGGTCCGACCGGTGCGACAATTGGCGCCGTGAAACCGTCACTCCGCATGCTGCTGCTCTGCCTCGTGGCGCTGGCCCCGAGCGCGGTCGAGGGGCAGGGCCTCTACGCGCGCGATGCGCAGAAACAGAAGGGCTCCCCGAGCTGGCTGAAAGAGCTGGCGACGCTTCCACCGTTCAACCCGCCGCGTCTGGCCGACGGCACGCCGGACCTGCAGGGCGCGTGGGGCGGCCCGAACGGCGGCGACGACATCGAAGAGCACGACTACGTGGACGTGAGCAGCCCGCCGGAGGAGACCTACATCTCCGATCCGCCTGGCGGCAAGGTTCCGTATCAGCCGTGGGCGCTCGCGTTGCGCAACGAGATTCGCGCCGGGCTGGCGCGCGGCTGGCCGGGCGAGAAAGAGCGCCTCTACACCGATCCGCAGACCTTCTGCCTCTACACCGTGCCGCGCGCGACGACACGCGGCGGGTTCGAGATCATCCAGGCGCCGGGCTACGTGCTGATGTCGTTCAACTTCGCGCACTATTACCGGTCGATCCCGCTCGACGCCGCGATGCCGCACGTGTCACCCGCCGTCAAGCAGTGGATGGGCAATTCACGCGGCCACTGGGAGGGCAACACGCTCGTCGTCGACGTCACCGGCATCACCGGCAAGAACTGGCTCGACCAGGTGGGGAACTTCTTCAGCGAGAACGTGCACGTCGTCGAGCGCTTCACGCTCGCGGCGGCCAACGTCATCGACTACGAGGTCACCATCGACGATCCGACCGTCTTCACGCGGCCGTGGAAGATGCGGCTGCCGCTGCGGCGCGGGCGCAGCGAGGAAACGTGGGAGCACGCCTGCTTCGAAGGAAACGGCAACGACGTCGAGCACGTTCGCGAGCTCGGCTTCAAGTGGTTTCCTGGCGTGACGCCGCCGCGGTAGGCGGACCTGAAGGTCCGCCTCTACGTCCGATCCTCACGGCGTCCAATCGTAGAGGCGGACCTGCAGGTCCGCCTTACTGCTTCAGCAGTGGAATCTTGTCGACGTCCGGCGCAGCCGGCTGCGCGCGCAGGAACGCGTGGATGTCGGTGAGCTCCGCATCCTTGACGATCTTCTCGGTGAACGGCGGCATCTCGTTGGTGGGATGCCGCACGTACTTCATGAACTGCGCGTAGGCAATCGGCCGCGGCGCGAGCCGGGGCCCGGCGCTCCCGCCCTGCGCTTCGTAGCCGTGGCACTGATAGCAGCCGAAGCTGACGAACAGCTTGCGCCCGTTCGCGGCGTTGCCGGCAGGCGCGTTCGCAGTCTGCGCAGCTTCCGTACGTGGGGCGGGCGCCGCTTGCTCGCCGGCGCCAGCAGCGAGCGGACCCGCCGCAGCGGCCACAGCCACGGGGACTCCCCATGCGCAGACCACGGCGGCGGCCCAGGCGAACGCGAAGGTGAACAGGATTTGATTCTTCATCGCGCCCTCACCGCGGCTGCGTGACGACATCGACCAGCGCCGGCTCGCCCTTCTTGACGACGTCGAGCGCGCGCTTGAGCGCGGGGCCGAGATCGTTCGGGTTGCTGATCGGTCCCTCGGAGTAGACGCCCATCCCCTTCACGATCTGCGCGTAGTTGATGTTCGGATCCTCGATGGTCGTCCCGATGTGCGCCCGCGTGACGCCGCGGTTGTGCCGGTTGCCCATGCGCTGCAGGTGCATCACTTCCTGGTGATACGCGCGGTTGTTGTGCATCACCGCCAGCAGCGGGATCCGGTGATGCGCCGCCGTCCACCAGACGCCCGGCGCGTACATGAAGTCGCCGTCGCCCTGAATCGAGACCGAGAGGCGTCCGTGCTTCTTGTTCGCCAGCGCGCCGCCGACCGACGCCGGAGCGCCGTAGCCGACGCCCGCGCCGCCGGAGCCGCCGAGCCACTGATAGTGCTTCTCGAACTTCCAGAGGCGCTTGTCCCAGTTGCTCGTGTTGCCGCTCGCCGACACCAGCGACCAGTCCTCGTTCCTGATCACGTTGTAGAGCTCCGCGCTCAACCGCGCGGTGCTGACAGGGCTCGCGTCCCACGCCACCGCGGCGTCGGCGCGTGAACGGTCGTACGCATTGGCGCGCTGTTCCGCGTAGCGCTTGCCGCGCGCCTCGAACGCCGTCTTTTTGTCGCCGGTCATCGCGCGCTTGACCGCCTCGATGAGTGACGGCATCGTCGCTTCGGCATCCGCGGCCATCGCGATATCGACTTCCGGGTAGCGCTGGAAGTCCTGGTAGTTGGCCTTCATGAACAGATCGCCGGCCGTGATGCTGATCAACTTCGTGCCGGGCTTGGTCAGCGGGCGCGAGCTCCGGACGAGCGAATCGCGGAACGAGTCGACCGTCCCCCAGAAGTCGTTCAGTTCGAGGCCGAGGACGACGTCCGCGTTGCCGAGCAGCCCGCGGCCGCCGTTCGACAGGTTGAGCGGATGCTGCGACGGGAAATTCATGCGGCCGCCCTGATCGATCACGGGCGCCTGCAGCAGCTCGGCGAGCTCGATGAGATGCGCCATGCCCATCGGCGTTCGCGCGAGGCGGTCGGCGATGATTACCGGGTTCTGCGCGCTGACGAGCAGCCGCGCCGCTTCCGCGACCGCACCGGCCTCACCCTGCGGCGGCGAGGTCAGCGTCAGCTTCGGGATGCGCAGCCGCGACTTGACTTCCTCCGAGATCGGATCTTCCTGCAGGCCGCCGTCAAGCACGATCATCACGGGCATCATCGGCGGAGTCGTCGCAATCTTGTAGGCCCGCACCATGGACTCGGCGTAGTGCGGCAGCGACCACGGCAGGTCGTCCCACTTGATGTAGTCGCGCACCATCGCCGCGGCGTCTTGCACGCTGTGCGCCCATTCCACGCCGGGCCGTCTCATCGTCGCGTCGAGCGAGTTGCCGGCCATGACGACGATCGGCACGCGGTCGCAGTAGGCGTTATAGATCGCCATCGACGCGTGCTGCAGCCCGACGGTGCCGTGCACGAGCACGCCCATCGGCTTGCCGTCGACCTTCGAGTAGGCGTGCGCCATGGCGACGGACGATTCCTCGTGGCAGCAGGTGATGAACTCGGGGGCCGTGTTGTTGCCGTAGTTGATGATCGATTCGTGGATGCCGCGGAAGCTCGAGCCGGGATTGGCGGCGATGTATTCGATGTTGAGCGACTTCAGGACGTCGACCATGAAGTCGCCGCCGGGGCGATCCGTGGTGACGACGTCAACTTCGGGCGACGGGTCCGCCTCGCGCGGCGCGACGGGGGCGCTCGCGGGAGCGGCGGCGGCCGGGGCCGGAGGCACCGTCTGGCCATCCGCGCCGGCAGCGCTGCCCACGAGGGCCGCGCCGGTCACTGCCGCACTCTTCAGGAAGTCTCGACGATCAACGGATCCGTTCTTCGCCATCACTAAACCTCTCAGTGGCGGGTAGCTTATAATTCGCAACGATTTATGGCAATAACACGCTTGGCCCTCACGCTGTCGGGGTTGCTCATCGTTGCAACCGCGACGACCGCCTTTGCGCAGGCAAATCGTCAGGCGCCCGACGAATTCCGGCGAATGCTGGCGATGGGCACCAAATACGCGTCCGCATCGGAGTTCTACGCCGCCCTCAAAAAAGCCGCGCCGGGCGGCGGACGCCAGCCCGCCTTCGCGCAGCTGCCCGACTGGTCGGGCCTCTGGATGGCGTCGGGCGGCGGCAACTTCTTTTCGCCCGGCCCTGGCGGCGTCGCACCGAAGCTGACCGCGGCCGCGCAGGCCGCGCTCAAGCAGGGCGCCGACAACGAAAAGAGCGGCATCGAGTACGACGAGAACCTCAGTCAGTGCGGACCGCCCGGGTACCCGCGCTGGCTCGTCATCCCGTTCCTGCGCGAGTTCATCGTCCGGCCGGAGGAGACGTGGCTCACCTCCGAGACGGTGAACAACGTCCGCCGCGTCTACACCGACGGCCGCGATCATCCGCCGGTCGACGAACGCTATCCGCTCTACTACGGCGACTCGATCGGCTTCTGGGACGGGCCGAAGCTCGTCATCCACACGAACCAGCTGATGGAGCGGTCGATGGGCCGCAACCAGCCGGTGCAGAGCGAGAAGATGGAGACGGTCGAGATCTGGCAGAAGATCAACCCGACGACGGTGAAGGCCGACGTGTGGATCTACGATCCGGCGCTCTACAGCGAGCCGTGGTACATCGAGCGGCGCTACAACCAGGTGCCGAACGACGACAAGAGCCTGCGCATCCGCTACTGGAACTGCAACGAGAACCCGAACAACGACGTGTTCAAGACGCCGGACGGCAGCACCAACTACAAGGACTTCACGTTCGACGACAAGCCGAAGGAGCCTTCGAAATGATCGGTCGCACTCTCACGTTGATCGGCGCGGCCCTGCTCGTCGCGTTGCCGCTGCGCCTCGAGGCGCATCACTCCGCGGTGATGTTCGACGATCAGAAGGAGGTCACCCTCGAGGGGACCGTGAAGGAGTTCCAGTACACGAACCCGCATTCGTGGCTGCTCGTGGACGTGACGAACAAGGACGGCTCGGTGACGACGTGGGGCTTCGAGGCGGAGGGGCCGACGACGCTGCTGCGCAACGGCGTGCGTCCGGCGGACCTGAAGTTCGGCACGAAGCTCACCATCACCGGCCACCCGATGAAGGACGGCCGTCCGGGCGCGCTCTGGATGAAGGCCGTCAGGGACGACGGGAAAGAGTTCTGGCCGGGCGGGCGGCCGCGCGCCGCGGCCGCGCAATAAAAAGCTCCAAGCTCCAAGCTCCAAGTTCCAAGATCCAAGCTCAAAACTTCAACCTTTGGAGCTTGTTGGGATTTGGATCTTGGAGCTTGGATCTTGGATCTTGATCAGAATCCACCCCCCACGCCCTGCCGGAACAGCCCGCGCGGCGTCGGGGTCGGAACGGCGACGATGCTGGCCCCGCGCACACCAAGCGTGTCGCCCGTGATTCCAGCGGGTGCCTGCTGCACCGCCTCGAAGTTCACCACCGCCGACTCGTAATCGAGCGTCGTCTGCAGCAGGTTGACCTGCGCCTGCAGCAGGTCGCGCTGTGCCTGCGTGACGAGGAACGTCGTCGACAGCCCCGCGTCGTAGCGCCGTTGTTCCGCATCGAGCCGCTGCGTGGCGAGCGTCGCCCCCGCGCGCGCCGCGTCGATGCGCTCCGCCGTGCTGCGCATCTGGCGCCCCGCCTGCCGAATCGTCTCCGCGGCTTCCAGGCGCAGGCTCGAAATGCGTTCAACCGTCTGCCGCCGTTCGACGTCGGCCCGTGCGCGGCTCGCTTCGTCGAAGCTGCGGCCGATCGGGTAGCTCACCGTCACGCCAACGCTCCACGCCGGGTAGTCGGGTCCGAACGCCTGGCCGAGCGCGTCGGCGAAGCTTCGCGAGCGCGCGCCGATGACGGTGCCGGGGAATCCGCCGCTGCGAATGAACTGGCTCCCAGCGAGCCCGTTGCCGCGGTAAGACGTCTCGAGGCGGACGTCGGGCAGCCGCTGGTTGTCGAGGAATGCCACCGTGGCCTGCGCGGTGGCGAGATCGAGGTGCGCACGCGCGACGTCGAGCCGCTCGCCGAGCGCTTTCTCGACGACGGCGTCGACGTCCGGGAGAGCGCCGCGCCCCGTGGGCTCCTCGATCGGCTCGACGTGCGTCCGCCAGAACGACGCGTCGGCGGGATCCATGATGAGCCGTCGCAACCGATCCTCGGCGTCCTCGTCGCCCGTCCTCGCGCGAATCAGGTTCTCGCGCCGCTGCGCCACTTCCGCCTCGGCCTGGACGAAGTCGAGCGGCGGAATCTGGCCGGCGTCGACGCGAATCTTCGTCTGCCGCGCCAGTTCGCCGGCCAGCTCGAGCGACCGCTGCTGCACGACCACGTTCGCGCGCGTCGCCTTCAACGTCCAGTAGGCCTGCTTCACCGTGGCGATCGTCTGCACCGCCGACTCGCGAAAGCGAAGCTCGGAGCTGTCCTGGCTGCGCCTGGCGATCGCGTACTGGTAGCGGGCGGCATCGACCTGCCGATCCCGCAGCAGCGGCTGCGAGAACGCCAGCTCGAATCCGGCCTGCACGCTCGGATCGAAGCTGCTGATCGGATTGTTCGTCGTCGTCCGCGAGCTGTCCCACGACGCGCTCCACGTGCCGCCGCCGAGCCGCAGCCGCTGCCGGACGCCGGTCGAGGAGAACCAGTCGTTGACGTCGACGCCGCGGTCGCCGAGCAGGAAGTTCGACGGAGGCGCCGTGTTGCCCGAGCGCCCGAACGTCGTGGAGAAGACCGGCGTATACGCCGTTCGCGTCTCGCCGACGTGCGCCGCCTCGACCTCGGTCTCCAGCCGTACGATCGCCAGGTCGGGGTTGTTCTCGACCGCGCGGCGAACCGCTTCGTCGAGCGTGAGCCGCACGGTTGGGTCGACCTGAAGGTCGGCCCGTCCCGCCGCCGGAACCGTCTGCGCGGAGGCGCTCGTTCCGATCAGCGTCATGGCAAGGGCGATCGACACGGCCGCCGCGAGCTCCGGCACGCGCGTGCTGCGCGCCCGCGCCTCCGCCATCACGACGCGTCGCCGCGCCAGCAGCATGTAGATCGATGGCACGACGAAGAGGGTGAACAGGGTGCCGACGATCATTCCGCTCACGAGCACCGTGCCGATGCTGTTGCGTGCGCCCGCGCCCGGCCCGGTCGCGAAGACCAGCGGCAGATGTCCGACGACCGTCGCGGCGGTGGTCATCAGGATCGGACGCAGCCGCGTGCCGGCCGCCTCGATGACGGCGGCGAGCGTGTCCCTGCCCGTTTCCTGCAGGTGATTGGCGAACTGGACGATCAGGATCCCGTTCTTCGATACCAGCCCCACGAGCGTGATGAGCCCGACCTGGCTGTAGATGTTCAGCGTCGTGAACTGCAGGAACGAGAACAGCAGCGCGCCCGACAGCGCCAGCGGCACCGAGCCAGCCAGGATGATGAACGGGTCCACGAAGCTCTCGAACTGTGCGGCCAGCACGAGGTAGATCAGCATCGCCGACAGCAGGAACGTCGTCAGGAACGAGCCGCCTTCGGTACGGAGCTGACGCGACTCGCCCGCGTAATCGATGGTGAAGCCCTGCGGCAAGAGGTTCCTCGCCTCGTTCTCCAGGAAGGTCAGCGCCTGGTCGAGCGGCACCGGCGGCGGAATCACGCCCTGGATGCGCACGGCGTTGAGCTGCTGGAATTTCTTCAGCTCCCTCGGCTCGGCGGTGGTCTTCAGGCTCGCGAACGTCGAGAGCGGAACGAGCTTGTCGTTGGACCCCGTGATGTAGATGTGCGAGAGCTGATCGGGCGTCAGCCGATCGGCGCGCTCGATCTGCGGGATCACCTTGTAGCTGCGTCCCTGGATGCTGAAGCGGTTGACGTAGTTGCCGCCGAGCAGCACCGACAGATCGCGTCCCGCCTGACTCAGGTCCACGCCCTGCGAGCGCAGCTTGTCGCGGTCGAAGACGACCTCGGCCTGTGGCTGATCGAACTTCACGTCCGAGTCGGCATAGATGAACATCCCCGAGGCGAACGCCTTCTGCACCAGCTGAGCGGCAATCTCGTTGAGCCGCTGCGGCTCCGCCGCGGATCCGATCACCAGATCGACCGGGAAATCCCCGCCTCCAGGCAGCGGCGGCGGCGTCAGCGGAATCGCGCGGATGCCGGCAATCTTCGACATCGGTCCGTACGACTCCATCAGCAGCTGCTGCGCGGTCTTCGTCCGCTCGCTCCACGGCTTGGTCACCATGCCGCCGAAGCCGCCGTTGGGGAAGATCAACTGGAACGTCGCGGCCGTCTCGGGGAGCGACTTGTAGACGTCGAGAATCTGCGAGGTGAAGAGCTTGGTCTGCTCGATGGTCGCGTTCGGCGCCGCCTGGATCGCGGAGAAGACCACGCCCTGGTCCTCGGCGGGCGCCAGCTCGCGCTGCGAGAACAGGTAGAACGGCACGGTCAGGAGCGCGACGATGACCCACAGCGTCAGGACGACGGGCCGATACCGGAGCGTGGAGGCGAGCGCACGCGTGTATGCGCCGCGAACGGAATCGAACCGCCCGTTGACCCACGCCGCGAAGCCCCCCTGCTTCTCCGCCGGGCGCAGCAGCTGCGAGCCCATCATCGGCGACAGCGTCAGCGCCACGACGCCCGAGACGATGACCGCGCCCGCCAGCGTGAACGCGAACTCGCGGAAGAGCGAGCCTGTGAGACCGCCCTGGATGCCGAGAGGTGCGTAGACCGCCGCCAGCGTGATCGTCATGGCGATGATCGGGCCGACCAGCTCGCGGGCGGCCGCGAGCGCCGCCTGCTGCGGCCGCTGGCCGCTGTGAATGTGACGCTCGATGTTCTCGACCATCACGATCGCGTCGTCGACGACGAGGCCGACGGAGAGCACGATGGCGAGCAGCGTCAGCAGGTTGATCGTGAAGCCGGCGAGCATCATCAGGAAGACGGCGCCGACGAGCGACACCGGAATCGCGACGACCGGGATGATCACCGAGCGGAACGAGCCGAGGAACAGGAAGATCACCAGGATGACGATGAGCAGCGTTTCGGTCAGCGTGCTGAGCACCTCGTCGATCGCGTCCTTGATGTAGCCGGTCGAGTCGTACGGAATGCCCAGCTTCATGCCCGCCGGCAGCTGCGCCTGCATGCCGGGCAACGCGGCACGCACCTGGTTGATCACGTCGAGCGCGTTCGCCGTCGGCAGGACCCAGATGCCGATGAACGTCGCGGACTCGCCGTTGAAGAGCACGTCCTGGTCGTAGTTCTCCGCGCCGAGCACGACGTCGGCAATGTCGCCGAGCCGTACGACGACGCCCTTCTGCTCGGCGACGACCAGCTGACGGAATTCCTCCGCGGTGCGCAGGTCGGTGTTGGCGACCAGGTTGACGGACACCATCGAGCCCTTCGTCCGTCCGAGCGCCGAGAGGTAGTTGTTGCGCGCGAGCGCCTCGCGCACGGCCGCCGGTGAAATGCCGTGCGCGGCCATCTCGTCGGGCTTGAGCCAGATGCGCATCGCGAACGTGCGGTTGCCGAGGATGTCGGCACGCTGGACGCCGCTGACCGCGCTCAGCTTCGGCTGCACGACCCGCGTGAGGTAGTCCGTAATCTGTGTCTGATCGAGGTCGGACGACGAGAAGCCGAGATACATCGCGGCGAACTGGTTGTCGGCGGTCTCGAGCTGAATCACCGGCGCCTCGGCTTCGGGCGGCAGGTCGTTCCTGACCTGCGCCACCTTGGCCTGGAGCTGCGTCAGCGCCGCGTTGGTGTCGTAATTCAGCTTCAGGTGCACCGTGATGGTGCTGACGGCCTGGGCGCTGGACGACTCCATGTAGTCGATGCCCTCGGCGCTCGCGATAACGCGCTCGAGCGGCGTGGTGATGAAGCCGCGCACCAGGTCCGCGTTCGCGCCGACGTACGCGGTCGTCACCTTCACGACCGCGATGTCGCTGCGCGGGTACTGCCTGACGCTCAGCGCGCGGATCGACTGCAGCCCCGCGATGAGGATCACCAGGCTGACGACCAGCGCGAGGACGGGGCGCTTGATGAAGAGATCGGTGAATGTCATCAGCTGTTCTCCGGCCTGGCCGCGGGGTTGTTGCCCGGCTTCACCGAGTTGTTGATCTGCACCGCGGCGCCGTTGCGAAGCTTGAAGACGCCCGATGTCACCACCTCGTCGCCGGGATTGACGCCCGAGACGACGGCCACCTGGTCGCCGCGTGCCGGTCCCAGCTTGACGAACTGCTGCCGCACGCCGCGGTAGCCGTGGCCCTTGTCGTCCTTCAGGTCGGCGACGACGTAGACCGAGTCGCCGTACGGCGCGTAGCTGATCGCGGAGGCGGGGAGCGCGACGACGCGCTGCTCGGCGCCGAGCGGCATGTCGGTCTGCACGAACATGCCCGGCCGCAGCGTGCCCGCGGGATTGGCGAGCGTGGCCTGCACCTGGATGTTGCGTGTGGTCGGGTCCACGACCGAGTCGATCGCGCTGATGCGTCCGGACAACGCGGCGTCGGCGAGGTGTTCGGCGGTCACGCGCACGGTGCGGCCGATCTGCACCTGCGCGATCACCTGCTGCGGCACGCCGAAGTTGACGTAGATCGGATGCAGTGACTGCAGCGGCACGACCGGGTCGCCGCCCGCCAGGTATTGCCCCTTGTTGACCTGGCGAATGCCGAGGATGCCGGCGAACGGCGCGCGAATCGTCTTCCGTTCGATCGCCGCGCGGATTTCTCCGACCCGCGCCTCCGCCTGGCGGGACGCGGCGGTGGCGCTGTCGTATTCCGCCTTCGACACTACCTGCTGATCGAGCAGCTCCTGCATGCGGTTGAAATTCAGCCGCGCGAGCACGCGCTGCGCTTCGGCGGCAGCCATCTGCGCCTGCTCCTGCCGCGTGTCGAGCACGACGAGCACCTGCCCCTCGCGCACCGGCTCGCCCGACTCGAACACGATCTCCTCGACAATGCCCGCCAGGTCCGCGCTGACCGTCACGCCGCGGACCGCCGCCACCGTCCCGATCGCGTTGAGGGTGGATGGCCACCGCTCCTGTTCGGCCACGACCGTCGTCACCGCTTCAGGGGGCGGCTGAAACGCCGCCCCCTGGGCGATGGCTGTCTGGATCTGCTTGAACTTCACGAAGCCGAGCCCCGCGACGAACACGAGCGTCACGGTCAGCATCACGAACATCCGTTTAGCCATTGCGTACTCGTCCTTCCGACAAGGTCAGCGGCCGACGTTCAGCAGCACGCCGCCGTAGACGCGATGACCGTAGCGGGTCTCTGACCCGAAGAACGCGGGCGCGTCGTCTTTCGACTTCAGCGCGATGAGGCGGTAGTCGCCGCGCAGGCCCCAGCGCCCGGCGTACCAGTTCACCCCGCCGCCGACGTTGCTGGTGAAGAACGTCTCGTTGTCGAGGATGCCGAGCGATTCCGTCTTGAATGCGCTCAGGCCGCCGACGCCGGCCGTGACGTAGGGAACAACCGAGCTCCGGTTCGCTGCGGAGACGACAACGTTGCCGCTGTAGTTGAGAAGATGCGGCGTCTTCAGGTTCGAGGTGCCGCCGGCGAGCGTCAGGTCCTGCGTGACGCCGAGCGCGCCGCTGACTTCACCCTCGACGCCGACGTAGCGGTTGAAGTTGACCGCGACGCTGCCACCGAGATCGTAGTTGCCGAAGCTCGGCCCCTTCGCGTCGGTGCCTTCCGTGAAGAACGTCGCCCCGCCTGGAATGATCGTCACCACGACGGGTCCGGGTCCCGCCGCGGATGACTCCTGCGCGTACGCCTGACCTGTCCCCGCCACACCGACGACGGCGAGCAGTACTGCTATCCAACGTGTCATGACTGACCTCCTTCGTTTTCTTTCCCCTTGGACCCTGCAACTCTGGACTTCGGTGCGTGCATTTCCAATCGGGCAGGAGGTCGATCGCGTCGTGTGTCGTGTGCGCGACCTCGGCACACGACGTGCGGACGATGGCGATCTGCGACTTTTGGACGATGGCGGCGTCCTACGATCTGCCGGATAATTTCCGGTGGCGGGCCGGCTGAAGCCGGCCCGGCGTACGTCGATGACCGACGGACAGGACGCGATCATGACGAACACGGATTCCGGCTGCGAGGAACACGGAGCACGACCAGCAGAAGCCGCATCGAGCGATCCCGATGTGTTGCGCGCCGCCCTCGTGCGCGAGGCGACCGCGCGCGGACGCGCCGATTGCATCGCGAAGCTGCAGGCCGACGTCGTGAAGATCGCACTCGACCTGCTGGTGCGCGAGCCCAACACGGTCGGCTTCTTCGGCGCGCTGACGAAGACGATGGTCGAGGAGGGGGAGAGCGTCGCCTGCGGCGTGTGGTTGATCGACGAGGACGGCCGGCGCTGCGACCTCTGGATGGCGTACGTGAAGGATCGCCTCTATTCGCCTGAGATGCCCGACTGGAGCGCCGGCCCCGGCGAGTCACCCTGCGAGGGCGCCTACCCCTGCGAGAGCCTGGCGAATCACCTGTTTACCCACACCCCCGGCTGGAGTCAGACGATCGAGTACGAATCCGACGACGCCCGGCTGCCGGCGTCGCTGCGGGAGTTCAGCCGGACGATGGACTGCGGATCGACGATCGCGACGCCGCTGCGCCTCGGCGAGCACGTGCTCGGATGGATGACGCTCTCGAGCAGACGCACGCCGGAATGCGATGGACAGTGGTGGCGCGTCGTCCTGCTCGAGGCGATCAGCCGTCAGGCTGCGCTGGCCCTGCATCACAGCCGCATCGTCGACCAGAGCCGGAAGGAAGAGCGGAGGAAGGCGATCCTCGAGGAGCGCAACCGGCTCGCGCGCGATATCCACGACAACCTGGCGCAGGGGTTCGCCGCGATCCTGATGCAGCTGCAGGGCGCGCGGCGCGAAGCGCTGTTCCTCCCGCCGTCGGTGGCGGCAAAGCTCGACATCGCGGTCGACCTCGCGCGCAGCCACCTCACCGAAGCGCGCCGTTCCGTCGGCACGCTCCGCCCCAACGTCAGCGACGGCGAGGAGGTCGCGCGCGCGCTGAAGCGCATGGCCGGCGTCGCGCAGCGCACCACGACCGTGCCGATCGACGTCAACGTCGACGAGCTGCCGCGGCTGGGCGACGTCGTCGAGCGCGAGATCATCGGCATCGCGCAGGAGGCGTTGACCAACGCCGTGCGTCATTCGCGCGCGCAGCGGATCACGGTTCGCGCCGCGACGGTGCGGTCGATCGGCGTGCGGCTGTCGATTGCCGACGACGGACGCGGCATCACGCGCGAGCGGCCGTCGGGGGGCTTCGGGATGACGAGCATGCAGGAGCGCGCCGAGCGCATCGGCGCGTCGTTGACGATCGTGACGGCGCCGCGCAGCGGGACCGAGGTCGTGCTCGCGTGGGAGCCGTCGAATCTGCCGACGCAGGTGCACGTTGCCGTCTGAGGCTGCCGTGGCTGTGGCCAAGGCCGCCGTCCTGCTCGTCGACGATCACGCGCTGCTCAGGACGGGCGTCGCCAACATCATCAACCAGGAGCCCGACCTGCACGTCGTCGCCGAGGCGGGCGACGGCGTCGAGGCCATGGACGCCTTCGAGCGTCACCATCCGGACGTGACGCTGCTCGACCTGCGCATGCCGCGGATGGAAGGCGTGGAGGTGGTGCGCCAGATCCGGGCGCGTGACCCCCGCGCGCGCGTCATCATCCTGACGACCTACGACACCGACGACGAGATCTCGCGCGCGCTGAAGGCGGGCGCGAAGGCGTACGTGTTGAAGGACATTTCCGCGGAGGACCTCGTCGGCTGCATCCGCGACGTACTCGCCGGCAAGACCTACATCGCGCCGGCCGCCGCGGCGAAGCTCGCCGAAGGCGTCACGCGCGTGCAGTTGACGCCGCGCGAGATGGCAGCACTCCGGCTGATGGCCGACGGCAAGGCGAACAAGGAAATCGCCGACGCGCTCGACATCAGCGAGCGCACGGTGAAAACGCACCTCGGCCACCTGTTCGAGAAGCTGGGCGTGACGAGCCGGACCGAAGCCGTCAAGGTGGCGACGCGGCGCGGCCTCGTGCGGCTAGAATAGGACCATGCCTCCGAATTGATGCCGCTCCCGTAGAACCCTCGCGCTCTACCTGCCATACAAGGTCGCCAGCCTCGAAGGGCTGATGCACGGCCTCTATCTCCTCTGGTGGGTTCAGGGTAGGCATCTCTCACCGGCCACCGTCGGCACGGTCATCGCCGCGGGCGAGCTGGCCGTCGTGTTTCTCGAGCTGCCGACCGGCTGGTTCGCCGATCGGTTCGGCCATCGTTTCAGCCTCATCGTCGGCTCGCTCGTGCAGACCGTCGCCATGGTCTTGTGCTGGCTCGCCGAGGGCGCCACGGGGCTGCTCCTGGCGACGGTGCTTGTTGCCGTCGGCGACGCGTTCAGGTCGGGCGCCGACGAGGCGCTGCTCTACCGCACCTGCCTTGCACTCGATCGCGAGCAGGACTTCCAACGCATCCAGGGACGCGTGGCCGCAATCGAGCTGGGCGCGCTCGTGGCGCTCGTGATCGCCGGCGGTGTCATGGTCCGCACGTGGGGATTCGCCGCCGGATGGATCGCCGAAACGGCCTTGTGCGCGGCCGGCGCCGCGATCGCGCTGGCGATGGCCGAGCCGCCGACGGCCACTGCGACCGCGGATGAAATCGTCGTCGCGGAGCGCCGCGCGGCGCTCTTCTCACGATCGTCGTGCGCGCTGATCATGCCGGCGGCGCTGCTGGGCGGGATGGCTGGCGCCGCGGCCTTCTATCTGCAGACCGGGCCTGATGCCGAGGCCGGCGCGATGACGCTGATGGTCGCGGCGATCACGCTCGCCGAAGCGGCGGGCTCGGCGCTGGCGGCCTATCTGCCGGAGGCTGGTACGCGGGCGCAGATCGCGCTGGCGCTCCTTGGCGGCGCGGTGCTGGCGGCTGCGCTGGCCGTACCGTCGACGATCGTGGGGGCGGTCTGCCTGCTGGCGTTCCTTTACGGTCTCGCCGATCCGCTGCGTGCGGCGGCGATCCAGCGCACCGCGGACGACGGCCAGCGGGCGCGCGCGTCGTCGCTGGCCAACCTGTGCGACATGACGGTCACGACTATCGTGTTGCCGCTCGCAGGGTTTGTTCGGTAGCCTTCCCGAAGCGTTCATGCCCAACGATCGATGACGGTTGCGACAATCACGCTCGACGAGATCGTCCATCGGTACGACACGCTGCTGCTGGACGCGTATGGCGTTCTCGTCACCAGTGCGGGCGCACTGCCCGGGGCCGCCGCGTTCACGCGCAGGTTGAAGGCCGCCCGCAAGCCGTTTTTCATCCTGACCAACGACGCCTCGAAGCTGCCGCAGACCGCCGCCGACCGGTTCGCGGGATTCGGACTCGCCGTCGATCCGGACGACATCATCACCTCGGGGAGCCTCCTGCCCGCGTATTTCGACAGCCACAATCTCGGCGGAGCCTCCTGCGTGGTGCTCGGTCCCGCCGACAGCGTCAGCTACGTCGAGCGGGCCGGAGGTCGAATCGTTGGCTCCAACGAATCATTTGACGTGCTGGTCGTCGCAGACGAGGCGGGATACCCGCTACTCGAAACAGTCGACGCCGTCCTTTCATCGGTGTGCAGGAGCCTTGATCGCGGCCGCTCGGTCCAGTTCGTTCTTCCGAATCCGGACCTGCTCTACCCGACAGGCGACGGCGGCGTCGGGCTTGCTGCCGGAAGCATCGCGCTCATGCTGGAGGCGGCTCTTGAGGCGAGGTACCCGCACTCCCATCACCGGTTCGCGCGACTGGGGAAACCGCACGGGGCGATCTTCAACGAGGCACTGCGACGCTCGGGCAGCAGAAACATGGTGATGATTGGAGATCAGCTCGAAACCGACATCGCCGGCGCGGCTGCTTTTGGCATCGACTCCGCCTGGATCACGTCGCCGGTGACTACTCACGCTCCGCTGGCGGGCGACGTCCGGCCGACGTTTCGGCTCCTGTCGCTTGACTGAACTGACCCGCTGACGTTCCTTCTGCCCGCCAGGCGGCTTGAACGACCTGCACGACGGCATCGGCCATGGCGCGCGCGGCACGCGCATCGGGATGCCGATCCCACGGGATGCGCCACGTCGGATCGATCTCGACGAACGCGTATGTCAGGCCGTTTCCGTCCAGGATGCGATGCCGCAGCTCCTGATCGCGTTCGTCGTCGTGGCCGAACTGCGGCACGAGGATGATCGGCAGCGCACCATGCGCACGTGCGAGCGCCGCCGTTGCCCCCAGCACCTCGCGCGTGATGGCGGTGTTGGTCTCGATGGCGCCGTCGCTGCGGAACGGCACGAAGACCTGCGCCAGCGACGTGAGCCGCGAGCGGGGTCTCGCCGCCTCCCACGCGAGCCCGTGCAGCAGGTGCGGGCGATCGCGGTCGAAGTTGCGGCCGAACAGCCCGGTCATGAACAGGGCGACGACCGCCAGCGGCTTGCGGAAGCGAGGGAGCTCGGCTTCGAGCCGCAAATAGGCCTGGTCGGTGCTGTACCCGTGGACCGCGAGGTTCGCGCTCGGTATGCCCAGCGCGGCGCCGACGCGCGCCGGCACACTCTCCTCCCACGACAGTCCTTCGCCGACCATTACTGACTCGCCCGTGAAGAGAATCGCCGGTCGACCCGGATCGACGGGCTCGTCGAGGCTTCGCACGCGGTACCCATGCTGGTCGAACGTGTAGGCGATGTCGCGGCCGCCGATCGTCTTGTGCCCCGAGCGCGAAGGGACGAACGTCCACCCGAGGCGTGCATCGGGCTGGCGCCGCGGCTCTTCGTCGGGAAACAGCCACTCCGCCGGCTGGACCTTCACGTACTTGAGCGCGATCTCCCCCGCGCCGAGCGCGAGCGCGATGGCGGCGGCGACGCTCAGGGCGAGCGACGGCTCGCGCAGCGCGAAGCGGCCCGCGCGTGCGCGCGCGCCGGTGACGATCCACGCGCCCAGCGCGCCGAGGCCGACGCGCACGGACGTTTCGATCAGCGTGTACCAGTGACGCGGCCAGAGAAATGACGGCAAGAAATGGCGATCGAGCCAGCGCTGATTCGCGCCGATCGCGATCGCGATGCAGGCGGCGCCGATCGTCGCGACCGCAAGCTCAACTACGACGCGCGTAAGCCGGTTTTCGGATCGCGCAACGTGACGACGAGGGGAAGCGACGTGGCTCAATTGACCGTATCGCTATGCTACCCTTCCGCGACTTTCCCATGGCGGCTTCCCTGGGTGCCCTCGTCGATCGCTTGCTGCGTCCGCTGCATCACTGGGTGTGGTCCGACTTCGATCGACGCGTGCGGAAGCTGATCGCCTTTGGCGAGGTCGAAGGCGACGGCGGCCGCGACATCCTGCGCGCGGCGGAGCTCACCCCCGACCCGCTGCTGCGGCGCCTCTACCTGGCGCACGCGATCGACGAGCTGCATCACGCGGACCTGTTCCGCAAGCGCAGCGCGGCGCTGCTGCGCACGCGTTCGGCCCGCTCGAGCAGCTTGTTCGACGCCACGCCGCTGCCCGGCGGCCACGGGCTCGACGATCTCTGCATCGAAGGTGAACCAGACTACCGGCTGCTCGCATTCCTGCACGTCGCCGAGAAGGCGGCGGCCGGGCGCTTCGCGATCTACCGCGAGGTCGTGGACGACGATCCGGCGACGCGGGCGATCTTCGAGGAGATCCTTCGCGACGAAGTGTTCCACATGAACTACACCCACACGCAGCTTGCGCGCATCTCGCCCGCGACGTACCGCCGTCACGTCTGGCGGGCGCGGGCGAGCCGGTTGTGGAAGCGGTACCTGCGATTCGCCGCGGTGATCGCCGCCGTCTTCGGCACGGTGATGCTGACGATTCAGTATTTCGTCCTCGTTCCGCCGTTCGCCTGGCTCGCGAAGCGTGCCGAGAAGCGGGAGCCGGCCGGCTGGGTGCCCATCCCGCGTGAACGTCCCGAGTCATCCACGAGCCTCTACTGAGATGAAGATCCTCGGCCTCTCCGCCCATTACCACGACTCGGCCGCCGCGGTCGTTGTCGACGGCGTGCCCGTGTGCGCCGTCCAGGAAGAGCGCCTGTCGCGGCACAAGAACGACGCGAGCTTTCCCGAGTCCGCCATCGAGTGGTGCCTGGATTCGGCCGGGTTGACTCCGGCGCAGCTCGACGCGGTCGTCTTCTACGAGCGCAGCATGCTGAAGTTCGAGCGCATCCTCACCTGCGCGCTGCGGTCGTTCCCGCGTTCGTGGCGGTCGTTTCCGCACGCGATCAAGAACTCCCTCGGCGAGAAGGTCTGGGTGCGCGGCATCATCGCCTCGCACCTCGGCGTGCCGCGGTCGAAGATCTTCTTCACGTCGCATCACGCGGCGCACGCCGCGGCGGCGTTCTTCACCGCACCGACCCGGCGCGCCGCGATCCTCACCGCGGACGGCGTCGGGGAGTGGGCGACGCTCACCGCCGGCCACGGCGAACGCCGCGACGACGGGCGCGCGGGCCTCACGCTGCTGCGGGAGATCCGCTACCCGCATTCGCTCGGCATGCTGTATTCGACCTTCACCGCGTATCTCGGCTTCGCGGTCAACGAGGACGAGTACAAGGTGATGGGACTGGCCGCCTACGGCCGCCCGACGCTCGCGGCGCAGGTGCGCAAGCTGATCCGGCGCACGCCGGATGGGGCGTTCGCGCTGGCGCCGGAATATTTCGAATACCACACGACGGCGGCGCGATCGTATTCGTCGAAGTTCGTCGAGCTGTTCGGACCGCCGCGCAGCTCGTACGACCCGATCGATCTCGAGACCGCCGAGGGGCGGCGCTTCGCGGATTGCGCCGCCAGCGTCCAGCACGTGCTCGAGGAAACGCTCGTCGACCTGGCGCGGGCGCTGCAGCGCGAGACGGGGCTGCGCGACCTCTGTCTTGGCGGCGGCGTCGCGCTCAACGGCGTCGCCAACGCGAGGATGCTCGCCGAGTCGGGCTTCGAGCGCGTGTTCGTGCCGCCGGCGCCCGGCGACGCGGGGTGCGCGCTTGGCGCGGCGCTCTACGCCGACCGCGTCTATTTCGGCAACCCGGATCGCGAGGTGCCCGATCATCCGTTCTGGGGTCCGCGCGTCGACGCGCGGGAACTGGCGCAGGCGGCGCGCGAAGACAACCAGACCGTCCAGGAGCTCGATGAAGCCGCGCTGCTCGAGCACGTCGCCGGCGAGCTCGCCGCCGGCCGCATCGTCGGCTGGATGGACGGCGCGTGCGAGTTCGGGCCGCGCGCGCTCGGCCACCGCAGCATCCTGGCCGCGCCGCACTCGAGCGAGCTGCGCGACCGGCTCAATCGCGACATCAAGTTCCGCGAGGAGTTCCGCCCGTTCGCGCCGGTCACGACCGTCGAGGCCGCCGGCCGCTACTTCGATCTGCCGCCCGGCGGCGTGCGGCTCGCGCGCTTCATGTCCGGCGTGTTCCCCGTTCGCCCGGAGTGGCGCTCGGCGCTGGCGGCGGTGACGCATGTCGACGGATCGGCGCGGCTGCAGGCGCTGGAGCGCGAGATGGCGCCGCGTCTCTACGCGCTGCTCGAGGCGTACGGACGCCGGACCGGCATTCCCGTGCTCCTCAACACCTCGTTCAACATCGCCGGCGAGCCGATTGTGAACCGCGCGCTCGAGGGGTACTCGACGTTCCGCCGCTGCGGGATCGACCTGCTCGTCGCCGGCCCCTTCGTCACGACCCGGCGCGCGTCCGCGCGCCCGGCCCCGCTCGAGGAGGAGATCGCATGCTCACAAAGCGCAGCGGTATCCGGCGCCGTCTGATCATGCTCGCCACGGCCGGCGGCTCCATCGCGGACCTCGCCCGCGGGTTGTGGAGGAGCGACTCCGGCAAGCGGTGGCTCTTTCCGCTGGCGGTGTTCCTGTCCGTCTTCGGCCTGATCCTGATCCTGGCGACGACGGTCGAGGCGCTGGCGCCGTTCATCTACGCCATCTTCTGATGGACCTGTCGCGCCGAAGCCGCAGCGCGGCGAAGGCGGACCTGCGCACGGAGGCGGTGCGCCGCTTCTACGAGCGCGCGCCGTTCCCTGGCTACCCGCCGCGCGACAGCCTGCACGCGCTGCGCGTGCGCGCCGAGCGCAGCGCGTTCGCGCGCCTGCTCGACCGCGCGATTCCCGGCGACGCGCGCATCGTGGAGATGGGCTGCGGCACCGGCCAGATGTCGCTCTATCTCGCGCGCGCCGATCGCCTCGTCGTCGGCGCGGACCTGACCCGTGCCTCGCTGAGCCTCGGGTCGGCGGCGGCGCGGCGGATGGGCGTCGCGCGCGTCCTCTTCGTCGAGACCGACCTCCGCTGCGCGGGGCTGAGGCCCGGCGCGTTCGACGTCGTCTACTGCTCCGGTGTCGTGCACCACACGCCGGATCCGCGCGCGGCGTTCGCGCGCCTGGCGACGCTGGCGCGTCCCGGCGGCATGATCGTCGTCGGCGTCTACAACGCGTTCGCGCGCGTGCCGTCGCGGTTGCGGCGCGTCGTGGCCCGGCTGTCGGGATTCCGCGTCATCCCCTTCGACCCGGTGCTGCGCGAACGCCGGACCGAGCCGGCGCGCAGGGACGCCTGGGTGCGCGACCAGTATCAGCATCCGGAAGAGCACCGGCACACACTCGCGGAAGTGCAGCGGTGGTTCGCGGAAAACGGCGTCGAGTACGTGCGGAGCTATCCGAGCGCCGTCCTCGGCGACGAGCCGGAGGATCTGTTCGCGCCTGCGGACGACAACTGGCGGTTCGAGGGATGGCTGGCGCAGCTCGGGTGGATGCGGACGCTCGGCCGCGAGGGCGGGTTGTTTCTCACGATCGGCCGCCGCGCGTAGGCGGACCTGAAGGTCCGCCTCTACGTTCGAAGGTAGCTACGTTCGAGGGTTATCGTGATTCTTCCTACGTTCGAGTGCTGCCGCGATTCTTCAGTAGAGCCGGACCTTCAGGTCCGCCTTCAGATCAACCGCTGCGCGCCGCGCTCGTGGGCGAGCAGGCGTTCCTTGATCGCCAGTCCGCCGCCGTAGCCGGTCAGCTTCCCGTTCGAGCCGATGACGCGGTGGCAGGGGATCACGATCGGCAGCGGATTGCTGCCGTTGGCGAGGCCGACGGCGCGCGAGGCGGCCTTCTGCCCGATGCGTGACGCCAGTTGCCCGTACGAGATGGTTTCGCCGTACGGAATGTCGAGCAGCGCGGACCACACGCGCTGCTGGAACGGGGTACCGGCGGGCGCGAGCGGCAGGTCGAACTGCCGCCGCCTTCCTTCGAAGTACTGCGTGAGCTGCGAGACGACGTCCTCGAACGCCGATTCTTCCTGCCGCCAGTCTGGCCCCGGTCCCTCTGACGGCCCGGCGTTGCGTACGTGGGGGCCGGCTTCAGCCGGCCCTCCACCATTGAAATGAATCCGCCGCAGGCCCGCCTCGTCACGCGCCAGCAGCAGCCGCCCGATCGGCGTGTCGAGGTGCCGGAAGGTCACGCGTTGGCGGCGTTGAGCGCCGCGAGCACCCGCTCCTTCCTGAACGGCACGCGCCGCATCCGGACGCCGGTGGCGTCGAAGATCGCGTTGGCGACCGCGGCGATCGTCGGCTTCATCGCCGCCTCACCGGCGCCGTAGTGCGGCAGGTCCGGGCGATTCGGGTTCGGGTCGCCGTTGACGAGCACGACGTCGATCTGCTGCGGCGCGTCGAGGTGCGTGAGCGTCGGGTGCGTCATCCAGTCGCGGCTCAGCACCTTCTCCGTATCGAAGGCCACCTCCTCGTAGAGCGCGCGGCTGATGCCGTGCTGCGTGGCGCCGTCAATCGTGCGGTGCAGTGCCTCCGGGTTGACGACCAGGCCGCAGTCGTGGCCGACGACCACGCGCTTGACCCAGACGCGTCCGGTCCTGCGATTGACCTCCACCTCGGCGATCTGCGCGATGACCGTCTGGTTGCGATAGGTGTAGGCGACGCCGCGTCCCGTCAGCACGTCGCCGCGCCCGCGATTCGGGTTCGGTCCCGGCCGCGGCTGCCAGCCGTATTTCTCCGCGGTCGCCTTGAGCACCGCGATCGACCGCGCCCGCTTGAACCCGTTGTCGTCGGCGGTGCTGGCCGTCAGCATGCGCATGCGGAACTCGACGGGGTCGGCCTTGGCGGCGAACGCCATCTCGTCGATGAACGACTCGGCGGCGAAGGTCGATTGCGGCCCGTTCGGGTCTCGCAGGTTGCCGGTGCGCAGCGGCGTTTCCCAGAGCAGCGGCAGCCCGACGACCTCGAGGAGCGTCCGCCGGTTCGGGATGGCGTACATGTCGTTCGGGAACGCGGAGCTCCCCGCGGCCGGGCGGTCGCGCCGCTGCCCGAACAGCTGCGCGATGAGTACCGTGTCCGGTTCGTTGTAGCCCAGATGGTTGTAGTCAGCGGACCGCGCCGCGTAGTCGAGGGCGGTCATGCGGCCTTCCGCGTCGAGTGCGCCTCGGATCTTGACGGTGAACGCCGGGCCCTTGGTGTCCCATGCCTGCTCTTCGTCGCGCATCCACTGCATGCGCACCGGCCGGCCGAGCTCCTTGGCGAGGTAGGCCGCCTCGAAGCCCGCGTCGTCCGCGGCGGTACGGCCGTAGCCCTGCGGCCCGTCCATCCAGATGACACGCACCTGCTCGCGCGGCATGCCGAGGAACTGCGCGACGCCGTTGCGCATCCCGTACGACTTCATGTCGTTCGAATAGATCGTCATCTGCCCGTTGGACGGGTCCGCCAGCGCGTGCGCCGGGCCGATCGAGTTGTGCCCCTGATAGGGAATCTCGTACTCGGCCTCGACGACCTTTGCCGCGCCGCTGAAGGCGGAATCGACGGTGCCGATGTTGATCGGCGTCTGGCTCGACGTCGGCGTCGCCCCGCGCATGTACTTGAAGAGGCCGTCGGAGCCGTCCGGCAGCTGCGGCGTCGCCGGCTTCTGCCAGTTCGCCTTGAGCTGCCGGGCGCCGGCGATCGCCTGTTCTTCGCGCTCGAAGACGACCGCGACGTAATTGCCCTTGCTCACGACCTTCACGAAGCCGGGCAGGTTGCGCACGGACGACTCGTCGATGCCGACAAGCTTCGCGCCCGCGACCGGCGGCTTCACGTTGCGCGCGTGCACCATGCCGGGCAGCTTCACGTCGACCGCCCACTTGTTCGATCCATCGACCTTGGCCGGGATGTCGTAGCGCTGCGGCGACTGACCGACCATCTTGAGTTCCTGGACCGGCTTCACCTTCGCGACGCCCGTCGTGGCGTCGATGTTGGCGCCCGTCAGCGCGACGTTGAACTTCTTCCCGCCAATCAGCTCGCCGTAGGTGACCTTCTTCGCCGGATCCGCCTTGACGCTGATCACGGCGTTGCTGACCGCCAGACCCGCGACCGGGACGCCCATGCGCTGCGACGCCATCTCGAGCAGCACGCGCCGCGCCTCGGCGGCGACGCGCCGCATCGGCCAGCCGTCGGTTTGAATCGCGTCCGAACCGCCCGAGCCGCCCTGGTCGACCGTAATGTCGGTCGTGCCCATGATGCACGTCGTCTTGTCGTACGCGATGTCCAGCTCGTCGGACATCAGCTGGCGGAAGGCCGTTCCCGTGCCCTGGCCGCAGTCGGTCTTGCCGACGTAGAACGTCGCCGTGTTGTCCTCGTGAATGACAATCCACGAGTCGAGCTGGTGGTAGTCCGGATCGGGATACAGGCCGCGCGCGGCGTCCTGCGCTCCGGCGCCAGCCACGAACGGTCCGACGACGGTGGCGGCGCTCACGCCGACGACGAGCCTCCCGGAGGTGCGGAGAAACTCGCGGCGGCTCGGCGTCGCGCTGTGCTCGAGGAGGATCTTCTCGATGTTCATGCGTTCCTCCCTGCGGCACGCTTGATGGCGGCCTGGATGCGGTAATACGTCATGCACCGGCACAGGATGCCCGCCATCCCCTGGCGGATCTGGTCGTCGGTCGGACGCGGGTTCTTGTCGAGCAGCGCCTTGGCGGTCATGATCTGCCCGTTCTGGCAGAAGCCGCACTGCGGCACCTGTTCGTCGATCCACGCCTGCTGCAGCGGATGCAGCCTGCCGTTCTGCGCCAGCCCTTCGAGCGTCGTGACCTCGCCCTTCACGCTCGACGTCGGCGTGATGCAGGAGCGCACGGCGGTCCCGTTGACGATCACGGTGCATGCCCCGCACTGGCCGAGCCCGCAGCCGAACCGGGGGCCCTGCAAGCCGAGGTCGTTGCGCAGGATGTAGAGCAACGGTGTCGCCGGCTCGACGTCCACCGTGTGCGCGCGTCCGTTCACCCGCAGGGTGATGTTCATCACGACTCCTTCGGGCCGACCCGCCCGCTGAGGGAACCTTCCGAAATATCCGCGTGCATACGTATAATCCCGCCCACTTGTCACGTCAATTCGGGCCTGCTGCGTGCCTGGGCCTGGCAGGGGAGCGATGATGACACGGTTTTCGATCCGTCGTGGCCCAGGACGATGAGCGGACTCTGACGGAGACGAGCGCCTCAACGGTTGCCCTGTCGTTGTTCTTTCCGATGTACAACGAGCAGGGGAACATCGAACATGCCGTCGCGTCCGCGCTCGCGGTGCTCGCGGGCGTGACGGATCGATACGAAGTCATCGTCGTCGACGACGGCAGCCGCGATTCGACGGGCGCGCTGGCCGACCGCCTCGCCGCGGCCAATCCACACGTGCGTGCCGTGCATCATCCCGAGAACCGCGGCTACGGCAGCGCGGTGCGCAGCGGGCTCGCCGCCGCGCGCTATCCGCTCGTCGTCCTGGCCGACGGCGACAACCAGTTCGACCTTGGCGAGTTGTCGGTCCTGCTGCGCGGCCTCGGCACCTCCGACATCGTCAGCGGCTACCGCATCACGCCGCGCGACCCCGCGCTGCGGCGGCTGTATGCCTTCGTGTACAACCGCGTGGCGCGCCTGCTCTTCCGCATCCGCGTGCGCGACGTGAACTGCGGTTTCAAGGTCTACCGGCGCGCGCTCGTCGAGCAGTTGCTGCCGGAGCTGCGCAGCACCGGCGCGCTGATCAATATCGAGATACTCGCCCGCGCGCGCCAGCGCGGCGCAAAGGTAACCGAGGTGGGTGTGCATCACTACGCGCGCGAGACGGGGCAGCCGACCGGCGGCAACCCCGCGGTGATCGTCCGCGCGGCGCGGGAAATGATGGAGCTGTGGCGTGAGCTTCGGTAGGCCGGGTGCCGCGGTGCGGCTGAAGGCCATCGCGCCGCGGCCCCGGCATCGATCCGTGCAACGCCCCACGAATCTATTTGGTCCGACCGGAGCGCCCGTGCTTGAATGGCGGGGCTCCCCGCCTCCAGGACACCACTCTCGATGATTCGGCGCGCGCTCACGCTCCTTGGCCTCGCCGTCGTACTGCTGGGCGTGCTCGCCGGCATCTGGGCCTTCGTCTCGATCACGACCGATCGCCCGGTGACCTACGAGTCGATCGAGGAACATTTCAAGTACGGGTCGATCGGCAGCGAGCCTGGCGGAAGCCTGCTCGCGCCGGTGGGCGGCGCGCTGCCGCCCTACTGGGTGTTCAAGTCGTTGCCGTCGATCTGCAGCGACAAGCTGCCGAACGGGTACGCGACCTTCGGCTTCATCAGCGAGCCGGGCAGGGACCTGCCGATCGGCGTCTCACGGCGCCGCCGCCTCGGCATCGAGCAGGTCGGGCTGAACTGTGCGGTGTGTCATACCGGCACGGTGCGCGAGACGCCGGCAGCGGAGCCGCGGATCGTCCTCGGCATGCCCGCCAACCGCCTCGACCTCCAGGGATTCGTCCAGTTCGTCCTCGAGTGCTCGCTCGACAATCGCCTGACGGCCGAGGCGATCAAGGGCCGATTGCCGAAGAAAGGCGGGCCGTCGCTCTTCGAGCGCGCGCTCCTGAACTTCGGGCTCGTCGAGCGGCTGAAGGACACCACGCTCAACCTGCGGAATCGCATCGCGCCCGTGCTGGCCGACACCGTGCCGAGGTGGGGCCGCGGACGGGTGGACACGTTCAATCCGTACAAGTCGGTGCAGTTCAACTGGGATCTGGGCAAGCTGCCACCGGGCGAGCTGATCGGCGCGTCGGACTTTCCGTCGATCTGGAACCAGAAGCCGCGCGAGGGGATGCACCTGCACTGGGACGGCGACAACGACTCGGTGGACGAACGCAATCTCAGCGCGGGCCTCGGCGCGGGCATCACGCCGGTGACGGTCGACCACGCCGGCCTGAAGCGCGTGCGCGACTGGATCTGGACGCTGCCCCCGCCGTCGTATCCCTACCCGGTCGACGGCGCGCTCGCCTCACGCGGCGAAGCGCTCTACCGCCAGCACTGTGAAAGCTGTCACGGCGACCATCGCTTCCGCACCGGGGTCAAGAGCGGCGACCGCATGGGGCAGGTGGAAGACATCGATCGGATCAAGACCGACCGTCACCGCCTCGATTCGTACACCGAAACGTTCGCGCTCAACCAGTACGGGCTGTTTCCCGACTCGCGCTACCGTTTCACCCGGTTCCGCAAGACGCATGGCTACGCGAACCAGCCGCTCGACGGCATCTGGGCGCGAGCGCCGTACCTGCACAACGGATCGGTCCCGACGCTGCGCGACCTCCTGAACGCACCAGCCGAACGGCCGGCCGCGTTCTATCGCGGTTACGACGTGTACGACCAGGCTCGGGTGGGTTTCGTGACCACCGTCGCGGAAGAGGGCGGGCACCGCTTCAGCCGCTACGACACGAGCGTGCCGGGCAACGGCAACATGGGCCACGAGTACGGCACGTCGCTGCCGGGCGGCGACAAGGATGCCATCGTGGAATACCTCAAGACCTTCTAACGGGACGGAGCTGGCGATGATCAACGACACGACCGCCGGGCGTTGGCTCAAGCGCGTGATCTGGCTGGGCATCTTCGCCAACCTGGCGCTGGCGCTGCCCACTCTGGCGGCGCCCGACTTCATGATGGACCGCGTCGGGCTTCCCACCGCCACGCCTCTGCTGTGGCCACGGTTTGCCGGTCTCCTGCTCATCATCCTCAGTGTCTTCTACACGCCGGCGGCCACCGACCTGGATCGCTACCGCATCGTGGCGTGGTTCGCCATCGCCAGCCGCGCCGCGGGCGTTCTGTTCTTCGTGCCGCAGGCCACCTACCGGATGCTCGGCCTGTTCGACCTCGTGTTCCTCGTTCCCGAGCTGCTTCTCCTGCTGGTGGCTATCAACGGCGCCACCGGTACGCTGACCGCGAAGCCCGCGGGGGCTCGCGCGTGACCTGGCTCTCGTGGCGCACGCTGCGCCGTCTCGCGTTCGCGCTGCTGGTCGTCGGCGGCACGGCGGGCGCGATCCTGGTATACGAGCGCTTCTTCCGCGAGGAGCCGGCGCCGTACTTCGCGTCGGACGAGGATCACTTCCTGTTCGGATCGGTCGGCACCGAGGCGGCCGAAGGCGTGCCGTACTGGATCTGGCTCGTCCTTCCCCGCGTCTTTCCCGATCTGTTGCCGGCTCCCGGCGGGTATGCGTCGGTCGGATTCGTGACCAGAGACGGGCGCGAGCTGCCGATCGGTCTCTCGAAGGTCACCGTAGGCTTTCCACGCGTCGGCATCAACTGCGCGATGTGCCACGCGGCGAGCTACCGCACACGGCCCGACGAGCCCGCGACCATCGTCGCCGCGGGCGCCTCGCACCAGACGGCACCGCAGGCGTACGTCCGCTTCCTGTTCGCGGCGGCGGCCGACCCGCGCTTCAACGCCGACACGCTGCTCGCGGAGATCTCGCGCAACACGCGGCTGTCGTTCTTCGACCAGCTGCTCTATCGCTTCGCGATCATCCCGACCGCCCGGCGCGAGCTGCTGCGACAGCGCGCGGACCAGGATGGCTGGATGCGGTCGCGGCCCGACTGGGGCCGGGGACGCATCGATCCGTTCAACCCCGTGAAGTTCCGCATGCTCCGTCAGCCGATGGACGCGACGATCGGCAACTCGGACATGGTGCCCGTGTGGGCACTGGCGCGGCGTAACGGCCAGGCCTACCACTGGGACGGCTTGAACACGTCGCTGCGCGAGGTCGTGTTGTCGTCGGCGCTTGGCGACGGCGCCACCAAGCAGTGGGCCGACCGCGATCTGGCGCACTGGGACGACGCCGATCCGAAGACGCGG
>DATNCQ010000053.1:0-10521 GCA_035571515.1 Vicinamibacterales bacterium
GTCCGAAGGGGTGTCGCAGGTTGTTGTCGGCTTCAACCTCGAGAAGAGCACCGACGTCGCCGCGCAGGAGGTGCGCGACCGAGTAAGCCGCGTCCTGCCCCTGCTGCCGCGAACGGTGCAGCAGCCGATTGTCGAGAAGCGGGATCCCGACGCCTTTCCCGTACTGACGATCGCGGTGACGGCCGACAAGCCCGTGCGCGACATCTCGGAGTATGCGGACAAAGTGCTTCGCCGGCAGCTCGAGAGCGCTGACGGCGTGGGCCAGGTGCTCGTGCTTGGCAGCCGCAACAGGCAGATCAACGTCTGGCTCGACGCGGGACGCCTGCAGGCGTACACCCTGACGGTCAACGACGTCGCGCGGGCGCTGCAGACGCAAAATGCCGACATCCCGGGCGGCCGCCTCGATCAGGGCGCCCAGTCGGTGACGATGCGCACTCGCGGCCGCGTCGAATCGCCGGCCGAGTTCGGCGACATCGTCATTCGTGAGATCGGCGGACACCCGGTGCTCGTGCGCGACGTCGCGCGCATCGAGGACGGCGAGGCGGACCCGCAGACCGTCGCTTCGGTGAATGGCAGTCCGACCGTGCTGCTGCAGATCCGCAAGCAATCCGGCACCAACACCGTCGAGATTGTGAACGGCGTGAAGGCGCGTCTGGCCGTACTGCGCGGCGCGCTTCCCGCCGGTTACGAACTGCGTATCGTCCGCGACCAGGGCGAGTTCATCGAAGCATCCATCCGCAGCGTCGAAGAGCACCTCGTGGTCGGCTCGATACTCGCGGCGCTGGTCGTCCTCCTGTTTCTCGGCAACCTGCGCTCGACGGTCATTGCCGCCGTGTCGATTCCGACGTCGATCATCGCGACGTTCGGCCTCATCTGGTACATGGGCTTTACGCTCAACATGCTCACGATGCTCGCCCTGACATTGTCGGTCGGCATCGTGATCGACGATGCCATCGTGGTGCTCGAGAACATCTACCGGTTCATCGAGGAGAAGGGCATGCCGCCGATGCAGGCGGCGGTGGAGGCCACCAACGAGATCGGCCTCGCCGTGCTGGCGACCACGATGTCGCTGGTCGCCATCTTCGTCCCGGTGGCGTTCATGAGCGGCATCGTCGGCCGCTTCATGAAGAGCTTCGGGTTGACGATGGCGTTCGCGATCATGGTCTCGCTGGTGGTGAGCTTCACCCTGACCCCGATGATGTCGGCTCGCTGGCTGAAGCTGAAGCGTCCGCGCGAAGACACGGATCACCGCATCCACGACTCGAAGCATTCGGGGGTCTTCGGTCCCCTGGACCGCGGCTATTCACGGATGCTGGAGTGGGCGATGGCGCACCGCGGCGTGATCGCGACCGTGGCCGTGGTGGTCTTCTTCTCGAGCGTCCCGCTGTTCCGGTTCGTCAACGTCAACTTCACCACGCAGGACGATCAATCGGGTTTCGATCTGAGCGTCCGGGCGCCGGAGGGTACGAGCCTCGACGCCACGCAAGTGCTGGCCGACCGCATTGCCACGGCGATTCGCCGCATTCCCGAGGTGGACTACACGCTGCTGACGGTGGCCGGGGACGGCGCGGGCACGCAGAACAACGCGTCGATTTTCGTCAAGCTGGTGCCGATCGAGGCGCGAGGGCGCGATCAGTTCGACATCATGGCGCAAGTGCGCACTGAGATCCTCAAGCCGTACGCCGATCGCGGTTTCCGCGTCAACGTCGGGGGTGGCGGCTTTGGCGGCGGCGGTGTGCAGTATGTCCTTCAGGGACCCGAAATCGCCGGCTTGCAGCGCTATGGCGACGAGCTTCTGCAGAAAGTCAAAGCCGTTCCCGGCGTTGTGGATGCCGACACGTCGCTCAACAACGGCAAGCCGGAGCTGTCGGTGCGGATGAATCGGGCGAAGGCGGCCGACCTCGGCGTGCAGCTCCTCGACGCGGCCGAGGCGTTGAGGCTGCTCGTCGGCGGGGACGCAGTCACCACCTACAACGAAGCGGGCGAGCAGTACGAAGTGCACGTACGTGCGGAGGCCTCCGATCGCACGTCCGATGACGCGCTCGGCCAGCTCCCGATTCCTTCGTTGCGCCTGGGTGCCGTCACCCTCGACAATGTCGCGCAATTTTCGCGAGGCGAGGCGCCCTCGGACATCCGCCGGCTTGGCCGGCAGAGGCAGGTTACGGTCAGCGCCAACCTGCTGCCGGGCACATCACAGGCCGCCGTGCAGAACGCCATCAGCGAACGCGCGTCGCAGCTCGGATTGCCAGCCGAATACCGCGGCCAGTTCGGGGGACAGGCACGCGAGCTGAACCGGACCGTCACGGCCTTCCTCACCGCGCTTGCCCTCTCGCTGATCTTCATGTACCTGGTGCTGGCGGCGCAGTTCGAGTCGTGGCTGCATCCCGTGACGATCATGCTGTCGCTGCCGCTGACCCTGCCCTTTGCGCTGATCTCGTTGATCATCTTCCGGCAGTCATTGAACATCTTCTCGGCGCTCGGCCTGCTGGTGCTGTTCGGCGTGGTGAAGAAGAACTCGATCCTGCAGATCGATCACGCCAATCAGCTCAAGGCGCAGGGCCTCGGCACGCACGATGCCATCGTGCTCGCCTGCCGCAACAGGTTGCGCCCGATCCTGATGACGACGTTGGCATTTGTCGTAGGCATGGTTCCGCTCGTGGTCACGAGCGGCGCCGGGGCATCCACCAACCATTCGATTGGCTGGGTTGTGATCGGCGGCCAGACGCTGGTGTTGGTGCTGACGCTCGTGGTCACGCCGGTGACGTACTCACTCTTCGATCAATTGCGGCAGAAGCGCCTCGTGCGTCGAGCCAGTGGACGGGAAGCGATCCCGATTGGCGATGACGTGAAGCGGGATTTTACCGCCACGAATCCGCGGCCTTCTTAGGCAGCGACTCTGGAATGTACTCGTTCAGCTCCAGCCGAGTGCCATCCGGATCGAACACGTTGACGTTCTTCACGTGGGCGCCTGGAGAAACCGTCACCGCCTGGCCGATGGTAGCGGGCGCGTTGCCAGCGGCGGCTGTAAGGCCGGCTTGGCGGAGGCGGGCGATCGTGGCATCGAGATCGCGGGTGACCAGATGGAAGTGCGTCAGCCCGGCAAGGAGATTGGGACCAGCCGGCTGCAGCTCGAGGAACGTATCGCGGCTGGTCTGATAGTAGACGTTCATCCGTTGGGGATCCGTGGGGCCGAAGGTAAACGCGACCCGAAACCCGAGAACACTCTGATAGAACGTCGCTGATGTGGGCAGGTCCCTGGCGGCGACGCCAACCACGCTCAGCGCCAGGGCCCTGGCGTCTTGTGCGGCCGTCCACGAGTCCGCCGCTTTCTTCATGAGCGACTCGGGCACGAGCTCGTTCAGCTCCAGCCTGATGCCATTTGGATCGTAGACGTTGGCATTCTTGACGAAGATGTTCTGCGAGAAGCCAGCCGCCGTCACAGCGCTCGTCGCGGCGCCGTTGGTCGGCGCTGCCGGCAGACCCGCCTGCCGCAGTCTCGCGAGCGTGGCGGTCAGGTCGCCGACGACGAAATGCGCGTGCGTGAGGCCGGGTCGCACGTCCGCGGTCGCCTGCTGCATTTCAATGAACGAATCGCGGCTCATCTGAAAGAAGGTGTTGGTCCGCGTGCCGTCCGCGCTCGAGAACTTGAAGGCGACCGGAAATCCCATCACGCGCTCGTAGAACGCCTGCGACTTCGGGTAATCGCTGACCGCAATCCCGACGAGGCTCAGCCTGAGAACGCTGCTCGTCCCCGCCTGCCCCTGGGCCAAGCCGGGCTGCCACACGATACCCGCGACGAGGACGCCAAGTGCCGCTGCGAACAGAGCGAACCGCTTCATCTGCTTCCCTCCTCGAATCCGGCGCTCGTTATACACCAACTTCGCATCCATCCTTTCAACTTCGGGTTGTAGACAGGCGCACTGAGGCATAGACTGCGCGCGAGCCGACGCGATGGGTAGTCTCGTCCAGGACTTCCGGTATTCCGTGCGCATGCTGTGGCGAAATCCCGCGTTCGCCGTGGCCGTGATTGGTGCGCTCGCACTCGGGATCGGAGTGAACACGGCGATCTTCTCGGTGATCAACACCGTTTTGTTGAAGCCGCTGCCGTACCCGGACCCGGACCGTCTGCTGGTCTTCGTGAATACCTCGCCGCAGGGGTCAGGACCCGGAGCGTCGCCGACGAAGTTCAACGTCTGGCGGCAGCAGACGGGCGCATTTCAGGACGTCGCCGCCTATCGATTCCAGAGCGTCAATCTCACGGGCACGAACGACCCCGAACAGATCGCGGCGGGACAAGTGAGCGCGGATTTCTTCCGGCTGTTCGGTGCGCCCGTGATCGCCGGCCGCACGTTTACCGTGGACGAGGACCGGCCGAACGGCGGCCACGTCGTCGTCCTGAGCGAAGGCTACTGGAAGCGGCGTTTCGCCGGTGATGCGACCGTGGTCGGGCGGACCCTGTCACTGAACGGCGAGTCGTACCTCGTCCTCGGTATTCTCGGCTCGTTCGACACGGAGGCGATCCAGGGCGCTGGTCAGCCGGACGTCTGGCTGCCGTTTCAGATCGATCCCAACAGCGCCATGCAGGGCCATTTCTTCATGGCCGCCGGGCGCCTCAAGCCAGGCGTGACCGCCGCGAGCGCGAACGAACAGCTGCAGACAGCGGCGAAAGACTTTCGTCAGAAATATCCCGACGCGCTGCCGCCGGAGGCAGGGTTCAGCAGCTGGACCCTCGAAGACGTTGTCGTCGGCAACGTGCGCTCGTCGCTGCTGGTCCTCATGGGCGCGGTCATCTTCGTCCTGCTGATTGCCTGCGCGAACGTGGCGAACCTCCTGATGGTGCACGCCACCGCCCGCAAGCGCGAGATCGCCATCCGGGCGGCGATCGGCGCCGGACGCGGCCGCATCATTCGCCAGCTGCTCACGGAAAGCGTCACGCTGGCGATGATCGGCGGCGCCTTCGGCCTCGCGATCGGCGTGGCTGGTATTCGCGCGCTGCTGGCCGTCAACCCCGGCAACATCCCGCGCATCGGTGTCAACGGCTCGGGAGTCAGCGTCGACTGGCGGGTGCTCGCCTTTACAGCAACGGTTTCGTTGGTGACCGGGCTGATCTTCGGCCTGCTCCCCGCGCTGCGGGCATCGCGCGCCGATCTCAGCACGACGTTGAAGGAGAGCGGCGGACAGACCGGGGGCAGCATCCGTCACAACAAGACGCGCGCGCTGCTGGTGATCAGCGAGATGGGCCTCGCGCTCGTGCTGCTGGTGGGCGCCGCCCTGTTCATTCGCACGTTCGTCGCGCTGCGAGCGGTCAAACCCGGCTTCGACGCGCGCCAGGTCGTGACGATGAGCATGTCGCTGACGGGCGCGCGCTTTCAGAAAACCGCGGCGGTCGCCGAGGTCATTCGCAACGGCGAGGATCGGCTCAAGACGCTCCCCGGCGTCGAGGCCGCCGGCGCCACCTGCTGCGTCCCGTTGCAGGGCGGACTCGGTCTCCCATTCGTGATCGAGGGCCGCCCGCTGGCCAACGGACCGTTTCATGGCGGAGGCGGATTCAACCTGATCTCGTCGGCCTACTTCAGCGCCTTCAAGATTCCCGTCGTGCGAGGCCGCGCCTTCACCGATCAGGACACTGGCGCGGCGCCCAAGGTGGCGATCATCAACCAGGCGATGGCGCGGCAGTACTGGCCGACGGGCGACCCGCTGACCGATCGCATCACGATTGCGAAGGGTCTCCCGGAGCTCGGAGACTTCACGCGACAGATCGTCGGGGTCGTCGGCGACGTGCGCGACGGCGGCCTCAATCGAGAGCCGCGGCCCGCCATGTACATTCCGTGGGCGCAGGTGCCCGATGTCCATAACGTCAACCTGGTGGGCATCGCGCCGCTGACCTGGATCGTTCGCACCCGCGCCGAGTCGGCTGCACTGAGCAGTGCCATTCAAGCAGAACTGCGGCAGGCCAGTGGCGGACTTCCCGTCGCGCGTCCCCGCACCATGGACGACATCGTCGCCCGGTCCACGGCCCGCTCCGATTTCAACATGTTGCTGCTCACGATCTTCGCTGGCGCCGCGTTGCTGCTGGCGGCGATCGGGATCTACGGGCTGATGTCGTACTCGGTGCAGCAGCGAACCCGTGAAATCGGCATCCGCGTGGCGCTCGGCGCGGACTCGCCACACGTCCGGAACATGGTCGTGCGGCAAGGCATGATCGTCGCCTTGGCAGGCGTCGCGATCGGATTGGCGTCCGCGTTCGGCCTCACGCGGATCATCGCCAGCTTTCTGTATGGCGTCACGGCGCACGATCCGGTGGTCTTTGTCGCCGTGCCCCTCCTGTTGAGCGCCGTCGCCTTGATAGGCGTGTGGTTCCCAGCCCGGCGCGCCGCTCGAGTCGATCCGGTGGTTGCGTTGAGAGCCGAATAGCCGCACCCGAAGGTCCGCCTCTCCGTCTCCGCGCGAGAGATCGACTCGCCGTGCCCTCTTCGCACAGATGCATACCGCTGCAGATCGAGCGCGGCAGGTCCTCGGCTGACCTTCGATTTGTGTGCAACGTCCACAAGCGCCATCTGTGGAACACCAGGCGCTCCTAGCGCAAGCTGCTACCGCGCGTCGCCGGCTGCGTGGCGACCCATGCGTTGGAACGTCCTCGACATGCGTCATCGCACGCCCGAAGATCGTTGCCGCCCGCCCCCGAGAAGCGCGAAGGAGTGAGTCCCATGGTTCCGAAGAGGTGGATCGGCAGCGCGGCGCTGATATGGCTATCTTTCGTAAATGCGGCTGCGGCGCAGGAGGTGCAAACCCCCGAACGCGCCATTCCCGGGCAGTACATCGTCGTGCTCAACGATGACCAGACGCCGCGTGCGAACGTACGGCCGGTGGTCGCCGATCTCGCTCGTCAGTCCGGCGCGCGTGTGACGCACGTGTTCGAGAACACGATCCACGGCTTTGCCGCGTCCATGTCCGCGACCGCCGCCGCGGCGCTAACACGCAACCCGCGCGTACGCTACATCGAACAGGACAGCGAACGTTTCATTGTCGCGACCGAGTCTGGCGCGACCTGGGGCCTCGATCGAATCGATCAGCGTGACCTCCCCCTGACCGGCACCTACACCTACCAGGCGGGCTTCGCGACCGTGAACGTCTACGTGATCGACACGGGGATCCGGGCCACGCACACCGAGTTCGCTGGCCGCATGTCGAACGGCTTCACCGCGGTCAACGACGGGAATGGCACCAACGACTGCAACGGGCACGGCACGCACGTCTCCGGAACGATCGGCGGCACCACCTACGGCGTCGCCAAGTCTGTGCTGCTGCACGCGGTGCGTGTGCTCGACTGCAGCGGCTCGGGCACGACATCCGGCGTCATTGCCGGCATCGACTGGGTGACGGCCAATCGCCTTCTGCCCGCGGTCGCCAACATGAGCCTTGGCGGCGGCGCCTCGACCGCGCTCGACGATGCGGTGCGCCGCTCGGTGGCGGCGGGTGTGACCTATGCGATCGCCGCCGGCAACAGCAACGCCGACGCCTGCAGTGCGTCGCCAGCCCGCGTTTCCCAGGCGCTCACCGTCGGCAGCTCGACGAGCGGCGACGTGCGGTCGTCGTTCTCGAATTTCGGGACCTGCGTCGACCTGTTTGCGCCCGGGTCCAGCATCACGTCCTCGTGGAACACCAGCGACACCGCGACGAACACGATCAGCGGCACGTCGATGGCGACGCCGCACGTAGCCGGCGTTGCGGCCCTCTACCTGTCGAACGAACCCGGGGCGACACCGAGCACGGTGCACGCGGCGGTCGTCAACAATGCGAGTGTCAACAAGCTCTCGAGCATCGGCACCGGCTCGCCGAACCGCCTGCTCTACTCGATTTTCGGCGTCACCCCGACCGACACACCGCCGAACGCCACCTTCAGCGCCTCGTGCGCAGCGGCGACGTGCAGATTCGACGGCAGCGCGTCCACGGACGACCACGGCATTACCCGCTACGCGTGGGACTTCGGAGATGGCAAGCCCGGCTTGTCTGGTGCGATCGTCGATTACACCTACGGCAGCAGCGGCACCTTCACCGTCCGGCTGACAGTGACCGATACCGCGAACCAGAGCGATACCGAGGCGCAGTCGGTCACCGTCACGGCGGGAGGCGCGCCGTGCACCGGTTGCGACGCGTTCAGCGGGGCGCTCTCCGGCACCGCGGACTCCGACTACCACCCGAACGGCAGCTGGTACTTCAGCAGCGGCTCCGGTGTGCATCGCGGCTGGTTGCAGGGCCCGTCGAACGCCGACTTCGATCTCTATCTGTACAAGTGGAACGGCTTCACGTGGGTCATCGTCGCGAGGTCGGAAAGCTCCACGTCGCAGGAGCAGATCGCCTACAGCGGGACGTCGGGCTATTACCGGTGGCGGGTCTATTCGTTCAGCGGCAGCGGCAGCTATTCGCTCTGGCTGCAGCATCCGTGAGCAGCCCGCGCCGGCGATGATCTAAACAGGAGGCTGGCGTCTGCCGCGTACAGGCGACGCCAGCCGTCGTGCTCAGGGTTTAAGAATGTCTCGAGTGCTGGTGATGAGCACGCACGTGCAGCCGGTCTCGCTCCATACCCGCTTGTCGCCCGAGCCAGCCTCGGCCCGGTTGTAATCTCCGGGGTAGAGCTTCCGGTCGTCGATCCACAGTTCGCCGTCGAGCAGGAACAACTCCTCCAGCCCGGCATGGGTGTGAGGAGGATAGTCGACGTTCGGCAGCAGTCGCACCAGCATGCTGACGCGGTGTTCCTTCGTGTCGGTCGCCAGCAGCTTGCAGAAGATGCCGGGTGCCACTTCCTCCCACGCCGGTTCGTCCCACTGAGATGGCGAGGGAGGCAGCACGCGGTTCGCGCCTGCCTCGTCTGCGATGCGGCGCGCGAGGCGCTCCCGCAGCGACGTCGGCGGGCGCAGGACGTCAGTCGGCCAGGCCACGAACGTGTCGGCGACCGTTCGCAATGTCTCCAGTTCCTGCTGGCACTGGGAGCACGACGCAAGGTGCGCTTCCATCGCCGCCGCTTCGTCTGCAGGAAGCGCCTGCATGACGTAGGCGGACAATTGCGCCGACTGGTTGCACAGGTTGCCGTCGGGGAGCGAGTTCATAGCCCGTAGCCTCCCTCGGCCAGCGCTTCGCGGAGCTTGTGCAATCCCGCGCGGATGCGCGTCTTGATCGTGCCGAGGGGCTGGTGCAGCTGCTCGGCGACCTCGGCATACGTCAATTCGGAGAAGAACGCCGCCTCGATCGCCTGCCGCTCGTCGTGCGTGAGGATCTCCAGCGCAGTACGAAGCGCCTGGCGTTGCTGCTGAAACGCAGCGAGATCCTCCGGATTGACCATGTCCGTCGCCGGCAACGGCTCGCCGGTGTCCGGAGGGACGCGCTTCTTCCGCTGCTCGAATCGCAGCCGGTCGATGGCGCGCGAGTGCGCCTGGTTCATGATCCAGCCAAGCACGGTGCCGCCCGCTTCCTGGTAGCAGGACGCGCGACGCCAGACGTCGTGGAAGACGTCGAGCGTGACTTCTTCGGCGATGGCGCGGTTGGCAGTGATCCGCATGCTCAGCGTGAAGACGAGGCGATGCGCTCGTTCATACAGCGCCAGCAGCGCGCCCTGATCGCCAGCGGCGACGGACTGGACGAGAACGACCCAGTCCGCTTCTGATACGAGAGCCCTGGACGCGTTCGCATACAGCACCTCGCCGAGTGTCCCGGGAGAACGTTCGGGATCCTGCACAGAATGAGGCGCCGCTTCCACGCCCGGAGGATATCACCGTGTTCTGGCTGCCGCCTTCCTCCCGGCAGAGCTGACTCAGCCGCCATGCGCCCTCGATGAAATGGTTATGTGTCGTCGAGCGTCCGGTGGAGGATTGGGCTCTTCGTGTCGGCGCAGTACTGGCATTGGTAGCGGAGTCCGTGCCGGCTGCGCATGTCGGGCGGGATCGCGGCCCAGCGCTCTTCCGACCACCGCTCAGAACCTTGTTCCGGCACGTGCGTCGCGCACGCAACCTCGCCGCGTAGCGACCAATAGAGAATGATTCCGTCCACAGCAGCATCGGGATTGGCCGCCGCGGGTGTGTCGATCGTGTCGTCGTACGCGTCCACGTCGGAGGACTCGTCCGTCATCGCGTCCGCCGCTGCGTCCGCATAGAGAATTCGTTCTGTTGCGTGTTCACTGCTCATAGGCTCCTGGCGGGCGCATCACCTCATAAAACGACAACGCCGGATGGACGGATTGCGGGGGGGGAATGAGCTCGGCCGTTGTGTCGGTGATAGGCGAAGCGGCCCGACGACGGCTGGGCTGCCCGACCGGACGCCGTCAACGCGAAGGCGTGTCAGGGGATCGGCGTCGGGGATGACGACCTACTTCGCGCGGCCCGTGAACCCCTGCGCCACCATGGCGACCCTGTACAGGGAACCCGCGCCGGCGATGTAGAGCGTTCTCTTTTCCGGCCCGCTGAAGGCGATGTTCTGGCAGTCCGCGGGCGGACACTTCACCGGGATCGTGCCGAGATGCCGCCCTTG
>DATNCQ010000054.1:0-4984 GCA_035571515.1 Vicinamibacterales bacterium
TCGACGATGTCCGTGACCGTGCCGGCGCCGACCGTGCGGCCGCCCTCGCGGATGGCGAAGCGGGCGCCCTTCTCGAGCGCCACCGGCGCCATCAGCTCGCCGCTGATCGTGGTGTTGTCGCCCGGCATCACCATCTCGACCCCTTCCGGCAGGTTGAGCGTGCCGGTGACGTCGGTGGTGCGGATGTAGAACTGCGGGCGGTAGCCGTTGAAGAACGGCGTGTGTCGGCCGCCCTCCTCCTTCGACAGGATGTAGACCTCGCCCTTGAACTTGGTGTGCGGCTTGATCGAGCCGGGCTTGGCCAGCACCTGGCCGCGCTCGACGTCGTCTTTTTCCACGCCGCGCAGCAGCACGCCGATGTTGTCGCCCGCCTCGCCCGAGTCGAGCAGCTTGCGGAACATCTCGACGCCGGTGACCACCTTCTTCTCGGTCGGGCGGAAGCCGACGATCTCGATTTCCTCGCCGACCTTCACCTTGCCGCGCTCGACGCGGCCGGTGACGACGGTGCCGCGGCCCGAGATCGAGAACACGTCCTCGATCGGCATCATGAACGGCTTGTCGACGTCGCGTTGCGGCAGCGGGATGTAGTTGTCGAGCGCTTCCATCAGCTTCTGCACGCTGGCGACGCCTTCGGGATCGCCCTGGATCGCCTTCAGCGCCGAGAGGCGGACGACCGGGATGTCGTTGCCCGGGAAGCCGTAGCCGGTGAGCAGCTCGCGCACCTCGAGCTCGACGAGATCGAGCAGCTCGGGATCGTCGATCGCGTCGACCTTGTTGAGCGCGACGACCATGTAGGGCACGTTGACCTGCTTGGCGAGCAGCACGTGCTCGCGCGTCTGCGGCATCGGGCCGTCGATCGCACTGACCACCAGGATGGCGCCGTCCATCTGCGCCGCGCCGGTGATCATGTTCTTGATGTAGTCGGCGTGGCCCGGGCAGTCGACGTGCGCGTAGTGGCGGTTCGCGGTCGAGTACTCGACGTGGCTGGTCGCGATCGTCATCACCTTCGAATCGTCACGGCGCCCCTGCGACTCGGAGGCCTTCGCGACCTCGTCGTAAGAGACGAATTTCGCCCAGCCCTTGTCGGACGACACCTTGGTGAGCGCGGCAGTCAGGGTGGTCTTGCCGTGGTCGATGTGGCCGATGGTGCCGACGTTGACGTGCGGTTTGCTGCGATCGAATTTTTCTTTAGCCATGTCTCTCGATCCTCGCGCTGCGTGTGATGGAGCCGATGACCAGGATTGAACTGGTGACCTCGTCCTTACCAAGGACGCGCTCTGCCAACTGAGCTACATCGGCCTTCGCGCCTTCGGCGCTTCGGCCGACGAGTCGGCCGTTCGTGTGCTCGTGAAAACGTGTGAGCGAAGGTTGGAGCGGGAGACGGGGATCGAACCCGCGACCAACAGCTTGGAAGGCTGTGACTCTACCACTGAGTTACTCCCGCCTACGCGCTCGCTCACTTCGCTGTTTGCGCTCTTCTGCTGCCGCAACTTGCCCGGAAAACCTTTCAGCTCACCGCTCCTCACGCGAAGGGTGGTGGCGAGGGAAGGACTCGAACCTTCGAAGCCGCTAGGGCGACAGATTTACAGTCTGCTGCGTTTGACCGCTTCGCTACCTCGCCAACCTAGCTGTGTTGTGTGGAAACGCGATGTTTTCGGTCGTACTCAAGGACCCGGATGTTTTCACTCTGGTAACCGATGGAGCTGGCGAAGGGATTTGAACCCCCGACCGGCTGATTACAAATCAGCTGCTCTACCGGGCTGAGCTACGCCAGCCAGACAAAAGGTGAACTTTAGCACGTCCTGTGCCACCGGCGCAACCCTTGGAAAGAGACGAACGTAGGGCCACGGACGAGCCGGCCGCGCTTCCCGGAACCCCTCATTGTACTCACTTTGCCCGGCGCTGCCGAACCGCCTCGAACAGCGCAATTCCGGCCGCGACCGACACGTTCAGGCTCTCGACGTGCCCGGCCATCGGGATCGAGACCTGCCAGTCGCATCGTTCGCGCACCAGCCGCCGCAGCCCGGTGCCCTCCGCCCCCACCACCACGGCCGACGGCAGGGTCCAGTCGACCGCGTCGTAGGCCTTGCCGGCCCCGCCGACCAGGCCAACCGTCCAGACCCCCGCCTGCTTCAGGTCCTCGAGGGCTCGGGCGACATTCACGACCTCGGCGATCTTCACGTGCGAAATGGCACCGGCCGAGGCCTTGGCCGCAGCGCCGTCGAGCCGCGCCGCGTGCCGCGACTGGCGCACGACGCCGCTCGCGCCCGCCGCATCGACGGTTCTCAGGATGGCGCCGACATTGTGCGGATCCTCGATGCCGTCCAGTACGACGATGAGAGCGGGGCCTTTGGCGGCCGCAACCAGGTCCTCGACGCTGAAGTGCTCCGCCTCCTCGATCTCCGCCAGGACGCCTTGATGGCGATGGCCCGCGCCACCCGCCAGCCGTTCGAGCTCGTCCGCAGTCACCCTCCTGACCGGCACCTCCTGCTCCTCCGCCATCCGCACCAGCGTCGTCAGGCGCTCGTCGGCGCGCGGCGATACGCGGAGCGACGTCACCCTGCGCGCGCGCAGCGCTTCGAGGACGGGGTTGATGCCGTAGACGCGCATCAGCAGGGTGGTCGGGGAATAGGGAATAGGGAATAGGGATTAGCAGGGGTTAGTGAATAGGGATTAGCAGGGGTTAGTGAATAGGGATTAGGCATGGCGGCGAGCGTCACGGGTTCGGGATCAGCGCGTCGAGCGCGCGCACGAACGCGGCCGCCCGCTCGCGGTTGCCGATAATCGGCGGGATTCCGGACGACCGCGACAGATCGGCGCCGCGATCGATCGCGGGCACTGCCAGGTCGAGCTCCGGCCCCTCGGCGCGCCCGGTGAGCACCACGCGGATCGGGTGGAACAGCGCCTTCCCCTTCTGCTCGCACCGCGCCTTCACCTTGTTCGCGACCGCGCGAAACCGCTCGCGGTCGAGGCGCGGCGACTCGGCCAGCACCTCGGCGAGCGCCGTGACCACCGAACGCGCGGCGCCGCTGCGCATCTCCTCGAGCAACTTCGGCTCGCGCAACACGGTCTCGGCGTCGTAGTCGAAGAGAAACGCGAGCCGCGCCGGCACCTGATTGAGACGATCGACCGAGGCGCTGACCATCGGCATGGTCGACGCGATGAACTCGAGCCCTGCCTCGTCGGGTTCCATCCCCGCACGCGCCGCCTGGAAGTACGGCAGCGAGAGCTCCGCCAGGCGCTTCGAGTCGGCCTGTTTGAGATAGTGGCGGTTGACCCACGCCAGCTTCTCCTCATCGAACATCCCGGCGCTGTGTCCGACATGGTCGAGCGCGAAGCGTTTCGCCAGCTCGTCGATCGGCAGCAGCTCGTCGTCGTTGCCGGGCGACCAGCCGATGAGCGCGAGGTAATTGACCAGCGCTTCCGGCAGGTAGCCCTTCGAGCGGAACTCCGCCACCGACGTGGCGCCGTGGCGCTTCGACAGCGGGCTGTGATCTGGGCCCATCACCATCGCGAGGTGGGCGAACACAGGCGGCGTGAACCCGAGCGCCTCGTAGAGCAGAATCTGCCGCGGCGTGTTGGAGATGTGATCCTCGCCGCGGATCACGTGGGTGATCTCCATCAGCGCATCGTCGATCACCACCGCGAAGTTGTAGGCGGGGTGGCCGTCGGCGCGCACGATCACCGGATCGCCGATGACGTCGGTATGGAAACGGACGTCGCCGCGAACGACGTCGTTGAAGACGACGTCGCGCGCTTCGGGAACGCGGAAGCGGATGGCGGGCCGCTCGCCGGCGGCAAGCCGCTGCGCCGCCTGGTCGCGCGACAGCCGGCGGCACGTGCCGGCGTAGCGCGCCGGCCGGCCGGCGGCGACCGCCTCCTGCCGCTCCGTTTCGAGCTGCGCGGTGGAGCAGAAACAGTAGTAGGCCGCGTCGGCGCCGACGAGCTCTTTCGCGTACGACTGATACAGGTGCAGCCGCTCCGACTGCCGGTATGGGCCGCGGGTTCCGCCGCCGTCGGGCCCCTCGTCCCAATCGAGGCCGAGCCACCGCAGGTCGCGCAGAATCGCCGCCTCGGATTCGCGCGTCGAGCGCTCGGTGTCGGTGTCCTCGATGCGGAGGATGAAGGTTCCGCCGGAGCCGCGGGCGAGCAGCCAGTTGAAGAGCGCCGTGCGCGCGTTGCCGACGTGCAGCTGGCCCGTCGGGCTCGGCGCGAAGCGGACGCGCAGCGGCGCGCTCACCGCCGGTCGCCTCGCGCGCGGACGAGCGCGATGGCGTGCGCGGCAATCGCCTCGCCGCGCCCGATCGCGTCCACGCCTTCGTTCGTCTTGCCCTTGATGCTGACCCGCGACACGTCGATGCCAATCGCGCCGGCGACGGCCGCGCGCATTGCCTCCACGTAGCCGCGGATCTTCGGCGTCTCCAGGACCACCGTGACGTCCACGTTGCCAACCTCGTATCCCTGGTCGGCCGCCATCGCGGAGGCGCGCTTCAGCAGATCCAGGCTCGACGCGTCCTTCCACGCCGGATCCGAATCGGGAAAATGACGACCGATGTCCCCGAGGCACACGCCGCCGAGGATCGCGTCGGTGACGGCATGGCAGACGACGTCGGCGTCGGAGTGCCCGAGGGCGCCGCGCTCGGACGGAATCGTGACGCCGCCGACGACGAGCGGCCGTCCGGCGACGAGCCGGTGCAGATCGTAACCGGTGCCCGCGCGACCGGTGCGAGCGGGCAATGACATTGCGGATTGCGGATCTCGGATTGCGGATTGCGATTGGGTCAATCCGCAATCAATCCGCGATCCGCAATCCGCGATCCGCAATGTCTCGGCGATCGCCTCCGCGATCGCCAGATCGCCGGCCACGGTGATCTTGATGTTCGATGCGTCGCCTTCGACGATGCGGACCGCGTCGCCGCCGCGCTCGACCAGCGTCGCCTCGTCGGTGGCATCGGCCGAATCGCCCGCGGCCGACGCCAGCGCG
>DATNCQ010000055.1:0-7663 GCA_035571515.1 Vicinamibacterales bacterium
TGATTTAGGGAACCCTGGGAACCTTGGGACGCGCCGTGAACCGGTGATACGCATCCACGAACCGTTCCGGTTGCGCGACTACGGCGAGGTATCAAAACGTGCCGGTTTCGAGCGATCTTCGGCGTAGCGCGCGGCGAACCCGGCATGGGATCGTCCCGAAACGGGACATCGAAGAGGGACTCTATGTGCCGTTTGGGAACTTCGTCGACAATGCCGTCGAGCGTCGGTGAGCGGCCGCAGGCGTCACCGCCGGCGAAAGAGCCAATGGCGTCCGTTCGAGCAGATCGGCTCGAGGTCCCGTTTCAACCCTCCGCCGCTGGAACGTCGCTCTCCGCGGCAGACGGAGGGCGGCCGCCGAGCCAGGCGCCGAGCAGCGTGTAGCTCACGGCAAGGACAACAGGACCGATGAAGATTCCGATCAGGCCAAACGCGAGCAGCCCGCCGATCACACCGGCGAACATCAGCAGCATCGGCAAATTCGCGCCCTTGGTCATCAGGATCGGGCGCAGGACGTTGTCGAGGGTGACGACCACCAGCGTCCAGACCAGCAGAGCGGTCGCCGATCCGACCGCGCCGTGCCAGTAGAGCCAGGCGACGGCCGGTGCGAGCACCGGCATCGGGCCGACCTGCGCGATGCACAGGACAAAGGCGACGGCCGTGAGCAGGGCCGCGAACGGTACGCCTGCTGCCGCCAGGCCAATCCCGCCCAGCGTCGCCTGCACGATCGCGGTGACGACCACTCCCAGCGCGACGCTGCGGATCGCCTGCGCGGCGAGCCGTACGACACGGTCGCCCGGTTCTCCCGCCAGGCGCCGGCCGAAGCGCAGCAGTCCTTCCGCGGCGCGCTCGCCATTCGCGTACATGACCGCGGCAAGGGCGAGCGTGAGCAGGAACTGCACGAGCAGCAGGCCCACGCCTCGCATCGTGCCCGCCATCCACAGGATGGCTGCCGCGGCGTACGGCGTCGCCGCCGACGCGACGTCGGCCGGCCGGCTGGCGGCGATCTTCTGCCATGCCTCCACGGCCTGGGTCCCGACGAGAGGCAGCGAGCCCAGCCACGCAGGCGGTGGCGGCAGCGTGAACGACCGCAACGTCGAGGCCCATTCGACGATCACATTGGTGTTGGCGACAATCGTGCCGATGGCGAGCGATAACGGCAGAACCAGCAGGAGCAGCAGCGCCCCGATCATGGCGGCAACAGCCAGCGTGCGCCTGCCCCACAACCACGCCTGCAGCCGGCTCATCACGGGCCAGGTCGCCACCACGATCATCAGGGCCCAGACGATCGCGGCGAGGAACGGCCGCAGAATCCAGATGGTCAGCGCAATCAGCGTGACGATGATCAGCACGCCCAGCGTGGCGCCGGGGAGGTCGGTCTGAGGCGGTGGCGTGGCCAATGTGTCTGTCATGGTGACGGTTGCGGCGCCGGCTTGCAAGACCTCAGGTTGCGCTCGCCGGATCTTCGCGTCATCCTGTCGCGACCATGTCGCCACGCTTCGTCGACGATGTTTCCGTGGCGAAATCCGGGACCGACATCGACCGTTTCGTGGCGGTCACGCGCAACGGTGCAGGGTATGACGTGCTCGGCGAGCCGGCGGCGCGCGTGGCTCATCCCTGGCCACGGACGCCGGAGCAGTCGGACGTCTTCGCCGAATGGTCGTGGCATGGGGACACGCTCACGGTTCGCAACGATGCGTGGGGATTCCAACCGCTGTTCTACGCCGCGACGAGCGATCGCATTGTGGTCTCGACCTGGCTGCCGCGTCTGCTTCAGCTGGGCGTGCCGGCGGCGCTCGACGACCGCGCGATGGCGGTGTTCCTCCGTCTGAGTTATTTCCTCGGAACCGATACACCGTTCAAGGCGATTCGCTCGTTGCCGCGGCACGGACTGCTGACGTGGCGGGCCGGCGTGCTCAACGTGTCGAGCGCGGTCACGCCGCCGACCGCGCAGCCGCTCTCGGCGCAGAGCGCGATCGACGGCTACCTGACACTGTTTCGTCAGGCATTTCGCCGCCGGCTTCCCGCGGAAAATCAGAGCGCGATCGTGCCCTTGAGCGGCGGACGCGACTCGCGTCTCCTCCTGTTCCAGCTCCTCGAAGAAGGGTGCCGGCCGGCCGAGACGGTGACGATTCACCACTACCCGCCAAAGGCGAACGAGGACGCGCGCGTCGCGCTGACCGTGGCAGAGCGAGTCGGCGTGGCCAGCGTCGTTCTGCCGCTCGCCCGGCGTCGCGTCGAGGCCGAGCGACGCAAGAACGTGATGACCAGCTTCTGTGCCGATCGTCACGTGCAGATGCTGCCGCTCGTCGACTACCTGCCCGGGCGCGCCGATCTCATCTACGACGGGCTGGGCGGCGATGTTCTCGCCGGGGCAAGGCTCGAACGCTCGGCGCCAGCGTTGGCGTTGCTCGCCAGCGGACGCTGCCGCGAGCTTGCGCGAATGCTGCTGACCGAGCACAGCGATGAGACGGCGTTGCAGGCCATGCTGAGGCCCGACGCGCGCCGCCGGTTCGCCTTCGACATCGCCGAGGCGTGCGTCACCGATGAACTGGCGCGGTATCTCGAGTGGCCGAATCCTCTTGGCGCGTATCGCTTCGCCAATCGCACGGCGCGGTCGGTCGCGTTGCTGCCGTTCGGCCTGCTGGCGCGCGCGTGTCGCGTCGTCACGCCTTTCATCGATCGCGATCTCGCCGCCTTTCTCATGACGCTCCCACTCTCGGCGCTGGCCAATGGTCGCTTGCGCGACGATGCGATCGCCCGGGCGTTTCCGCAGTACGCGGACCTTCCATACGAGAACGCGCAGGCGGCGTGCGGCGCCGCGCCCGGGTACTACCGGCGCTTCTCCTGGGCGCTGGCACGCGAGGCGCTTCGCCGCCGGAACGCACCGCTGGTGCGGCGACCGTTTCTGGCGTCACGTCTGGCGCGTTCGGTCGCGACCGGCCGCGCCTCGTGGTTGGAAGGGCGGCGCGCTATCTTCCTGATGCAGCTCGAAGACGTTTTGGCCGGGGACGTACCCGCGCTCTGAACCTTCACGCGCCGGACGATCGTGTCACTGGCGGGCTTGTTACCGGTTCGGTGTGTTCAGCCTCGATCGATCAATACAGGACCGCGACGTCGATGATCGTTCCGCGGGTGTTGTAGATCACGGCATGCGCATCCACCACGCCTCGCCGGTAGCCTGCGGGGAGCGGCGTACACTCCCGTTCCAGGCTTGCGGGAAACGGCTCCATCTTCTTCTGCCATCCTGGCGGGAGTTGTCCGGTCCGCTGGTACTTCTTCCGGAGGCCCGGCGGGAGGTTGCGATACTGGGGCACGTAGTGGCGGCGGATGATCTCGACGTCATGCCTGGTCCAGACCACTCGCACGACCGTTGCCGAGACCTCCGCATCATCGTCGCGTGCGGAGGCGTGTTTCGCGTCTTTGGACTTCTTCGGCCCGTGCTTCGGATCAGCGATCACGGTCGCGCTGCCTAGAACAACACCGACCATCGCGGCTGCAAGGAGTCTCATCATCGTGTCCTCATAAGGAGCCTGCGTGCCGTTCTCAGCAGCAACGACGATGCCACGCTGAAAGGCGTCATGTCCGCATATCTGCGTGCCTCCGGTGACGGAATTGAGTCAGATACGCGGTTTTTGTGACTAGCCTCTCAAGACTTGCGCTGGCTCCACCCGCAGGACGCGCAGCGCCGGCAGGCACGCAGCGGCAATCCCGACGACCGCAATCAATCCGGCGGCCATGCCAGTTGCCAGGGCGTCGACGGTGCCGATGTGCTCCATCGATCTGCGGAGAACCACGCACAGCGCCGCACCGCCAGCGAGGCCGGCGCCCGTACCGAGTGCGAGATCACGCGCGGCCTCCGACAGCACCAGCCTCAGGATGTCGCGCGGCTCCGATCCCAGCGCGAGGCGCACCGCAAACTCCCTGGTGCGATCGATGACGCCACGATAGGTGACACCGGAGATGCCGACGGCGGCGAGGACGAGCCCGAGCATCGCGATGATGCCGAGGACCATCGTGCGGAAACGCTCAGGGGCCGTTGATTCAGTCACGAACGTTTCCAACGGCTGCACGCGACGCAGCGGCAGGGTGCCGTCGATCTCCTTGACCACTGCCCTGACCGCCGGCGCGATCGACGCCGGGTCGACCGCGGTGCGGATGACGAAGGCGATGGGCACATTGGAGTTGTTGTTCTGGGCCCACGGCAGATACAACGTCGGCTCGGACGCCTCGGTCACGCTCACATCGAACACATCGTCGACGACACCGACAACGGTGACCGGTGGCGGGTTCGGTGAGTTCCGGATCAGGATCTGGCCGATCGGATCGCCGGCGGGCAACAGGCGCTCCGCGAACAGCCGGCTGACGACCGCCACTTGCGGCTGATCCGCCACATCGCTGTCGACGAAGGTGCGCCCGCGCACGACCTTGATCTGCATGGTCTTGAAATAGTCGGTGCTGACGCGCCGGAACTGCACCGTGTGCGGTTGGCGATCCGGTGTCGGCCGGTCTTTGACGTTCAGCAGCGTTTGATACGAGAACCCGGGGACGAACACGTTCTGCGTCGTGCTCGCCGTGATCACGCCGGGCAGCGCACGGATCCGGGCGAGCATCCTCTCGACCACGGCCGCTCGCGATGCCGGCGCCTTGTATGCGGCATCGGGCAGCCGGATCTGTGCCGTCAACACGCCCGCTGATTGATAGCCGGGGCCGCGCTGCGACAGGTCGCGCAGACCCTGCACGACGACGGCACCCGCCATCAGCAGGGCGACGCACAATGCCACCTCGATCACGACCAGCGTGCGCTGCAGCCGGACGGCCTGCGGCGAACCGGTCGCCCGGCCGACGCCCGCGGCGATCGCCCCGGACAGGTGGCCGCGCATCGCGCGCGTCGCCGGGAGGGCCGACGCGCCGATTGCCGTCAGCATCGCGACGACGACGCTGAACAGTTGCACGCGCCAGTCGATTTCGACGGGCCCGAGAACTCTCGCAATGGTTGGATTGATCGCCAGGAGTGCGGGGACGGTCGCCGACGCGAGCAGCAGACCGGGGATCAGGCCGGCAACACAGATCACCAGCAGTTCGGCCACGAGCATGCGCACCACGTCAGCGGTGGCGGCGCCGAGCGCGAGGCGAAGGGCGAGCTCGCCGGACCGCGCAATCGCCTGCGCCGTGGTCAGGTTGGCGATGTTCACGCACGCGATCAAGAGCACGAGCGCCGTTGCCGCCAGGAGCATCAGCAACGGCGCACGCATCGATCCGTACTGCCACTCGCGTGCGAGCTCGACGCCGAGTAACCAGCCGGTATGGGTGCGCGGATACTCCTGCGCGAGCTGCCGGTTGATCGAGGTCAGTTCCTCCCGAACGTGCGCGACGGTTGCGCCGGGAGCGAGCTCGGCGACCGCCTGGACCGACAGCGGCGGCGCACGCGGCTGCGGCTCCGGGTTCGCATAGAGCGGCGTCAGGATCTGCGCGTCCATGAACGGCACCGCGAAGGTCGGAGCGAGGATGCCGATGATCGTGTGCGGCTGTCCGTCGATCACGAGCGTTGAGCCGAGGGCACTGCCGCCGCCCAGCGTGTCGCGCCAGAAACGATCGCTGATCACCGCAACGAAGTGCCCGGGCTGGCCTTCGCTCTCAGAAAACGTCCGCCCGTGGGCGATCGGGGCCCCCATCATCGCGAGCAAGCCAGCCGTCACCGTCGCCGTCTGCGCCACAGCGGGCTCCTGATTCAGGGTAATCACGCGCTCCGACAGCAGGTAGCCCTCGAGCCGGGAGAGCGTGCGGACTCGTTCTCGAAGGCGCGGCACTTCCATCTGCTGCAACGGGTTTCGCTGCAACGCGCCGGTCGTCCCCGGTGGCTGACTGAACAGATGGACGACCTCGCCGGCGGTCGCAAACGGCATCGGCCGCAGCATCGTCGCGTTGACGACCGCAAACATCGCGGCGTTGGCGCCGAGCACCAGCGTCAGGGTGCCGGCGCAGGCGAGGAAGTACGCCTTGCGCTGGAGTAATGAACGCCAGGCGTGGCGCAGTTCGCGCGCGAATGTCAGCATGACCACGACTGTAAGCCCCGGGTTCTCCGACGCCACAGTGCGATTTCTTCATCGAATCATGAATGGAATTCACGAGCCAGCCACCCCGATGAGGTGCCGGTCGCGCAGGTTCGTAGGTGGGGAAGCTCCGGACATGAGAGAGTTGACGCATAGAACACGATCGTGAGGAGACGTTTATGCACTCGATCGGACATCGTCCTGCTGTACTCGTGAATCCTCTGGTGGCCGGGGCGCTGTTGGCGGTTGCCGCGCTCGTCGGCCCGGCCACGCTCCATGGTCAGAAGCCGAAGGGATTCGCCTGCGATCCCGATAACGGCGGGCTGACGCTGCCGCCCGGGTTCTGCGCGGCCGTGATCGCCGACAACCTCGGCGTGGCGCGCAACCTGGTGATCGCGCAGAACGGCGACATCTTCGTCTCGCTGCGAAGCGGCCCGCCGGTGCAGGGGCAGCCGCCGCAGCCTGGCTTCATCCTCGGGCTGCGAGACACGAACGGCGACGGCAAGATCGATCTGCAGGAAAAGTTCGGGACGCAGGGCGCGACCGGGATCCGCCTCCGCAACGGCTACCTGTACTACGCCACCACCACCTCAATCGAACGCTTCAAGATGGCACCGGGCGAGCTGAAGCCGTCAGGGCCCGCCGAAGTCATCGTCGGCGATTTTCCGAGCGGCGCGAACCAGCGCGGGCATCGCGACAAGGACATTGCCTTCGACAACGCCGGCAACGTCTACGTCAACGTCGGCCTGCCGTCGAATGCCTGCGCGTCGCCCGATCGCCAGAAAGGCGCGAAGGGCCAGGACCCCTGCCCCGAGCTGGAGGAGCATGGCGGCATCTGGAAGTTCAGCGCCGACACACCGGGACAGAAATTCTCCAGGGCGAACCGCTTCGCCACCGGCATGCGCCAGGCGGTCGCGCTCGACTGGCACGATGGCAACCTCTACGTGGCGATGAACAGCCGCGATTCGCTCGACACCTTGTATCCCGAGCACTTCACCATCGAAGACAACATCAACCGGCCGCTCGAGCCGTTACTGCTCGTGAAGCAGGGTTCGGTGTTCGGCTGGCCGTACTGCTTCTTTGATGGCCAGACCAACAAGATGATCCTGGCGCCGGAGTACGGCGGCGATGGCAAGGAGATCGGCCGCTGTGCGCAGTTCGAGGCGCCGGTTGCGAACTTTCCCGCGCACTACGCGCCGGTCGATTTGCACTTCTACACCGCGACAGCGTTTCCGGCGCGCTACCGCGGCGGCGCGTTCATGACCTCGCACGGCTCGTGGAATCGCGCGCCGGGTCCGATGGCCGGCTACAACATCCTGTTCCAGCCGTTCGTCAACGGAAAGGCAGCGGGGAAGTTCGAGGTCTTCGCCGACGGCTTCAAAGGCAAGGATCCGCTGATGAGCCCGGCCGAGGCCGCCGCGCGCCCAAACGGCACGGCGCAAGGGCCTGACGGCTCGCTCTACATCACGGAGAGCGTCAAGGGCAGGACGTGGCGCGTCGTCTACACCGGCAAATGAGGTGACGCGCGCCGGCGCCGACGATACAATCGCTGCTCGGGAATGGAGGCTGCGCCGATGAAGGCTTTGACGCTCGGCATCACGCTTATCCTTGTC
>DATNCQ010000056.1:0-3635 GCA_035571515.1 Vicinamibacterales bacterium
CAAGACCGGTGTCAACTGGACCTTCGGTGACTACGTCCTCGAGTACGACATCAACGGCGACCTCGTCCAGCTCTATCGCAACGGCGTCCCCGACTCGGTCCGCGTCTACAACACGCCGGTCCGCGCGAACGAGTACCTGAACGCCAACCTCGGGATGTTCGTGCAGGACGCCTGGACGATCGATCGCATGACCTTCAACCTGGGCGTCCGCTTCGAGCGGTTCGTCGGCCAGATCAAGGATCAGAACGTGGGCTCCGGCCGCTTCGCGCCGGAACGCAATTTCAACGAGGTGACGGGTCTGCCGAGCTGGTTCGACATTTCGCCGCGCCTCGGCGTGTCGTACGACCTGTTCGGCACCGGCCGCACGGCGCTCAAGGCCAGCTTCGGCCGGTACATGGCCGGCCAGACGACCAGCTTCCCGGCCCGCTACAACCCGCTGCAGATCCAGAGCGATACCCGCACCTGGCGCGATACCAACGGCGACAACATCGCGCAGGTCGGCGAGATCGGAGCCAGCAACAACGCCGCGTTCGGTCTGCCGGTACAGACGATCCGCCCCGATAAGGACATCAAGCGCGAGTACGACCTCGAGTACACCGCCCAGGTTCAGCACGAACTCATTCGCGGCCTGTCGGTGAATCTCGGCTTCTTCCACCGCGGCACGCACAACCAACGCCTGACCCAGAATCTGGGCTGGACGCCGGCCGATTACACCGTCGTCAACGTGGTCAGCCCATTGGACGGGACGATCATCCCGGTCTATAACCTTGATCCGGCCAAGCGCGCCAACGTCAACCGGCTCGACGTCAACTCGACCGACTCCGACCTGAGAGCGCGCACCTACAACGGCGTTCAGGCGGGCTTCAACGCGCGCGTCCGCGGCTTCCAGTTCTTCGGCGGCTGGACGGTGGATCGGATCATCGATACTCGCTGCGATGCGATCGAGAGCAACGCGGCCCGCTACGCCGGCACCGCCGCGATCGCGGCCAACAACTTCCCGCAACCCGACTTCCACTGGTGCGACCAGAGCAAGCTCGACCTGCCGTTCCTGCATGAGTTCAAGCTCGCCGGATCGTACACGCTGCCGTGGTACGACATTCAGGCGAACGTTGCGCTCCAGAGCTACAACGGTCAGCCGTTGTTCACGCGCTGGAACATCTCACCGGCCACTCGGTACGCGACCAACTGTGTTGGACCGTGCCGACCGGGCGAGCTGGTCATCCCGAACCAGACGCTCGCGACGTATACGGTCGACCTGGTCGCCCCCGGCCAGCAGTACTACGAACGACAGAACCAGCTCGACATGGGCTTCCGGAAGATCTTCCGCTTCGGTAAGTATCAGCTCTCCGGCCAGATCGACTTCTTCAACATCGTCAACTCGTCCTACGTGAAGAGCCAGAACATCACCATCGGCACGTCGCTTGGGCAGCCGCTGGACATCCTCCAGCCGCGCACGATGCGTCTCGCGACGCAGCTGAGGTTCTAGTCGACGTCAGCTGACGCCAGCCGTCAGCGCATCGGCTTCGACTTCGGCCGGAAGGCCCGTCTCCTCGGGGGACGGGCCTTTCGTGTTCCGGCCTCACCATCCCGGCATATTTGCGAGACGCTTCAATGATCACGCGTTTCAGCGCGTCGATTATGGTCCGGCGAGTTCGTACGCAGCACGCAGCCACGCGGTGAGCTGCCGGTCCACTTGTGCAGGATCGGTGAGCCGGACTTCCACGTGCCAGCGATTGGCGGACGTCTGCTCGCGTTTCTCGACTCGCGGGCTACGGATGTCGCTTGCTGATTTCAACGTGAGGACCAGCGATGAGCGTCGGGTCGCGATGCCGGCAAAAGCCGTATGCCGCACCAAGTGGATGGAGGTTTTCTTCGCGTCCTCCGCGACGGGTCCGAATGTCCGGGCCACGTCGACAACGCGGCGGTAGGTCGCAAACACCGAAGGATCTTTCGTCGCGAAGTGCGACTTGACGCTCATATCGATCGCGCCAGGATGTCCAGTCCTCTCGTTGCGGTCCGCTTGTCGATCGTCAGCGACGGCAACAGCAGCACCGTCGAGCCTTCGGTCGACACGAGCAGCCCGTTGCGACGGCACTTGTCGTGGATGGTGTCCGCGTAGTCCTCGTCGCCGACATCGATCCCAATCGCCAGGCCCTGGATGCGAACCGCCGCCGGGCGGTCGAACTCGAGTTGCAGCAGGCGGACGCGGAAATACTCGCTCATCTCGGCCACGCCGGTGAGCAGCCGGGCCCGGTTCGCCTTGAGATCGCGCAGGGCCGCGATCGCCGCGGCGACGCTGCGCGGGTGCCAGCCGTAGGTCGAGTAAAAAGCCCCGTCGCTCTCCTCCATCGACGTCGCGATCGGTGCGGTTGCGATCACCGCGCCAATCGGCGCCAGTCCGCCGCTCATCGCCTTCGCGACGCAGAGCATGTCGGGGTCGAGGTCGAAGTGCTCGCACGCGAACAGGCGGCCGGTCCGGCCGAATCCGCAGGCGACTTCATCGGCGATGAACAGCGTGCCGTAACGGCGGCAGAGGTCACGTACCCGCCGGATGGCGTCTTTCTCTGGGATCAGGACGCCGAGATTGATGCTGATCGGCTCCATGACGAAGGCGGCGACGTCGCGCCGCTTCAGCCGCTGCTCGATGCGGCGCAGCGCCTTCGCGTCGAGCGGCGGGGTAACCTTGCCGCAGTGCGGCAGCAGGTTCTTAATCTGCTCGCGGTTGTCGGACGCGCCGACGCTCAAGCCCGCAAGCGAGTTGCCATGGTAGCTGCCTTCGAGCGACAGGAAGGCGCGGCGCCCGGTGTGGATCATCGCGGCCTGCAGCGCGAGGTCGACCGCCTCGGATCCACCGGTCGCGCGGAAGCAGGTCGTCAGCGGACGCGGGGCCAGCGACGCGAGCAGCCGTGCGAGCTCCGTCCACGGCGCATACGCGTACCCGGGATAGACGTAATCGGGCCCCTTGAAGCGTTCAATCGCTTTCGCGATCGCCGCGGGGCGCCACCCGAAATTCCCGACGCACCAGCCCATCACGAAGTCGATGTACTTCCGGCCGCGCGAGTCGGTGACGATGCTGCCGTTAGTGGCGGCAACCTGCAGTTCCGCTGGCTCCTCTCTGGCGAGCGGCTCGCGGCGTCGAGCGGGCATTAGCGATCCTTTCCCTGCGCAGCTATGGCGACGGCGTCATTGGCGGCGAGCCAATCCTTTTCGTCGTTGCAGCCGGCCGCGGAGAATAGTGTTCAGGAGCTACACCCTCCCGTCTGGACAACGCGGCCGAGACGATGTCAATCAGTTCATCCGCCCGGGACCCCACAGCGCGCGGCCAGGCTTGCGGCCGGTGTGCTCGCCGTCCTTCAGCACCAGCACGCCGTTGACGAACACGTCGCGAACGCCGACCGCATAGGCGTGAGGATGCTCGAACGTCGCCCGGTCCGCGATCGTCGCCGGGTCGAAGACGACGACGTCGGCGAAGTTGCCGGACTTGAGGACACCGCGGCGCGCGAGACCCAGGTTCGACGAGGGGAGCGCCGCCAGCTTCCGGATCGCCTCCGGCAGGGTGAGGACGCCCTCGTCGCGGACGTACTTCCCGAGCACGCGGGCGAAGCTGCCGTAGGCTCGCGGGTGCGCCGATGATT
>DATNCQ010000057.1:0-105704 GCA_035571515.1 Vicinamibacterales bacterium
TGCGGTGCGACGATCGCGATGGGCGCCGGCAGCGTATCGATCGCCGCTCCGGCGACGTACTCGTCCAGCTCGCGACCGAGACGATCCGCGGCCGCGGGGTACCAGGTCCCCGCCACCGCCGCAGGACGAACGTCGCTTCCCACACGTCTAGCCTACACAATTCAAAATTCAAAATGCAAAATGCAAACCCATTGTCAGGCGTCAGGCCTCATACCCTCACGGGCCACAGAGACACAGAGACTACAGAGATCAATTTTTCTCTGTGGTTCTTCTCCGTGACCTCTGTGCCTCTGTGGCTCGTCATCTGTTGAAGGTTGCCGCGCATTCGCGTCGTACGCGGAGATGCCGCGCGGTTTACATTTTGAATTTTGCATTTTGCATTACGATGGCCACGTGCCGACGACGCTCACCATCGCCGACGTCGAGCGCATTGCCGCGCTCGCGCAGCTCGAGCTGACCGACGAGGAGAAGCACCTCTTCACCCGGCAGCTTGCCGACATCCTGCATTACGCCGAGCAGGTGCAGGCGATCGACACGAGCGGCGTCCCCGCGACCGCCCACGTCAACGCCGCGCAGCGGACCGAGCGCGACGACGAGCCGCGGCCGTCGCTGCCGACCGAGGATGCGATGGCCAATGCACCCGACGCGGCGTTCGCTGCGGGACTCTTCCGCGTGCCGCGGGTCATCGGCGGATGAGCGTCCTCGACGCCAGCGCGACCACGCTCCGCAGCGAGATCGTCGCCGGCCGCCTGTCGGCGGTCGAGGCGTGCCGTGCCGCGCTCGATCGCATCGCGTCGGTCAACGGCGCGCTGAACGCGTTCAACCTGGTGGACGGCGACCGCGCGCTCGATCGCGCCGGGGAGATCGATCGCCGCCGCGCCGCCGGTGAGCCGCCCGGCCCGCTGGCGGGCGTCCCGATTGCGCTGAAAGACAACCTGGACGTGCGCGGGATGCGGACGACCGCGTCGTCGCGGATCCTCGAGCACTTCGTGCCGCCGTACGACGCGACGGTCGTGCGCCGGCTCGAGCGCGCCGGCGCCGTCATCGTCGGCAAGACCAACTGCGACGAGTTCGCGATGGGATCGTCCAACGAGAACTCGGCGTTCGGTCCCGTGCACAACCCGTGGGCGCTGGACCGGATTCCGGGCGGATCGAGCGGCGGATCGGCGGCGGCCGTCGCGTCCCGGTGTGTGCCGCTCGCGCTCGGCTCCGACACCGGCGGTTCCATCCGGCAGCCCGCCGCCTGCTGCGGCGTGGTCGGGCTCAAGCCGTCGTACGGCCGCGTGTCGCGCTACGGGCTGCTCGCCTTCGCCTCCTCGCTCGATCAGATCGGTCCGTTCGCGCGGACCGTCGCCGACGCCGCCCTCACGCTGACGGCGCTCGCCGGCGCCGACCCCTGCGACGCGACGACCGCGAACGAACCGGTGCCCGATTTCGCCGCCGCGTTGACCGGCGGCGTGAACGACATCCGCATCGGCGTGCCCCGCGCCTTCGTCACCGAGGGGGTCGACGAGCAGGTGCGCCAGGCATACGACGAGGCGCTCGACACGTTGCGGCGCGCGGGCGCCACGCTCGTCGATATCGATCTGCCACACGCGCCGTACGCGGTGCCCGTCTACTACCTCGTGTGCACCGCCGAAGCGAGCTCGAACCTCGCGCGCTACGACGGCGTGAAGTACGGCTTCCGCTCCGGCGCGGCGAAAGACAGCCTCAAGGAGATGTACAGCCGGACGCGCGACGAGGGGTTCGGCCGCGAAGTGAAACGGCGCATCATGCTCGGCACCTACGTGCTCAGCGCCGGCTACTACGACGCGTTTTACCTGAAGGCATTGCAGGTGCGCACGCTGCTGCGGCGCGATTACGACGAGGCGTTCGAGCGCGTGGACGTCGTCGCGATGCCGACGATGCCGACGCCGCCGTTCCGCCTCGGGGAAAAGACGGACGACCCGCTGCAGATGTACCTGGCCGACGTGTTCACGGTCAGTGCGAACCTCGCGGGCCTGCCGGGCATCAGCGTGCCGTGCGGCTTCGCGAAAGAGGGCGTGCCGATCGGCTTTCAGTTGATGGGACGGATGTTCGACGAGGCGACGCTGCTGCGCGTCGCGGACGCATACGAGCGTCGGACTGACTGGCACCGGCAGAGCCCGCCCGCGTAATGGTTGAATTACCGTTGCCTGAACCAGTCTCTCAGCGCATTGGCCGTCTTCTCGTCGTACTCGGTCGCGTGCATCGGGGTAATCGACACATACCCGTTGTTGACGGCCCAGATGTCGGTTCCCTGCGCGGCTGACGCGCCCTCCTTGTAGACGCTCCAGTACACGGTTCTGTCCGTGCCCGGCCGCGTCGTCTCCGCGAACGTTTCCGCGCCGGCGCGGACGGGCGCCTGGGTCGTGACCTGCAGTCCCCGGTACCCGCCCGGGGGCATCGGCGGGATGTTCACGTTGAGAAACGTCTGCGGAGGCAGGCCGCGATCGCGCACCTGGCGCACGATGGCGACGACCTGCTGCGCCGCGGACGCGAAATCGCGCGGCACAGCCGCGGCGGCCATCGACGTGGCGACCGCCGGCACTCCCTCCATGACCGCCTGCCGCGCGGCACCGACCGTGCCACTGAGATAGGCCGACGTCCCGACGTTGTACGCGGTGTTGATGCCCGTGACGACGAGATCGGGGCGCGGCACCACGATGTTCTTGATCGCAATCTGGATGGTGGTCGCCGGCGTCGCGGTCAGGCCGATGGCACGAAGGCCCCCGGCGAGCGTGATCTCGGTGCGGGCGATTGGCAGCGCCGCCGTCAGCCCCTGGCTGACACCGCTTTGATCCTCCGCGGGCGCGACGACGATCACCTCGCCGACAGGCTTGAGCGCGTCGGCGAGCACCGGCAGCGCCGGCGCCCTGACGCCATCGTCGTTGCTGATGAGAATGCGGTACGGCCGCGGCTGTTGAGCGGCGAGGGCCGTGAGCAGGCATACGGCGGCAACCGCCGTGCAGAAGAGGAATGACCTAGACGCTCTTCGGGGAAGGTGCGGGAACCTCATAGAGCACGAGATTGCGGCGTACTTCCTCCATCGCAATGCGCTCGGCCTTGTGAGGAAGCGCTCGGGGAACTTCGCCGGCCTCGAGCATTTCGTCGAGACGGACAGTGGCGCCGCGCCGAAGCTGCTTGGCGCGCATCGCCGCGACGTCCACGAACAGGAAGCGGCTTTCAATGGGCGCCGCCTTCGGTCGCGGGGCCGGCGGCTCTTCGGGTTCGCCTGCGGGTTCGAGCACCTCGTCGTTTGCGTCCATGAAGATCAGAGGGTAACACGGAGGGCGGCAGAGCGACCGACGCACTGCCCATGAGATGCCGGGGCCGCGGCCGGCCTGATGCGTACAGAGAATGGGGGGAGGCCAGGCGGCCCGCCCCCGAACGTAGGAGCCGGCATCGAGCTGCCGGCCCCCGAAACGTAGGGGCCGCCTTCAGGCGGCCCATCTCACCAGTTACGCGACGTCGACGTTGATCGTGCGCGGCTTCGCTTCCTCGCGGAACGGCAGCTTCACCGTGAGGATGCCGTTCTTGTAGTCGGCCGTCACCTTCGACGCATCGACCGTGTTCGGCAGCGTGAACGAGCGGTGGAACGTGCCGTAGGTCCGCTCGACGCGGCGGTAGTTCTCTTCCTTCACGTCGGCGTCGAACGCCTTGTTGCCCTTCAGCACGAGCGTGTTGTTCTCGACGACGACCTCGATGTCCGCGCGGGTCATGCCGGGCAGCTCGGCCTTCAGCACCAGGTCGTGGGTCTCGGTCTCGAAGATGTCCACCGCGGGGACCCAGCTGCCACGGAAGCCGGTGTCCTCGTCGCGGACGTACGCGTCGCCGAAGAGCCGCGCCATGCGGTCCTGCATCGCGGCCAGTTCACGGAACGGATCGACTTTGACGATGGGCATTGTTCGTTTCTCCTTCTTCAGGCGGGGTCTAAAGACCCGCCTCTACGTTCGCTGTAGGCACGTTGACGTAGGGGCCGGCTTCAGCCGGCCCACCATTGACTGATTACGCGTCGACGACTTCGCCGTCCTTGATGTCGTCGTTCCTGGTCGCCGACGCCGCGTTGGCGGCATTGGCTTCCGACTGTTTGTAGAGCTGCTCGGCCATCGCGTGCGACGCCTTCTGCAGGTCGTCGGTCGCGCGACGGATGGTGGCGACGTCCTCGCCCTTCGCCGCTTCACGCAGCGTGGCGATGGCACTCTCGATGCGGCTCACGTCGGTCGCGGGCAGCCGATCGCGGTTCTCGTTGACCGTCTTCTCCACCGAGTAGGCGAGCGAGTCGGCCATGTTCCGCGCGTCGATCACGTCGCGACGGCCCTGATCCTCGGAAGCGTGCGCCTCCGCGTCCTTCACCATGCGGTCGACGTCGTCCTTGCTGAGGCCGGAGGAGCCAGCGATGGTGATCTTCTGTTCCTTCCCCGTCGCCACGTCCTTCGCGGAAACGTTGACGATGCCGTTGGCATCGATGTCGAACGCGACCTCGAACTGCGGCACGCCACGCGGCGCCGGCGGCAGGCCGACGAGCTGGAACCGTCCCAGCGTCCGGTTGTCGCGCGCCATCTGGCGCTCGCCCTGCAGCACGTGCACTTCGACGTTCGTCTGGTTGTCGGTCGCCGTCGAGAAGACCTCGCTCTTGCGGATCGGGATCGTCGTGTTGCGCGTGATCAGCGCCGTCATCACGCCGCCGAGCGTCTCGATGCCGAGGGAAAGCGGCGTCACGTCGAGCAGCAGGACGTCCTTGACTTCGCCCTTGAGGACCCCGCCCTGGATGGCCGCGCCGATCGCGACGACCTCGTCGGGGTTCACCCCCTTGTGCGGCTCCTTGCCGAAGTACTCCTTGACGAGCTGCTGGATTTTCGGGACGCGCGTCGAGCCGCCCACGAGAACGACTTCGTCGATGTCCGACGGCTTCACACCAGCGTCCGCGAGCGCCTGCTTCAGCGGCACCATGGAGCGCTGCAGGAGATCGTCCACGAGCGATTCGAACTTCGCCCGCGTGAGCTTCATCTGCAGGTGCTTCGGGCCATTCTGATCGGCGGTCACGAACGGCAGGTTGATGTCGGTCTCCATCACGGTGGAGAGCTCGATCTTCGCTTTCTCCGCCGCTTCCTTCAGGCGTTGTACCGCCATCCGGTCCTTGCCGAGATCGACGCCGTCGGTCTTCTTGAATTCAGCCACCATCCAGTCGATGACGCGCTGATCGAGGTCGTCACCGCCAAGGTGCGTGTCGCCGTTGGTCGCTTTCACCTCGACGACCCCCTCGCCGACCTCGAGAATCGAGATGTCGAACGTGCCGCCGCCGAAGTCGTAGACGGCAATCGTCTCGTCCTTCTTCTTGTCGAGGCCGAAGGCGAGCGCCGCCGCGGTCGGCTCGTTGACGATGCGGAGGACGTTCAGGCCGGCAATCCTGCCGGCGTCCTTGGTCGCCTGACGCTGGGCGTCGTTGAAGTACGCCGGCACGGTGATGACCGCGTCGGTGACCTTCTCACCGAGATAGTCCTCGGCCGCGGTCTTCAGCTTCTGAAGAATCATCGCGGAGATCTCGGGCGGCGAAGACTTCTTGCCGCGGACCTCCACCCACGCGTCGCCGTTGTCTGCCTTCACGACCGTGTACGGCACGCGCGAGGCTTCTTGCGGAACCTCACCGTGCTTCCGGCCCATGAAGCGCTTGATCGAGAAAACCGTGTTTTCGGGGTTGGTGACCGCCTGCCGCTTGGCAACCTGGCCGACCAGCCGCTCGCCGTCTTTCGCGAAGCCGACGACGGACGGCGTGGTGCGTCCGCCCTCCTGGTTCACGATGACCGCGGGCTCCCCGCCCTCCATGACCGCGACGACCGAGTTCGTGGTGCCGAGGTCGATTCCAATCACTTTGCTCATATGACTTGTTTGCTCCGGGAGCTTTCTGTCAGCTCCGATGAAGTATTGTAACAAGATATGAGTGCGTGTCAAGCATCTAATCTACTTAAGATTGACTCATATCTAAATTGTTGGGCTGACAGGGCCTGAGCTTCTGGCCGAGGTTCTCCGTTGGCAGCTCGTGAGAACATAGGGCTTCGCGCGATGGCGCAGTTCACCCTTATTCCTTCCGCCGAAGTCACCGATCTCGCCGACGACGTGCGCGAAATCTTCGAGGAACTCGCCTCGACCCTGAAAAACGACCAGCGCGCCTACGGGGGCGAATGTCACCCGGCGCTTGACGTGTTCGAGACCGACGAAGCGGTCGAGATCGTCATGGACGTCGCCGGAATCCCGCCCGAGGCGCTGCGGGTGGTGTTTCGCGCGGGCGTGGTGCTGATCGCGGGCGAAAAAGCGCCGCCGGTGGCGCACGCGCCGCAGGCCTTTCACCTGGTGGAGCGCGAATTCGGACGGTTTGCGCGCGGCGTCCGCGTCAATGGCGCCTTCGACGCGCAGGGCGGGCGCGCCACGATGCGCGACGGCGAGCTGATGATCGTCCTTCCCAAGCGCGCCGACCGTCGCGGACAGCCGCATCGCATTCCCATCGGGACCGGCGCTCCGCGCCCCGCATGAACATCCTGTTCATCGGCGACATCGTCGGCCGTCCGGGTCGCGACCTCGTGCAGAAGGGGCTGCGCGGGCTCGTCGAGCACTTCGACATCGACGTGACCATCGCCAACGCCGAGAATTCCGCGGCGGGCTTCGGCATCACGCGGGACATCGGCGACACGCTGCTCGAATGGGGCGTGGACGTGATGACGTCGGGCAATCACATCTGGGACAAGAAGGAGGCGCTCGAGTACATCGAGGCCGAGGCGCGCCTGCTGCGCCCCGCCAACTACCCCGCGGGCGTCCCGGGACGCGGCTCGCGCGTGGCGCAGACGCGCGACGGGCGGGCGGTCGGCGTCATCAACGTGATGGGGCGCGTGTTCATGACGCCGCTCGACGACCCCTTCGCCGTGGTGTTGCGCGAGATCGAGGCGATCCGGCACCGCACGCGCGTCATCTTCGTCGACATGCACGCCGAGGCGACGAGCGAGAAGATTGCGATGGGCTGGCATCTCGACGGAAAGGTGACGGCCGTCATCGGCACGCATACGCACGTGCAGACGGCCGACGAACGCGTCCTGCCGCACGGGACCGCCTACCTGACCGACGCGGGCATGACCGGCCCGCACGATTCGATCATCGGGATGGAGAAGGACCCGTCGCTCGCGCGCTTTCTCAACGGGATGCCGACGAAGTTCGAGCCCGCGTCGGGTAATCCCCGCTTGAACGGCGCGGTCGTCGAGGCGGACGACAAGACCGGGCGCGCGACGAAGATCACGCGCATCAGCTACTCGGCCACCGAACTTGACCAACTCGCTCTTCGACCTGCCGTTCGAGGAACCCTCCTCCGCTGAAGCGACGGAGGGCAAGCCACCCGAGCCTGAAGATCCAGGCCGGGATGCGGGACCCGGGATCGGGGATCCCATTGCGGCGGAGCCCCGCCGTGTCTTTTCCGTCTCGCAGCTGACTGATCGCATCCGCACGCTGCTCGAAGAGCGCTTCTTCGAAATCTGGGTTGAAGGCGAGATCTCCAACTGCTTCGCGGCCAAGACCGGGCACGTCTACTTCACGCTCAAGGACGCCAACGCCCAGATCAAGGCCGTCATGTTCCGCTCGGACGTGCGCTACCTGCGCTTCAAGGTGCAGGACGGCTTGAGCGTGGTCGCGCGCGGACGCATCACCGTCTACGACCCGAAGGGCGAATATCAGATCGTCTGCCAGCATCTCGAGCCCGAGGGGCTCGGCGCGCGGCAGCTCGCCTTCGATCAGCTCAAGGAACGGCTCGCGGCCGAGGGACTGTTCGACGCGCGGCGCAAGCGTCCGCTGCCGTCGCTGCCGCGGAAGATCGGCGTCGTCACCTCGCTCGACGGCGCCGCCGTGCGCGACATCATCAAGGTGCTGCGAGGCCGCTACGCCAATGCGCACATCGTCATCCGGCCGGCGCGCGTGCAGGGGGAAGGCGCGGCGCTCGAGATTGCGCGGGCCATGGCCGCGATCGGCAAGGTGAAGGGCGTGGACGTCGTCATCGTCGGGCGCGGCGGCGGATCCATCGAGGATCTGTGGGCGTTCAACGAAGAGGTGGTAGCGCGCGCAATTGCCGGCTGCCCCGTGCCGACGATTTCCGCCGTCGGCCACGAGACCGACGTGACGATTGCGGACTTCGTGGCGGACCTGCGCGCCCCCACCCCATCGGCGGCGGCGGAGATGGTGGTCGCGCGCAAGGACGATTTCTGCGCGCGCATCGACCGGCTCGGTCATCGCGTCGAGGCCGCCATGAGCGGCCGCCTGCACCGGATGCGGGCGAGGCTCGGCGGCATCGAGTCGCGCCCGGGCTACGCCGGATTCGAGATGCGGATCGCGATGCGCGGCCGGCGCGCCGACGACCTCTCGCATCAGCTGCTGCGCGCGCTGCGCATGCGGCTCGGCCGGCGCGAGCGTGCCTACCAGGCGTTGCGCCTGGCGCTCGAAACGTTCGACGTGCGCCGGCGTTTCGGCACCATCCGCACGAGGCTCGTCGCCGCGAACGGACGTCTCCGCTCCTCGGCCGACCGGCGTATACATGCCGCCGACGCGCGGTTTCGCGCCACCGCCGCGCGGCTCGACAGTCTCAGTCCGCTTGCCGTCCTCGGGCGCGGCTATGCCGTCTGCTGGAATGCCGACCGCAGCGCGATCGTGCGCGACGCCGCGTCGGTGCGTCGCGGCGAGCAGGTCCATGTGAAACTCGAGCGCGGTGAATTAGACTGCGAGGTAGTCGACCGCCGACAGCCGGCAGCGGGCAGCGACGGGTGACGGCGTTCCACGTGCTGCACCTCTCTGCCAGCTGCCTGCAGCCGGCCGCGTGTTCCGCCAGCGGCCCGCTGCCAGCTGCCAGCTGATTTATGGATTCCACGATCAAGGACTTCGAGGCCGCGATCGCCGAGCTCGAGACGATCGTCAAGAAGCTCGAGGAAGGCGACCTGCCGCTCGAGACCTCGCTGCAACTGTACGAGCGGGGCGTGCAGCTGTCGCGCTTCTGTCACGCGCAGCTCGAGCAGGCGGAAAAGCGCGTCGAGATCCTGAACGAACGCGGCGGGCTGACGCCCGCGCCGGCCAACTTCGGCGCCGATGACGCGTCGGCTGGCTCAGCGCCCTCCCGGGCGCAGTCGCGAGACGACGCAAGCGAGGGACGCGGGCGGCGATGAACGCCACCGATGACCTGCAGGAGTACCTCACCGCGCGGCGATCGGAAATCGACGCCGCCCTTCTGGCAGCGCTTCCGAACGGGCCGAACTGCCCGGCCAGCGTGGCCGACGCGATGCGCTACAGCGTCACCGCCGGCGGCAAGCGGCTGCGGCCGATTCTCTGTCTGGCGAGCGCCGAGGCGGTCGGCGGCGACTACCGCGCGGCGATCCCCGCCGCCTGCGCCCTCGAATTCATCCACACCTACTCGCTGATTCACGACGACCTGCCGGCGATGGACAACGACACGCTGCGCCGCGGCCAGCCGACGCTGCACGTGGTCGCCGGCGAGGGGATGGCGATTCTGGCCGGCGACGGACTGCTCACCGAGGCGTTCGCGCTGATGGCGCGCGAGCCGAAGAGCGTCGATCAGGACGTCCTGGCGCGTAAGGTGCGCATCATCGGCATCATCGCGACGGGAGCGGGCGCCGCGGGAATGGTCGGCGGCCAGGCGATCGATCTCGCGTGCGTGACCCCCGATCGCAGCGGCGCGCTGCCCCCGCCGCTCGACCCGGACGGGTTGCGCGCCATGCACGCACGCAAGACCGGCGCGCTCATCCGCGCGTCGGCGATGTCGGGCGCGGTCATGGGCGGCGGCAGCAACGCGCAGATCGACGCCATCGACGTCGCGGCGTCCGAGTTCGGCCTCGCGTTCCAGATTGTCGACGACGTGCTGGACGTGGAAGGCGCGTCGGCGGAGCTCGGGAAGACGGCCGGCAAGGACGCGGCCGCCGGCAAGCCCACGTATCCCGCGCTCTACGGCCTCGACGCGTCGAAGCGGATGGCGCACGAGTGCCTCGAGCGCGCGGCGGCGGCGCTCGCGTCGGTCAAGCTGGCGGACTCGCGACTGCTGCAGATCGGCCGCTGGATCGTCGACCGCTCGAACTAGAACGTGCGCGTCCGCCTGGACCAACTGGTCGTCGAGAAGGGGCTCGCCCCCTCGCGCGAGCGCGCGCGGGCGCTGATCCTCGCCGGGCAGGTCAACGTCGACGGCCAGCCGCAGACGAAGGCCGGCACCCAGGTCGATGCCGCGGCCGACGTCACGCTCATCGCCCCGGACCATCCCTACGTCGGACGCGGGGGCCTCAAGCTGGCGCACGCGCTGGAGGCGTTCGGCATCGCCGTCGAAGGCCGCGAGGCGCTCGACATCGGCGCCTCGACGGGCGGCTTCACCGACGTCCTCCTCAAGCGCGGCGCCACCCGCGTCATCGCACTCGACGTCGGCCACGGGCAGATCGACTGGACGCTGCGCAACGATCCCCGCGTCGTCGTGATCGAACATTTCAACGCGCGCCGCCTGCAGCTGTCGGATCTCCCGGGGCCGGTGGACCTCGTGACCATCGACGTCTCCTTCATCTCGCTGCGCCAGATCCTGCCCGTGGTGCCGCCGCTGCTGCGCGGGGGCGCCGACGTGATCGCGCTCGTCAAGCCGCAGTTCGAGGCGGGACGCGGCGAGATTCGCAAGGGCGTCATCCGCGACGCCGAGGTCCAGTCGCGCGTCGTCGACGAAGTCTCCGCCGCGGCGCGTGAGGTAGGATTGAGCCCCGTGGCCTCGACGCCGTCGCCGATCACCGGCGCGAAGGGCAACGTCGAGTTCCTGCTGCACCTTCGCTCATGACAGCACGCATCCAGCGCGCCGGCATCGTCGCCAAGCAGGGGCTTGCCGCGTCGGCGCTGCTGACCCGCCTCGGCGACTGGCTGCACGGCCATGGCGTGACCCCCGTCTTCGAAAGCGAGACCGCGGCGCTTGCCGGCACGCCGCGCGACGGCACGTTCTCGCGGGAGAATCTCCCCGCGCAAGTCGATCTGATCGTCGTCCTCGGCGGCGACGGGACGCTGCTCGCCATGGCGGATCGAACCGCGCAGGCCGGGCGCGATATCCCGATTCTCGGCGTGAACTTCGGCAGCCTCGGATTCCTCACCGAGATCCGCATCGACGAGCTGTTCGCGTCGCTCGAAGCGGTCGTGAACGGCACCGCGACCTACGACGAACGCCTGATGCTCGCCGCCACCGCGTCGCTGCGCGGCAAGCCGGACGAAACACGCGTCGTGCTGAACGACGTCGTGTTCACCAAGGGCGCCCTGTCGCGGATGATCGAACTATCGGTCTCGGTCAGCGGCCGCTTCGTCACCTGCGTCAAGGCCGACGGCCTCATCATCGCCAGCGCGACGGGCTCGACGGCGTACAACCTCGCCGCCGGCGGACCCATCGTGCACCCGTCAGTCGACGCGCTGCTGCTGACGCCCATCGCGCCGCACACGCTCACCAACCGGCCGGTCGTCATTCCCGGCGACGCGGAGGTCGAGGTCCGCCCCGAAGCGCCCTACGGCGCCGAAGACGTGTTCGTCACCTATGACGGGCAGTACGGGTATCCCGTGCACGAAGGCGACGTCATTCGCGTGAAGAAAGCACCGCAACCGCTCCGCCTCGTCAAGGCGCCGGCGCGCGGCTACTTCGAGCTGCTCCGCGAGAAATTGAAGTGGGGCGAACGGTAGTTGGTGGTCAGTGGTTGGTGGTTGCCCTGCCGACTGTCGCCGCCGCGGCGCGCTGCTTGCGAAAGTACTCGACCTGAAACGTCCTGACGTTTGCCGAGTGCTCGGCGAAATCCGTCGCGAACGCGTGTGAGCCGTCGTTGCGGCTGACGAAGTAGAGATACGGCGCGTCGGCCGGCATGAGCGCGGCCTCGAGCGCGGCCTTCCCCGGCGACGCGATCGGACCGGGCGGCAGGCCCGGATTCTTGTACGTGTTGTACGGCGAATCCATCGCCAGGTCGTCGCGCCGGATGTTGCCGTCGTAGCGGTGCGCCTTCTCGAGCGCGTAGACGATGGTCGGGTCGGTCTGCAGCGGCATCCCGATCTTCATCCGGTTCCGGAAGACCGCCGCCACGAGTGGCCGTTCCTCGCCCCTGCCCGTTTCCTTCTCGACGATCGACGCCAGCGTCACGACCTGCCGCATCGTCAGGCCCTCGGCCGCGGCACGCGTGCGCATCTCCTCGCCGTAGACCGCGCGGAATCGATCGACCATCGCGGCGATGAGGCGCGATGCGGGCACGTGCCTCGGCATCGCGTAGGTCTCCGGGAAGAGGTAGCCTTCGAGGTCGGGCGCCGCCGGATCGAGATCGCGGATGCGTTCGGGCGATCGTGCCGCCTGCACGAAGTCGCTCGCCCGGCCGAAGCCGTTGGTCTCGTACAGCTTCGCCATCTCCTCGATCGTCAGCCCCTCGGGGAACGTGATGCGCTGCGTGTAGACGTCGCCGCGTACGAGCACGTCGATGACATCGAGCGGCGTGACCGCGCGATCGAACCGGTACTCTCCGGCCTTGAGGCTGCGGCCGCGACCGCTCCACCAGACCGCGGCGCGGAACAGGCGCGGATCGCGGACGACGTGCGCGTCGGCGAGCGTGCGGCCGATTTCGCCGCTCGCGGCGCCCTGGCGAATGGTGACGAATTGTTCGGCCCCGCCGTACCCCTTGTAGGACTCGTGCATACCGCTCCAGCCTAGCCATACCGCAACGGCGGCGGCGCCGGACGAGAGCACGATGATGAGCGCAACAAGGGCGAAAATCTTACGCACGGCCATCAAGGTAGTCCTGCAGGATGACTGCCGCCGCGGCCGCATCCAGCCGTGCCTTACGCGAGCGCCAGTCCTTGTCCCTCAGCGCGAGACGGCTCTCGGCCTCGCGGCTCGAGAGCCGCTCGTCCTGAAATGTGATCGGAAGTGCGGTTTTCGTTTCCAGCCGTCGCGCGAACTGCTGCACGCGCGGCGTCATCTCGGTCGGCGATCCATCGAGCCGGCGAGGCAGCCCGACGACGATGGCGCCGATGCCGTCCTCCTCGGCGGCGAGCCGCGCAATCTCGCTCGAGACGACATCGAGCGCATCCACCTCGAGACCGCTCGGGCGGAGCACGCCAAGCGGACGAGCGAGTGTGCCGGTCACATCGCTGACCGCGATGCCGATGCGCCGCTCACCGATGTCGAGCCCCACGAACCGCATGGCTGACTCTATACTAGCCGTGTGGTGATGCACGGATCGCGAACCGAACGGGTTCGCGCCGCACCGGCGCTCGGAGTCTTCGCCGCAGCGGCTGTCGGCGTGATCGCGATCGTGGCGGCAGCGATGGCCCAGTCGGATCGCGCCGCGACCGACGCCATGGCGCGCCGCGTCAACGAGCGGATTCGCGCGCTGCAGGCGGAGGCCGATCGGCTCGCCTCGCAGTCGCGGACGCTGCTCGGCGATCTGCGGCAGCTCGAGATCCAGCGCGACATCGCGGCGGAGACGGTGAAGACCGCGAACGCGACGCTCGCGCAGGCGCAGGCCGGGCTGCAGCAGGCGACAGACCGCCTCGCCGCGCTCGAGCAGCAGCGCGAAGCACAGCTGCCGGATCTCAAGGTCCGCCTCGTCGACATCTACAAGCGCGGCCGCGGCGGCTACGCGCGGATGCTGCTCGACGTGCACGGCGTGCGCGAGTTCGCGCGCGCGCTGCGCGCGGTGGCGGCACTCACCACGATCAACGACACGCGCATTTCCGAGCACCGCCACACGCTGGAGAATCTGCGGCACGAGCGCGACGCGATGCAGCAGCGGACGCGCGAGCTCGAAGCGGCGGCCAAAGACGCGGACCGGGCGCGCCTGGCGTCGCAGCGGGCGATCGCCGCGCGCGAGGCGCTCCTGACGCAAATCGACCAGCGTCGCGACCTCAACGCCCAGCTCGCGGGCGAGCTCGACGTCGCCTACCGGCGGCTGCAGGACCAGCTCGCCAACGCCGCCGCCGGCAGGCCGGCGGAAGCCGTCGCCGTCCCGCTCGCATCGTTCCGCGGCGCGCTCGATTGGCCGGTCGCCGGGCGGTTCACGCGCGCCAGGAACGGCATCGAAATCAGCGCGCCCGAGGGGACGCCCGTGGCCGCCGTCCACCCCGGCACCGTGGACTACGCCGATGCCTTCAGCGGCTTCGGCAACATGGTGATCGTCGATCACGGCGGAAATTACTTCTCCCTCTATGGCTACCTCGCCTCCGCGGAGGTCGCCCGGGGCGACCATGTGGACGCCGGAACCCAGCTGGGGCGGGTCGGAACGGCCCCGACCGGCCCCCCTTCCTTGTATTTCGAGCTTCGCGTCGACGGGCGTTCCGTGGATCCCCTACAATGGCTAAAGGCCCGGTAAATTCAAGGCAGTTGGAAGTTTTTTTATGACATCACGCACACGCCTCTGGGTGCTCCTGATATCGACGCCCGTCATCGCCTTCGCCATCATCGGCGGCTACCTCGGCCAGGCGATGACGAAGGACGACACCTATCAGCATCTGCGCGTGTTCGAGGATGTCGTGTCGCTCGTGCTCAACAACTACGTCGAGGAAGTTGACGTCAAGAAGGCGATGAAGGGGGCGATGAACGGCCTCGCGGACAACCTCGACGCCGACAGCGCGTTCCTCCCGTCGAACGTCGCTTCCGCCTACGAAGCCAACACACCGGCCGGTCCCGCCGACGTCGGCCTCGACTTGAGCCGCCAGTATTACCTGCGCATCGTCTCGGTTCGCGACGCCTCGCCCGCCGCGAAAGCGGGCCTTCGGACCGGCGACTTCATCCGCGCCATCGACAAGCGCTCGACCAAGGACATCTCGATCTACGAAGGCGAGCGGCTGCTGCACGGCCAGGCCGGGACGAAGGTGTCGCTGCTCGTCATCCGCGGCAACGCCGCCGACCCGCACGAAGTGGAGTTGACGCGCGAGCGCGTCACGGTTCCCGAGATGACCTCGAAGATGGCCGACGCGATGACCGGCTACATCCACGTCTTCGAGTTCTCGCGCCGGGCGCCCGTGCAGTTGAAGCAGGCGGTCGACGCGCTGGCGAAGACGGGCGCCAGCCGTTACGTCATCGACCTCCGCGGCGCCACGCGCGGCGACCTGGACGACGGCCTGGCCGCGGCGCGGCTGTTCGTGAAAATGGGAACGCTGGTGATCCGCGAGACCAAGGGGAACAAGGAGACCGTCGCGACGCAGACCGGAGACGGCGCGGTGACCGCGCCGGTGGTCCTGCTCGTCGATCAGAGCACCGCGCGCGCGGGCGAGGTGTTCGCCGCGGCGCTCGACGGCAACAAGCGCGCGGAGATGATTGGCGAGCACACGCTCGGCAGCGCCGCGCGGCAGAAGTTCGTGAAGCTTCCCGACGGCAGCGCGATGCTGCTGTCCTACGTCCGTTACCTCGCGCCGAACGGCAACGCGATTCACGAGAAGGGCCTGCAGCCCGAAGTGCCCGTGGACGAACCGGACGTGGAGTTCGGCGCGACCGCTCCGGCCACCGACGTGACGCTGCAGCGCGCGCTCGAGTACTTCACCCAGAAAAAAGCCGCGTAGCCCCTCGATTCGCGTCACTCAATCGAAGCAAGCGGCGAACGAACTCCACGCAGGTCCGGCGTGAGCCGGAGCTCGCTGTTGTATACTGGCGGTTCGGGTTAAAGCCTGAATTCGCAACAGATAGGCGCGTAGCTCAGTTGGTTAGAGCGCCTCCCTGACACGGAGGAGGTCAGTGGTTCGAGTCCACCCGCGCCTACCAGAATGAAGTGGAAAAGTGGAAGAAGTTCAAAAGTGGAAAAGTAAGTTTGAAAGTTGTGGCGAGCACACTTTGAACTTACTTTTCCACTTCTTCCACTTTTCCACTTTTCCACTTCGATGAGTCAGGTCACGATCACATTACCGGATGGATCCAGTCGCGCTGTGTCCGCGGGCACGCCCGTGCGCGACGTCGCGGCAGGGATCTCTCCCGGACTTGCGAAAGCGGCCTACGCCGCCGTCGTCGACGGCAAGCTCGTGGACCTCTCGCATCCGCTCGAGAAGGATTCGGCGGTTCGCATCGTCACCGACAAGAGTCCCGAGGCGCTTGCGCTGCTGCGTCACAGCACGGCGCACCTGATGGCCGCGGCGGTCACGAACCTGTTTCCCGGCGCGCAGTGCGGCATCGGGCCGGCCACCGACGAGGGCTTCTTCTACGACTTCATCGTCGATCGGCCGTTCGTGCCGGAGGATCTCGCGGCGATCGAAAACAGGATGAAGGAGCTGGCGCAGCAGGACCTGCCGTACGAGCGGCAGCTGTGGCCGCGCGACGAGGCGAAGCGGTTCTTCGCCAGCCGCGGCGAGCCGCTGAAAGTGCAGCTGATCGACGAGAAGACCGAGGGGCAGCAGGAAGTCTCCTGCTACACGATCAGGGACAGGGAGACGTTCGTCGACTTCTGCGTCGGCCCGCACGTGCCGAGCACGAACAAGCTGAAGGCGTTCAAGCTGCTCAGCACGTCGAACGCGTACTGGAAGGGCGACGCGCGCAACGCGCCGATGCAGCGCATCTACGGGACGGCGTTCGCGGCCGAGAAGGACCTGAAGGCGTACCTCGCGCAGATCGAGGAAGCGAAGAAGCGCGATCACCGCAAGCTCGGAAAAGAGCTCGGCCTCTTCATGTTCCACCCGTGGGCGCCGGGTTCGGCGTTCTGGTTCCACAAGGGAACGACGCTCTACAACACGCTCGCCAACTACATGCGCGACGTGCTCTTCCCCGCCGGCTACGTCGAGGTGAAGGCGCCGCTGATGTTCAACAAGGCGCTGTGGGAGCAGTCGGGCCACTGGAGCCACTACCGGCAGAACATGTTCCTCATCGAATCCGAAGGCGAGACGATGAGCCTGAAGCCGATGAACTGCCCGGGCCACTTCCTGATGTACGCGAGCACGACGCACAGCTATCGCGACCTGCCCGTGCGCTTCCACGAGCAGTCGCCGCTGCATCGCAACGAGGCGTCGGGCGTGCTGTCGGGCCTGACGCGCGTCCGCCAGTTCTCGCAGGACGACGCGCACTGCTTCGTGACGCAGGAACAGATCGGCGAGGAGATCGAGCGCCTCATCCGTCTCGTGCAGCGCGTCTACGGCGACTTCGGGCTGCCGTTCACGGCGAAGCTCTCCACGCGGCCGGAGGAGTTTCTCGGCGAGGTCGCCACGTGGGACGACGCCGAGGCGCAGCTCAAGGAGGCGCTGGCGCGCGCCAACCTCGAATACACGCTGAACGAGGGCGACGGCGCGTTCTACGGCCCGAAGATCGATTTCGACGTCACGGACGCGATTGGCCGCAAGTGGCAGTGCGCGACGATCCAGCTCGATTACCAGCAGCCGGAGAATTTCGACCTGAAGTACATCGGCGCCGACAACGCCGAGCACCGCCCGATCGTGATTCACCGGGCGATCGTGGGGAGTTTCGAGCGGTTTATCGCCATCCTCATCGAGCACTACGCGGGCGCGTTCCCGCTCTGGCTGGCGCCCGTGCAGGCGATCGTGCTGCCGATCTCCGACCGCCACCAGGCGTATGCGGCGGCGGTTCGCGACAAACTTGCTGCCGCCGGGCTTCGCGTCGAGCTCGACGACCGCCAGGAGAAGATTGGCTATAAGATCCGTGAGGCCCAGTTGCAGAAGGTCCCCTACATGCTCGTCACCGGGGATCGTGAAGCGGCCGAGGGCACGGTGTCGGTGCGCAGCCGGTCGGCGGGCGACCTCGGCGCGCGATCGATAGACGCGTTTATCGCGGCGGCGAGCGACGAGATCACGACGAAATCGCCGGGGATGGCCGCGCCGGCGGAGCAGAAAACTGCGTAGGCGCAGACGCAGGTAGGAGGACATATCGCTTTCGATCGTTCGCCGAGACGTGATGATCGCGTTCGCACCAACGAGCGCATTCGTGTTCGCGAAATCCGCGTGATCGACGAGACCGGGCAGCAGCTCGGGATCATGCCGCCGCCGGCCGCGCTGGCCATCGCCAAGCAGAAGGGGCTCGACCTCGTCGAGATCTCACCGACTGCGGTACCGCCGGTCTGCCGAATCATGGATTTCGGCAAGTACCAGTACCAGGAGCAGAAGCGCAGCCGCGAGGCGAAAAAGCACCAGCGGGTGATCGAGGTCAAGGAGATCAAGTTCCGCCCGAAGGTCGACGAGCACGACTACGACTTCAAGAAGAAGCACATCGAGCGCTTCCTCGCCGATGGCGACAAGGTGAAGGCGACGATCTTCTTCCGCGGCCGCGAAATGGCGCATCCCGAGATCGGGCGGCGCATTCTCGAGCGCCTCATCGGCGAGCTCTCCGAGGTCGCGATGGCCGAGGCGGCGCCGCGGCAGGAAGGCAACCAGATGCACGTCATCCTGACCGGCCGCGCCGGGCGGAAGACGGCGCCGAAGAAGGTGCAGGACGCCGAGCCGGTGACAGAGGAGTAATGCAAGATTCAAGATGCAACATGCAAACAGCATTCGTTGTCGCGCCAACGAGCTGGTTGCAATGATTCACATCGGGTTTGAATCTTGAATTTTGAATTTTGAATTACCGAGAGCCACTGAGATGCCGAAACTGAAAACACACAGGGGCGCCGCGAAGCGCTTCAAGAAGACTGGCACCGGCAAGATCGTCCGGGCCAAGGCGTTCAAGCGCCACATTCTCACGAGCAAGACGACCAAGTCGAAGCGGCACATGCGCGGCACGGTGCAGGTGTCGGACGGGGATCTGCCGAAGCTCGAAAAAATGCTGCCCTATAAGTAGGCAGTGGGCAGAAAGAGATCGTAGGGGCCGACCTTCAGGTCGGCCCGGCAAATCGCTAGCGGAGGGCGGGTCCTTGCGGACCCGCCAGATGGACACATGCCGAGAGTCAAACGAGGAACGGTTCGACGGGCGAAGCGGAAGAAGCTGCTCGCGCGCGCGAAAGGCTTCTACCAGACCAAGAGCAAGCTGTACCGCGCGGCCAAGGAAGCGGTCGACACGGCGGGCAAGTACGCCTACGTCGGACGGAAGAACAAGAAGCGCGAGTATCGCCGTCTCTGGATCGTGCGCATCAACGCCGCCGCGCGCGACAACGGCCTCACCTACTCGCAGTTGATGCGCGGCCTCAAGGCGGCCGGCGTCACGCTCGACCGCAAGATGCTCGCGGACATGGCCGCGACGCAATCAGCCGCATTTGCCAAGGTGGCGGCGCAGGCCAAGGCCGCGCTCCCCGCTGAGGCACGTGCCTGATTCCGCGCCCGATCTGTCGTCCGTCGAGGCGGCGCGCTCCGACTTCCGCGCCCGCCTCGCCGGCGCCGACTCGGATCAGAAGCTCAAAGCCCTCCACGACGAATTCCTGAGCCGCAAGTCCGGGGCGGTGACCGGCCTGATGAAGACGCTCGGCTCGCTCGCGCCGGAGGCGCGCCGCGAGTTCGGACAGCTCGTCAACACGCTGAAGGCGGAAATCGAGAGCGCGCTCGACGAGAGGCGCGCGGCGCTCGACTCGACCCGGCAGCCCGCCGGCGCGGTCGACGTCACGCTCCCCGGCCGGCGGCTGCCGATGGGACGCGTCCATCCGCTGATGCGCGTCCGGCGCGTCGTCGAGGACATCTTCGCGCACATGGGCTATGAGATTCTCGAAGGCCCGGAGGTCGAGGACGACTTCCACAACTTCGAGGCGCTCAACATGCCGCCCGATCATCCCGCGCGCGACATGCAGGACACGCTCTACCTCGACGCGCCGATCGTCGGCGGCACGTGGGGCGCGCACCGCGGGAGCGTGCCCGACGCGCAGGTGCGCGCCGCGACGCTGCTGCGCACGCACACGTCGGCGATGCAGATCCGCTACATGAAGACGTTCCCGCCGCCGGTGCGCATCATCGTGCCCGGGCGCGTCTACCGCCGCGACAACCTCGATCTCAGTCACACGCCGATGTTCCAGCAGTTCGAGGGGCTCGTCGTCGGCGAGGGGATCACGCTCGCGGACCTGAAGGGGACGCTCGAAGCGATGCTGCGGGCGCTCTTCGGCGACGTGAAGGTGCGGCTGCGTCCCAGCTTCTTCCCCTACACCGAGCCGAGCGCCGAGGTCGACGTCAGCTGCCGCGCGTGCGGCGGCTCGGGGTGCGGCACGTGCAAGCAGACGGGATGGCTCGAGATTCTCGGCAGCGGCATGGTGCACCCGGCGGTGTTCGAGGCCGTCGGCTACGACCCCGAGAAGTACACCGGCTTCGCGTTCGGCATGGGGATGGAGCGCGTGTCGATGCTGAAGTACGGGGTCGACGACATCCGCCTCTTCTACGAGAACGACCTGCGCTTCCTCGAACAGTTCCCGATATGAGCCGCTCCAGGACGGCGGTGCCGTGAAGATCCTCGTCTCGTGGCTGCGCGACTTCGTCGACGTGACCGCGTCTCCGGAGGAGATCGCGAAGACGATGTCCGTACGCGGCTTCGCGGTCGAGGGCCTCGAGCACATCGACTGGAACTCGTCCGAAGCCAGGATCGCGAAGGCCGACGCCGTCATCGACTTCGAAGTCACCGGCAACCGGCCCGACTGCATGTGCGTCATGGGGATGGCGCGCGAGATTGCCACCGCCTTCAACCTGCCGATGCGGCGCCCGGTTGCGCGCGGCAAGTCGGGCGACGAGGAAGACGGCTCGTCGCTGCGCCTGGCGTCGCTCAAGGCGGCCGACAAATCCGACATCGACGTCGTCATCGAGAACGCGGAGTTGTGCCCGCGCTATGCCGGCGCCGTCGCCGACGTGACCGTCGGACCGTCGCCGGGCTGGATGCAGGCGCGGCTGCAGGCGGCCGGCGTCCGCCCCATCAGCAACATCGTCGACGTCACCAATTACGTGCTGCTCGAGATGGGGCAGCCGATGCACGCCTTCGACTTTACGAAGCTCCGCGGCGCGCAGATCGTCGTGCGGCCGGCACGCGCCGGCGAGTCGATCAGGACGCTCGACGGCCAGATGCGCGAGCTCGCCGGCGACATGCTGGTCATCGCGGACGCCGAGCGTCCGGTCGCGATCGCCGGCGTCATGGGGGGCGCCGAGTCGGAGGTGGCGGACGGCAGCACGGTGATCGTCCTCGAGAGCGCGTATTTCAATCCGCTCTCCGTGCGGCGTACCAGCAGGAAGCTGATGCTCAAGACCGAGGCGAGCATGCGGTTCGAGCGCGGGCTGGACCCCCGCCTGCCGGTCACCGCCATGGAGCGCGCCTGCGCCCTGCTCGAGACGACCGGGGCGGGACGCGCGCGCGGCACGATCGTCGATCGCTACCCGGCACGGGTCGAGCCGAGAAGCGTCCGGCTGCGGCGCGCGAAGATCGCGGGACTGCTCGGCGCCGAGGTGCCCGACGCCGACGTCCGGCGCATTCTCGAGAGTCTCGGGTTCACGCTCCGGGACGGTACCGACGGCGGCTGGGACGTGAACGTCCCGACGCGCCGCGTGGACGTCACGCGCGAGGTGGACGTCATCGAAGAGATCGCGCGGCATTACGGGTTCGACAGGCTGCCGTCGACGTTTCCCCCGCTCACGGCCGCCCCGCCTCCGCTCGATCCGCGAATCGGCCGCGCGCGCCACCTGCGGGACATCATGACCGCGGCGGGATTTTCCGAGGCGATGACGTTCGGCTTCGTCGCGTCCGCCGCCGCCGCCCCGTTTGCCCCCGAGGGCGAGCTGGTGCCGATCGCGAACCCGTTGTCCGAGAACTTCGCCGTGCTCCGGCCGTCGGCGCTGCCGAGCCTGGTCGACGCCGTGGCGCACAACCGGCGCCGCGAGCAGCGCGACGTGCGCCTGTTCGAGGTGGGCGCGCGCTTTTCACGCACGACGGGTGAACGCCGATCGCTCGCCTGCGCCTGGACTGGCGCGGCAGGCGCCGAGCACTGGAGCGGCGGCGCACGCGAGGTCGATTTCTTCGACATGAAAGGAATCGTCGAGCGGATTGGCGAATCATTGCGGCTCGAGGTGACGACCGCCACGCAAGGCGAGAGCTGGCTCGTGGCGGGGCGCTCCGCCGCGGTCATGGCGGGCGCGACGCGTGTCGGCGTGATGGGACAACTGGCGCCGGCGATCGCGGAGGCGCACGGGCTGCCGTCGAACGATCCCGTCTACGTCGCCGAAATCGATCTCGACACCGCCGAAGCCATCGCGCCCGCGGAAGAGGCGCGCGTCGAGGCGCTGCCGCGCTATCCGTCGGTGACGCGCGACATCTCAATCCTGATCGACGCGACGCTGCCTGCCGATTCGGTGCGCGCGACGATTCGCGACGCGGCGCCGCCAACGCTGGTGCAGGTGCGCGAATTCGATCGCTATCAGGGGAAGGGCGTGCCGGAAGGCCAGGTGAGTCTCTCGGTGCGTCTCACTTTCCGGGCATCTGACAGAACACTCACTGATGCCGAGATTCAGACCGCCATGGACGCGATCCTCGCGGCGCTGAGAGATCGGCACGCCGCCCAGCAACGTTAGTCGTTGGTAGTTGGTAGTTGGTAGTTGGTGGTGCGGGCACGTGCTACCATCTTGCCGCACACCTTTCGACACGAGGAGCGGATGGCAAAGCAGGCGGCGCTGCGTGCGGTTGATCTCGAGCCGATCGATCGTCTCGAGGAGAAAATCACGTTGCTCGTGGCGATGGTGAATCGCCTTCGCGGGGAGCAGGCGAAAGCCGCCGACGACAACGCGCGGCTGACGCAGGAGATCGACGTGCTGCGCGCGCGCCTCGCCGACTCGGACGGGGTCACCAGCGAGCTCGCCGCGCTGCGCGGCGAACGCGAGCTGATTCGCACGCGCGTGACCGACATGCTCGAGCAGCTGGAGCACCTCACTCTGTGACCCTTCGAGCGCCTCAGGGTCATCCCGAGCGACGATGATCGACGAGCGAGGCGTCGAGGGATGAGCGTTGTGACCGTCGAGATCGCGGGGCATCGCTATCCGATCCGCAGCGACCTCGACGAACGCTACATCGCCGAGCTCGCGGCGTACGTCGATCAGAAAATGCGAGCGGCGGTCACCTCGGCCCCCGAGAGCGATATGCTCGGCCTCGCCATCCTGGCCGCGCTCAACATCGCCGACGATGTCTTCCGCGCGCGGCAGCAACAGTCGAGCGCCAGTGGCGAACTCAACGAACGGGCGGTCCGGCTGGAACGCCTCGTCGATGACGTTTTGGCGCAAATGCCCGTTAAGCAAGCAGTTAGCGCGCCTTGATCCTACCCCTGAGCGCACGCTAAGATCGCCAGGTCCTGCTTTGCTCGTGATGGTTTTCGGAGGCTCGTCTGAGCCAACGTAAAACCCAAGCGAGCCGCGAGGTCGCGCGTTGTGCATGCCTCTGTTCCGAGGAAGCCTGAAGCGCGGCTGATAACAGTGGCTCCACCTGCTTTTGCAGGTTCATTCGACCTCCCCACACGGCAAAGCGGGCACTCTACGCCCCCACCGACAGCTGGCTGCCCGCAGCACCTCGCGGGCAGTCGCGAGCAGCTGCCAGCGGCGGCCAGCGACCAGCTGCCAGCTGCCAGCACGTGACGACACGCACCGTTTCCGACATCGGCGAACACGCGCTCATCTCCCGCATCACCGCGCGTCTCGCCATGCCACCGTGGGTCCTCGTCGGTCCCGGTGACGACGCGGCGGTCATTCAGCCCGAGCGCGGCGCGCTCGAGGTGCTGACCACCGATGCGCTGGTGGAAGGGGTTCATTTCGACCGCCGGTTCGTGCCGCCGGATGCCATCGGGCATCGCGCGCTGGCCGTGAACCTCAGCGATCTCGCCGCAATGGGGGCGGCGCCGCGCGCGGCGCTGCTCTCGTTCGTGCTGCCCGACGGCCTCGACGTCGAGGTCGTCGATGGCATCGTCGACGGGCTGATCGCGCTCGCGGCGCGGCACCGCGTCGCGCTCGTCGGCGGCAACATCGCACGCTCCCCCGGGCTGGGCCCGGGGCAGGCGCCAGGCCCCTTGATGATCGACGTTACGGCAATCGGGTCGGTGAAGACGCGCCGCGTGTTGACACGCGGGGGGGCGCGCCCGGGCGACGAGGTGTTCGTCACCGGCACGATCGGAGGCTCAGCGGCGGGATTGCGATCGCTGCAGCGACGCGCAGGCGGACCTGAAGGTCCGCCTCTACGGCCGAATGGTGGCGGAGCTGAAGGTCCGCCTCTACGGCCGAACGACGAGGCCGACGTTCAGCTCGGCCTGAACGAACAGCGTTATCTCCGGCCCGAGCCGCGCGTCCGGGCAGGCATACTGCTGGGCCGGAATCGCGCCGCCACCGCGTGCATCGACCTGAGCGACGGCCTGGCTGACGGGCTGCGGCAGCTCGCGGCGGCGTCAGGCGTCGGGATTACCGTGGATGAGGCATCGATTCCCATGGCCGACGGGGTCGCGGAATTTCACAGCGACGACTACGAGCTGCTCTTCACAGTTCGTCCCTCGTCGCGGGGACGCCTGAGGGCGGTGAAGAGCCACGCCGGCGATCTGCCGATAACCCGGATTGGCGTCGTGACCAGGGACACGCGCATCGTGCTGCGCTCGGTCGCCGGCGACAGGGATCTTCCAGCAGGGTACGAGCATTTCCGGTGAAACGAATCCTTTCACGCTCCAACTCGCATCGCCTCGTGGTGATGGTCGTCGTCATCGGCGGGCTGCTGCTGACGTACGAGGCGACGACGTTCGACCTGCTGCCGTGGGGCAGCATCACGCGCGTCGTCGATCCGAGCGCGCCGGTTCCCGGCGCGCGCCTCGACTTCTCCGCGACCGCGTACTGCAAGGGGACGACGACCGCGTCGGGCGCGCAGGTGCGGACGGGCATCGCCGCGGCCGACGACTCGATTCTCCCGGTCGGCAGCGTCGTCAACGTCGCCAGCGACAACATGCGCTACAACGGGGTCTACACGATCATGGACACCGGGCCGCGGGTGCAGGGCCGGCTGCTCGATCTCTACATGTGGAGCTGCAAGGAGGCGCTGGCGTTCGGCAGGAAGCCGATTCAGGTCACCGTTCTCCGGCTGGGATGGAATCCGCAGGCGAGCACGCCCGGGCTGATCGATCGCCTGTTCCGCCGCCGCGAGCGCGCCCGCGCCGAAGTGCCGCCGCCGGCCGGGCCGCCGCCGGTGGCCATCGAACCGCCCATCGAAGAGACAGCCGGTGACGAGGGAGCCGAGGCCCCGCCGTCACCGGTGCTGTCCGAACCGCCTACGTCTTCGGCTGATCCTTCGGCTTCTCGGGCGTCCGTTCCTTGATCTCGATGCGGCGTCCCCGCCGCACGTCGAACGACGGCGCCTGCAGCACGATCTCGAGCACGCCATGGTTGAACGTCGCCTTGGCGCTGTCGGCGATCGCGCCCTGCGGCAGCGGCACGACGCGGCAGAAGTTGCCGTAGCTCCGCTCGCTGCGGAACACGCCGTCACGCTCTTCTTCGTGGTCGTACCGCCGCTCGCCGCGAATGGTCAGCTGATCGTCCGCGATGTCCACGGTGATGTCGTCCTTCGACAGGCCGGGGACGTCGGCGCGGACCACCAGGTCGTTGCCGCGCTGGAAGACGTCGATGGCCGGCGACCAGTCCGAGGGCCCGAACGCGTTGTCGGTCGCCCACGGCTGGCTGGTGCCAGCGCCGCTCCACAGGCCGCTGAATGCCCGATCGAGCTGATCCTGCATCTGGCGCATCCACGCGAAGGGACCGTAGGTGTCGCGGTCCCAGCGGCTCATGTCGCTGCCCTGTCGCGTGCGCCGCGTCGGAACGGATTGTTCCGTTGGACGGTCCGGCTTTGCAGGACCCTGATTTGCCATAGCGCTCCTCCTTACCTGACCGTCATCGGCTGATCGAGACGGATGCGGATGATCGAGCCTGCCGGCAGGTCGATATCCTTGCCCTCGGTGGCCGCAATGGCGCCGCCCGCGCCGATCACGGCGCCCAGAATCGCGCCCTTCACGCCGCCGAGAAGGCCGCCCACGACCGCGCCCGCGCCGGCGCCGATGCCGGCGGTGCCGGCTTCGTCACGGATGCCGCCGCTCTCGAAGACGTTGGTCGCCATCGCGCGCGTCGGATACGAGCGGCCGCGAATCGTCACCTCGTCGAACGACAGCGTCATGCTGCCGGCGCGATGAATGCGATCCGCGGGATCTACGGCCGAGACCACGCCGCGAACGGTGGAGCCCGCGGGGATCAACACGTTGCCGTTCTGCATCAGGTCGGCGACCGTCGTCGCCTCGAAACGCTGCTCGACCTTCGCGGTCTTCGAGCTCAGCGTCGTGCCGAGGCGTACGTCGAGCTCCTGTCCTGCTGGAACGACCCCGTAGGCGCTGTTGTTGACCTCGGTAGGTGTCGTATTCGCGGTCGTCGAAGGCGCTCTGGACGTCGGCGGCACGTACACGGGCGCACTCGTGCCGCCCGAGGTTCCGCTGGTGGTCGCTCCGCACGCGACGGTGCCGAGAATGCTCGCAAGAGCGACGATTCGAATCACTGCTGACATTGGTCCTCTCCCTCCTGCATCGATAGACAGACGCGCAGTGCCGACAAGACGAAGCAACGCTGGTGCCCAGGGGTTGTGAAACGTAGAGGCGGACCGTCAGGTCCGCCGTTATCGGGACGGCTGAGGTGTGGTGATGCTCTTCTGCAGCAGATCGCGGACTTCGACGTCTTCCGTTTGATCGAAGTCGAGGTACCACTGGCCGACGGCCGAGAACGGCTCGGGCATACGCGCGCAGACGACCTCATCGGCGACGGCCGCGATCTCGCTGCACGTCTGACGCGCGCCGACCGGCACCGCCACGATCACACGCGACGGCCCATGCGCCCGCACCGCCTGCGCCGCCGCACGCATCGTCGACCCGGTGGCGAGGCCGTCGTCCACGACAATGACGATGCGGTTCGCCAGGTCGGGCGCGGGCCTGTCAAGGCGGTACGCGCGCTCGCGCCGTTCGAGCTCCTCGGTCTCCTCGCGCGCGATGGTTTCGATGGCGCTGTCGGGTATCCCGTACCACCGCACGACGTCGTCATTGAGCACGCGGACGCCGCCCGACGCGATGGCGCCCATGGCGAGCTCGCGGTGGCCAGGGGTGCCCAGCTTGCGCACGAGGAAGACGTCGAGCGGCGCCCCGAGCGCCGAGGCCACTTCGTAGGCCACGGGGACGCCTCCGCGCGGCAGTGCGAGCACGATGACGTCGTCGCGGTCGGCGTACGACTGCAGCTGCGACGCGAGGACGCGTCCGGCGTCGCGCCTGTCCCGGAAGGGCTGTCGATCGTCCATGAGGGGCGTCATGTCAGCCTCTCATATGGCGGGCGAACCAGTCGAGCGCCAGCCGTTGCACTTCTTCCAGCGTGCCCGGTTCCTCGAACAGATGCGTGGCGCGCGGCACGATGGCCAGCTCCACCGGCGCGCGCATCCGGCGCACGGCCGTCTCGTTCATCCCGATCACCGGCTCGTCGTTGCCGCCGACAATCAGCAGCGTCGGTGCGCGGACGATCCGCAGCGCGTCGCCCGCGAGGTCCGGCCGGCCGCCGCGCGAAACGACCGCGGCTACGCCCGGGCGCTCGGCGGCCGCGATGAGGGCGGCCGCTGCGCCCGTGCTCGCGCCGAAGTACCCGAATGGCAGCGCCTGCAGGCCCGGATGCCCGGCCGCCCAGTCCGTCGCGGCGATCACCCGGCGTCCCAGCATCGGGATATCGAAGCGATACTCGGCGCTGCGGACGTCGATCCGCTCCTCCGCCCGCGTCAGGAGGTCGAGGAGGAGCGTCGCGTAGCGCGCGTCGTTGAGCGACCCGGCGACCTGGCGATTGCGGCTGCTGAAGCGGCTGCTGCCGCTGCCGTGGGCGAAGATGATCAGGCCGCGCGCGCGTTCGGGTAGATGCAGGTCGGCGTCGAGGAGCTCGGCGCCGTCGCGAATGCGCACCGCGTCGACCACCTTGCCGCTCTGCATGGTCACACTCCTGCCGAATGTGTCTCCGGGAAGGCCGGGCTGGCGTAGCCGGCCGCCGATCTCTGCATATCCATCAGCTCGGCCTCGGGGCCGTGCCTGACGTGACGAGGTGCAAGTTTGCCGCCTTCGCGCTGACCGGTTTCGCTGCCGGATTACCGCGAGTCGACGAGCTCCCGGTCCTTGAACTGCAACTGATAGAGGCGGTGGTAAATGCCGCGGTGCGCGAGCAGCTCCTGGTGCGCGCCCGACTCGCGCAACTCGCCCTTGTGCAGGACGAGGATGCGGTCCATGTCCTGGATGGTCGAGAGGCGGTGGGCGATGGCGATCGTCGTGCGGCCGCGCATGACGACCTTCAGCGCGTCACGGATCAGGAGCTCGGTCTCGGTGTCGACGCTCGAGGTCGCCTCGTCGAGCACGAGCACCGGCGGATCGAACGCGAGCGCCCGCGCGAACGACAGGAGCTGCTTCTGCCCCACCGACAGCGTGGCGCCCCGCTCGGCCACGGCCGTTTCGAGCCCGAGGGGCAGCCGATCGATGAACGGGCCGGCGTGCACGGCGTCCACCGCTCTTCGCACAGCCGCGTCGTCGATCGCCTCGTGGCCGAGACGGACGTTGCCGCCGATGGTGCCCGAGAAGAGGTGCACGTCCTGCAGCACGAGCCCGAACAACGAGCGGAGCTCGTGCAGGTCCAGGTCGCGGATGTCGGTGCCGCCGATGGTGATGCGCCCCTCCTGCACGTCGTAGAACCGCAGCAGCAGGCTGACGATGGTCGTCTTGCCGGAGCCGGTGGCGCCGACGAGCGCCACGCGCTGGCCGGGCTCGACCTCGAAGGAGACGTGGCGCAGCACCGGCTCGCCTTCGACGTAGGAGAAAGTGACGTTCTCGAAGGCGATGCGGCCGATGCGGGAACCGGTCCGGGATCCGGGATCCGGGGTCCGGGATCCGCCGATTGAAAGATCGGATCCCGCATCCCGCATCCCGGATCCCGATACGATCTCCACCTTCGTATCGAGCAGCTGGAAGATCCGCTCGGACGACGCCATCGCCCCCTGCAGGATGTTGAACTTCTCCGACATGTCGCTGATGGGGCGGAAGAACCGCGACGAGTACTGCAGCGAGGCGACCAGCGAGCCGAGCGTCAGCGCCCCGGCCATCACCCACCCGCCGCCGATCCAGATGATGAGCGCCGCCGCGAGCGCGCTGACCAACTCGATCGCCGGGTAGAACACGGCGTAGAAGAAGATCGACTGCACGTTGGCATCCCGGTAGGTGCGGTCGATGCGGTCGAACTCCTCGAAGTCGCGCGCCTCCCGCCGGAACAGCTGCACGGTCGCCATGCCGGTGATGCGCTCCTGGAGGTAGGCGTTGATGCGCGCGATCCAGGTGCGCACCGTGCGGTACGACTCCCGCACGTTCCTCCTGAACCACTGCGTGATGAACCAGATGAGCGGCAGCACCGAGAAGGCGACAATCGCCAGCCGCCAGTCGATCCAGATCATCATCACCATGATGCCGACGAGCGTGAACAAATCGCCGAACACCGAGACGACGCCGGAGGTGAAGAGGTCGTTGAGCACGTCCACGTCGGTGGTGACGCGCGTCATCAGCCGGCCGACCGGGTTGCGGTCGTAGAACCGCAGATCGAGGCGCTGCAGGTGCTCGTAGATCTGCATCCGCAGGTCGAACATGATGCGCTGTCCGGTCAGCTGCAGGAGCCAGGTCTGCCCGTAGTCGAGCGCAAACGAGCCGGCCAGCGTCGCGAGATAGAACGCCGCGATGCGCACCAGCCCGCTCGTGTCGCGCGAGGGAATGTACTGGTCGATGACGAGCTTGACGAGATACGGCGGCGCGAGCTCCAGCGCCGAGTGGGCGACGATGGCGGCTGTCGCCAGGACGACCTCGCGCTTGTACGGCCGCAGGTACGTGATCAGCCGCCGCATCAGCCGGGCGTCGTACGCCTTTCCGAGAACGTCTTCCTCGTGGATGGACATGGACAGGCCGGCCTATGAGGCTGCCAATTCCTCCTCGAGCAGCTGCTTTCGGTACAACTCTGCGTACAGCCCGTTGCGCGCGACCAGCTGATCGTGCGTCCCGCGCTCGACGATCGCGCCCTCGTCCAGCACGAGGATCTGATCCGCCGTGCGCACGGTCGACACCCGGTGCGAGACGAGGATGGCCGTGCGCGAGCGCATCACGCCCGCGAGGCGGGAGAGGATCTCCTCCTCGGTGTAGGTGTCCACCGCCGACAGCGCGTCGTCGAGGACCAGGATCTTCGGGTCGGTCATCACGGCGCGCGCGATGGCGGTGCGCTGCTTCTGCCCGCCCGAGAGCGTGATTCCGCGCTCGCCGACGACGGTGTCGTAGCCCTTTGGAAAATCGGCGAGGTCCTTGTCGAGGCGCGAGACGCGCGCGGCGTGCTCCACCTGCTCGCGCCGCATGTCGGCGACGCCGAACGCGATGTTCTCGGCGATGGTCGAGCTGAAAAGGAACGGCTCCTGCGGCACGAAGCCGATCGCGCCGCGCAGCGCCGCCAGCGGCAGGTCCCGCACGTCCACGCCGTCCACGAAGACGCTGCCGGGCGGCGGATCGTTGAGCCGCGGCAGCAGGTTGAGCAGCGTGGACTTGCCCGAACCAGTCGCGCCGACGATCGCCGTCGTCGTGCCCGCCGGCAGCGTCGCCGAGATGTTGCGCAGCACGGTGACGTCGCCGTAGCTGAACGTGAGGTTGCGAAACTCGACGTCGCCGCGAATCTGATCGCGCGAGGTGATCGCCGAGCTGGCGCCCGCATCGGTGATGGCCGGTTCCGCGGTGAGGACGTCGAGCATCCGCTTCCACGACGCGGCGCCGCGCTGCAGCAGGTTCGTCACCCAGCCGAAGGCAATCATCGGCCAGGCCAGCATCATCAGGTACGAGTTGAAGGCAACGAGATCCCCCACCGTCATCCGCCCGGCGATGACATCCTCCGCGCCCAGCAACAGGACGAGCAGCGCGCCGACGCCCATGAGCAGGCCCATGATCGGGAAGAACGCGCCCTGAACCCGGATCAGCTTCCGGTTGCGCCGTACGTACTCGTCGTTGGCCTCCTTGAAGCGGTCGATCTCAAACTGCTCCTGCCGGTAGGCGCGCACCACGCGGACGCCGGCCAGCGCCTCCTGCGTCACGGCGCTGATTGTGGACAGCTGCTCCTGGATCTTGTCGAACCGCCGGTGGATCGCCGCGCCGAACAGGTAGACGGCGACCGACAGGATCGGCAGCGGGATGAGCGACAGCAGCGTGAGATGCCGGTTGAGCGACAGCATCACCCAGATGACGGCGATGAAGGTCAGCACCGTGTTCGACAGGTACATGACCGCCGGGCCGATCATCATGCGGACGGCGTTGAGGTCGTTGGTCGCCCGCGACATCAGGTCGCCCGTGCGGTTGCGATGGAAGTAGGCCGGCTCGAACAGCTGCAGCCGCGCGAAGAAATCGTTCCGCAGGTCGAACTCGATGTCGCGCGACGCGCCGATCATGATGCGGCGCTGCAGGAACCGGAAGACGCCGCCCACCGCCGCCAGCCCCAGGATGGCCCCGGCGTAGAGCCGCAGCTTCGCCGCCGTGACGCCGAGCGTCAGGTCGTCGATGGCGTACTTCAGCACCCACGGCCCGGCGAGGGTAATCGCGGTCGTCGCCACGATACAGACGAAGCCGAGGAGGAAAGCGCCGCGATACCGCCCCGCGTAGGTCAGCAGGCGGCGGGAAGGGCTCATCAGGCGAGTATAATCTCCGGCCATGCAGGCCCTTTACATCGTGATCCCCGTCGTGGGCATCTTCGTGATTGCCTACCGCTACTACAGCGCGTTCATCGCCGCGAAGGTGATGGCGCTCGACGACGCGCGCATCACGCCCGCGCACACGAAGTACGACGGGTCCAATTTCCACCCGATGAGCCGCTGGGTGCTCTTCGGGCACCATTTCTCCGCCATCGCCGGGGCCGGGCCGCTGGTCGGGCCCGTCCTGGCGGCGCAGTTCGGCTTCGCGCCGGGCCTGCTCTGGCTCGTGGCCGGCTGCACCCTCTGCGGCGCGGTGCACGATTCGATGAGCCTCTGGGCGTCGACGCGGCGCGGCGGCAAGTCGCTCGCCAACATCGCGCAGGCCGAGATCGGATCCGTCGCCGGCACGGTCGGCGCGCTGGCGATTCTCTTCATCCTGATCGTCGCCCTCGCGGGGCTCGGCATCGCGGTCGTCAACGCCCTCGCCGAAAGCGCCTGGAGCACCTTCACGATCGGCGTCACGATTCCGATCGGCGTGCTCATGGGCTTCCACATGTTCGTCTTCCGGAAGGGGAAGATTCGCGAGGCGACCGTCCTCGGCGTCGTCCTGCTCGTCGGGGCGGTCATCTTCGGCCGGACGTTCGCCGAATCCGGCTACGGCCACTACCTGGTGCTGACGCGCCACCAGGTGACCGCGGCGATGGCCATCTACGCGCTCGTCGCGTCGATCCTGCCGATGTGGATGCTGCTGACGCCGCGCGGCTACCTGAGCACGTTCATGAAGATCGGCACCATCGCGTTCCTCGCGCTGGGCGTCATCATCGTCAACCCGACGCTGCAGGCGCCGGCGTTCTCGCAGTTCGTGCACGGCGGCGGCCCGATCATCCCGGGCCCGCTCTATCCGTTCGTCTTCATCACCATCGCGTGCGGCGCGGTGTCCGGCTTCCACTCGCTGATCGCCACGGGCACGACGCCGAAGATGGTGGACAAGGAAAGCGACATCCGGCCGATTGGCTACGCCGGCATGCTGTGCGAAGGGTTCGTCGGCGTGATGGCGCTCATCGCGGCGACGGCGTTGCACCCCGGAGACTACTTCGCCATCAACACGTCCGCGTCGGTGTTCGCGAACCTGCACATGCCGATCGTCAACCTGCCGGAGCTGCAGGCGGCCGTCGGCGAGAGCGTCACCGCGCGCCCGGGCGGCGCGGTCTCGCTCGCCGTCGGGATGGCGCAAATCTTCTCCGCGCTCCCCGGCATGAAGGGGCTGATGGCGTACTGGTACCACTTCGCCATCATGTTCGAGGCGCTCTTCATCCTGACCACCGTCGACTCGGGCACGCGCGTCGGCCGCTTCCTCGTGCAGGAGTTCGGCGGGCGCGCGTGGAAGAAGCTGGGTGACGCGGAGTGGCTGCCCGGCTCGCTCGGCGCGACGCTGTTCATGGTCCTGTCGTGGGGCTATTTCATCTGGACCGGCAACATCAACACCATCTGGCCGCTGTTCGGCATCGCCAACCAGCTGCTCGGCGCGGTCGCGCTCGCGGTCGCGACCACCGTGCTGATCAACATGGGGCGCACGCGCTACGCGTGGGTCACGTTCCTGCCGCTCTGCTTCCTGTCGGTGACGACGATGACGGCGGGGTGGCTGAGCATCACGGACAACTTCTGGCCGCTCACCGCCAATCCCGCCACGCAGGTGCAGGGCTGGGTGCTCTCGATCAGCACGTCCGTGATGATGGTGTGCTGCCTGATCATCATGGTCTCGGCGGCGCGGCGCTGGGTCCACGTGCTGACGGGACGGGTGCCGCAGCTGGAACTGGCGGAAGCCTGAGACGGCTCCTGGCGTTGAGCGTCGCAGCCCTCTGCTGCGCCGTGGCACCGGCCTATGCGCAGGGGTCGCCGGAGGACTTCCATCTCGAAGCCGGTCTCATGTTCTGGAAGCCGGCGCCGGACGTCATCCTCACCAGCGGCACCCTCGGCACGCCCGTCGACTTCGTCAACACCTTCGCGGTGGAGAAGAAGCGGTTGCGCGACTACCGGCTCGTGCTGAAGCCGGCGCGGAAACACAAGATCCGCTTCAGCAGCACACCCATCGACTACGACGGCACGGCGACGCTGGCGCAGACGATTCGCTTCCGCGGCCAGACCTACTCCATCGGCATCCCGACGACGGCGGAGCTGAAGTGGACGCTGATGCGGATCGGGTACGAATGGGATCCGATCGCGTCCAGCCGGGGATTTGTCGGCGTGTTCGGCGACCTGAAATACAACAAGATGAACGCGCAGCTCTCCGCGCCGCTCGTCGTGACGCAGACATTCGAACGGAATGTCGCGGTGCCGACGATCGGCGGGATCGCGCGCGGCTACCTGTCGAGCAACGTGTCGGCCACGGCGGAATTCACCGGGATCAAACTCGATCGCAACAACTTCAACGCGAAGTTCTACGACTTCGACGTGTACGGCACGGCCAACTTCGGGCGCACCTTCGGCCTGCAGTTGGGCTACCGATCGGTCACCGTCGATTACGACATCGACAGCGATGCCGGCGACCTGAAGTTGAAGGGCCTGTATTTCGGCGCGGCGATCCGATTCTGACGGTCGCCCGACAGCCGAGGACGGACCCTACGATCCGCCGCGACGGTTCCGCGCGATGGGTTTGGCCGCCACCACGAGCACAGAGCTTCCGACCGGCATCGGGATGCGGCGCGAGATCGCGGCTTCCCCGCTCAGCATCCACGTCAGCGCGGTGTTGATCGGCGCCGCCGGCACGCGCATCTCCCAATCGGTGTTTGCGTCCGCAGGCGCATCGCGCCGCAGCGCTCTCACCGCCGCCATGGCGGGGAACAACGTCGCGAACAGGTAAGTCAGCCTCACCACCTTCAGCCCCGCGCCCTCGACAATCGATCGCATCCGCGCCGTCGTGTAACGGCGTACTTCGGGCCACGTGCCCGCGTGCCCGCCGCGCAGCATGTCGAGGGCCGCGGCCGTGACGACCAGGCCGCCGCCCGGCTTCAGCACCCGCGCCATCTCCCTCGAGACGGCGTGATCGTCCTGCACGTACTGCATCACGTCGAACGACGTGACGAGATCGAAACGGCTCGATTGAAATGGAATCGCCGCCATGTCGGCACGCGCGAGCGGAAACCCGGCCGCGCGCGCGTGCGCCAGGCCGGCGGGCGTGAGGTCGAATCCGAATGCGCGGCCGTAGGGGCGCAGCAGCGTTGCCAGGTTATGGCCGGTGCCGCAGCCGCAGTCGAGCAGGTGAAGATCGCGGCGCGCGCCGGCGATTTCCGCGATGGCGGGCGCGACGAACCGGCGGAAGCCTCGAAACCAGAAGTGCGTCGCCTCGACGCGGCTGGTCAGGTCGAGGAGATTGTCCATCGACTAGAAGAGTTCGGGAATCAGCGCGTCTTGGTCGTCTTGCGGCTGGTCTTCGGCTTTTTCGCGGACGCCCTGCTGACAGGCGCCTTCTTCGCCGGCTTGGCTTTCGTCGGCCGGATCGTCCGGGTTGGCGGCGCCTTTTTCAGGCTGCCCGGTTCGAGCAGCCCTCCGCCGTAGAGGCGGCGGTAGTCCTCGGCGGTGCCGAGGATGCGCTTCACGTAGTTCTGCGTCTCGGGGTACGGGATGTCGTCGATGAACTCGTCCTGCGGCATGCCCGGACGCTCGGAGAGCCACTGCGAAACGCGCGTCTCGCCGGCGTTGTAGCTGGCGAGCGCGAAATGCGCGCCGCCAAAGCGGTCGACGAGATCCTTGAAATAGGCCATCCCGAGCCGGATGTTGGTCTCGGGCGTGGTGAGCGACGCCGTGGAGAACGGCGCGATGCGCAGCCGCCGCGCGTATTGGCGTCCCGTTCCCGGCAGGAGCTGCATCAGGCCGTAGGCGTTCGCGCCCGAGCGCACGTCCGCCGTGAACGTGGACTCCTGGGCGATAAGAGCGGCCATCAGGTACGGGTCGAGGCCGTTGGCCGTCGAGTACTTCTCGATGAGCGGCCAGTAGTCGAGCGGGTAAATCACCTCGAGCACCGCGGGCGGCAGCGTTTCGCCGCCGGCGGTGAGGTACTGCGGATACGCGCGCTTCATGATGGTGATGGCGCCGCGCAGGTGATCGAACCGCTCCGGCGCCGTTTCGTGCTGCGCCTGCTCGTGCCGGATCCACGCGATCGTCGCCTCGATAGCCGGCGTGTCGCCCCACGCGCGCTGCGCGTACTGGAGCTCGCGCAGCGCGGCGTCGTACATCTCGACGCCGACGAGCTCGCGGACGACGGTCGCGGTCGGGATCGGCGCCGTCGCAGTGACCGGCGCGGTCGGAATGGTGCCCGGCACGCCCGTCGCGTCGCGCGCGTCGAGCAGCTTCGACGCGAGCCGCCCGTAGTACGAGTTCTCGTAGTCGGCCACCTCGAGGCGGTAGCGCTCGTTGGCGAGCGCCGTCTCCCCCGTTTGATCGTGGGCGCGCCCCGACCAGTACAGCCACGCGGGACGGTTGTCCGACCGCGGGAACGCCGCGGCGCCGCCGTCGAAGGCCTGGGCGGCGTCGGCGAAGCGGCCGTTCTTGTACGCCCACCAGCCGATCTTCCACGCCGCGCGCTCGGCGTAGCGGCTGGTGGGGAACCGGCGCCACAGCTCGCGGAACACGTCATCGGCCGCCGCATCGTCGTCCAGGATGACGTAGTGCGAGGCGAGGTTGTTGAGCGTCTCGGCCGCCCAGGTGCTGTCGGGGAACTCGTCGACGAGCGCGCGTGCTTCCGCGAGATAGGTCTCGTTGTCGCCGAGCGCCCGCGCGGCGGTGAGCGAGAAGAAGCGCGCTTCGGCCTTGCGCGCCGCGCTCTTCAGGTGCGGCCGCAGCGCATCGCGCGAGGCGCGGAACCGATCGAGGTAGTAGTCGCATTCCGCAAGGCGGAGCGCGACGAGCTCCTTGTCGTCGCCCGACGCGAGGCCCGCGAGCGGCTCGAAGCCGGCGCGCGCCTGCGCCCAGCGCCGCGCGTTGAACACGCGCTCCGCGCGCGCGAGCTCGAGCTTGAACCGTTCGGCGAGCGAAGAGGTGTCGAGATGCTCGAGGAGATACTGCGCATCGAGCGCCTGCAGGCTGAGCGGCGACTCGTAGTACACCTTGCGGTACGCCTCGATCGCCTTGCCGCGGTCGCCGGCCGCTTCCGCGGCGCGGCCGATGCGCAGCCAGACCTCCTCGGGCGACGTCAGGCCGCGCTGCTTGCTCAAGCCGTTCAGGATGTCGAGCGCCTTGTCGGCCTTCTGCCGGGCGACCTCGAGCTCCGCGCGGCGCAACGGCACCGCTTCGCCAAACAGGTACCCGCTCGCTCCCGCGGTGGCGTCGGCCTCGAGTCCCTGGAGGTAGACGATCGCCTCGGGCAGGCGATTGAGGCCTGCAAGCGCGACGGCCCGGTAGTAGCGCGCGTAGGACGCCAGCGGACTGCCCGCCACGTCCGCCGACGCGACGAGCGGCAGGCCTGCCGCGAAATCGCCGCCGTCAATCAGCTTTACGCCGCGGGCGAGACTCTGGGCCGGCGTCTCGGGCCGCCCCGCCGCAGCGAAGCTCTCGGGGACGAACCAGAACTCACCGACGCGTCCGGGAAGCGGAGGGTGGGCCGTCGGCAACAACGCGACAGGGGCCACCGTGACCGGGAGAGGACTCTCGACAGGAGCCGGCGCAAGCCCCTCGCTCGGGATGGGGTCATCGACCGCCACGGGCGCCGTTGACTCGACTTGCGCGCCGGCGCCCTGTAGCTCCTGCGCCGGGAGCTCCCGCGCCGCGAACACGACGAATGCGAGCGCGAACAGCGAGACGATCGTCTTCACGACGCGCTCCCGAGCAGCGTCCGGTCGCCGCCCGCCAGCGTGCGCACCAGCTCCTGGTCGAAGTATTCGGCCCGCGCCTCCACCGACTCCGGCACGCGTGCCTCGTACAACCGACGCGCCCGCTCGATTTCGCCGTGGAGACGCGACATCAGGTCGCCCGACCGGCGTCCCGCGTCGACGATGGGTTCGTGATACATCCGGATTTCGGACAGCAGCAGTCGCGCATAGCGGCGCGCCGTATCTTCGTCACCGTTGCCCGCCTGCTCGACCGGGCCGGGGACCACCGTGTGCGAACCACGTGCCATGGGCCGTGGCAGCGATAACCCCGCCGCCTGCTCCACCGTCATCGCCTCCAGCACCCGGCTCGCGTGGCGAACCAGCACTTCGAGAATCGCCGGCCAGCGCGCATCGGACGACGGCTCGCTGGCACGCGGAGCATCGGCATACAGCACCGCGACGACCTCGCCGCCGACACGAACCGGGAGCGCCATCGCGTGACGTTCACCGGAACTTGCCGCAAATGACGGCAGTCCGGGACCGTCGGCCGCATCCGACGGCCGCGAGGCGGGCAACCCGCTCTCGACCACCACGCCGGCAAGCCCCGCCTCTTCGACGTCCAGGTTGATCGATTTGGCGGGGGGACCACCCGGCCCGAAGCCGGCGAGGCGCCATCCCATCAGGCGCTTCCCCTTCACAAGCAGCATCGCCGCCCGATCGACCTCGTGCCCGGAACACTGGACGAGGCGTTCCAGTACTTCGGACAGTCCGCGTGCTTCATCCAGGTTCCGAATCGCGTCCGCCAGGCGCGCCGCGCGGGACAGCTCCATCTGATGGCTGTCGGTGTGCGCGCGGCCGATGGCGTCGGCGACCTTGCGTTCGGTGACCGTGTGCGCCGCGGCCAGGCGGGCGATGAGCACTTCCTCGGCTTCGACCGCCGAGGCCTTCCGGTGCGCGTCGACGTCCGCGTTGACGCGCTCGACTTCCTCTCTCGCCTGTGCCCGAACGGCTTCCGTTTCGGCGCGCGACACGTCCGCTTCGCCGCGCGCGGCTTCCGCGTCCGCCCGCGCCTTCTCCGCTTCGACGTGCGCCTTTCCGGTTTCCGCCCGCGCCTTGTCGATCTCCGCGTGCGCCTTCTCGATTTCCGCCTGCGCGATGCGGCGTGCGGCATCGAGCTGCTGCTGCGCCTGCGCGCGCAGCTCTTCGAGCGCCTTCCGCAGCTCGGCGATCTGCGTCTCGGCCGCGCGCTTCAATTCCTCGGCGTGCTTCTGCGCGGCGGCGCGAATCTGGCCGACCTGCGTTTCGGCCTGCGACCGCACGTCGGCGACGAGCGCTTCCGCCTGCGCCCGCACCTCCGCGGCAACCGCCTCGGACGCGGCCTTCACCGCGGCCTGCTTCTCGTCCTCGGCCCGGGCCGATGCTTCCTTCAGCGCCTGCTGCTTTTCTTCCGCGGCCTTCCGACGTTCTTCTGCACCCACGCGTGCGGCCTCCGCCGCAGCGCCGGCGGCCGCGGCCTCCGCGCGAGCGGCTTCGTCGGCGGCGCGCTGCCGCTCGCCCGCGAGGGCGCGGTCGGCCTCCTGCGCAAAAGCGCGCAGTTGCGCCTCGAGGTACTCCCGCAGGCTGGCTGTCGTGCCGTCGAGCGCCGCGCGAATCTGATCGTCGAAGGACACGGATGGGTCAGTCGATTATAAGACGCCTGTTCGCTAAATTGCTGAAACGGCTGCGCTTTGCCCCACCGGCGCGAGCGTATACTCGGTCGGAGTCTGCGCTATCGGTCCAAGGAGTTGCCCACATATGAAGCGACTGTTCGGCCTTGCCGTCTGGACGCTTGCGCTCCTGGCGCTTCCCATATCCGCGCGCGCGCAAGGAGTTCAGACGGGCACCATTACAGGTATCGTCCAATCCTCGGACGGCCTGTCCCTCCCCGGCGTCACCGTCACGGCGACGTCGCCCTCCCTCCAGGGACAACGAACCGCCGTCACCGACGTGAACGGCGTGTACTTCATCAAAGGGCTGCCCGCGGGCACCTACTCGGTGAAATTCGACATTCCGAGCTTTCAAGCCCCGAATACCGACAACATCCTGCTCACGGTTGGCGGCACCGCTGAAGTCAATACGACGATGTCCGTGGCGGGCCGGACCGAGACGGTCAGCGTCACCGCGGAGGCACCGTCGCCGATGGCGAGCGTGACGCTGAGCAAGGCCTTCACGAAGGAAGACGTCGACGTCCTGCCGGTCGGGCGACGTCCGCAGGACATCGCCGAGCTCGCCCCGGGGCTGACCAACAACACACCGAACGCCAGCCAGGTGACGATCGGCGGATCCACTGCTTTCGACAACGTCTTCATGCTGAATGGCGTGGACATCAACGACAACCTCTTCGGCACGCCGAACAATCTCTACATCGAGGACGCCATCCAGGAAACGAACGTCCTGACCGGCGGCATCTCCGCCGAGTGGGGCCGCTTTGCCGGCGGCGTCGTCAACATCGTCACCAAGAGCGGCGGCAACACGTTCACCGGCAGCTTCCGCGAGAATTTCAGCAACCCGAAGTGGATCGACGAGACGCCGCGCGAGGTGGCCAACGCCGTCGTGCACCAGGACGTGCTCGGAAAGACGTCGGAAGGGACCTTCGGCGGACCGCTGATGCGGGACCGCCTCTGGTTCTTCACCGCGGGCCGTTACGAGAACAGTCCGCAGCCGAACACGTTTGTGCAGACGGGCGGCTCGTACACGCGCGTGGATACCAACAAGCGCGGCGAGTTGAAGCTGACGCACACGTTCGGCGGCGCGCAGACGATCTCCGGTGACTTCACCAGCAACTCGACGGTCCAGCACGATCGACCGAGTCTCAACGCCGCCTCCTCCCTCGACCCGTCGGTGCTCGTCACCGAGACCATCCCGAACAAGCTGTTCGTCACGACGTACAACGGCGTGCTCTCGAACAAGTACTTCGCGACGTGGCAGTACTCGCAGAAGACCTTCGAGTTCGTGAACGCCGGCGGGACGAAGACGGAGATCGCCGCGTCGCCGTTCCGGACGCGCGGCGTCGTGGCCGGCGTGCCACCGTCGCTGCACTATGCGGCGCCGTTCTTCAGTTCGCTCGATCCCGAACAACGGAACAACAAGCAGTTCACCGGCAGCGTGTCGTACACGCTGTCCACGCGACGCACCGGCACGCACGACCTGAAGGGGGGCGGCGAGTACTACCGCGCGACGCATACCGGCGGCAATTCGCAGAGCTCGACGAACTACGTGTTCCAGACCGACTACCTGCTCGCCGGCGGCAAGCCGGTCGTCGATGCGAAGGGCATCCCGGTGCCCGTCTTCACGCCCGGCGTCTCGCGCGTGCAGAACTGGATTCCCACCAAGGGCGCCGTCGTCAACATCAACACCTCGTCGCTGTACGCGCAGGACCACTGGGTGGTCGCGCCGCGCCTCAGCGTCGACCTCGGCACGCGGCTGGAAATCGTCCGCAGCAAGGCCACCGGCGACATCATCACCGTGGACACGACGAAGCTCGTGCCCCGGCTCGGCGCCGCGTACGACCTGACCGGTGACGGCCGGACGACGCTCCAGGCCACCTACGGCCACTACTCCGGCAAGTACGGCGAGGGGCAGTACGCGCAGAACACCGACGTCGGCAACCCGAGCCGCGTGACCTATGGATACACGGGGCCGGCCGGGCAGGGGCTCGACTTCGCCCCCGCGTTCAACCTCGCGAACTACGCGACGATCGTCAGCGCGTCGTTCCCGACCGCGAATATCTTCGTCGCCGATGGCGTCCAGTCGCCAACCGTGCACGAGCTGACCGTCGGCCTCGGACGCGACATCGGCGGCAACGGCTACGCGAAGGCGACGTACCAATGGCGCAAGTGGTACGGCTTCCTCGAGGATTTCATCTCGCTGAGCAACGGCATCGTCAACGTCAATCGCAGCGGCGCGGACATCGGCGACCTGACGAAGGTGCTCTACGACAACGCCAGCGCGAGCGGCATCGACCGCAACTACCAGGCGCTCGTGCTCCAGACCAACTACCGCCTGCGCCGGAACATCAGGCTCTACGCCGATTACACGCTGCAGCTGAAGAACAACGGCAACTTCGACGGCGAGGCGGCGAACCAGCCGGGCATCCCGTCGCTCTTCGGGGACTATCCGGAGATTCTCGGACCGTCGTACGGCCGCTACGTGCCTGAAGGCCGGCTCGCCGACTACCAGCGCCACAAGGTGCGCGTCTACGGCGACTACACGCTGGGCGGCGACGGTCCGCTCGGCGCGCTGGACATCTCGCCGATCTGGCGCGTGAACTCGGGGCAGGTGTACAGCATCTTCGCCGACGGCGTGCCGCTGTCGCCGATTCAGCTGGCGCGCAACCCGGGCTATCCGGCCAACGACATCAACACGAGCACCGCGGAGCGCCTGTACTTCGGCGAGCGCGGCGTCGGGCAGTTCAAGGGGTACGGCCTCTTCGATCTCGCGCTCACCTATGGCGTGCCCGTGTGGAAGACCGCGAGGCCATGGGTCAAGGTGGAGTTCTACAACCTGCTGAACAACCAGAAGCAGATTGCGTGGGACAAGACCGTGACGCCGGACAACAGCGGACCGAAGGACGCCAACGGTCTGCCGTTGAACTACATCCAGGGGCCGCGGTTCGGCCAGCCGACCAACGACAACCAGTTCCCGCAGCCGATCCCGGGGCAGAACGGCGGGCGCCTGTTCCGCATGGCGCTCGGAGTCCGTTTCTAGCGGCTGAGCGCGTACAATAAGGTGTGCGTCAGAGGAGCGTCTGACGCACCCTGTCTGCCGGAACGCCTTGACGGCGTTCCGAGCGATCACAACCCCGAGGGGGCGACTTTGGCTTCGACGGGGGTGCGGGATCGCGGGATGCATGCCGAGCACCGTTAACTCGTAAATCTGACGGAACATCCGTTAACTGCGGATTCTCAGTACGCTCTCGCTGCTTAATTAAGCAGTGACGTTCGCCCCGACCTCGCCTGGTGGCCGGGGGCCGAACGCCATTAAACAGGCTGGTGGGCACGTGGCGCCTCGGCGCGTGCCCGCGAGATGTCCCGAGGCTAAGGCCGGCGGTACTTAGCCGCTTCCACACGCCGGGCACGAAAATCACGAAGCGGACACGCATGTAGAGTCCCACGACGACGCGCTTTCGGACGCGGGTTCGACTCCCGCCGCCTCCACCAACCTTCCTCAGGAAATCAGCGAATTCAGTGCTGATTTCCCGCCGCCTCCAGTATTTCTCCACGGCTCTGGTCGTAGGGGCCGGCTTTAGCCGGCCCGGGACTCGGTTCATCCAATAACCGAATCGCGGCATCGAGCGCTGCCGGACTCAGGTGCATGTATCGCTGCGTCGTCTCGAGGTCCTGATGCCCGGCGAGTTCCTGGATGGCCCGCGCCGGCGCCCCACGCATCGCCAGGTGAGAGCAGAACGTGTGGCGCAGGATGTGGACGCCCGGCTTCACGTTCGCGCGCCTGGCGACCCGCCGCATCGTGACCTGCACGACCTTCTGCGTGAGCGGCTGGCCCTCTGCGTCGCAGAGGACGCGCGCGCTCCGCAGATGCCGCGCCTGTCGTAACGCTTCGGTCAGCCTCCGCGTGAGCGGCACGTACCGCAACTGCCCGCCCTTCGGCACCGTGACGTGGCCCTTCCATTCCGAACGTGCCACGCACAGCTGGCGCTTCCCGAGATCGACGTCCGACCATTGCAGCGCCATCATCTCGCCGCATCGCAGGCCTGCCTCGCCACCCAGAAGTGCGATCAGGTGCGCCTGCTCGTCGCTCCTCGCCACGTCCACCAGCCGCTCGTACTCCTCGAAGTCGTGGAAGCTTGCCTTCGTCTTCGAGGTCTGCAGCAGCTTGATCGCGCACAAAATCCGGGCGATCACTTCCCACTCGACCGCCGTCCGCAGCAGCACGCTCAACACCGTGAGAACGTTGTTGACGGTCTTCGCGGCGCGATGCTCGAGTGCCGACTTCAGACGCTGCACGTCTTCGGTCGTGATCTGATCCAGCCTCTTGTCGCCAAGCTGCGGGACCAGGTGCACGTGGAGCACCGTCTTCTTTGCGGCAATGCCGCTAGGTTTGAGACGATTCGCCTTTGCGTAGCCGTCGACGAACCGCGGGGCGAATTCTCGCAGCGTCGGTGTGTCCTGCGTCACCTCCTGCTTCGTAGATTTCGGTTTGCCGTGCACCAGCAGCACGCGCTCGCGTGCTTCGGCCCAGCGCTGCGCTGCGGTCTTGCTGGTCGACGGCGCCTTCTTGCGTTCTCGAACGAGGGTTCCATCCGGGAGCTCGACACGGATGTCGACCTCCCAGCCGCCGTTGATGTACGGACGAATCGTGACGCTCATCGCTGTTCACTCCTCAGCGACGACGCCGACTTCTGATCGAGCCAGTGTAGCAGTTCGTCGGCGCGGACCAGGACGCGTCTCCCGATGCGAACGATGCCTGGGAGCTGTCGGCGCTCGATCATCGCGTAGACGGCGCGCCTGGTCGTACGCAACAGCTCTGCGACGTCGTCCGGCGTCAGGAGCATCGGTACGGATCGCGTGCCCGAGACAGGAACGCGATCAGATCCCTCGTGCAGCTCGATGCGATCGGACACTGTGCGACGATTCCAGCGCGTCATCGCTGCACCTCCCGCCCACGCGACGCGAATGATCGGAGCGCGGTTTCCCACGCCATCACGCAAATGCGAGACGCGGGATCGCCGCAGCCGTCGTCAAGGCCGTCAGCCCCGCGCAGCGGGGTCGGAGCGTAGCGGAGAGCCTTCACGACGGCGAGGCGAGCCGCATGATGGCGTGTGTGATGGCGCTGCAGTACCGCAAGACGCGGTGAGATCACCGACATACACAACCTCCGGTTGAGAGCCAACGCGCGTCCGACGATGCACGCTGAGTGCGTCGCCTGGGAGCTGCGCGTGTGCGCCGGGCCTGAGGCCGTGCACGCTTACGAAGTAGCTGTCGACTTCCTCTATGAGGAATCGTCGGAGCTCCACATCACCGTAGTGGTGGTGCGGAGGGTGTGGCCGGGACGGCCACGAGTGAGGTTCGATGATCGTGGAACCTCGCGATGCGTCCTGTCAAGAGTTTCTTCGGCGCTCGCCGCTCAATTCGGACGCGAGTGGAGTTCGCGGGCGTATGATCCGTACAACTGGCCATGGACTTCTCCCGCATCACCATCGACCCGACGCGCATGGCGGGCGCGCCATGTATCCGCAACCTGCGCATCCCAGTCACGACGGTGATCGATATGGTTGCTGATGGGATGACCGAGGCGGAGATTCTGCAGGCTACCCGGACCTCGAGAGCGCGGACATCAAGGACGCCCTCCAATTCGCCGCCACTCGGTCTTCAGGCTGACAGACGCCTCCGCTGATCTCGCGATCTGCAGCAACGGGGCCTACAATAAGGCCACCACCATGGAAACCACATCAGCGTCGTACCGATACATTGTTCGATCACCGGATGTCCGGGGCGGGCACGCGCGTGTGGAAGGCACCCGGATTGGCGTTCACGATGTCATCGGCCTGATCGTCAACGGCGCCGGCGTGGACGAAGTCTGTCGAAGTTTTCCTGACTTGAAGCGTTCGCAGGTATACGAGTGCCTCGCGTACTACGAGGACCATCGCGCTGAGATCGACGACCTCGTGGCCGAGCAGATGCACGACCCGAACGCGTGACGTTCTTCCTGGATCAGGATGTTCCCGACGACTTGGCGCACTGGCTGCGTCACCGCGGGCACGCGGTGACATGCTTGCGCGAAGTACTGCCTACGACGACGATCGATTCCGACGCTTGGCAATGGGCGCGTGCACACGGGGCCATATTCGTCTCGTGCAATCGCAATGATGTTCTTGCTTTCAAGCCAGAAGGCGAGCACCCGGGCATTGTCGTCCTTGTCCGGCGCCGTACGCGCCAGGCGGAGATCGCCGCGATGCACAAGTTGGTGACCAACGCGGGTGAGCAAGGTCTGGCGAACAACATCAATTTCGCCTGAGTGACTCCTCAATCTCAGAGCGTGGCCGACGATATGACCCGTGGTGCCATCGTCGTTTTCTGCCGCGATCGCATTCGCGTTTCGCGATTGTCGCAGGCAAACTGAGACGACCCTGAGGGGCGCGAGGGCGGCACATCGCCGCTTCGGATTTCCGCCGCAATCGGGCGCGGAATCGGCGCAAGATTCGTCACGAAAATCTGCGGCGGAACGGTCGGCGATTCGTCGCGACTTTTCGCCGAGGAGTCGCCGCGCGTTCGGCGGCAAATCGCGAACGGACCGCATCGATCAATGACGCCGACACCTGGGCGTGAGCGACCCCTCGGGACGGCCTCAGGGCCGTCTTCGACGACCGGAAGGGGGGTCGCTCACGCCCAGGCTGCTTACTGTGGGCCGTTCCCGGCGGCACAGAGCGCCGCCGTTCGTCGTCGCGACTGGGACCTGCTGATTCTGCCAACCTGCTTAGTGTCAACGAATACCCGCTCCGTGTTGCTCGTGCGGCGCTTCCGCCCCGGCCTCATCGAGGGCTGCCGCGAAGAGTAATCAGGGGACAGGGCTCCCCTGAGGCCCGGTCCCCCCCTTTGTCCACTTCCTTCGTCGGACGATGCCTTCATCCGGTCTCAACCAATGGAAGGAGATTGAGATGACGATGCCGCAAAACATGGCAGTTCAGCCTTCCCGCGCGACGCCCATCGACGATTGTCGTCGGTGAGCGGAAACGATCGTCGGGTACGACCTACCTCCCGATTGCCGGCAAGATCCGCCGCAAGATCGGCGCAACTTTCATCGGAGAAATCTCAGAGGGTCGGTCAGCGATTGGCGTAACTTTCGCCGAGAAGTCGCCGTGCATTCGTTGCCAAATCCAAGGGCACGGCCTCGATGAACAATGGCGACAGCGTGGGCGTGAGCGACCCCTTGAGACGGCGTCGGAGCCGTCTTCGCGGACCGGAAGGGGGTCGCTCACCCCCAGGCTGCTGTTCTGCGCCTTCGTTCGGGCGGCAGACGACGCCGCCCTACCCTCCTGCGATCGAACTGAAGCGCCGGAACGTAAGTGGGTGCGCCTGCAGCGCATACACAGAGAGCAGCACGTCTACATTCCGTTACTTCGGCGGCCACCGACTCGTACGCGGTCCTCAGCCAGAAGGGGAAGACTGTCCCCCGGGGACTCTTCCCCCCTTCTTCCCCCTTCCGGGTTCCTCGGGTTCTGTCGCCGTGCCCGGTCGGTGGCGCTCACCGCGTCGGGACGAGTCGCTTCAGTTCTTCGGTCCAGTTCTGCACGACGATCAGGTTCGACGCCGTGCCGCCGCCTGCTTCCGTATGGCCATTGCGGATGATCAGGAACCGTCCATCGGGGGCGATGTCGTACGGCCGAAAAGAGAGACTGGCGACCATTGCATCTTCGAACAACACCTGTGGACGCCCGGCGACGAGTGTGGTCCCGGACTGCACCGGGACCGCAAGCATCTGCCGACCGTCCAGGCTGCCGAAGAACAGTTCCCGGCCGTCGCGCGACCAGACTGGGACACGGCCGCCGCTCGTCGAGATCTGTTGCCGATTTCCGAGTTCCGGATATCGCTCGATGTAGATTTCCTCTCGACCGGAGACGTTCGAGTCGTAGGCCACCCACCCTCCCTCTGGAGAGACCGCCGGGTACCAGCTGCAAAACGCGCCTTTCATCAGCACGCTCGCGTCGGACGGGCGCTCGATCGCAATCTGCTCGATCGCACACTGATGGCTCGGTTGTACTTCGGTAAACAGAAGCTGTCTCCCGTCTGCCGACCAGCCGGCCGCTTGCAGATCGATGAGGTCCCTGGCACGCGCGAGGAGCCGCTCGTCGCTGCCGGTGCCATCCGCGGGCCGCCAGAACAGCTCCAGGTAGCCCGCTCGCCTCGACGTAAAGATGATGCGCTGCCCGTCGGGCGTCCAGAGCGGGCGCGTGTCCGGGGCGGGGTCGGTTGTCAGCCGGCTCAGTGTCGCGCGGGTGAGATCGTAGATCCAGACATCGTTCTGTGTGGCGAGCGCGAGCCGCGCGCCGTCGGGCGACACTCGGACGTCGCGGTACGAGTCGAGCGAGAGGCCAGGCAGCGGTGTGGCACGTCCCTGGCGATCCACCGATACGATTGTCTGCTGGCCACCGCTACCGACCCCGCCTGGGACGTAGACCAGCGAGCCGTTGGCGGCCACCGCGACGTCAGCAGCGCCGAATCCGGTCGTCACCACGCCCTCCAGTACTGGCGCAGGCGTCCCCACCACCTCCAGCCGTCCGAGATCGAATGCCACAGCGCGCAACGTCCCCATGACGCCGTAGACCAGATGCCCGGTCGACACGTAGTGCGCGTGGCTGCCGCCACGGATAAGTACCTTCGACGTGCCGGTCCGCAGATCCAGCAATGCAATCTGCGCGTTCTCGATGCTGCCGTTGGCCGGAGTAATCGTGAAGAGAACAGCCGCGGCTCCAGGCAGAAACTCGGGCCAGACGTGATCGCCTTCGCCGCGCTCGCGATCGGGCTTCGTGAGCATGGTAGGCTCGCCTCCCGCCGCGGATACGCGTTGCAGGCCTGTTGTCGGTGCGTTCGTCGCGAAGATGACCGTGCCGTCCTCGCTCCACGTAGCACCGAGGGGTACTCCTTGGATAGCGCACAATGTCACTGGCAGTCCGCCCGTGATCGCTACTTTCTTCAGCAGAGATACGCCGTCGAAGAACCCGATCCACTTCCCGTCCGGCGAAGTGAACACGCCCTGTGGCGCGCCAAGGCCGCTCAGCACCTCGGGCTCGAGCTGGTTCAGCGCACGTACCAGCAACTGGTTGTTGCCGCGATAGACGACGCGTGAACCGTCGGGCGTGATGGCGACGTCGCGCTCTTGGCCGGATAGCGTTAATGCAGTGGATCCCGACGTGGTGATCATCATGCGCACCACCGCAGGCAGAGCGGGGCGCGTGGCGAACCACACCGCCGCACCCGTCACGGCGGCGACTACCAAGACCACGGTCGCCAACGCCGCGACGCGCAACGGCAGCAGCCTGCGTGGCAGCGGCGCGGGAGATGCCGTGCCGACCGGTGTCGCGAGGCTTTCGGCCTTATCCAGCACGAACAGGGCGGTTGAGATATCGCCCACACGACGTCGGCGATCCTTGGTGAGGCAACCCTGAAGAAGCGTCCGAATCGCCGGTGGAATCTCGGAGGGGAGCGCCGACCAGTCGGGATCGATCTTCACGACGTTGGCGAGCGTGTCCCTGACGTCTTCACCGCAGAACGGACGCTTGCCTGTGAGCATCTCGTACAGTACACACCCGAAGGCCCAGATGTCGCTGCGCTTGTCGGCCTCGCGTCCCTTCGCCTGCTCCGGCGCCATGTACGCCGCGGTGCCCAATAACACACCGACGCCAGTCATCGTCGCGGGTGACCTGATCGTTGGAGACGCCGTGACGTCAGCGCGATGGCCGGGGGCGGATTCCGAGTGCGCGATCTTCGCGAGGCCGAAGTCCAGCACCTTCACCGTGCCGTCGGGTGTGACCTTGATGTTGGCAGGCTTGAGGTCCCGGTGAATGATTCCGGTCTCGTGCGCCGCTTCGAGCGCGTCCGCGATCTGCTTCGCAATCGCCAGCGCGTCGTCGAGCGGAATCGGTCCACGTGTAATCCGATCCGCGAGCGTTTCACCTTCCACGAGTTCGAGCATGAGCGCGTGGGTCTCACCGTCGGCTTCCTCGACACCGTAGATCGCGCCGATGTGCGGATGATTCATGGCGGCGAGCATCCGCGCCTCGCGCTCAAAGCGCGACAGGCGCTCTGGATCGCTGGTGAAGACGCGAGGTAAGACCTTGATCGCGACGGCGCGTCCAAGTTTGGTGTCGCGGGCGCGATACACCTCGCCCATCGCACCCGCGGCTAAGAGCGAGAGAACTTCGAATCCCTCAATCTGCGGAGCTGACGAACCCAATCCCACATCCCCAGTGCCCGCTCCCGCCTGAGGCCCGTCCCCCGCCATCGCCCGGACGGCAATATTCACAGCGGGCGTCTCCAGAAACCCCTGGCTCATCTCGTGTGCGAGTAGCGATTCCACTTCCAGCCGCAACGCGTCATCACCTGCGCACGCCTCGCGCAAGAACGGGCCCCGTTCACTCGCGGCTCGCTGAAGCGCGGCGTGGCACAGACGCTCGGTTTCTTCCCACCGACTACTCGTCATGGGTTGTCCCGTCGGTTGAGCTCGCGATGCAACCACAGTTTGGCCATCTTCCAGTCCCGCATCACGGTTTCAGGAGAAACGTGCAGAGCTTCAGCAGTCTCCTCCACACTCAGCCCGCCGAAGAATCGCATCTCCACTACCTGACTCTTGCGAGCGTCAACGACGGCCAACGCCGCCAATGCGTCATCGAGGGCGATCAGCGTGTCGCTTTTCTCGTCCGATATCTCCAACGCGTTGTCGAGCGTCACTTTTGCCGCGTCGCCGCCACGCTTCTGGTAATGACGCGAACGCGCGAAGTCCACCAGGATCCGTCGCATGAGACGTGCGGACATCGCAAAGAAGTGAGTGCGGTTCTGCCACTGTACCTTCCTGACATCGATTAGCCGCAGGTACGCCTCGTTTACGAGCGCCGTCGCCTGAAGCGTGTGCCCGGCACGCTCGGCGTGCATATGCCACTGCGCCAGACGGCGCAGCTCTCCATGAACGAGTGGAACAAGCCGCTGGAATGCGGCCTCATCTCCGTCACCCCACGCCAGGAGAAGCAGGGTGACCTCATTGGCCGAGGGTGCCGTCACGCTTTCCTTTCCTACGTCACGCCGCGCTTCCGGCCCTGTTGCTGAATGGGGTCAATTCTACGCTCCGCCGGCGCCCCCCAGCAGATAACCGACACCTTCCCGACCCGATGTTTTCACGCCTGTTCTGCGTGCTTTGAGCTCGTGCCAGTTTTCGCCGTCCGTTCCCGCATCTCTGAACGAGGGGAAACGCGGCATGACGCAGATAACACGGCAACTGATGGTCGGCTTGATGATGACGGGGTTGGTATGCGGCGCACGCCCAACGCGCGCGGACGATGTGGATGGAGAGACCATCAAACACGTCCGCTCGAGCAACGCCTCAATCGTCGCGCTGATCAGCCTGGCGGGTCAGCAGTCAAAGACTTTCCGCGGTCTCACTGAAACCATCGACGCCAGCAGTGGCATCGTGTACGTCGAGACTGGTCAATGCGGACGCGCTGTACAGGCGTGCTTGGTTTCAGTGACGACCGATGGTCGCGGGCATCGTTTTCTGCAGATCCACGTCACCAATGGAAAGGCCGACTGGGACCTCATGGGATCGATCGGTCACGAGCTTCGGCACGCGATCGAGGTACTGAGCAATCCGACGGTGACCAACACTGCCAGCTTGTTCTACTTCTATCAGCATCTGGATTCGACGAGGGGCGTCCTGACGCCATTCGAGACGGAGGCGGCAGTTGGCGCGGGTGCAGCGGTCCGCGCTGAGGTGCAGAAGTACCGCAGGCTGAATTTCCCGAAGCCTGAATAGTCGCAGACCGAGGAGTGAACACGTTCCGGTCTTGGGGAGGACCTGATGACGGTTCGGGAGGGCGGGGATCGCGTCGCCGCCTGCTTTCGAGGCGGCGGGAACCTCCCCCGCGCCAGACAGCGGCGGGAACTGGTCAACCCGGTTCCCGCCTCCTCCAAGATGCCTCCAGAAATCTGGTCGATTTGAGCCGATCCGAGTGGACACCAGTGGAAGCCCGGGAGCAGCCTAAATCGCAGCGTGGCAACAACATCGATCAGAAGTCGTACGTCGTCAAGAAGTTGCCGATACCCGCGATTTCGAATTCGACTCCCGCCGCCTCCACCAACCTTCGCTCCGGTGCCACGCGAAGGTTGTCCCCCGTAGCGCGTAGCGCGAAGGGGGACCAAGCGATCGTGGGGTCCGCCTTCAGGCGGACCGACCTGCAAGTTCTGCTCATCTGAACGTCACGTCCACATCGCGCTCTTCCAGCCTGATCTTTTCCTGTCGTTGTTCTCCTGCGCCGCGCAGCTCGATCACGTAGTCGCCCGGCGGCAGCGGGCCGAGCGAGAGTCGGCCAGGCGGTTCGATGCCGCGATCCGACGCACCGTCGAGCAGCGCGTCCATCGTCTGTCCTTTGTCATTCAGGACACGAACGATGAGCCGACTCGAGGCAGCCGGCAGTTGGACGTTGACCAATGCTCGATAGCCTGGTGAAAGCCTCAGGAGCGCGCCGGCAGTCCGACTGTCTTGGGAAATGCGTACCGTCGATGCCACGTAACCGTTCGCGAACGCCGTCACGCCGACGATGCCCGGCGGAGCATCGGGAAATGTCACGACTCCGTTCGCATCGGTCACATCGAGCTGCGGCGCCCACAGCGGGTTTTGCGGCGCGACTTCCACTACGGCGCCGGCTACGCCTTCGCCCGTTGCGGTCACGACGCGTACCCGTAGTCTCATGTCGGGCAGTGGCGCGAGCGCGACGTCGTGAATGACGCCTGGCGGCTCTGGTAGTGGCTCCTCGACCGCCTGGAATCCAGGCGCAGTCACTGTGAGTATCCCCGCGTTGGTGCCGACGCCTTCGAGCAGCCCCTCCCCGAGGATCGTCGCCGTTGCTTCGGAGCGGCCGCCGCCTTCGATCGTCCAGGTGATGAATGCCCGCGGCACCGGCTCCCGCGTAACGGCGTTGACGACGCGAACCGGCAGGACGCCGTCGGGGACGGACACGGCGATTTCTCCCCCGTCCCTCGGGACGTCGACGCGCCTCACGTACAGCGAGTTGGCGAAGTGCACCGCGATATCGGCCGGACCTGGCGGAAAGCTCGTGAGCGCGACACGCCCGTCGGCACCGGTCGTGCCGCGGCACCTTGACGTGGTCAGCGACGCTGCGATCAGGGACGGCATTCCCCGTCCCGCCAGGATCGTCGGCGACGCGGACGGCGGGTTGTCCGGTTGGGCCGTGACCACGACACCCTTCGCCGGGCCAGCCGGCGACGAAATCCGAAACGTCGCTGTGCCCGCAACGACGATGCGAATGTTGGCGGTGCCCGTGGCGGGCACCGTGATGGTCCGCGCGAGCGAGAGATACTGAGTCGCGCAGCGCTCCAGCGTCGCGGTGCGTAGACGATAGCGTCCCGCCGCCAGCCGCTCGAAGGTCGCCCGTCCCTCTGCGTTCGTTGTCAGGATCGGGAAGCGCAGCGGCGATAGAGGCAGCAGGTCTTCGAGCAGCACGACGTGATCTGGCACCGGCTCGCCTGACGCGTCGAGCACGTCGACGTGAAGCGTGGAGCCCGGCTGAATGACGATCGTTCCGCCGTCGAGCAGTGGTGCCGCGCCGGTGACGGAGACATTCGGGAGGCGCGTCTGCCCGTAGCCTGGCGTGTCGAGTGCCTGCGTCGTCGTGCCGTGCGACAGCGGACCAATCCGTGTCGCTCCATCGGCGTCGGGCTCGATCGTGGGTGCGTCCGACGCCTCGAGGAGCGGAGCGCCGCTCCCGTCGAACGAAAGCTGCCGGATGAACGGCGCGGCGATGGGCTCACCAGCGGGAGAGACAAACCGTACGCGGTAATAGGTCGCAGGCTCGAGATGGATCACGGGCAGGCGCAGCGTTCTCGAGGTCGGTAGCGTGACGCGGAACCGGTACGGCGCGAACCCCTGCACGCTGATGGCGACGCGAAAGACGCCAGCTCGCTCCGCAGGGATGCGGAAACGACCGCTCCTCTCGATGGTGGTCGACGCGGACCTCCCAGCTGACGCGGACATGACCGTTCCGCCCGATACCGGGACATCGCCGGGCGCGAGCACATAGCCGCTGATGCCGGGCTCATCGGCCGCGCCTTGCGACACCAGCGTGCATGGCACGAGGAGGAACGCGAGCAGAACAAGTCGGCGCATGCCCGTTTGCAGTGTGACGAAGCGACTCGCGGCAAGTCAACTCGCCATGATTGGCGCTCTGCAACGGAGACCCGTATACTTCCGCGTGCCCGAAGCGATCCCAACCTTCCGCTCCAGCCTATGGAGGACAGCATGTTAGAGACCGCAGCCCGCCCCGCCGATGCCACTGCCGCCGAAGCCGAGCGGAAGCTGACGGACGGCTTTCACCTCGTCATCGATGCCCTCACGCTCAACGGCTTCAGGACGATTTATGGCGTGCCTGGCATCCCGATTACCGATTTCGGCCGTCTGGCACAGGCCGCGGGCATGCGCGTGATCTCGTTCCGGCACGAGCAGCACGCCGGCAACGCAGCGGCGATTGCCGGCTACCTGACGAAAAAGCCCGGCATCTGTCTCACGGTGTCGGCGCCCGGCTTTCTCAACGGGCTGACCGCGCTGGCCAATGCCACGACCAACTGCTTTCCGATGATCCTGATCAGCGGCTCGTCCGAGCGCGAGATCATCGACCTGCAGCAGGGCGACTACGAAGAGATGGACCAACTGGCGATCGCCAAGCCGCTCTGCAAGGCGGCCTTCCGCGTGCTGCATGCCGCCGACATCGGCATCGGCGTGGCGCGCGCGATCCGCGCAGCTGTTTCAGGGCGTCCCGGCGGCGTCTATCTCGATCTGCCGGCCAAACTTTTCTCGCAGGTGATTGACGCAGAGGCTGGGGCCCGGTCGCTCGTCAAGGTCGTCGACCCGGCGCCGGCCCAACTTCCCGCGCCGGCCGCTGTCACGCGTGCGCTCGATCTGCTGAAGGGCGCCAGGCGCCCGCTGATTATTCTCGGCAAGGGCGCCGCCTACGCGCAGGCGGACGATCAGATCCGCGCCCTGGTCGAAAAGAGCGGCATACCGTTCCTGCCGATGAGCATGGCCAAGGGGCTTTTGCCTGACACACATCCGCAGTGCGCGGGCGCGGCGCGGTCGACGGTGCTGAAAGACTCCGACGTGGTAATGCTGATCGGCGCGCGCCTCAACTGGCTCTTGTCGCACGGCAAGGGCAAGACCTGGGGTGAGCCGGGATCGAAAAAATTCATCCAGATCGACATCGAGCCCAGGGAGATGGACAGCAACGTCGAGATCGTCGCTCCGGTCGTGGGCGACATCGGCTCCTGCGTATCGGCGCTTCTCGAGGGCATGGGCAGCACGTGGCCGGCTCCGCCGGCAGATTGGACGAACGCGGTCAAGGCGAAGAAGGACGAGAACATCGCCAAGATGGCGCCGAGGCTGACGAAGACGTCGGCGCCGATGGACTTCCACAGTGCCCTCGGTGCACTGCGCACCGTCATCAAGGAGCGGCCGGACGCGATCCTTGTCAACGAAGGCGCCAACACCCTGGATCTCGCGCGCGGTGTCATCGACATGTATCAACCGCGCAAACGGCTGGACGTTGGCACCTGGGGCGTGATGGGCATCGGAATGGGCTTTGCCGTCGCGGCCGCCGTGGAGACCGGGAAACCCGTGCTCGCGGTCGAAGGCGACAGCGCCTTCGGGTTCTCCGGCATGGAAGTGGAAACGATTTGCCGCTACAACCTGCCCGTCTGCATCGTCGTCTTCAACAACAACGGCATCTATCGCGGGACCGACGTCAATCCCAGTGGCGGCTCGGACGTTGCGACAACCGTTTTCGTCAAGGACGCGCGCTACGACAAGATGATCGAAGCCTTCGGCGGCGTCGGGGTCCATGTGACCACGCCCGACGAGTTGAGCCGGGCGGTCAACACGGCGATGGACTCCGGCAGGCCGACCCTCATCAACGCGGTGATCGACCCATCGGCCGGCACCGAGAGCGGTAGCATCGGCAAACTCAACCCGCAGAGCGTGGTTCGCAAGAAGTAACACGGGCGACGCAAGCAGGAGTCGCCGTGACTGGTGCGCGCGAGGACCAAAATGACCGACAACGTGACCGAAATCCGCCGAATTCTCGACACCGTCAAGGCCGAGGGCCGCACCTCGCTCACCGCGCCCGAGGGGAAGACCATCTGTGACGCCTACGGCATCACCGTTCCCAAGGAAGGCCTGGCGACCTCCGCCTCGGAGGCAGCGACCATCGCCGCCGGCATGGGCTTTCCTGTGGTGCTCAAGATCGTGTCACCGGACATCCTGCACAAGACCGAGGCAGGGGGCGTGCTCGTCGGCGTGAACAGCGCCGGCGACGCCGAAAAGGGCTTCAACACCATCATGGCCAGCGCCAGGAAATACAACGCCACGGCCAAGTTGCTGGGTGTCCAGGTCCAGCAGATGCTCACCGGCGGTCAGGAAGTCATCATCGGAGCGGTGACCGATCCGGTGTTCGGCAAGCTGGTCGCCTTCGGCCTGGGCGGCGTGCTCGTGGAGGTGCTCAAGGACATCACGTTCCGTCTTGCGCCCGCGACCCGGGACGACGCCCTGTCGATGCTCGACGGCATCGCCGCCGCGGAGATCCTCAAGGGCGTGCGCGGGTCGGAGCCGGTCGATCGCGACGCGCTCGCCCGGATGATCCAGAACGTGTCGCAGCTCATCGCCGATTTTCCGGAAATCGCGGAGATGGACCTGAACCCCGTCTTCGCGAGCCGCCACGGCGCGGTCGCGGCCGACGTGCGGATCGTCGTCAATTTCTCGCCGGCCCCGGCGCGGTTCCGTCCGAAGCACGAGGACATCGTGCGCGACATGAACCGCATCATGAAGCCGAAGGCGGTCGCCGTCATCGGCGCTTCGTCGGAGGCGGGAAAGATCGGCAACTCGGTGATGAAGAATTTGATCAACGGCGGGTACAAGGGGCAGATCTACCCGATCAACCCGTCCGCCGGCGAGATCATGGGGCTCAAAGCCTACAAGAGCGTCAAGGATGTTCCCGGCGACATCGATGTCGCCGTTTTCGCGATCCCGGCGAAGTTCGTGGCGTCGGCGATCGCCGAGTGCGGCGAGAAGAAGATTCCCGGCGCCGTCCTCATTCCGTCCGGATTTGCCGAGACCGGCAACCTCGCGGGGCAGCAGGAGATCATCGACGTGGGGCGCAAGTACGGCGTCCGCCTGATGGGGCCGAACATCTACGGCTTCTACTACACGTGGAGCAACCTGTGCGCGACGTTCTGCACGGCGTACGACGTGAAGGGCAACGCGGCGTTGTCGTCGCAGTCGGGCGGCATCGGGATGGCGATCATCGGCTTCTCCCGCTCCGCGAAGATGGGCGTCTCGGCGATCGTGGGCCTGGGCAACAAAGCGGACATCGACGAGGACGACCTGCTGACCTTCTTCGAGCAGGACGACAACACCTCGATCATCGTGCAGCACTGTGAGGATCTGAAGGACGGCCGCGCCTTTGCCGAGGTCGCCAGCCGCGTCTCGAAGAAGAAGCCGGTCGTCGTCCTCAAGGCCGGACGCACGTCGCTGGGCTCCAAGGCCGCCAGCTCGCATACCGGCGCGCTCGCCGGCAACGACAAGATCTACGACGATGTGCTCCGGCAGTCGGGTGTCATTCGCGCGCGATCGCTGCGCGAGATGCTCGAGTTCGCCCGCGCGCTTCCGATCCTGCCGACGCCGGCGGGCGACAACATCGTGATCATCACGGGCGCCGGCGGGTCCGGCGTGCTGCTGTCCGACGCGGTCGTGGACAACGGTCTGTCGCTCATGGCCTTTCCCCCGGACCTCGATGCCGCGTTCAAGAAGTTCATCCCGCCATTCGGCGCGTCGGGGAATCCGGTCGACATCACCGGCGGCGAGCCGCCGAAGACCTATCAGAACACCGTCCGGCTCGGTCTCGAAGATCCGCGGATCCATTCGCTCATCCTCGGCTACTGGCACACCATCGTCACGCCGCCGATGGTCTTCGCGAAGCTGCTGGCAGAAATCGTCGAGGAATTGCGGGCGAAGGGGATCAACAAACCGGTCGTCGTCTCGCTGGCGGGCGATGTCGAGGTCGAAGAGGCATCTGAATATCTCTTCGCCCGGGGGATTCCGGCCTACCCCTACTCGACCGAGATCCCGGTCGATGTGCTCGGCGCCAAGTACAAGTGGGCGCGCGGTGCCGGACTGATCCACAGGCGCGAAGCGTCTCCCGTCTGACGCCCGCATTGCTGAAGCTCGCGCGAGAGCGCCGCTTTCGCGACCTGCTGCCGCCCCCCGACGATCGACGCTTCGAAGCGAGTGGTGTGGTGGTGGCCGGGCGCTCGCTGTGGGTCGTGTTCGACAACACGCGTTGCGTCGCCAGGCTGCCGATTGCACTCGACGGTCCTGGCACATGGGTCGACCTGCCTGATACGGCTGAAGGCTTCGAGGACATCGCCTACTCGCCGCGATCGCGCCGTTTCCTGCTGCTCGTCGAATCCGTGCGCCGCGGCGACGTCTACGTGTCGGCGATAGACGAGTACGACAGCCGATGGCGATTCCTGCAGCGACGTACGATTGAGGGCGCGCTTCTTCGCCAGAACAAGGGCTACGAGGGCATCGCCTGCGCCACGTTCCGCGGCCGCGAGCTCGTCTGGGCACTGCGCGAGCGCAGCAAAGACCCAATCCCGCACGTCGATCTGCTGACGCCGGCGCACGACACGTGGCGCGTGGAACGCAGCATCGACCTGCCTGTGAGTGCGCAGTTCAGCGACTACTCCGCCCTCGCGGTCAGAGGACGCCGGATGGCCGTGCTGTCGCAGGAGGACGGGAAGCTCTGGGTGGGACGCCTGACGGCGGACGGATCAGCAACGGACGAGGGCGTCGTCTTCGACTTTCCACGAACGCGTACGAAGCACAAGCGCCGCTATTACGCCCTCGAAGGCCTCGCCTGGATCGACGACGACCGCCTCGTCCTCGTGTCGGATCGCGCGAACCGGCGTAAATATCCGAAGCGCGCACGTCGCCGTGACGAGTCGATCCACGTGTTCCGGCTCCCCGGCCGCACCGGCGCCCAATCCGTCGGGGGGCCGAAGCATGGCTCGGTAGCCTCATCAGGAGCCGGGCACGGGTCGGGACGATCGCGTTGAGGCGAGAGTCTCCGACCGAACCTCGCTGACGACAGCAGGCGCCTCGGGTTCGGCTGGAACGGCGTAACCGTCGGCCAGGAGGTAGTTCCCGAGCGTCGTGCCGACGTCGTAGGTCAGGCCGGCGACGAACCGGCCCAATTGAATGCCGTCGATGCTCCCCGAGAGTCGTCGCGTAATTCGTACACGCATTGCAGGACGCCAGAATTTCCGGGGGTCGACAGCGTGCGATCCAAGACTTGTTCCGTCGGCGGCATGCGCAGATCCGGCCCTTACCCGTGAATGCGCGCGAGACGGCGACGCGATCACCGGCTATGGCATTGGCTACCCCGGTCAGTTGTTGGCCGCGGCCTGAGCGCCGCGCTCGAGAGCTCCCCTCGCCTTTTGCTCGCAGTTTCGCCCCCCGCCGAGCCTCACTGTAAGATGGCCACTCATGGCCAAACACCCGGACGACATCCTCACGTGGGCGCGGCGCGGCGCCGAAGCTCGTTGGAACGAACTGCAAGCCGAGGTCGCATCACTCGTCAGAGCGTTCCCTCACCTGAAGACACTTTCACGCTCGGCTCAGCGCGCCATCGGCACCGCCGCACGCGATGTCGCCGACACGATGGCTCCCAGACGCAAGCGGTCGAAGATGACGGCGGCGCAGAAACGAGCCGTCAGCGTGAGGATGAAGAAGTATTGGGCGGAGCGGAGGACGTCCGCAAAGAAGTAGGTCGCATTCAACGCCATCGAAGGCAGGTTCACATGCAGCACGCTGTTCACCGTTCGGAACCCGCGTCGCCGGCATGGCGCGCGGCGCTCGTCGTGTTCGTCCTGGCGCTCATGCCGGGCTCGAGTGACGCCGCGTCCACCTGGTACGTGAAGGCGGACGCCGCAGCAGGCGGTGACGGGAGCCGCAATCGACCGTTCGCGACGCTCGAACAGGTGGAGGCCGCGTCGCGGCCGGGCGACACCATCCGCGTCGTGCCGTCGATGCGGCCGCTCGACGGCGGCATCCAGCTGAAGGACAGCCAGCGATTGATCGGGCTCGGCGATCCCGTGACGAAGGCGGCGTCGAGCCCCGCGCAGCCGACGATCACCAACACGAGCAGCACGCGCTACGACGGCGATGCGATCCGGCTGGCCAGCAACACGCTCGTCCAGAACATTCACGTCGACGGCGCGGCGCGCTCGGGCATTCTGGGCGTCAACGCGCGGCGCGCGCAGATTCGCGGCAACCTGATCACGCACAACATGATCCAGGGGAACGACCTGCCGCGGCTCGAACGGCTGTGGCCTCAGGGCTTCGTGCTCTATCAGTCACAGGGGAACCACTTCGGCGGCATCACGCTGCTGGCATGTGGACCGGCGGCGTCGAGCTATTGCTCGAGCCAGGCGCCCACGGTGCCGCCGGCGACAGACGTAGGCCAGACCGTCATCGCGAACAACGTGATTCGGGACAGCAATCTCGAAGGCATCATGGTGCTGACCGACACCGGTGTTGCCGCGGGCTATACGATCACCGACACCGTTGTCCGGGACCTGTCGCAGACCCTGCCGAGGCCGGAATCGTTGACGCCCCAGGTCGGTATCGTCCGATCGCGCGCCTTTACGCTGATCGCTCTCAATGGCTCGCGGGTGACGCTCAGCATGGACCGCTTCCTGGCCGAGAACGTGTCGCCGGCGGGCAACTTCGCGGCCGACGGTTTCGTGTTCCTGACCGGGGGCAACGCCCCCGTCGTCAACGCACGCCTGTCGCGGTTGACGATGCTGAATCCACGGATGACCGGCGAGGTCAACAACGGCGACTCGATCGAGATTCAGCATCGAGGCACGTCGAACGGCGTCCTCAACATCGAGATGACGCGGCTCGACCTGCGCGATCCGGCGAGCGCCAACATCAAGATCCTCGAGGCGGGCAATCCGTCCAACGGCACCTACAACCTGTCCGTGTCCGATTCCGTGTTCTCCAACGCGAATCCGGCCGGCGGTCTCGACGGCCAGATCCGCTTCAGCGGCGCGAGCAGCGGCCTGAAGGCGTTCAATCTCGCGGTGAGAAATACCAGGTTCTCGGGCTTCGGCGGTGCGGTGGGCATCCTGAACACGAGCAACGTGGAACGGCTGAGCGTGCTCGTCGAAGAGTCATCCCTTTCTGATTTCACGCGGCCGGCGGGCGCGACGCCCATCGCGGCGGTGACGGTGACGCACCCCGCGGACAAGACGATCGGAACGGCGATCGTGGATCTCGGAGGCGGATCGCTCGGCAGCCGAGGCCGGAATCGGTTCGTCCACAACGCCGGGCCCGCGGTGAGCATCAGCAACGCCAACGGCGCGACGTCGGCGATCAGAGTAGACGCCACCGGTGACTACTGGGGCGGCGGCGCGCCTGCCACGCCGGCCGACGTGTCGGTCAGCGGCAATGTCCTCTTCAATGCACCAACCCATCTCAGCTCGGATCCGGGAACGTAAGCCCGTTCCTGCGTGAGGCGGCGCCGCCCACACCGGCGCCGTCATCGCGATTGACACACCCCCGGCTTTCACCCTAGTGTGGCTCACCAATTCGCGTCCACGTACCGTTTCGGCTTTCCTCACGCGGGTTCTCGTACCGAACTGTGGAGGACTTATGCGCGTCTGGTCCCGGATCCTGCTGGTGCTCGGGTCGATCCTCGTTCTCCCCTCGGTCGCGGCCGCGCAGGGGTCGGTCGCGGGCATCGTCAAGGACGCGTCGGGCGCCGTGCTGCCGGGCGTGACCGTTGAAGCGTCGAGCCCCGCTCTCATCGAGAAGACACGCGCGGTCGTCACGGACGGCACCGGCCAATACAAGATCGTCGACCTGCGTCCCGGCACTTACACGGTGACGTTCACGCTGCCCGGCTTCAGCACCGTCAAGCGCGAGGGGATCGAGCTGAGCGGATCGTTCACCGCGACCGTGAACGCGGACCTGCGCGTCGGCGCGGTCGCGGAGACGATCACCGTGAGCGGCGAAACGCCGATCGTCGACATCCAGAGCACCACGCGGCAGCAGGTGCTGGACCACGCGGTCATCGACGCCGTTCCAACGGGGCGGCTCGTGCAGAACCTCGGTGTGCTGCTGCCCGGCGTCAGCGTCTCGGGCGGCCTCACGCTCAACGGCGTGGGGACGCAGGATGTCGGCGGGAGCAGCGGCAATGCCGTCTCGCAGCTGGCGTCGCATGGCGGCCGCGGCCTCGACCAGCGCACCACCATCAACGGCCTCTCGATGATGCTGTCGGCCGGCGTGAACAACACGCCGTACGTGCCGAACATGGGGAGCACGCAGGAAGTCACCATCGACAGCTCCGGCGTCTCCGCCGAGGCGGCGGAGGGCGGCGTGCGCGTGAACGTGATTCCCAAGGAGGGCGGCAACACCTTCAGGGGTCTCGTCTTCGCGTCGTTCGCCAACGAGTCGATGCAGAGCAGCAACTTCACCGCTGACCTGAAGGCGCGCGGCTTCACGACGCCGAACGCGCTCCGCAAGGTGGTGGACCTGAACCCCGCCTTCGGCGGGCCGATCGCGAAGGACAGGCTGTGGTTCTACGCCTCGCATCGGATGCAGATTGCGCAGAACTGGGTCGGCGGCATGTTCTTCGACACGACCTACAACGACCCCAACGTCTGGACGCTGAACCAGGACCAGGCGCACCGGATCTCCAACGACGGGATGTGGAACGAGGGCAACGTCCGCCTCACGTGGCAGGCCTCGCAGAAGCACAAGATCGGCTTCTCGTTCGCGAAGGAGCACATGTGCACGTGCCCCTCCGCCATCCGCGCGACGACGTCGCCGGGCTTCGACAACCATTGGGGCTGGCCGCACCACATGATGACGACGGAATGGACGTCGCCGCTCACCTCGCGGCTGCTGCTCGAAGCGGGCGTGTTCCACCAATACCATCGCTGGGGCTGGTTCCCCTACGCGGAGACGAACCCGAATGTCATCGGCGTGCTCGAGCAGTCGAGCCAGATCAACTACAAGCTGCGCCCGGCGGGCTTCGCCGACCGCTGGCAGCACGACCTCCGGTACCGGGCCGCGGCGTCGTACATCACCGGCGCGCACGCGTTCAAGGTCGGCTTCAACAACGGCAGCGGCGACATCGACGCGCTGCTGTTCCTGAGCGGCAACCAGAACCTCTACTACCGGTTCAACAACGGTGTGCCGAACCTGATCACGCTCTACGCGACGCCGTACCACGACGGGTGGAACCTGGACCACGATCTCGGCATCTACGCGCAGGACCGATGGACGATCTCCCGACTGACGGTCACCGGGGGCGTGCGGTTCGACTCGTTCAAGAGCAGCTTCCCGGAAGAGACGTACGGGCCCATCCAGTTCGCGCCCACGCGCAACTTCACGCTGCCCACGACGCCGAACTCGAACTGGAAGGACATCACGCCGAGGATGGGCGTGGCGTACGACCCGTTCGGCAACGGCAGGACGGCGCTCAAGGTGAGCGTGAACAAATATCTGATCGGCTCGGATGGACCTGCGTTCACCTACGGGACGCAGGCGCCGTATAACAGGGTCGTCCACAGCACGACGCGGACGTGGGGGGATGCGAATCGCAATTTCGTGCCTGACTGCGATCTCACGAGCGCGGTCGCCAACGGCGAATGCGGTGCCCTCAACGATCCGAACTTCGGCAAGGCGAGCCCGAGCACGACCTACGATCCGAAGGCGGTGACCGGGTGGGGAAACCGCCCCTTCGACTGGGAGCTCGCCACCAGCGTGCAGCAGCAGCTGCTGCCGCGCATGTCGGTGGAGGTCGGCTACTTCCGCCGCTGGTACGGCAACTTCGGCGTCACCGACAACCTGGCGCTGACGCCGTCGGACTTCGACACCTACTGCATCACCGCCCCTGCCGACCGCCGCCTGCCGGGCGGCGGCGCGAATCAGATCTGCGGGCTCGCCAACGTCAGCGCGGCCAGGTTCAGCGTGCCGGCGCAGAACTTCGTCACGCTCGCGTCGAACTACGGCAAGCAGATCGAGCACTGGAACGGGATCGACCTGAGCACGAACGCCCGGCTGCTGCGCGGCGTGACGCTGCAGGGCGGCGTCAGCACGGGGCGCACGAGCACCGACAATTGCGAGATCGTCTCGATGCTGCCGGAGCTGATCAGCACCGCCACAACGGCGCTGCCGCGCGACTACTGCCACATGGATTCGCCGCTGCTGACGCAGGTGAAGGGTCTCGGCTCCTACACGATTCCGCGGCTGGACCTGCAGGTCGGCGGCTCGTTCCAGAGCAATCCCGGGCCACTCGTGCAGGCGACGTTCAACGCGCCCACCGCGCTGGCCGCGCAGTCGCTCGGGCGGCCGCTGTCGGGAAACGCGCCGAACGCGCAGGTGAACCTGTTGCGGTCGAATGCGTTGGCGGCGACGCCGACCACGGCGTCGGCCGGCGGCCTGTACGGAGATCGCGTCAACCAGGTGGACCTGCGGATCGGTAAAATCTTCAGGTTCGGGCCGCGCCGCGCGGCCGTGAACCTCGACGTCTACAATGCGTTGAATTCGAGCGCGGTGCTGACGGAAAGTGCGGCCTACGGGACGTTCCGCGTGCCGCAGATCGTCATGGTCGGCCGCTTCCTGAAGGTCGGCGCGCAGTTGGACTTCTAACGAAGGCAGGTATGAGATGGTACGCAGGGCTGCAGGCGTTCTCGCCGCCATCGGTGTCATCGGTGTGCTGACGGTCGTGCCCGCCTCGGCGCATCACTCGTTTGCCGCGGCCTTCGACGCCAACGCACTGATCACCGTCCAGGGCGTCATCACCCAGGCGAAGCTGGCCAACCCGCACTCCTGGATTTATCTCGACGTCAAGGACGCCGGCGGCAACGTCGTGCAGTGGGGCTTCGAAGCGCAGACGCCGACCGCGCTCATTCGCAGCGGGGTGAAGCCCGACGTGTTCAAGGTGGGATCGAGGGTCACCATCCGGGGGTGCCACGCGCGCGACATGACCAAGAACGAAGGCGCGGCCCGTGAAATCATCCTCGAGGACGGCCGCTCGTTCATCATCGGCCCCAAGGGCAACGAGCCGGATGCAAACAGATAGCGGAGGATGTTCGACATGAAGAACACATATCTCGCGTCAGTGCTGATCGCCGCCGCGTCGATCGCGGCCGCGTCAATCGCCCTGATGAGCGGCACGCCGGCCGCCGCCCAATCCGCCTCCGGCAGCGCACCGGGCACGCCGGCCAACGCCAAGCCGATTCCGCGCATGGCTGATGGCCATCCGGACATGTCGGGCGTGTGGTGGCCCGGGCACGACCTCATTCCGGCGCAGGCGTCCGCCGTCTACCGGGAGGGAGAGCGCCAGGGGATCGGCGCGCAATCGTTCGGCAGCCTGTACAAGCCGGACGCGATGGCCAAGGCGAAAGCGCTCAGCGACAAGGACGACCCGGCGCTCTGGTGCATCCCGAGCATCATCGGCCCGACGCCACTGGTCGGCAACGGGCTGGTCGGCGAGATCGTGCAGACGCCGAAGACCGTGGTGCAGCTGATCGAGACCTACCACGGCTTCCGCATCATCCCCACCGACGGACGGCCGCATCGCGACGACGTCGTTCCCTCGAACCACGGCGACGCGGTGGGCCGCTGGGACGGCGATACGCTGATCGTCGACGTCACCAACTTCAGCGACCGTAACTGGCTGCACCATCACGGCGACGTGTCATTCCATTCCGATGCGCTGCACATGGTCGAAACGTACCGCCTGGCGGACGCCGACACGCTCGAGATCAACGTCACCGCCGACGACCCCCAGATGCTGACCGGCACCTGGAAAGCGCCGACGGTGAAGCTGGTGCGGGCCCCGTTCGAGCACATCATGGAAACGTCGTGCGAGAACACCGAGACCGCCAACCTGATCGAGGCCGCGTCGAAGGACAATTACGGCCGGAAGGCACGATGACATTCCTGAACACGATTGTCACAACGGTGGCGTTGTCGGCGGCCCTCTACCTTGTCGGGCCTGCCGTCTCGGCGCAGCGCGCTGCCGGTCCGGCTGCGGCGCCTCCCGCCGGCGACGACCCGGCCAGAAAGCCGACGCCGCGACTGCGTGACGGGCACCCCGATCTCAACGGCTTCTGGGCCATCGGACGCGGCCCCGACACACCGGTCGGCAGCAGCTTCGGCGAACGGAATGCGTTCATCAAGCGCGGCGACGCGCGCAACGCCGCGGCCCAGTACGCCGATCCGAATCAGCCGCCCTATAAGCCGGAGCTGATGCCGAAGGTGGAGGAGCTGGCGAAGAACGAGAGCAAAGTGGACACGGCGTTCTTCTGCAAGCCCGGCGGCGTGCCGCGCATCGGTCCGCCGCACGGAATCGTGCAGGCGCCGGGCATGCCCATCGTGCTGCTGTACGAAGTCATCGCAGGAAACACGTTCCGTCTCGTCCCGACCGACGGCCGCGGTCATACCGCGAACCTCGAAGGCCTGTACTACGGCGATTCGATCGGCCGCTGGGAAGGCGACACGCTCGTCGTCGAGACCGTCGGCTTCAACGACGAGACATGGATCGGCATCTACGGGTGGCTGCACAGCACCAAGATGCGCGTCATCGAGCGCCTCTCACGCGTGGGCGATACCCTGCGGTATCAGGCCACCGTCGAGGACCCGGACGTCTTCACGCGGCCGTGGACGATGAACGCGTGGACCTCCGTGCGAACGACGAAGGAGCTGATCCTCGAGAACCCGCCCTGCGTGGAGTCGGACATCGATCACGTCACGAGCTTCGACGAGAAGACCAGGCGCTGATCCCGCGGCCGCTGAGCGAGCCGCTCAGCGGCGTCAATCCTCGTAGCCCCACCGTTTCCGGATTGCGTGAACGGCAATCTCGCGCCGGCGTTCCGGCGACAGCCGGGCCGCGCGCGCGGGTCCACCCTTCAGTCCACCAAGACGTCCGAGCGCTGCGGCGTGCGGATTGACATCGACCGGCCGGATTCGCGTCGCGCGGATCTCGATACGTTCGGTTGGTGCCGAACACCTCGAGCACGGTGGCCCGATGTGGTCGACGTCCTCACGTTCTTCGACCTGATCCTCGTACTCGCAGGCGAGACATCGACGAACGACCGCGACCCAGATGCACGTCTTACTTGACCGCATAACTACGCTGCTACACACCCTGCAACACTTGCTCCCCAGCGCGCGTCGCGTGGAGCGGAACGCCCGAGCACGCCGCCGCAAGACTCTCCGTAGGAACGCCGAATACTTGACCGCTTATGTAGGCGGCAACGGCTTTGAACCAACAGATCGTAACTTGGGGCGTAAGAGCTAGTAACTAAAAGGGTTACAGCTAGTGCTTGAGGGGATAATTCTGTCCCGATCACGCGCGACACGCCGATTCGAATGGAGCAGCTCCAATGACACGACTGGTTACAGCCTTCACACTCGCGTTGATGACGGCAACATTCTCCGCCGCCCAGGCGGCGCCGGCCAAAAGCGGCACCGGACTCACGCTACCCATCAGCGGCGCCGGTTCCGGTGCGACATTCACCGGAACGCTGGACTTGCAGAGATTCGTGGCGAGCGGCAGCGGGGTCGCCGCCGTCGGCACCCTCACCGGCCAGGTGACCAACGCCCTCGGCCAGGTGACGACCATCGCTCAGAACGTGACGCTGCCGGTGAACATCGCCGCCACGACGTGCGACATCCTGCACCTGGACATTGGTCCGATTGCCCTCGACCTGCTCGGTCTGCAGGTGAATTTGAGCGAGGTCATCCTCGATATCACCGCGCAGGCGGGTGCGGGAAACCTGCTGGGCAACCTGCTGTGCGCAGTTGCCGGCCTGCTCGACAACCCGGGCGGTCTCGCCAACCTTCTCAACCAGATTCTCGCGATTCTCTGACGAGCAAAGCACCCGCGCACAATAGCGTGCGTGGGTGCTTGTGTGTACGGGTGTTGGATATCGTGAGGTCAGCGCGAGCGCGGGGAGTGCGTCCTGTCCACCGCGGCGACGATGAAGCCGACGAGCTGCTGGTCTGACAGGCGCGTCACGTCGGTATCGCCACCGAGACTATAGGCCGCGATGATATTGAGCAGGCGGGGACGGTTGAGTGCGGTCAATTCCTGCCGCAACACGTCGATGCTCCGCGCGCCGATTTCGAACGGATCGAGCAGCGGCTCGGGTCTCGGCACGACCCGCTCCATGACGACGCGGCGTGCTGCGGGCCGGTCGGACATCGGCTCGTCGATGACGGGAACGCGGATCGTGACCGGGTTCCTCGCGCGGTGCAGCGCGCCCTCGAGGTATACCGGCGTCAGCCCGGTTGCCCAGTAGGCGAGGTGCTGACGTTCAGGTTGACGTGATTCGATGGGGCTGACGAGCACGTCGCCGACACCGTCGGCGGGAACGAACTCGATCCAGCCTTCCCACAGGTGGTCAGGCGCCGATCGTCCGACGGCGCGCGCGTAGTACAACCCGGAATCGTCGCGCACCGGCGATGAAAAGGACGCGAGTACTTCAGCCATGACACCCCCGATTAGGGAAGGCTGCAATGGCGTTGCCGGATAACGGATCCGTTACCGAAGGGCGGTCGTGGTCGGGCTGGACGATACGGGCGAGCGCGAGCTCACATACGCCGCGATCTCGACCATGTCCTGGATCGTCAGGTTCGCGACGACGGGCTTCATCAGCTTCGCGCCAGGGCCGTTGCGATTCCCTTTCTGCATGTCGAGCATCTGCCGGACGAGGTAACTCGGCGAACGCCCCGCGATAGGCGGCATGTCGGCATAGCCGGTGAGATCAGCGCCGTGGCACGTGCCGCACGCGGCCGTCTTGCCGGCGACGATCTTTCCGCCCGCGAGCCGCGCGCCACCGGTCGTGACGAGCGCCTCGCCTTTCGCGATGCTGCCGACCGGCACGTAGGCGACGAACGGCGACTGGCTGTCGCGCAGCAGCTCCGTCAGGTGCGCGTCGACGGGCACCTCGACGATCCGTTCGCCGATCGGCTCGGTGCTCTTGTCCTCGAGCGGCACGAGCATGCCGCCGAGAATCTGCGTGCGCGGCGCAGTCTTCGATTCGACGACCTTGATCCACGGCTTCAGTTTCAGCGCGCCGAAGTATTCCGCGGCGACGCGGATGTCCTCGTCGGTCGCACTCTTCGCCGTGTCGGCCATCAGCTGCGGCGGACGCATGGATGGCTCCGACGTCGTGCGCAGGCCGTGCTTGAAGTCGTTGACCTGCTGAATGAAGTACGCGGTCGGCAGCCCCGCGATGCTCGCGTTCTCGGGCCGTCCGAGCCCGTTCGGGTAATGGCAGTAGGCGCACGCGCGCACGCCCTCCGCGACGCGCCCTTTCCTGACGACGTCGGGCATCGCCGGATGCTCGTCGGGATGCCAGTCGGGGACGTCGGAGGCATTGCGCGCCTGCGTCAGCGTCATGCCGACGGCGCTGTTCGGCACGTGATACACGGTGCCGTCGTCCTTCGGTCCCGGCACGCCGGCCGCCACGGGGTAGGCCCATCCCGGGATGCCCGGCGCGTTGGTGACCGGAGCGGGCGGCCGGTTCGGCGCGTTCGGTGCGTTTTGTGCCGTGGTTGAAACGGCAAGCAACGCAACCACCACCAGGCCACACGTCCACGCCACCACAAGTCTCATCACGTGCCTCCCCTGGGCCGACCCGACGGTCGCCCCTACGACGAGATAGGGCCGCCTGAAGGCGGCCCCTCCATCTGTGACAGCCACGGCCAACTGCCCACCGCCGACTGCCCGCTGCCCACTGCGCGCGCGGCTACTGCGTACCGGCCGCGGTCTTCATGAAGTTCATGTGCGCCTGCGCCTGGGCGAGACCGCCTTCGGGCTTGTTCCAGCTGATCTGCCCGTTCTTGTCCGCGTCGATGCCGGTCGTCAGCTGCTCGGCCTTGGTCTGCATTTCCGCCGCGAGCATCTTCGCCTCGTCCAACGAGGTCGACATGCGGATCTTCTGCGCCAGCGCGACCACCTCGTCCGCCATCGCCACGACGTTGTTCGCGGCGGTGCTGACGTGCATCGAATGCGTCTTCACCATATCGTTCGCGTTGGCGGCGTTGGCCGCGAGCGTGGCGTGCTGCGCGACGCCCTGCGCGGCTTTCTTCAAGCCGTAGCCTTTGCCCGGACCCTGCGCGACGATCGTCGGATCGATCGCGTTGATGACGTGGCCGGCGTGCGTTTGAATCATCTGCAGCGAGGCGGCCTTCGCCGCCAGCGCCGCGTGATCGGCGGCAACTTTCGCTTCCGCCATCGCCGTCGGCAACAGGCCCATGTTCTCGGGCGTGCCGTTGAAGCTGTCGAGCACGTGGCCGATGTGGGTCTGGGCGGTCGCCTGCGCGGAGAGCGACACACTCCACGCACCGAAGACGAGGAGCGAGATTCCGAGAACGATCGAAGTAACAGTACGCACAGTGCACCTTCCTTCGTGAAGTGTTGCCCAGGATGGGGAGATTCAGTGGCGAGATTATAGGCCCGTCCGGCGCACCTTGACAGCATCCGCCTGCGGGCTCTAGGCTCCCCGCGCATACTCTGCCGCAGTAAACGAGCGGTCAACGAGCGGCTTCGACTGGAGGAGACATGAAGGCAGGCTTGACGCGGATGGTCCTGGCCGCCGCGGCGCTGCTCCTCGCGGCCATGCCGGCACGTGCGCAGCAGGCGACGATCACCGGAACGGTCACCGATTCGTCGGGCGGTGTGCTCCCCGGCGTCACGATTGCCATCGTCCACGAGGAAACGGGGAACATTTTCGAAGGTGTGACCGACGCACAGGGACAGTTCCGCATCCCGGTTCGCGTCGGCGCGCACCGGCTCACGGCGAGCCTTTCCGGCTTCCAGACCGTGACACGCACGGGATTGCAGCTGCTGCTCAACCAGACGCTGACCGTGCCGCTGCAGCTCGGGCCCGCCACGCTGACCGAGACGGTCACCGTCACTGGGGAGGCGCCGCTCGTCGACACGAAGGAATCGACCGTCGGCGCCAACATCGATCCGCGCCAGGTGCAGGACCTGCCGATCAACGGCCGCAACTGGATGGACCTGACGCTGCTGGCGCCGGGCGCGCGGCGCAACGAGGGCGGCGGCCTCGTGCAGAACCGCCAGGGGTACGCGCAGACCATCGTCGACGGCCAGCAGATCACGACGAACTATCACTCGACGCCGGACAGCGAGCAGCCGCAGATGAGCCGCGACGCGATCGCCGAGTTCCAGGTGGTCGCCAACCGCTTCGACGCCACGCAGGGACGCTCCTCCGGCATGATCGTCAACGCGATTACCAAGTCGGGCACCAACGCCCTGACGGGAACTTTCGGCGGCTATTTCCGCAACGATCGGTTCAACGCGAAGGACTTCATCCTCAACCGCGTCCTGCCGTATTCGAACCAGCAGCTGAGCACGACGATCGGCGGCCCGGTCGTGCGCGATCGCCTCCATTTCTTCGCCGCCTACGAGTTCGAGCACGAGCCGCGCACCTTCAACGCGAACGTCGCGGCGGCCTACGCGTTCCTCAACCGCGAGGTGACCTATCCCAAGAAGCAGCACACCGCGACCGAGCGCGTCGACTGGCAGCTCACGCCGCAGACGCGGGTGATCGGCCGCGCGACGCAGTTCGTCACCGACTTCTACAGCGGCGGCAGCCCGACGAGCCCCGTCGGCGGCACGCGCGGGCGCATCGCGCCGCAGTACTTCGGCACGCTGACGCAGGTGCTCGGCACCAACGCGATCAACGAGGTGAAGGTCGGCCGTACCGATTACGAGCGGCGCGACCAGCCCGACGTGCGGTGGGGCGGGCAGGACTTCCCGTATCATCCCTCGCTGCACGGCGGCTCGATCCTCACGGCGTTCACGGGCCTCACGATCGGCGCGTCGCCACTGAACATCTTCCAGGACAACACGTCGGTCCGCGACGACTACTCGACGTCGTTCAACGCGAGGGGGCGGCACGACGTGAAGATGGGCGCCGAGTACATCAAGTTCCACAACGCGTTCATCTGGTGCCTGCGCTGCGACGGCTCGATCAACGCGCAGGGCGGACCGCTGCCGAGCGCCGACGTCATCCGGCAGATGTTCCCCGACATCCACGACGCGTCGACGTGGAACCTCGCGCCACTGGCCACGTTGCGCAGCCCCACAGGTGCTCCGCTCGTCCGCTGGGTCGATCACTCGCTGTCCGACACCGAGCATCGCTACGATGTCACCCGGCACATCTGGGGCGGGTGGATCCAGGACGACTGGGGCATGACGGACCGGCTGACGCTGAACCTTGGCGTCCGCTACGACCTCGACTCCAACGGCCACAACGAGAAGACGGTCTTCAAGCCGTGGCTGCCGGGCGGCCAGCCGATCGAGAAGACGAATTTCGCGCCGCGCACCGGCTTCGCCTTCAAGGTCGACGACCGGACGGCAATTCGCGGCGGTTACGGACTGTTCTATGCGTTCGCGCCCAACGACGGCGTGCAGCAGACGGAAGGGTACCGGCACCGCTTCGAGAACCAGATCACCTTCGACGGGAGCGCCGACTTCACGACCGTCAGAGATAACTTCTGGGGCTGGTTCCACGGGCCGAAGCCCAGCTTCCAGGCCTCGCTGCAGAACGCGTGCGACATCGTGAACCGGACGACGAACTGCGCGTTCCGGGCACTCACCCAGGAGATCAACTATCCGGGCCGCAAGACGTCGTATTCACACCAGGCGTCGATCGGCGTCCAGCACCAGCTCGGCACGCAGGCGTCGCTTGAGGTGAACTACGCCTACACCGGCGGCAGGCGCGAGGAGCCAACTTCGACGGTGAACGCCAACCTGACATACGACCGGACCACCGGCGCCAACATCCCGTTCACCAACGTCGCGGCGCGGCCGTTCCCCACGTGGGGGACGGTCAACCTGGAGCTGCTCGACGGATGGTCCAACTATCACGGCACCGACGTCACCTTCACCAAGCGCTTCAGCCACCGGTGGCAGGCCAATGCCAGCTACACGCTCGCGTTCTTCAAGGACGCGAACCCGCCCCGGGACCAGTGGTTCCTGGGACCGGACGGCATCGTGCAGCGGCGGGCGCTCGACTTCGCGCTCGCCCGCGATCTCGGCGGCGAGTACACCTACGCGGCCGACGATCAACGGCACCGCGCGAACGTGAACGGCGTCGTGGACCTCGGCTATGGGTTCCAGGTGAGCGGTATCTACTTCTACGGGTCGGGCATGCGCTACGGCGTCACGGATGGCACCGACCGCCGCAACGAAGGCGGCAGCGGCGAAAACCGCCTGCGTGCCGACGGCTCGATCGTCGCCCGCAACAGCCTGGTCGGCCGCCCGCTGCACCGCGTGGACGTGCGGCTTCAGAAGTCGTTCCCGATTGTGAGCAAGGTCAAGATCGACGGGATGATCGAGACCTACAACCTCTTCAACCACGCGAACTATGGGAGCTACACCACGAACCTGGCGAACGCGCAGTACGGGCGTCCGGCGCAGAATGGCGCGCTCGCGTACCAGCCGCGCATGATGCAGCTCGGGATCAAGTTCACGTTCTGAGGACACGAAGGACGGGTCAGGCACGAGGGCGGGACGGGAGGCGGGTTGGGCTAGGATGGGCCCATGAAACGCGCCGTCCTTCTCGCCCTTTTTCTGTCCGGAGTCACGATCTCGTTACGCGGGCAGGCGCCGCCTGCAACCGGATGGTCCGCCGACATTGCGGAGATCCGCCGTGTTGCCACGTTGATTCCCGGCCGCAAGCCGCTCCGCATCAACGTCCTCAAGTTTGCCGAGAGTCGCCGCACCAAGAACTTCTCGGTCCAGGGCGAGCCCGCGACGCCGAGTGTACAGGCGCGTACCGTCTTCCAGGTCGTCTACCCCGACGGCTACGTCATGGTCGATGCGGGAATGGACGAGCCCATGCACAGGCAGATCGGCCGGGGCGCGGAAGGCGAACCGTACTACGCCGAGCAGGCGCAGGAGGTGAACAAGGCGCTCCGCGGGGCGCGGGCCATCGTGTTCACCCACGAGCACGGCGACCACATCACGGGTGTCATCCGAGGCCCCTACCTGGCCGAGCTCGCGCCGAAGACCATCCTCACCCGTCCGCAGGTGAACACGCTCGAAAACAGGCCGCAGTTCCCGGACCTGAAGATCACCGAGGAGCAGGCCCGGCGCTACCACGTCATCGACTACGACCGTTACATGGCGTTTGCGCCGGGGTGGACGCTGATCAAGGCCGCCGGCCACACGCCCGGGTCGCAAATGATGTTCATCACCGTCGATTCCGGGCGCGAGTACCTGCTCGTGGGCGATACCGCCTGGCACATGGACGGTGTCCGCAAGGCGACCGGCAAGGACGCGCCGTGGATTGTCGAGGACACGGCCGCCGTCAACGACCAGCTGAAGTGGCTCAACGGCCTCTCGATGTCGGAGCGGAACCTCGTCATCGTCGCCAGCCACGACGATGACGAGCACAAGGAGCTGGTCGCCAGGAAGCTGCTTGGCGGAAAGCTCGATTAGCGTGGACCCCGCCGCCTGATGGGGACTCGTCCGCGCGGCCGGGGCACCCGCGGCAGGTCCGGGAAGAACTCGAACAGGTCCTTCAACTCGTTGCCGTGAATGTCGCGAACGAGCCTGGGCTTTCGCGGGTTCGGTGGAGGCGCGACTCCCCTCTCCCGCGGTTGCGGCCCCGGCGGATGTTCAGCCGGCGCCTCTCCCAATCTCGAGCGGTACTTTTTGGTCATTGCGTATCGCTCATTCGCGTATACGATCCGGGCCGCACCTGCTGATACATGACAGCCGACAGTTGATACCTGACACGGTCTGCGCGGGCAGCGAATTTGCTGCGCCCGCGGCTCGTTGGCGAGCCGAGCTCGCGAAGGAGGAGTATGCCACCACGTGGCAAGAAGAAGTCAAAGGCAAGCCGCAAGCGAAGCGCATCCGCCGGCCGCAAGAGCAGCGCGGCGCGGAAGACGGGGCGCGCAGCAGGCGCGTCGCGCAAGAGCGCGCGCAAGACGGCAGCCTCGCGCAAGGGCGCTGCGAAGCGCGGCGCGGCCAAGGGCGCGGCCAAGCGCGGCGCCGCCAAGAGCGCGCGCACCGCGAAGCGCAGCGCCAGCCGCAAACCGTCGGCTCCGGCGCGTCGCCTACCGTCGCGTCCGTCGCCAGCTGCGTCGCCGATGGGCGACGAGATGTCGGGCCGCCACAACGAGCCGGAAGACGTGATGAGCGGCGGCAGCGACGAGCTGATGGATGAGGACGCGGAACTCGACCTCGGCGGCGAAGAAGGCGGGGCCGACACCGACCTCGACGAGGACATGTAGGCATAGAAGTCGCAGCTGAACCTCCAGGAAGGAGGACTCATGCTGCAACTGGCGCTACTGTTCCTCGTCGTCGGCATCGTCGCGGGGTTCCTGGGCTTCACGTCGATCGCGGGCGCGTCGTTCGTGGTTGCGAAGTTCCTCGCCGGTCTGTTCCTCGTGTTGTTCGTCGTCTTCCTGATGCTCGCGATTGCGGGCGTCCGGAAGGTCATACGGTAGGTGGCGGGAGGCAGAGGCCTCCTGCCGCCTGCCCTCTGCCACACCTCAGGCCGCAGGCTATGATGGAAGCCGTTTGCGAACGGCTGGACTGTGCGTCCTCGCGGTGGTGCTCGCGCTGGCATCGGGCCACGCGCAGGGCACGGCCCCCGCGTCTCCGCTGACGCTCGTCACGCGCGACGGGCGGCGGCCCGTGCCGACGACCATCCTCAACAACCAGGAATTCATCGCGCTCGACGATCTCGCGTCGATGTTCCAGCTCGCGGTGCGCGAAGATGCGCTCGCCGGCGGCGTCACCGTGAGCTACAAGGGACGCACGATCGTCGCCTCCGCCGATCAGCCGATGGCCTCGGTCAACGGCCGCGTCGTCACGCTGCCGGCGCCGGTCGCGCGCGTCGGGCGGCGGCTGCTGGTGCCGATCGACTTCATCGCGCGCGCGCTCGCACCCATCTACGACTCGCCGATCGACCTGCGCCGCGCGTCGCGGCTGCTCGTCGTCGGCGCCATCCGCGTGGCGCGCGTCGTCGTCAGCATCGACGCGGCGGGCCCGCCGACGCGCGCCAGCGTCGAGGTCACGCCGGCACTGCTCGTCAGCTCGATGTTCGACGCGGGGCGCGTCATCGTCCGCGTCGAGGCCGACATGCTCGATGCGGCGCCGCCGCCCGCGCCGGCCGGCCTGATCGATCAGATCCAGACGGGCAACCAGGCGACGACCATCGCGTTCGCGCTGAACGCGCGCGCCGGCATGCCGCGCGTCTCGACCACGACGACGACGGAAAGCACGCGCGTGACGATCGAGATTCCTCCCGGCGCGCAGCCGCCGCAGGACACCAGCGCCGCGCCGGCGCCGCCGCCTGCTCCACCTCCGCTCGTGACCCTGCCGCCGGCGCCGCCGGCCGCGGATGCCGTGCCGGCGCTCCCCGGGCAGCGCACCGCCAGGCTGCAGACGATGGTGATCGATCCGGGACACGGCGGCGACGACGCCGGCGTGCGCGGGCCGAAGGGGGCGCTCGAAAAGCAGGTGACGCTCGAGGTCGCGCGCCGGCTGAAGTCGCTCATCGAGACCCGTCTCGGCGTGCGCGTGATCCTGACGCGCGAGGAAGACCGCGCCGTGTCGCCGGACGGGCGCGACGCGATCGCGAACAACAACAAGGCCGACCTGTTTCTGAGCCTCCACGTCAACGGCGCGCCGTCGCCGTCCATGAAGGGCGCGCAGGTCTACTACCTCCGGCTCGACCGCGCCGGTGAAGACGCACGGCTGCGCACCGCCGCGTCGGAGCTCGTGCTGCCCGCCGTCGGCGGCGGCATGCGGCCGGTCGACGTCATCCCGTGGGACCTGGCGCAGGCGGCGCACGTCGACGTCTCGTCGCGCTTCGCGTCGATGCTGGAAGAGGAGCTCGAGAAGCACGCGCCGATGGGCCCGCGGCCCCTGCAGCAGGCGCCGATCCGCGTGCTGAGCGGTGTCAACATGCCCGCGGCGCTCATCGAGCTCGGGTATCTCACGAACGCGGAACAGGAGCGGGCGGTTCAGTCCGCGGAGCTCCAGGGCAGCCTCGCGCAGGCGATCTTCGACGCCATCGTGCGATTCAGGACCTATCTCGAGGCTCCGGCGACGCCATGACCGCTCGACTCGGGTCGGTCGCGCGGGGCAAGCGCAAGCGCTGGCTGCAGGCCGCGGCTATCGTGGTCATCTTCGGCGCGGCGGCGTGGGGTGCGTCGCAGCTGCTCGAGCGGATGGTGTCCCCCGTCCAGCAGCCGCAGAGCGCGCCGGCGCCCGCGGCGCCCGCGGCCAGCGTGGCGCACATCATCGCCACGCTCTACTACGGCACCCCCGACGGCCAGGCGCTCGCCGCCGTCAAGCGCGAGGTGCCGCTCGGCGAAGGGCCACGCGCGCAGGGCCGTCAGATCCTCGAAAGCGAGCTCGAGGCAGCGCCGGCGCCGTACGTGTCGCTCATCCCGGCGGGGACGATGCTGCGCGCGTTCTACATCACCGACCGCGGCGACGCGTTCGTCGACCTGAGCCCCGAGGTCTCGACGATGCATCCGGGCGGATCGACCAACGAGCTTCTGACCGTCTATGCGCTTGTCAACACGGTGACCGCCAACCTGTCGTCGGTCGAGCGCGTGCAGATTCTCATCGACGGCAAGCAGGCGGACACGCTCGCCGGACACGTCGACCTGCGGCGCCCGTTCGAGCGCGACACCTCGCTGGTGCGCGAGACGAAAGGGACGCAGTAGCGTTACAGTGACTCCATGCGTTCCGACGGACGACTCGACGAGCAGCTGCGACCCACGCGCATTACTCCCAACTACCTCATCCACGCCGAAGGTTCGGTCCTTGTCGAATCGGGAAAGACCAAAGTCATCTGCACCGCGAGCGTAGAAGACAGGGTGCCGCCCTTCCGCCGCAACTCCGGCAAGGGCTGGGTGACGGCGGAGTACGGGATGCTGCCGCGCGCGACCAACACGCGCACGCAGCGCGAGTCCTCGGCCGGCAGGGTGGGCGGCCGCACGCAGGAGATTCAGCGGCTGATCGGACGCTCGCTGCGCGCCGTCACGAAGATGGAGGAGCTCGGCGAGCGGACGGTGACGCTCGACTGCGACGTGATCCAGGCCGACGGCGGCACGCGCACCGCGTCGATCACCGGCGCGTTCGTCGCGCTCGTCCTCGCCGTCAACCGGATGCGCGAGCAGGAGATGATTCGCACGATGCCGATCGTGGACTATGTCGCCGCCACCAGCGTCGGCATCGTCGAGGGGATGCCGATGCTCGACCTCGCCTACACTGAGGATTCGAAGGCCGACGTCGACATGAACATCATCAAGACGGGCGCGGGCCTGTACATCGAGCTGCAGGGAACTGCGGAAGCGATGCCGTTCGGCCGCGAGGCGCTCAACCGCCTGCTCGACCTCGCCGACACGGGCATCCGCCAGCTGATCGCGCTGCAGCGCGGCCACGTCGGCTCGTTTCTGGGTAAGTAGGGCGGGTTCCGCCACGAGACTGGACCCATCGAGCGGCGGACCCGCCACCATGCGAACGCTCCTGATCGCCACGACCAACCCGGGCAAGCTGCGCGAGATCCGCGCGCTGATGCCTGACGTGCCGGTGCGCCTCGTCAGCCTCGCGGACATCCCGCACATCGAGGAGCCGGAAGAGACCGGCACGACGTTCGAGGAGAACGCCCGCCTGAAAGCGCGCTACTACGCCGCGCGCAGCGGACTCTGGACGGTCGCCGAGGACTCGGGGCTCGTCATCGATGCGCTCGACGGCGAACCCGGCGTGCAGTCGGCGCGGTTTCTCGGGCCCGATGCGACGTACCCGGAGCGGTTCGCGGAGATCTACCGGCGGCTGCACGCGCGCGGCAACCTGCCGCGCACGGCGCGGTTCGTCGCCGCGCTGGCAAGCGTCGACGGCGGCGAGGTGGTCTACGAGACGACGGGGACGGTCGAGGGTGAGATTGCAAGTGCGCCGAGCGGCGCCGGCGGTTTCGGGTACGACCCGATCTTCTTCTATCCGCCCTACGGGAAGACGCTGGCCGACGTCGATGCCGCGGACAAGATCGCGGTCGCGCATCGCGGCGTCGCGTTCCGCAAATTCGCCGCGTGGATCAAACCAGAAGGGATCGGGGATCAGGGATCAAGAGCAACTGAAAGGAGAGATCAGTGATTTTCTGCCAGCTGCCTGCTGCCAGCTGAAGAAGGAACGATGAACGGAGAACGATGTGTTGTTCTCCGTTCGTCACCCAGAGTCTGGCCGCGGACGATTGTTCGTCCGGGAGTTCGAGGGCAGGGCGTGTTGGCCCGTCGGTCTTACGGCTCGTGAGGAAGGAACTTCACCGACCGGCCTGGCAGGTCAGGAACTCGTCATGTCCGCACAGCTCGCGCTTGATCGGATCGCATGAATGCACCATCGCGTGTCCGGAACAGGAACTTCGCATCGACCAGCGCGCCGAGCAACTGGTCGCACGCCGCGCGATCGAGACCCCAGAGCCGCTGCGCCTGCTGCGTCGTCAACCGCAATCCGGGCATCTCGATGTATTCGCCCTGAACGCGTCGCAGTACGTCGTCTAGCGGCTGCTGTGCTGGCATGTGGCTCCCCCGTTCCCCGATTTGGGTAATGGACAGGGGTTTACGGAGCAACGCACGTGCCACGCGCTGAGCTCGTTCGGCTTTCCAGTGCATGAGCCGTAATCCCTTCAGAATCATCGATGTGCCGCGTGTGCCCTAACCCTAAGGCATTTACTTCCGGCCTTTTACGGGGGCAAACCTGTACAAGCGCTGACGTCCGACTGTAGGGAAACCCGTCAGGAAATCGGACCCCTCCCCTCAGGTTGCCGTCCGTTTCCACGGCACCTCCGCCGGCGCCCGCGATCGGGGGGCACTCTCGTTGCACTCGTCGCCCGCGGAGACAGACGATGCCGATGAACAACCTCGAGCTGCACCGCAGCGATGAAAGCATCTGGGACCGTACGGATGACCGGTGGAACTGGGACACCGAACGCTGGCTGATTGCATCCGCCGCGGGCGCGTTCCTGCTGGCAGGCCTCCGCCGCCGCTCGCTGGCTGGACTCGCCCTCATCGTGGGAGGCGGGACGCTGGCGTGGTGGGCGTTCTCTGAAATCGATCAGCGGCGCCTGCGGCGCGGACGGCTGCGCGCGGTGCTGCCGGCGCGCGAGCGCGAAGATCCGATCATCGAGTCGTCGGAGCAGTCGTTCCCCGCGAGCGACGCGCCCGCGTGGACGCCGACGACTGGCAACGCGACGCACTGAGGGGGCGCCATGGCGGTGATGCTCTCGTACCTCAAGGTCCCGCTGTCGTGGCGCGAGATCCTCACGCGCACCGTCCGTGACTCCATCGCGGACAACGTCTTCGGGATGGCGGCGCAGCTGGCGTATTACTTCTTCTTCGCGTTGTTTCCCGCGCTGCTGCTGCTGATCACCATTGCGAGTTACTTTCCCGTCCACACGATCGTGGACGAGGTCGTCAAGTCGATGGGGGGGTTCGCACCGCCGGAGGCGCTGACGATCATCACCGAGCAGATCCGCAAGATCACCGAGTCGAAGCCAGGGGGCCTGCTCACCTTCGGCATCGCGGCCGCGATCTGGAGCACCTCCGCCGCGATGAGCGCCATCATCAACACGCTCAACAGCGCCTACGACATCGAAGAGGGCCGTCCCTGGTGGAAGGTGCAACTGACGGCGACTCTGCTGACGCTCGGCGTCGCCCTCTTCATCCTGATCTCCTTCGCGCTGGTCATCGTGGGGCCGACGCTGGCGACGAAGGTCGCCGTGTGGGTGCACCTGGGACCGGTGTTCGAATGGACGTGGAAAATCCTTCAGTGGCCAGTCGTCTTCGCGCTCACCAGCACGGGCTTTGCGCTCGTGTACTACTTTGCGCCCGATGCCGAGCAGGACTGGGTGTGGTTGACGCCAGGGTCGGTCTTCGCCACCACCCTGTGGTTGGTGGCATCGCTCGCCTTCAAGTACTACGTCGTGAACATTTCGGACTATGCGGAGACCTACGGCGCCATTGGCGGCGTCATGGTGCTCATGCTGTGGTTTTACATCTCAGGCGCCGTGATTCTGTTCGGCGCGGAGATGAACGCCGAAATCGAGCATGCGTCACCGTACGGCAAGGAGGCGGGCGAGAAGGTAAAGGGCCAGAAGCGCCTGATCGGGCCCGCCGCGATGCGCGCATGGATGGCGAACCGGCGAGAGCAGGGGGAGAAGCCGCCGAGCGCAGACGAGGTGAAGGAGGTTGCGGAGCAGCAGCCGGCAGCCGCCGCCGTCACCGCGGCGAAGACGCCCGGCGCGGACGCGCCACCGGCATCGGCGCTGCGTCCGGCGCCCGCGGCGGCCATGCAGTCGGTCCCCGCTGTCACCGGTCGCGTGTCGGCTTCCGCCGGTGCGCGCGCGTCCGACTGGCTGCTCGGCGTCGCGTTCACGGCCGCGCAGTTCTGGCTGACGCTGAAGGCCTTGCGAAAGACCCGCGCCTGATCAATCTTAACGGCCTCAACTAGTCGGCAGTGGGCAGGACCCCACTGCCGACTGTCCGCTGAAAATGAGGTCCGTATGACGACGATCTCCAGACGCGTTCTGATTGGACGGATTGGTGCGGTCGTCGGCGCGGCCGCACTTGGTCCACGCGCCGCCGCGGCGCAGGGCGCGCAGGCCGCGCCGCCACCGCCGTCTCCCTTCGATGTCCATCGCGATTACAGCCCGAATGGGGATCCCGTAAGTTACCCGGACCCCGACATCGTCACCATCGACCCAGGCTTCAATGCGCTGCGGGTGAACAACAGCGCCATCCACCGCCTCTGGACCGGCGGGAGCTGGTCCGAGGGACCCGCCTGGTGCAGCCAGGGGAAGTACCTGGTGTGGAGCGACGTGCCGATGGGCGTCCAGCGTCGGTGGATCGACGATGACGGCCGCGTGACGGTGTTCCGCAACCCGTCGAACAACAGCAACGGCAACACGTTCGACTTCCAGGGACGCCAGGTGACGTGCGAGCACACGGGCCGCCGCATCTCGCGCTACGAGCACGACGGATCGATTACCGCGATTGCCGAAACCTACATGGGCCAGCGGCTCAACTCGCCCAACGACGTGGCGGCGCACCGCGACGGCAGCTACTGGTTCACCGATCCCGCCGCGGGCTTCACGCTCTACGAAGGCGCGCCGGAAGTCTCTGGTGGCGCCGGCAACGCCGACGGACGGTACAACTCGCGCGCCGGGCAGGTGATCGGCGTCGGCAACGCGAAGCGCGAGATCATGACCGCCAACGTCTACCGGGCCGATGCGCAGAGCGGGCGCGTCGACATGATGGTCAGCAGCGCCAACCTCGCCGGCAATCCCAACGGCATCGCGTTCTCGCCCGACTACCGGAAGGTCTACATCGTCAACGCCGGTAACGTCCACAGCTTCGACATCGGCGCCGACAACAAGCTGGCGAACCAGAAGGAATTCAGCAACATGATGGTCGACGGCGTCCGCTGCGGGACCGACGGCATCCGCGTCGACGTCAACGGCAACCTGTGGTGCGGCAGCAACGCGGGGCGCAACCTCGGGTACAGCGGCGTCACGGTCTGGTCGCCCGAAGGAAAGCTGCTCGGCCGCATCAGGCTGCCGGAAACGTGCGCCAACCTCGCGTTCGGCGGGCCGAAGCGAAACAGGCTGTTCATGACGGCCGCGCAGTCGCTCTACGCGGTCTATGTGAATACGCAGGGAGCTTCGCCGGGATAGAGTCAATGCAAAATTCAAAATGCAAAAAGCAAACCCTGAATGTGCGCGTCATGTTGGGTGAACGTCGTCGCGACATTCACACCGTTGTGACGAGCCACTCACGGTTTGCATTTTGAATTTTGCATTTTGAATTTCGGTCACACCATCCGCAGCCGTACCCGCCTCACCGCGTGATCGCGCCCTTTCTCCAGCACGAGATGGGCGCGCTCGCGCGTCGGCAGCACGTTCTCGCGCAGGTTGACGAGGTTGATCGTCTCCCAGATGCGCCGTGCCGTCGCGTCGGCCTCCGCCGTGCCCAGCTCCGCGTAGCGATGGAAGTACGACGACGGGCTCTGGAAGACCGTCGCGCGCAGCTTCATGAAGCGCTCGACGTACCAGTGCTCGATGTCGGCCTCGTTGGCGTCGACGTAGATCGAGAAGTCGAAGAAATCCGAGACGAACATCGCCGGCGGCTTCCGCTGCCGCGACCTGGTCTGCAGCACGTTGAGCCCTTCGACGATGACGATGTCGGGCTGCCGCACGGTCTGGAACTCGCCGGGCACGATGTCGTAGGCCAGGTGCGAGTAGACCGGCGCCGCCACCTCCGGCAGGCCTGACTTCACGTCCGCCAGGAACCGCAGCAGCCGCCGCACGTCGTAGCTTTCCGGAAACCCCTTGCGCTGCGCGAGGCCGCGCGCTTCCAGCTCGCTCTGCGGCAGCAGGAAGCCGTCGGTGGTGACCAGGTCCACCTGCGGATGGCTGGGCCAGTGCGACAGCAGCGCCTTCAGCACCCTGGATGCGGTGCTCTTGCCGACGGCGACGCTGCCGGCGATGCCGATGACGAACGGAATCCGCAGGCTCGCGGAGCCGCCGAGGAACGTGCTCGTCGCGGCGTGCAGCTTCTGGGTGGCGTCGACGTACAGGTTCAGCAGCCGCGAGAGCGGCAGGTAGATGTCGCTGACCTCGTCGAGCGAGACGCGCTCGGTGACGCCGCCGAGCGGCCGCAGCTGCGCTTCCGAGAGCGGCAGCGGCGTGGCGGCGCGCAGCCGCGCCCACTCGGCGCGATTGAGGTCCACGTACCGCGAGATGTCTACGAGGTCGCCGGGCCGCATCGCCACGCGCGACATTGTAGCTGGCAGCAGGCAGCGGGCAGCGGGCAGCGGGCGGCGCGCAGCGGGCAGTGGGCAGTGGGCAGTGGCAGGCACGCTGGAGCAGAAGGCTCTTGCTGCCAGCAGCCAGCTGCCAGCTGACTACAGTCGCAGGAACAGCACCACCGTCATCGCGAACCCCACGACGATGACGGCGCGGCGGACGGCCTTGCGTCCCATGCGCCGGGCGAGCCCGGCGGCGGCGACGCCGCCGAGCGTCGCCCCGCAGGCCATCACGATTGCGTCGGAGGCGCGCACCATGCCGGCGAGCAGGAAATAGCCGGCGGCGACGGCGTTGATGAAGACGCCGAGCAGGTTCTTCAGGCCGTTCATCTGGTGGATGTCGTCGTGCCCGAGAATCGCCAGCGCGACGAGCATCAGGATGCCCATGCCGGCGCCGAAGTAGCCGCCGTAGACGCTGACGAGGAACTGAAAGCCGATGGCGGCGGCGAACCAGAGCGAGCCGTGATGCTCGGGCGCGACGTTGAGGAACCGCTGCACGCGCTCCTGGGCGGCGAACAGCAGCGTCGCGAACAGGATCAGGAGCGGCACGAGCCGGTCGAAGACCGCGGCCGACGTCATCCGCAGCAGCGCCGCGCCCACCAGCGCGCCGGCCATGCTGGGAACGATCAACCAGTACATCCGCCGCGCGGTGTACGCGATCTCGCGGCGGTAGCCCCACACCGCGCCGAGCGAGCCGGGCCACACGCCGGCGGTGTTCGTGGCGTTGGCGACGATCGGCGGCAGGCCCAGCCAGATCAGCGTGGGAAAGCTGACGAGCGATCCGCCGAACGCAACCGCGTTGATCGCGCTGGCAATGAAGCCGACGACGAAGACCAGGATGTTGTGAAGGAGATAGGGCGGGGCCATGTAGGGCGGGTCCTTTTGGACCCGCCAGATCATCTCATTCTCCGCAATATCGCCGCTCCCGCTTCCTTCGTGCCCAGCGACCCGCCGATGTCGCGCGTCGTCTCGCCGGCGTGAACCGCCGCTTCCACCGCGCGCTCGATGCGCCGCGCCTCGTCTGCGCGCCCGAGTGTCTCGAGCATCAACGCCGCCGACAGGATGGCGCCGATGGGATTGGCGACGTTCTTCCCGGCCAGCGGCGGCGCGGAGCCGTGCACGGGTTCGAACATCGACGTGCGGCCCGGGTGGATGTTACCCGACGCCGCCATGCCGAGGCCACCCTGCAGCGCGCCGCCGATGTCGGTGATGATGTCGCCGAACAGGTTGTTGGTGACGATGACCTCGAACTGGTTCGGGCTCTGCACCAGCAGCATCGCGAGCGCGTCGATGTAGAGGTGCGTCGCGTCGATTTGCGGGTAGGCGGGGGCGAGCTCCCGGAATACGCGCTGCCAGAGCGCGTGACCGTGCGTCATCGCGTTGCTCTTGTCGGCCATGCACACCTTGCGCAGGCCGCGCGCCTGCGCGAACTCGAACGCGTAGCGGACGATCCGGTGCACGCCTCTATAAGTGTTCACCTCGTGCTGGATGGCGACCTCGTCCTCCGTCCCGGCGCGCAGCCGCCCGCCGGCGCCGACGTAGGCGCCCTCGGTGTTCTCGCGGAAGACCACGAAGTTGACGTCGGCGCGCGTGCGATTCTTCAGCGGGCAGAGCCGATCGTCGAGCAGCCGCACGGGCCGGTAGTTCACGTAGAGGTCGAGCTCGAAGCGGGTGCCGAGCAGGATGTCGCGTGCGTGGCGGTTGTCGGGCACCCGCGGGTCGCCGAGCGCGCCGATGAACACGGCGTCAAAGGATCGCAGCGTGTCGTAGCCGCCGGGCGGAATGGTGGTGCCCGTCTTCAGGTAGTGGTCGGCGCTCCAGGGGAACCGCTCGAGCTCGAGTCCGCCAATCGCTTCGAGGATCCGCGTGGCTTCCGCGACGACCTCTATCCCGATGCCGTCGCCCGGGATGACGGCCACGCGCCGGATCACCGGGTCCCCCGGTCACATGAGGTGCTAATCATAAAAAAAGATTTATGCATCATCTCGACAGAACCTTGATATTGTTTCCCGTTATGCATGGGAGTAGGCGCGCTCTCCGTCTGCGCTGAGGCACGAAGACGGGGGACGCGAGAACAATCCGTTTACGGGTGGATTATCCGGGTCCGGCGGGCAACGCCTGGCCCTCAAGCACCGTCCCAGCGATTTGCCAACACTACCCGCGTTGGCGTTTCCTTGGGACATGACAAGACGTCAATAACAACTCGAAGGAGCAAAGCAATGCACGCACGCATTAGTGCTCTGCTTCTTGCGTTCACGCTCGCCCTGGGTGGGCTTGCGGCGGCGCAGGAAACAACGGGCGCGATTACTGGACGAATTACGGATGCGCAAGGGCTCGCTGTCCCCGGGACGACGGTCACGGTCACAAGCAATTCAACCGGAGCGACCCGGACGTTCGTCACCGACTCCGACGGTCGTTATGTGGCCGCGACGCTCCCGCCCGGGCGATACAAGGTTTCGTTCGAAATCACAGGCTTCAAGAAAGTGGAGCGCGACGACATCGACGTCCTCCTGGGTCGCACGTTCACGCTCGACGCGAAGCTGGATGTTGGCAGCCTGACGGAAACGGTCGAAGTGACCGGCGAAGCGACGCCGTTGGTCGATGTTCGCAGCACGGTCGTGCAGCACAACGTCCCGGCGGAGGAGTTCGACAAAATTCCGAAGGGCCGCTCTTTCCAGGCCATCGCCATGACCGCCCCGGCGGTGAATTCGGGTGAAATCGAAGGCGGCTTCCAGGTGAACGGCGCCAGCGGCGCCGAAAACCAGTACACGGTCGACGGCGTGGCCACCAACAGCCTCGTCAACGGCTCGTCCCGCCAGAGCACCGTCTTCGAATACCTCCAGGAAGTGCAGGTCAAGACGACCGGTATCCCCGCTGAGTACGGCGGCGCGCTGGGCGGAGTGATCAGCGCGGTCACAAAATCTGGAGGGAATATCTTCAGCGGTGAGGGGCACTATTACTATGAGGGCAGCGCGATCGGCGCAGGCCCGGTGCAGCGTCTCGTGCTCAGTCCTCGAGACGATGTATCTGTAGGCAACTTCCGTGAAGGAAAGCAGCCGATTAACCGTAACGAAGTCGGGGGATCGCTGGGCGGACCGATCGTCAGGAACAGGCTGTTCTTCTTCGGTTCGGTGTCACCTCGTTACAGCAACATCACCAGGGAGTACAAGTTCAACAGCGGCGCGGAGACGGGTGAGCTCAAGCGCAAAGACACGAACATGAGCGCGTTTGGCAAGCTCACGTACCAGAACAATAGGCTACGCGCGGATTTCTCCACGCTCTACACGCCGACCACGTCGACGGGCAGGCTGCCGGATTACGACGGTTTCGGATCCCGGATTCTTTCCAGTTCTCTCGCGGCCAACCAGCCGAACTTGACCCGCGGCTACAAGGTCAACCAGCGGAACATGTCGGGCAGCGCGGATTGGACGATTTCCAACGCATCGGTTCTGACCCTCAAGGTGGGGCAGTTCCGCGACAATTACACGGACACCGGCATCCCGAACGTCACCAACTACACGTATCAGACGTCGTCGATTGGCTTCGCGCTGTTGCCAGCCAGCCTGCAGGGTCCGATCAACACCCTGAACACTCCGCGGGCGCTGATCAACGAGCACGACACCACCAAGCAGACGTTCTTCAACGCCGATTACAATCAGGCGTTCACCGCGGCAGGCACGCATACGCTCAAGGGCGGGTTTGGAATCCGCCGCAACGTCAACGACGTCCTGCAGGCCTATCCCGGCGGCTACATCGATATCTTCTGGGATCGCACGTTCACGAGCCTGGTACCCGGCGCGGGCCAGGATAGAGGGACGTACGGCTACTACGCGTTGAACGACCGTGGTGTGCGTGGTGTCGCGAGCGCGAACATCATGAGCCTGTACGTGCAGGACCAGTGGACGGTCAGTTCACGCTTGACGCTGAACCTGGGCGTTCGCACGGAGAGCGAGAAGATCCCGTCGTTCCAGCCGGACGTCAAGAAGTTCGGCATCGAATTCCCCTTCCGCGACAAGATCGCGCCTCGATTCGGGGCCGCATACGACGTCTTTGGAGACGGCCGTATGAAGGTGTTCGGCAGCTACGGCCGCTATTACGACTGGACGAAGTACGAGCTGGCCCGCGGCACCTTCGGTGGCGATACGTGGAAGATCTACTACCACGCGCTCGACACGCTCGACCTCGGCTCGATCAACTTGTCCAACATGCCGGGCCGCGACATCTGGAAGGGCAATTCGAATGCGGCTCTCTCGTTCCGCGATCGCCGCGTTCCGGCATTCGATACGGTCGATCCGAACATCAAGCCGATGAGCCAGGATGGGGCCAATCTTGGCTGGGAATACCAGCTCGGGCATCAGATGGTCTTCTCCTCTACCTGGGTTCACAACAGCTTGATCCGCACCATCGAAGATCTCGGCGCGCTCGTGAACGGCGATGAGGTGTATCAGTACGCGAACCCCGGTGAAGGCATCGCCACGATTACGCCCATCTCGGGACGAACCGCGCCATTCAAGACGCCGAAGCCGAAGCGGCAATACGACGCTCTCGAGTTCGTCCTGAACAAGCGGTTCTCGCAGAACTGGTTCGGCAGCGCCAGCTATGTCTACAGCCGCTTGTACGGCAACTACGCAGGCATCGCGAGCTCGGATGAGATCCGCACGCCGACATTGGGCGTCTCGGCAGCGATCGCACAGCAGCAGGTTGGTACCATCGCTCGCGGAGGAGGCAACGCGAATCGCGCATGGGACATCGATGAGCTGTTGTGGGATTCCAAGGGTCATCTCGACGTGTTGGGTCGCCTGGCCACCGATCGCCCACATGTCGTGAAGTTCTACGGCTCCTATCAGTTCCCCTTCGGTACGCAGGTGGGCGCCAACTTCTACGGCGGCAGTGGGACGCCGATGACGACGTACGTCAACACCGTGAACCAGACCGAGGTCATGGTGAACGGCCGTGGCGACATGGGGCGAACCCCGGTGCTGACACAGACCGATCTGCTCGTGTCCCACGAAATCAAGGGGCGTGGCGACAATCGCTTGCGTCTCGAGTTGCAGCTGCTGAACGTCTTCAACCAGCAGACGGCGAGGCACATTTTCAACTACCTGAATCGCGGCGGCGGCGTGGCGCGGCAGTCGTCAGCGATCGACCTGAGTACCGTCGACCTGGCGAAGGGCTACGACTACAACGCTTTGATCCGGGCGACGCCGGACGGCGCCAATGCGCTTGATCCACGCTACGGGAAGCCTGACCTGTTCAGCCCCGGCATGCAGGGTCAATTCCTGCTGAAGTTCATGTTCTAGAAATGTCGGAGCGTTTTGTGAAGGGGAGCCGAAAGGCTCCCCTTTTTTTTCCCACGAGGACACCGTCATCACCCATCTCGACGTCCTGTCTCCTGAAGCACCTTCCGCATATCGCGCGTCATGGGCGCGCCGCGAATGTTCGCTGCGTTTGACGCGATGAGCTGCGCGGCACATGACGAGCCGCGAACACCTCAGACTCATCCGTGAGACATCGCGTACGCGCTTCCTAAGCGTTACGAGGCACGGAGTTTGCGGCCACAGACCACTTCGGCGTTTTGGATTTCGTCACTACAGGCTGGTGGATTATCCGGGTCGGACCGCGACGCCTGACCCGCATGCATCAGTGTCACAAGGACTTATCACTGTTACACGTGTTGGTACGCGTTTTCCTTGCGGCACGAGGCAAGAAAGTCGATTAACAACTCTAAGGAGCGAATTCAATGCACGCACGCATTAGTGCTCTGCTTGTGGCGTTTGTATTGGCCTGTACAGGCCTAGCCTACGCCCAGGAAACAACGGGCACACTCAGTGGTCGCATCGTGGACGCGCAAGGCCTCGCCGTTCCCGGCGCTTCGGTGACCATCACGGGGCCACAGGGGACTCGCACGGTGGCGACCGACGCCGACGGACGGTTCTCCATACCGTTTCTCGTCCCCGGCAACTATGACGTGAAGGCCGAACTGCAGGGCTTCAAGACGATCGACCAGAAGGCGGTCGCCGTCCGCCTTGGCCAAACACAGAACCTTCAGTTGAAGATGGAGGTCGGCGGCCTGACCGAAACGGTGGAGGTCACCGGCGCGGCGCCCATCGTCGACACCCGCACGACGACTATCGGCGCCAACCTCAATAGCGACGAGCTGACGGCGATTCCTGTCGGCCGCCGCGTCAGCGACACACTTTACCTGTCGCCCGGCGTCAGCAGCTCGGGCACTCTCGGAACTGCCAACCCGTCGATTTCGGGCAGCTCGGGCCTGGAGAATCAGTATGTCGTTGACGGTGCAAACGTCACCAATGCTGGCTACGGCGGGCTCGGCTCGTACTCAATCGTCTTCGGTTCGCTCGGCAACGCCACGCCCTACGACTTCGTGAAGGAAGTCCAGGTGAAAACGGGCGGATACGAGGCGGAGTTCGGCCAGGCGACGGGCGGCGTGGTCAACGTGATCACCAAGAGCGGCACCAACGTGTTCCGCGGCTCCGCCTTCGGCTATACCCAGCCGACGAGCATCGAAAGCGGGTGGAAGCAGTTCCAATCAACCAACGGCTCCGTGCAGACGGTCGGCACCCAGGTGAATGACTTCGGTGCGGAAGGCGGCGGCCCCGTCGTCAAGAACCGGCTGTTCCTCTTCGGCGCGATCGACCCCTCTTACCAGCGCCGCGTGCTGCACGCGCCGGCGGGATTCCCGCTGGAAAGCATGGGCGACGTCAACCGCGACCGCCGCACGCTGTCCTATGCGACGAAAGCGACGCTGCAGCTCGGCCAGGGTGGCCACGTGGACGCCTCGTTCTTCGGCGACCCGTCGCACGGCAAGAACGGGCCACAGCGGACCTCGGCGCTGCTCGTCGGTGACACATCGTCGTTCAGCACACTGGATTATGGCGGTCACCAGCAGACGGTGCGCTACGAAGGCGTGCTGAGCAGCCACTTCCTTCTCGAGGCCAGCTTCGCTCGCTCCGACAACAAGATCAGCGAAGCGCCTTCCGTGAATTCCTGGCGTATCACCGATCAGAGCGTGACGCCGACCGTTATCACGGGCGGCATCGGGCGGTTTGAGGCGGGCAACCAGAGCCTGAACCGGCAGTGGACGGTAAAGGCGACCGACGTCTTCAGCGGCCATCAATTGAAGTACGGTGTCGAGTACAGCAAGGTCGACTACAACCAGTTCAACGACATCACCGGGCCGAAATTCAGCGTCAACGGCCGTCAGACCGCGACGGGCGCGACGATCACGGTGCTGCCTGACGTCAGCCTCGGCAAGATCTTTCGCGTGACACGCGCGAACTTCAACAACGGCCACGACACGAAGCAGCGCTACATCGACGGCTTCGTTCAAGACTCGTGGAAGGTCGGCAACCGTCTCACCGTCAACCCCGGCCTCCGCTTCGACTATGAATCGCTCGACGGGGACCTGGTCAAGGGGTGGAAGCTGAAGAACAACTGGGCGCCGCGTCTCGGCGCCACGTTCGATCCGGTGGGCGACGGTCGCACCAAGATCTATGGCAACTACGGCGTCTTCTACGCCCGCGTGCCGAACGATCTGGCCGCACGCGCCCTCTCGGCCGACGACGGCTTCTCGCGCATCGACTACTTCGACGCCGGGCTGACGCGTCCTATTCCCCAGGGCACCGTGACGCAGACGACGCCGGGGACAGCGCCGGTCATCAATCACGTCATTCTGCTCGGCTCCGGCGCCGATGACATCGACCCGAACGCCAAACTGAGCTACACGAACGAAGTGGTCGCCGGTTTCGAGCGCGAGATCATGTCGAACACGTCGTTCGGGGTGCGCTATGTGTTCCGCAATATGCCGCGCGTGCTCGAGGACATCTCGGACTGCCCGATGGCGGCCTACGAGATTCCGCAGACGGCGACCGCCGTGCCGTGCGGTTCCATCTACCTCCTGACGAACCCGAGCACGTCGACCGTGGTCAATCCCGACGCGGTCCGGCTGTTCCCAGCGTTTTCGACGGTCAAGTTCGACAACCCGATCCACAAGTACAACGCGCTCGAGTTCACGCTGAACCGGCGTGGCACGAACTGGATGGGGGTGGCGTCGTACCGCTTTTCGCGTCTGCGCGGCAACTTCGAGGGGTTCTACCGCGACGACAACGGCCAGTCCGACCCGGGCATCTCGTCGCTCTACGACTTCCCGACCAACGACCCGACTTACACCACGTTCTTCCCGGGCGCGGGCGACATCCGGTTCCTGGGGCAGAGCGGCATCCTGCCGCTTGATCGTCCGCATTCGATCAAGCTGTATGGCAACCGCGTGTGGGGCGGCCTGAACATCGGTGGCAACATCTCGCTGAACTCGGGCAAGCCGCTGACGCCGATGGCGGCCAACCCCGTCTACGACAGCGACGGCGAAATCCCGGTCGCCGCGCGTGGCACCGGCATTCAGACGGTCGCCGACAGCTTCAGGAAGCGGACGCCGTTCGAGAGCCAGATCGACCTGCAGGCATCGTACACGTTGATGCGCGCGAGCAACCGTCGCGTGACATTCGTCGCCGACGTGTTCAATCTGTTGAACCTCCGCCGCGTCACCGGCTACGATCAGGACACGCAGCTTGATGCGTCGACGGACAACCCGGACTTCGGGAAGCCGATTGCGACGATCCTGTCCGGCAACCCGCCGCAGTTCCAGGCGCCGCGGAATCTCCGCCTGGGGGTACGGTTCGAGTTCTAGAGGCGGTTTCACGCGCAAGACCGGGCGGGGCCGTGCTCGCGGGCCCCGCCTTTTTCATCTTCAGGAGATGCCATGCGGCTCCCGTCATGCGTCGCCGTCCTGGGCCTCGCGCTCGGAACCACATGGCCATCCGCCGCCCAAGTCGTCGACAACCTGAGTCATGCCAACGCGCTCACTCATTACAAGCTTGGCGAGGATCTGTTTCGCGACGAGATGTTCGAAAAGGCGGCCGATGAATTCCAGGTGGCGATCAGATTCGATCCGCTGCTGATGATGGCGCATTACGAGCTCGGGCAGTCTTACATGGCGCTGCACCGCTACCGGGAGGCGATCCTGGCGTATGTCGATGGCCGTGACGCGTTCGAACGGATCGCGCTGATGATCGCGAGGAACGACGTGACAGCCTCGCAGCGCCGCGATGATGAGATTCGACAGCTGAAGGAAACGGTCGAGGAACTGCGATCGCAACGTCATGCCTCGGTCTCGCGCGACGCGACGGTCGCGCAGCTCGAGCAGCGCATCAACGATCTCGAGCGCACCAAGCAGCGCGGGCCCTCGGCGGTCGAGCCGCCGGCGGAGTTGTCCCTTGCGCTCGGCAGCGCCTATTTTCGCAGCGGCGATCTGATCGCGGCCGAGCGTGAATGGAAGACCGCCGTGTCCGTGAACAGACGGCTTGGCGAGGCACACAATAATCTCGCTGCGCTCTATGCGATGACGGGCCGCAAGCAGCAGGCGCAGGAGTCGCTCAAGCAGGCGGAGAAATCGGGCTACCGGGTGAACCCGCGATTGAAATCCGATATCCAGGCGATGCCGAAGGAGGCCGCCAGCGGTCGGCCGGCAGGCGGCAACAGGCAGTGAGCTCTGCGACCCGCCAGCTAACCATTGCTGTCTTGGGGTTCGTCTGTCATTGATTCACGTCGGAACTGCTCGGGCGCCACGATCCTCGTCCGGGCGCGCGACGGCCATCCTGATGGCGCTGGTATTCTGCGTCGCAGGTTTGGCCGCTGGTCAGGAAACGACAGGGACGATTACAGGTCGCGCCGTCGACGGGCAAGGACTCGCGGTTCCTGGTGCCGCTGTGACAGCGACGGGAGCGCAGGGCGCCCACGGCGCGACGACCGACAGAGACGGCCGATTCGTGCTGCCGTTTCTGACTCCAGGCACCTATACGATCCGCATCGAACTTCAAGGATTCAAGACCGTCACGCAGAAGCGCGTGGTGGTCAGTCTCGGTCAAGCGTCGGTCTGCAACCTGACGATGGAGGTCGGGCTCCTCACCGATACCGTCGAATTCACCAACGCGTTGCCGGTTGTCGACATGCGGGCGGCGACGGCCGCCGCCAATCTCGACAGCGGAATGTTCTCGTGGCTACCGGTCGGCAGGTCGCTCGTTGAGACTCTGTATCTGGCGCCCGGCGTCAGCAGTGGCGGCGGCACGGGCAGATCGAATCCGTCGATGAGCGGAGGCAGTGGCCTCGAGAATCAGTACGTTGTCGACGCCGTCAACATCTCGGATACCGGCTTGAACTCGCTCGGCTCCTACGCGCGCGGCGGCAACGCTATCTTCGGCTCGCTGGGCACCGGTCTCACGTACGAACTTGTCAACGAAATACAAGTACAGACCGCTGGCTACGAAGCTGACATTGGCGGGTCGACCGGCGGCGTGGTGAGCGTCATCACGAAGAGTGGAACCAACGAGCTGCACGGCGGGCTGTTCGGCTACACCCGGCCGAAGGAGCTCGAAGCAGGTTACAGGCAAATTGACGCGAAGAACGGCTGGGTCAACACGAGAGGCACGACCGCAAGCGACTTTGGCGCGACGGTCGGCGGCCCGGTGTCACGCAATCACCTGTTCTTCTTTGCCGCTATCGATCCGCAATGGGATAGGAAATGGATGATCGCGCCGGACGGCACGAACGGAGCGGGCACGTTCCTGTTCCCGTTGCGCGCCAATGGCGAGTACGAGCGGACTCGCCGGTTCCTCTCCTATTCGACGAAGTGGACCTGGCGGGCAACGGCGGACGACACGATGACCGCGTCCTTCTTCGGTGATCCAGGGTATGGTCCGTCGGGCCCGCAGCGCAACGACGCGCTGCTCGGCCAGGATCCGTCGCGCTTCAGCTCGATCGACGAGTACGGCGGGCGAAGCGAAGTGGTCAAGTACAACGGCGTCTTGTCGAATTCGTTCCTCCTCGAGGCGTCGTGGGCGCGTGCGAAGCAGGTGATGATCGAGCTGCCGACCACTAATACCTGGAACACGCTCGACACGCGCGTCACGCCAGAGGTGCGGACGGGCGGGATGGGCTCGTACTCGAATAATGAAGGTGTGAGCAGGCAGTATCACGTGACGGCCGTCGATATCTTCGGCGGGCATCAGCTGAAGTACGGCGCCGCGCTCGAGGACAGCGACTACATCGACATCGTGAACTACACCGGGCCGACGTTCACGCTGCCAGACGGCAAGGTAACGACGAGTGGGGCCCTGGTCGAGATCCTCACGGACCGGATGTTCGGGTCGATTTATCGGGCCACGCGCGCGGACTCTGTTCGTGGCCGCTCCACTACCCAACGCTACTTCAACTCGTTCGCGCAGGACTCGTGGCGGGTGAGCGATCGATTCACCTTCCGTCCGGGTCTCCGCTACGAGCAACAGACAATCGTCGGCACGCTGGCCCACTTCACCTTGAAGAACAACTGGGCGCCCCGCATCGGGGCGATCTACGACCCGACGGGGTCGGGCAAATCGAAGGTGTACGGCAACTGGGCGCGTTACTACGCGAAGATGCCGAACGATCTCGCGGCCCGCGCTCTTTCGGCTGATTCAGGTATTTCACGGGCAGATTACTTCGACCCCAACCTCACGAATCCCGTCGGTGAAGGCACGGTTGCCGCGGGCGTCACGCGCCACTTCATCCTCACAGATGCCTCGTCGTTGGACTTCGATTCGCAAGCCAGGTCCGCGTATCTCCAAGAAGCGCTCGCCGGCTTCGAATACGAAGCGGCGCCCGGCATGAGTGTCGGTATCCGGTTCATCCACCGGACCATGCCGCGAATTCTCGAGGACATCGGCACCGCGCAGATGGTGGCGTACGATCTCAATCTCCCCGGGCTGGACAGGGTCGAGCACTTCGTCACTAACGTGAACAGAAACACCCGAGTGGCCACCTTCGCTGGACTGCCGGCAGTGCATTTCGAGGACCCGCTGCATCAGTACGATGCCGTCGAGCTCACGGCCGACAAACGCCTGTCGGATAACTGGATGCTCGAGTCGTCCTACCGGTGGTCTCGGCTCTGGGGGAACTTCGAGGGCTTTTACCGAAACGACAACGGCGATTCGGACCCGGCGCTCGGTTCATTGTTTGACTTCCCGACTGACGACGTGTCGTACACACAGTTGGGAGTGCCGCGCTTTGGATACAGGGGGGACATCCGTTTCTTGGGCAAGGCCGGTGCGGGATTGCTGCCGAACGACCGCACGCACCAGTTCAAGCTGTATGGCACCTACAATCTCGCTGTCGGTCTGAACGTCGGCGTCGGCGCGCAGCTCGGTTCGGGCATGCCGCTCACGCCCATGGCGGCGAACCCGTACTACAGCCGGCCTGGGGATATCCCCATGACGAAGCGAGGCGCTGGCTACCAGACCGTCGACGGTTTCCGGAAGCGGACGCCGCTCGAGGCAAGCGTCAACGCGCATATCGACTGGACGACTGCTCTCAGCGGCCGGCGCTTCGTCCTGTCGACGGACGTATTCAATCTTGGAAACCTGCAGCGCGTAGTCGGGTACAACGGTTGGTATGAATACCCGGACTTCGCGACTCTCAATCCGGATTTCGGATCCGTTGGCGATTCTGTCAGCCACCTGGGTTATCAAGCGCCGATGCAAGTTCGCGTCGGCGCTCGTTTCGAGTTCTAGCCTAGCCAGCGCACGAGGCGGCAAGAACCATCTTCGGCGCCACCGCCCACAGCGCAAACTGCCTCGTCGGCCAACGTACTTCCCGCCGGACGGCCCATTGTTAGCTGCTACTCGGTGTCGATCTGCGCGCGCTGCAGCCGGCCGCTGAAGTCCACGTAGATCGACTTCCATTCCGAGAACACGTCGAGCGCGGCGATGCCCGCCTCGCGGTGGCCGTTGCCCGTCGCCTTCGTCCCGCCGAACGGCAGGTGCACTTCCGCGCCGATGGTCGGCGCGTTGACGTAGAAAATGCCGGTGTACATGTCGCGCATGGCGGTGAACGCCGTGTTGATGTCGCGCGTGTAGATGGACGCGGAAAGCCCGTAGGCGACGTCGTTGCCGATGGCGATCGCCTCGTCGAGCGAGCGGCAGCGCATGACCGACACCACCGGCCCGAAGATCTCCTCGCGCGCAATCCGCATCGACGGCTTCACGTCGGCGAAGATCGTCGGCTCGTGGAACCAGCCGCGGGCGAACGCGCCGCCGCTCAGCCGCCGGCCGCCGACGACGATACGCGCGCCTTCCTGCTTCCCGATCTCGACGTAGCGCATCACCGTCTGCAGCTGCGCGTCGCTGATCGACGGCCCCATCTGCACGCCGTCCGCCGCACCGTTGCCGACGCGCAGCGCCTGCACGCGGCGCGAGAATTCCGAGAGGAACTCATCGTGTACCCGCTCGTGCACGACGACGCGGCTCGCGGCCGTGCACCGCTGCCCCGTCGTCCCGAAGCCGCCCCAGACACAGCCTTCCACCGCCAGCTCCAGCTGCGCATCGTCCATCACCATGACGATGTTCTTGCCGCCCATCTCGAGGTGCACCTTCTTGAAGCCGGGCGCGGCGTTCTGGTTGACGATCCGTCCAACCGTCGTCGAGCCGGTGAAGGAGACGACCTTCACGTCTTCGTGCGTCGCGAGCACCGTGCCGACGTCGGCGCCGCCGGTCACCATGTTGACGACGCCCGGCGGGATGCCGGCCTCCGCGAGAACCTTGACGAAGTTCACCGCGGAGAGCGGCGTCAAAGACGAGGGCTTGAACACGACGGTGTTGCCGCAGACGAGCGCGGGGACGATCTTCCAGGACGGGATCGCCATCGGGAAGTTCCACGGCGTGATGACGCTGCAGACGCCCAGTGGCTGGCGGATGGACATCGCGAACTTGTCGCGGAGCTCCGAGGGCACGGTCTGGCCGTACTGGCGGCGTCCTTCTCCGGCCATGAAGAAGGTCATGTCGATCGCTTCCTGGACGTCGCCGCGCGTCTCCTCGAGGACCTTCCCCATCTCGCGCGTCATGTCGCGCGCGAACTGCTCCTTGCGTTCGGCAATGAGCTGCGCGGCGCGGAACAGCATCTCCGCGCGGCGCGGCGCCGGCACCAGGCGCCAGCTCTCGTAGGCGCGCTGAGCCGCCGCCAGGGCGCGTTCCGCGTCGTCGGGCGTGGACTCCTGGAAGACGCCGATCAGATCGTCGTTGTCAGCCGGATTGCGGTTTTCGAACAACCGCCCGGATGCCGACGGGGCCCACGCACCGTCGACGAAGTTTTCGTAAATCGAACGTGCCGCCACTTCACGGGAGTGCATGATTCGCCACTGTGCCGCAAGGCGTTCGGCCACCGCAAGCGGAGGCGGGGGAGTTCGTGGACGAGCGTGCGGTTGCCAAATCTGACACGCACCCGACCCACAGGCGGAGCACGACACCCAACATCCACCCTGCAAAAGGGTTACAGCTCGAGGGCAGAGCTTCCGAAGATTGGGCGTAGAGGACAGGCGCCTGCGAGATGTCCTGAAATTGCGCAAAGTTGCGGCATATCCGGGCGATTACCGGCTGGCACGAATCCTGAATTGTGTCGGGGCAGAAGGGCGGGTTACTCAGATGGCTGACACGAACCTAATCGCCGCCACGCCGGTTCAGAAAGTGGTGGTCGTCAACGGCAATACCGAAGTGCTCGGGATGCTCGAGACCGTGTTGGACGCCGGACGATACGACATGGTGTTCGTCGAGTCGAGTGACCGCGCCTATTCGCAGATCAAGAAGGTCGTTCCGAACCTGGTGATCCTCTGCACGCGCATCGAGGAGCTCGACGGGTTTCAGCTGCTCACGATGTTGAAGCTCGATCAGGAAACGAAGGACATTCCGATTCTCACGTATACGACCGAGTACGAGGGGCAGGATTTCGATTCGGCCATCTCGCAGCTCGCCGACGACGACGAAGACTTTCTTCCGACCCAGCGCCCGGCGTTGCGGATGAATTGATCAGGGGGCAGGTGGCAGGAGGCAGGTGGGAGTAGAAGACAGGTCGCGAACGCGGCCTTCTCTACTGCGACCTGCACCCTGCCACCTGCTTCGCCTGCAGCCCTCTCACCTCCGGTCGTCCTCACCTTTTCATCTGCGCTCGCCGGCCACTCGTTCTCGCCGGCTGCTACCTGCCTCCAGCCGCCTGCCACCTGTTATAGTGCGGTCACATGGGCTCCGAGTCGGATAAGCGCGACACAGAGCGCGTCCTGATCCTCGGCGATCTCCAGGGCGAAATCATGGTGTTCGAGCCGCTGCACATCAAGGAGATCAGCCGCGGCGGCGCATCGGTGGAGACCCGGTTCCCGCTTTCGCTCAACTCCCTTCATGAGTTGCGGCTCACGCTCGGCAGCAAATCCGTCGTGCTGAAGGGACGAGTTGCGCATTCGCGCATCTCCGACGTCGATCAGGAAGTGGTCACGTACCGGAGCGGCATCGAGTTCGTCGAGCCGTCCGAACGCGTACGTGCCGTGATTTCGGAATTCCTCGAGACGCTGAAGGCACACCGCAGCGGCGTGTAGCTGTCAGCCCCTGAACCAGTTCACGGACGACGGGGCCCGGCCGGCCGGCGCGCCGCGTTCCCGGGCGCGAGCAGGTCGAGCGCCGCGGGCGTCACCTCGAACGAGAGCGAGACCGACTTGCCGTCGGCGTTCAGCGCCACCGAGTCGAGCATCCCCTTGTACGCGGGCTCGCGTGTGCTCTGCAGCCTCGCCAGCGCCAGGAAGCCCTGCACCACCTCGCGCAGGCTCTGCGCGGCCTGCTCGTCCTGCGCTTCCGCGCGCACCAGGCCGTGCAGTCCGCTGTCGATGCGCCCGCTCGCGGCGAGCCAGTTGATCGGCGGCAGCTGGTTCACGACCGCGCTCGGGATCGGCGTGCTGCCGGCGAGCGAATCGAACTTCGCCACGCTCCAGGCCGTCCCTTCGTCCACGCCGTCGATCATCGTCATGAAGTCGCGATTGCCTGCAATCCCGTTCGCGGCGCCCGCCTTCACGTCGAGCGCGCCGCGAACGCCGTCGCGGGCGCCGAACAGCACAAGGCCCGGTTCGACGAACGCCAGCGTCGCGCCGTGCGTGTCGTCCTTGATGGACACCAGCCGCTTGCCGCGGTACTCCTCGACCTGCGCGCCCTGCTGCCGCATCAAGCCTTCAATCCGCACGGTGTCGAAGCGGCCCCGTGCGACGAGGAGCGACATGCCCGTCGCGTTGGAGACGGCCCCGGCGCCGGGTGGCGGAGGAAAGAGAGGGCCAGGCTGGCCGGCCAGCGACGCGATGAGGACGCGGTCGATGTCCCGTTCGAAGTCGATGCCGGTGCGTGCCTCGATGCCGTAAGGTCCCGAGCCGTTGCCGCGCTGATACTGCCCGAACCGGTCGCGAAACGGCGAATTCATCACCTGGCGCACGTCCGCATACGCGACCATGCTCGCGGTGCCGGGCACGTAGGCCAGCTCATCCGGGCCGTTCGACCCGACAGCCGCCGCGCCCGCGGCCCACGCCACGAGGCCGGTCGCCAGGCCCGCCACCAGCACGCCGGCCGACGCGAACAGAAACACGCGAGTACGCTTCGTCATCTGAGCGGGCTCCTCGTCCCGCTGATTATACGAGCGGGATCTAGTGGAGGGTTTCAACTGAGTTTCGGTCGGAAGCGCCTACTGCTCCAATACGTACTCCCGGGTCTGGATGGTGCGCATGGCGAGCAGGACTGCGGCGGCGGTGATGGCGAGGACGGATGCCACGTTCGAGGCGGAGGCCTGCAGGTAGTGCGCGATGGTCAGATACCGGAGGTATCCCGGCAGGACCATGGCCAGCGGCTCCCATCCGAAGATGAAGACGAGGCCGCCGACGAGCGGCCGTTTGAACGACACGCCCGCCCAGAGAAACAACGCGCCGTAGGCGGCGAGTCCCAGCGCGAGGATGCCCAGGTCGGTGAGCAGCTTGCCGAACAGCGGCCCCATGTTCTGGAACGGCACCATGATGAGGAACACCAGCGCCAGGGACGGAAGGACGACTGCCGCCACGCAGAGCAGGTAGGCCAGGTACTTGCCGAGCACGATCGCGCCGCGTGCGATCGGCCGCGTGAACAGGTACGTGATCGTCCTGTCCTCGACTTCGTCGGCAATGAGCGACGTGCCGTAGAAGACCCCGAGAGCCGGGACGATGAATCGCAGGTAAAGCACGGACACGGCGGTCTCGAACATCGCCTGGGTGCCGATGCGGTTGCCGTTCACGGTCAGCACGGCCGAGCCGTTGACGACCGCGAGACGCGCCAGGATGGCAATCACGATCGGCGCGCCGGCGGCCAGCGCCATGAACGCGGTCCTGCGGGCCCACAGCATCTCGCCGAGCGTCAGCTCGAAGACGCGCCGCGCCGGACCGAACAGCGGCGCCGTCATGACTTCACGAGGTAGCTGAACACCGCCTGGAGGTTGTCGTCAGGCGAGGTGACCTCGTCCACCGCGCCGGCCTCACCCGACGCCGCGATGCCGGTCAGGCGGGCATAGAACGAATCGGGGCGCGGCGTCTCGACAATGACGGCGTCGCCGTCGAACCGCACGCTCGACACGTCGTCGCCGGCGAGCAGCTGCTGGGCGAGCGCGCGCGGCTGCTCCGCGCGAATCGACACGCGGTGCGGCTGCGCGTCGATGAGGCCGCGAATCTGGTGGACGTTTCCCTCCGCCACGACACGGCCGTTGTGCATCAGCAGGATGTTGGCCGTCATCGCCTCGATCTCGTGCAGGATGTGGCTCGAGACGATCACGCTTCGCCCGGCACGGGCCCAGTCCGTGATCAGCCGGATCGTCCGGCGCCGCATGATCGGGTCCATCCCGCTCAACGGCTCGTCGAGGATCAGCAGCTGCGGCTCGTGGACGATCGCCTGCGCCAGCTTCACGCGCTGGCGCATGCCCTTGCTGTAGGCGCCGATCTTGCGGTCGCCGACGTCGAGCAGGTCGACCGCATCGAGCGCCTGGCGCGCGGCTGCCTGCGCGGCGTCGTGACTCATGCCGTGCAGCCTGGCGAGCGCCTCGACCCACTGCATGCCCGTCATGTGCTCGTAGAACGCATCCTGCTCCGGGCAGAAGCCCAGTCGCCGGTACTGTGCGGGGTTGCCCCAGATCGGCTCGCCGAACACGCGCACGCTGCCGGTGCTCGGCCGCAGCTGGCCGGTCACGATCTTCATGAACGTCGACTTCCCCGCCCCGTTCGGACCGAGCAGGCCGGTGATGCCTTCGGGTACCGACACGGTGACGTCGTTCAGGCCGGACACGTGGCCGTACCACTTCGACAGGTGCTCGGCCGCGATGATCATGCGACGACGTCCACGGCGCGCACGCGCCGCTCGAGGATGACGATGCACGCGGCAAAGACGACGGCGAGGGCTCCGATTGCGATCGGCAGCGGCACCGCGGCAACGGACGCGGCGCCAAAAATGACGTCGTTCACGGCGAGGAGCGTGTTCTCCGGCGACAGCAGGACCCATCCGGCGTGGCCCGTCGATGCCTGCAGCACCCGGGCAATCGCGGCGGCAAAGATCGCGATCGCGGCGTAGAGCATCGCGGCGAACCGGCGGCTCGACGACAGCGACGACAATGCGACCATCGTCACGACGGCGAGCGCGACTTGCAGCGCGGAGGCGAGGGTGATGGCGGGAACGAGCCGTGGATGATCGGCGACAAACTCCAGGCTGCCGCTGAAGAGCACCTGCAGGACCAGCAGCAGCATGGCGGGCACCCAGGTGACCGCGACCAGGAAGATGGCAAGCGTCAGCAGCTTGCCGGCGATGTAGTCGTTGCGCGTGATTGGCTTGGAGAGATAGATCTGCAGCGCATGCGATTGCCGATCGCTCGCGATCAGCCCCGCGCCCGCGTAGATCGTGATGAAGAACACGAACAGCCGCTGCTGGTCGAGGAACAGCTGGAACGTCTGCTCCGACGGGGCGAAGAAGACGCCGCGCGCGAGCGTCTCGCCGATGTAGAGCTGCACGGCGCGCAGCACGAAGAGCGACCACGCAAAGATGAACAGGCCGAGGAACCGCCGCTCGCGGAGGCGGTCGGCGAGACCCGCCCGTGCGATGACCCACCAGCCGCGGCGGTGCAGCGTGCGCTCGCCGGTGTAGTGGCGGTAGCCCTGGTCGTGAATAGGCATGGCGTCAGGGCTCCTCGCCGAGCGCGCGCGCGAAGACGTCCTCGAGCGACGGCACGCTCGCGCGCAGGTGGCGCACCTGGACGCCGTGGCGGACGGCGAGCTGAAACAGCAGGCGCGATCCCCGCTCTTCGGCAACGAAGACGCGCAGCGCGCCGCCGCCGTCCACATGACACTCGAGACCTTCCGCGCGCAGGGCGTCCGCAAAACGCGCGTCGTCGCCCTTGACGCGCAGCTCGAACACGCGCCCGGACGAGCCCTTGAGCGCGCTGATGGGCCCCTGCGCCGCCACCGCGCCCTTGTGCAGCACGACGACATGACTGCAGGCGTACTCCACGTCCGGCAGCAGGTGCGACGACAGGACGAGCGAGATGCCTTTCGTCGTCGCGATGTCGCGCACCAGCGCGAGCATCTCGTCGCGCCCCTTCGGGTCCATGCCGTTGGTCGGCTCGTCGAGCAGGAGCAGGTCCGGGTCGTGCACCAGCGCCTGCGCCAGCCTGGCGCGCTGCTTCATGCCCGTCGAGTAGGTCTCGAGGTTGCGATACCGCGCCTCGCCGAGCCCGACGTAGGCGAGCACTTCGTGCGCGCGCTGCATCGCGTTGGCACGCGGCAGCCCGGCCAGCTCGCCGCAATACGAGACGAAGGAGACCGCGGTCATGCCCGGAATATGCGCGTCGCTTTCCGGCATGTAGCCGACGCGGGCGCGCACCGCGAGAGGCGATTGACTGACGTCGTGCCCGAGCACGTGCATGCGGCCGCTCGCGGGCGCGACGAGGCCGAGCAGCGCCTTGATGAGCGTGCTCTTGCCCGCGCCGTTGGGGCCGAGCAGGCCGGTGGCGCCCGTCGGGAACTCGGCGCTGACATGCCGCAGCGCTTCGTGCCGGCCGTACGCGACGGTGACGCCGTCGAGGGACGCGGCCGGCCCGTCGGTCACAGCGTTCCGCGGAGACCGAGGGCGTCGGCACGTTCCCGCAGGAACCGGATGACGTTGCCGACGTGCTCCTCGAGCGGCAGGTTCAGCTCCTCCGCGCCGCGGCGCAGGTCGTCGCGCGACACGTTCCGCGCGAACGCCTTGTCCTTCATCCGCTTGATGACGGAGGCGGCCTCGAGATCGAGCACGCTCTTCGACGGCCGTACGAGCGAGGCGGCGGTCACGAAGCCGGACATCTCGTCGCAGGCATAGAGCGTCTTCTCGAGGCGGCTCGTGCGCGCGATGCCGGAATAGTCGGCGTGCGACAGGATGGCGCGCGTCACCCATTCGGGATAGCCACGCCGCTGCAGCTCTTCGCAGCCGCGAAACGGGTGATCCTCCGCCGTCTGGTACCGCTCGTAGTCGAAGTCGTGCAGCAGCGCGACGACGCCCCAGGCCTCCTCGTCCTCGCCGAACAGCCGCGCGTAGCCGCGAACGGACGCCTCGACGGCCAGAGCGTGCTTGCGCAGGCTCTCGCTCTTGGTCCATTCCGTCAGCAGCGCCCAGGCGGCGTCGCGTGTCAGCAGCGCGTCCATGGTCACCTCACCGGTCGTGGCGCCTCGCGCGCCAGCGTCAGGCCGCGCTGAATGACGGACGTGGCCTTCTCGGTCAACGAATACGGCGCCAGCGCCGACGGATCCACCCAGATCGCGGCGTCGACATCCGAGCCGGCGCGCAGCGTGCCGCTCGACGGCCAGCACAGGTAGTCGACGAGCACGAAGTGATAGCGGACGCGCCGCTGCTCGTCGCGCGTGATGCGGTCGAAGACCTCGATGACCGGGCCGACATCGACCGCGAGCCCGGTCTCCTCGTGCATCTCGCGCGTCAGCGCCGTCTCGAGCGACTCGCCGATTTCCACCATGCCGCCCGGCAGGCTCCAGTGCCCCTTCATCGGCTCGTACTTGCGCCGGATGAGCACGACCTTCCCGGCGTCCACGATGACCGCGCCGACCCCGACGATGGGGCGCTCGGGATATTCGCGGGAGGCGGGCGCTGGCAGTGCGCTGCTGTCCACCTACTCCCCCATCACCTTCACGATCACCCTCTTCCGGCGCTGGCCGTCGAACTCCGCGTAGAAGACCTGTTCCCACGGCCCGAGGTCAAGCTTGCCGGCGGTGATCGGCAGCATCACCTGGTGGCCCATGATCGTCCGCTTGAGGTGCGCGTCGGCGTTGTCTTCACCTGTCTGATGATGACGATAATCCAGTCCCGACGGCGCCAGCTTCTCGAGCCATGCCTGGAAGTCGTGAATGAGCCCGTTCTCCCAGTCGTTCACGTAGACGCCGGCGGTGATGTGCATCGCCGACACCAGCACCGTGCCGTCCTTGACGCCGCTGGTGCGAACGACCGCCGCGACCTCGTCGGTGATCCGGATGAACTCCTGCCGCTTCTTCGTGGTGAACCAGAGATAGTCGGTATGTACGAGCATCGGCCAATTTAACCCGGATTTCCGATTCCCCGTGTGCGACCATTGATGGCTCATGACGGCGGTCAAGGCGGCAGCACTGGCGGCTCTCCTGTCGCCCCTCGCGCTGGGGGTCGCCGCCTGCGCGCGCCCGGCCTACTCCGCCGACGATCCATCCAGGACCCACGTCGGGATCGTGTTCGACATCGGCGGCAAGGACGACCGGTCGTTCAACGCCGCCGCGTTCTCCGGCGTCAAGTGCGCCGAGACCGGTGCATGGCCCAACGGTCAGGACTGCGGCAAGCCCGCCCTGAACATCGTCCTCCGCGACATCGAACCCGGCAATCCGACGTCGATCGAGCCGGCGATGCGCGCGTTCGCCGAACGCCACTACGATCTGATCATCGGCGTCGGCTTTGCGCAGGCTCCGATCATGGAGAGCGTCGCGAAAGACTATCCGAACATTCATTTCGCCATCGTCGACGGCGTCAGTGAGCTGCCGAACGTCGCGTCGCTCGTGTTCAAGGAGCACGAAGGGTCGTACCTCGTCGGCCTGCTCGCCGCCAAGGCTTCCAGGACGGGGATCCTCGGCTTTCTCGGCGGCATGGACATCGGCCTCATCCATCGCTTCGAGAAGGGTTACGAAGAGGGGGCCCGCTCGGTGAACCCGAACATCCGAATCATCCAGAACTACGTCGGCGTCAACGACAGCTCCTGGAACAATCCCGGAAAGGGCAAGGAGCTCGCGCTCGCCCAGATCGGCAAGGGCGCGGATGTGATCTTCACGGCGGCGGGCAATTCCGGGCTCGGCGCCTTCGACGCGGTCGAGCAGGCGGGCACCGTGAACGGCCGGGCCACGCACTTCGTGATTGGCGTCGATGCCAACCAGAACATGGTGAAGCCAGGGTTCGTGCTGACGACCATGATCAAGCGCGTCGACAACGCCGTCTACGACATCGTCGACGACGTCGTCCATGGCCGCTTCAAGGCCGGCTTCCATGTGTACGGTCTGGACAAGGACGGCGTCGGCTATTCGCTCGACCAGTACAACAAGGACCTGCTGACG
>DATNCQ010000058.1:0-24530 GCA_035571515.1 Vicinamibacterales bacterium
ATTGTCACGAGCCGGCAGTAGCCGACCTGCATCTCGCGATGGAGTTGTAGCAGCCCCTCGTGTTGCCTGCGTTCCTTCGGACAGAAGCCACCGCGGGAGAGCACCAGGACGAGCGGATCGCCTTCCTGCAACGCCGACAGCGTGCGGTGCTTGCCGCGGTGGTCCGAAAGCTCGTAGTCCGGAAAGACTGCGCCGGGAACGATGTCTGGTCGCACCGACGCCTCTACACGCGCACGTGCTCGCCGCCCCGTTCGACGCGAACGGCGCCATCCTTGGCCGCTTCCTCGGGAGCCTTCCCCTGCTCGCGCGCAACGATGTAGGCGGCGTAAAACTCGGACCAGTGATGCTTCGGAGCGGTCGGCTCGTACTCGCCATGATGCGTCTCTGCCTCACGCAGCAGCTCGGTCAGCGTGGCGACGTCGAGGTTGCTGAAGCCCCGGCCGGGAAGACGCGTCTTGACCTCCTGGAGCAGCCAGCTGTTGCCGTCCGGATCGCTGAACGTGGCGTACGTACCGTAGGAGTTGCCGTTGGGGTCTGGGCCCGGGAGAGGCGGTGTGCCGAACCCCGCGAAATGGAACGCCCCGCTCACGTCGGCGCCGCCGGCGCCGAGCTCCCGGCGCGCCGCTTCGATGTCGGACACGACGAGATACAGGTTCTTCACCGAGCCTGGCGTGGCCGCTGTGATGCCCTTGCCGAAATGAATCGAGCAGGGTGAGCCCGGCGGCGTCATCTGCACCGCCCGCCAGTTCTCGCCGGCGGTGAAATCCGCGTCCACCCGCCATCCCAGACCCTGGTAGAAGTGTTTGGCGCGATCGACGTCGGACACAGGGATGACGACGACCTCGAGCTTCAGATCGACGGGCGCGGCGGGAACGTGCGTTCCTGGTGCGGTACTGGCTTGAGCGTTACTCATCGTGACCTCCGTTTTTTCTTGGTGACCAAGATCAGGCTGGCGCCGCGGTTGCCGCGCCGCCATCGTCGCGAGTTCGTTCAGGCTTGCCCCGAGCACCCGGTTGAAGGCCGGGAACGGATGGACGACGTCGGCGAGCGTCTTCAGCGGCGTGCCCAGCTTGATCGCCAGCACGAGCTCGCCCACGATCTCGCCGGCGCGCGGCGTGACCAGGGTCGCGCCGACGAGGACCCCGCGCTCTCGATCGGCAACCAGCTTGAGCGCGCCCCGGTGGAAGTCGTGGATGTAGCCGCGCACCGCCTCTGCCGGATCGGCGCTGGCGACGACGACGTCGAGGCCTTTCGCGCGGGCCGCCGCCTCGGACAACCCGACCGACGCGATTTCCGGATCGGTGAAGGTCACGCGCGGGATCGCGGTGTGATCGGCCCTCGCGTCCATGCCCCGCAGCCGGCTCGCGATCACCTGCGCGTGGTAGTAGGCGAGGTGGGTGAACCCACCCAGCCCGGTGATGTCGCCGGCGCCGAACACGCCAGGCTGCGCTTCGAGCGTGGTTGGGTCCACCTTCAACCATCCCCGCTCCGTCTGCGCGAGCCCGGCTGACTTCCACGCCTCCATGTTGGGTCGACGGCCGGTGGCGACCAGCAAGCGGTCGGCCCGTACCACGGCGCCAGACTTCAAATGGAGCACGACGGCCGCGCGCTGGGCCGACGGTCCCATGATTTGCGGTTCGACCGCGACGCATGGGTCGCCGACAACCAGCATCATGCCGTCGGCCTCCAGATGTGGCCGGAGCGCCGCTCCGGCTTCAGGTTCCTCGAGGCCCAGGAACCGCGGCCCGGCTTCGATCACGGTCACGCGCGATCCGAAGCGTGCGAACGCTTGTCCAAGCTCGACCCCGATGGCGCCGCCGCCAAGAATTGCCAGCGAGGTCGGCAGCTCATTCGGAATCGCCGCCTGGCGGTTGGTCCAGAACTCGACGGTGTTCAGGCCAGGGATGGACGGGATCGCCGCGGTGCTGCCGTTGGCGATCACCACGGCGCGGCGCGCGATTAGCTGCTCGCCGCCGACGCTGACCGTGCGCGGGTTCGTCAGCGTTCCTTCGCCTCGAAACAGCCTGGCTCCGGTCGCTTCCATCGCGGCCGCCGGCCGGCTGTCATCGAGGTTGCGTGCCATCCACCGCACACGCGTGGAGACTTTGGGGAAATCCACCGTCCAGTCCACGCGTGATGCGGCGAGGACGCGAGCGCGATCGGCTTCGCTCAACGTTTCGCCGGAGCGAAGCAGCGTCTTCGAGGGGACGCAGCCCCAGTACGGGCACTCGCCGCCGACGAGCTCCCGCTCGACCACCGCCAGCGTCAGCCCGCTGTCCTGCAGGCCGACCGCGAGCGCCTCGCCGGCGACGCCGCCGCCGAGACACACGACATCGAATTCCTGAGGCAAGTCCCAACCTCCGTCGGCTGTCATTGAAGCACCGCGTCCGGGTGCAGTCTATTGGACGATCGTCTCGATCGATACGAAGACGATGGGCGCGACATCCGGCATGGTGACGGCCTCGATTCTCCCGGCGCCCGGAGCCGAATGCGCGCTGCGGGGTGTTCGAATCAGTGGAGCAGCGCGGCAAGACCCTCGCGCTGAATGAAGTCGGTCTGTTTCGGGTCGTTCAGCCAGTCGAGCACCTCTTCGACGAGCAACGTGTGCTTGACGCCGTCGGCGTCGGTGACGTCCACATGCGCGAGTGGAGACGAGATGTCGCACCCAAGCTGGCTGAACTGCCGCAATGCGAGTGCCGCGCCGTGGAGGTTCGACTCCGCCTGCAGCGTGACGCTTTGCGTCTGCGAACGTTTGTTGCCGGACGGCCACCAGTGAAACTTGTACTCACTCATACAGCACCCCTGCTCATTCTCGCGCTGTCGGAACTTCCTGAGATCCGTCCGCCTGACACCGGCATTGTACGCACGAAATTGTTTGTGCGATCACCGCTTCGCATTGCAGCATCGTGTTCAGGCGGGACGACGTACGATGAGCAGGCCGGCAACGGCGCTCGGACGTGCGCACGCCGATGACTGATGGACGCGAAACGATGCCTGGAACCAGTGAGCGGGTCACCGCGGCCCCTGAAGAGCAGCGGCTGGATGAAGATGCCCGGCGGTCGAAGAACTGGAAACGGTGGGGCCCCTACCTGAGCGAACGGCAGTGGGCGACGGTCCGCGAAGATTATTCGGCGGACAACAATTACTGGGAGAGCTTTCCCTACGAGCACTCGCTCGCGCGCGCCTACCGCTGGGGCGAGGACGGGCTGCTCGGCATCACCGACCGTGAGTGCCGTTTGTGTTTCGCGCTGGCGCTCTGGAACGGCAAGGATCCGCATCTCAAGGAGCGATTGTTCGGGCTGACCAACCCGGAGGGCAACCACTCGGAGGATGTGAAAGAGGTGTACTTCTACCTCGACGCCACGCCCACCTACTCGTACTTCAAGGCCCTCTACAAGTATCCGCAGGCAGAGTTCCCCTACGAGGCGCTCCGGGCTGAAAACCGGCGACGCGGCCGGGCCGAACCGGAGTACGAGCTCACCGATACCGGGGTGTTCGATGACGATCGGTACTGGGACATCACGGCGCGGTACGCCAAGGCATCTCCAGACGACATCCTGATTCGGCTGACCGTAGCGAACCGCGGCAGCGGGCTGGCACGGCTGCACCTGCTGCCGACGCTGTGGTTCCGCAACACCTGGTCCTGGGGGGCGGCCTACGATGAAGGCCGGTGGGCCAAGCCGCGACTCACGCCCGCCGGCGACCGGAGCGTGGTGGCCGACCACGAGACGCTCGGACGCTTTCGGCTGACGGCGGGCGATCACCCGGACGGCCGGCGGCCGGTGTTCCTGTTCACCGAGAACGAGAACAACGCGCAGCGGCTGTTCAACTCACCCAACGAGAGTCCCTACGTCAAGGACGCATTCCACCACTTCATCGTCGACGGCCGGACGGATCTGGTTCGGCAGGATGGAGGAACGAAGGCGGCAGTCGTGTACGTGCTCGATCTCCCGGCCACGGCCGAATGTTCGATCGACCTGCGGCTGACGCGCGACGACGAGGCGCCGGCATCGCCGTTCGCGGACTTCGAGCGGGTGTTCGCGGCTCGCAAGGCCGAAGCCGACGCCTTCTACGCGGCGAAGATCCCGCAGCATCTGCCGGCCCTCGAACAAGCCGTCAGCCGGCAGGCCTATGCCGGCCTGTTGTGGTCGCAGCAGTTCTACCAATACATCGTCCCCGACTGGATCAACGGCGACGCGAAACTGCCGCTGCCGCCAGCGGTGCGCGAGGCGCGGATCAACCGCGACTGGCCGCACCTGTTCAGCCGCGACGTGCTGAGCGTGCCGGACAAGTGGGAGTACCCGGCGTTTTTCGCCTGGGACCTCGCGTTCCACATGATTCCGATGGCGCGCATCGACCCGGACGCGGCCAAGAAGCAGTTGCTGCTGCTGTTGCGCGAGTGGTACTTGCATCCGAACGGCCAGTTGCCGGCCTTCGAGTACGACCTCTCCAGCGTCAACCCGCCGGTCCATGCGTGGGCGTGCTGGCAGGTGTTCGTCGAGACCGGCCGCACCGACCACGCCTTTCTCGAACGGGCCTTTCACAAGCTGCTGATGAATTTCACCTGGTGGGTCAATCGCACCGACCCCGAAGGCCGGAACGTCTTCAGTGGCGGGTTCCTTGGCATGGACAACATCGGCGTGTTCGACCGCTCGCGGCCGTTGCCGACCGGCGGTCGCCTCCAGCAAGCCGATGGCACGGCCTGGATGGGTTTCTATTGCACGAGCATGCTGCGAATCGCGCTCGAGCTCGCGCTGCACCACGATCGCGCGTATGAGGATGTGGCGAGCAAGTTCCTCGAGCACTTCATCTTCATCTCCGACTCGCTCAACAACCTGGGTGGACGAGGCTTGTGGGACGAGGAGGATGGGTTCTATTACGACCAGCTGCTGGTTGACGGGCGGTCCACCCCGCTCAAGCTGCGCGCGTTGATCGGGCTGATCCCGCTGCTCGCGGTGCACGTGCTCGTCGAGGATGGAACCAAGCAGGGCCTGCCGGAGTTCGCCAAACGAGCCGATTGGTTTCTCGCCAACCGCAAGATCCTGATCAAGAGCCTCGCCGAAATCGAGATCGAGGGCGTTGAGCCGCACCGCCGCTGGCTCTTGTCGCTCCCCGGCAGAAATCGGCTGGAGCGCGCCCTTCGTTACCTGCTCGACGAGCGCGAGTTCCTGTCGCCGCATGGCGTCCGGTCGTTGTCGCGCGTTTACAAGGATCGCCCGTATGTCTTCCGCGCCGACGGTGACCGCGAGTACGAGGTCGCGTACGTGCCGGGAGACATGGACTCGCGGCAGTTCGGTGGGAATTCGAACTGGCGCGGGCCCGTGTGGTTCCCGATCAACTTCCTGCTGATCGAGGCGCTGCGTGACTACCATCGCTACTACGGCGACACCTTCCGCATCGAATGCCCGACCGGATCGGGCCGGTTGACCAACCTGAATGGCGTGGCGCAGGAGCTGGCGGAGCGGCTCGCTTCGTTGTTCGTACCGGAAGCCGGGCGGCCGCGCCCGTGCCACGGCTCCCTGGCGAAATACGCGGATGACCCGCACTGGCGTGACTACATCCTCTTCTACGAGTACTTCGACGGCGACACCGGCCGCGGGCTGGGCGCCAGTCACCAAACCGGCTGGACGGCGCTGGTCGCGTCGCTGCTGGCCTATTGTCGGCCGATCAGCGGCGTTCGGGCGGGAACCGCGGCCGAACGCGTGCCCGAAGCGACGTGAGTGAAGCCGCCGGTCGGCTCGAGCCGCCGCTCATCGACATCGCCGGATGGCCCGCGCATCCGCTCCTCTATGAAATCAACACGTGGCCGTGGCTGCGGGAGTTGTCGCCCGCCTCCGGCGCGCGCATCACGCTCGCGGATGTGCCGCAGTCGGAGCTCGAACGGATCGCCGCGCTCGGGTTCGACGGCGTCTGGCTCATGGGGGTTTGGGAGCGCAGTCCACGGTCGCGAGCGATCGCGTCCTCACTCCCGGATCTTGTCGCCGAGTACGCACGCGTCCTCCCCGACTTCACCGCAGCGGATGTGGTCGGCTCGCCGTACGCCGTTCACCGGTACACGGTGGACGGAACCCTGGGCGGGTCCGAGGCGCTCGCCGTGCTCCGAGCGCGCCTCCGACAGGTCGGCCTCCGCCTCGTCCTCGATTTCGTGCCCAACCACCTGGCGATCGATCACCCGTGGGTGAGCGAGCATCCCCACCGATTCGTGCAGGCCGGAGCCGATCGACTCGCCAGCGAGCCGCAGAATTACTTCCGGCGCGAGAGTGCCGGCGTGCCGCGGATTTTTGCTCACGGCCGCGATCCGCACTACAGCGGGTGGACCGACACGGTGCAGCTGGACTATCGCCGCGAGGAGACGAGGGTCGCCCTGCGAGAGCTGCTCGCCGCGATCGCCGACCACTGCGACGGCGTGCGCTGCGACATGGCGATGCTGGTGCTCCGCGACGTGTTCGTGCCGACGTGGGGTGGGGAATTCGAGCCGCCGACTGCGGACTTCTGGAGCGACGCGATCCGAAACGTCAAGACTACCCATCCGGCGTTTGTCGTCGTCGGCGAGGTCTACTGGGATCTCGACTATCGTCTTCAGCAGCTCGGCTTCGACTACACCTACGACAAGCGCCTGTACGACCGCCTGCTCGGCGGCAGTGCGGACTCGCCGCGCGATCACCTGCGCGCCGGCATCGAGTTCCAGCGGCGCCTCACTCGATTCATCGAGAACCACGACGAGCCTCGCGCCGCCGCGGCCTTCGGTCCTGAACGGAGTCGCGCGGCAGCCGTGCTCGCGTTGACGGTGCCGGGAATGCGTCTCGTGCACGAAGGCCAGATCGAAGGGCAGCGCCTCAAGGTTCCGGTGCAGCTCGGTCGGCGCCCCGCGGAGCCTTCCGATCCCGTGATGCAGGCGCACTATGAGCGGTTACTGCGTGCGCTGTCCGAACCCGTGTTTCATCAGGGCGCGTGGCGCCTGCTCGAGCCGCGGGCGGCCGGGACTGGCGAGGCCTATCGTGCGTTCATCGCCCACCAGTGGACCCTGGGTGACGCCCGACGCCTCGTCGTCGTGAACTATTCGGCGAATCAGGCGCAGTGCTTCGTGCCTCTGGAGTGGCCGGGGCTGCCTGGCTCGTCCTGGCAGCTGCGCGACCTGCTGGGCGCCGCCTCGTATCAGCGCTGGGGCGATGACTTGCAGGCGCCGGGCCTGTATCTCGATATGCCGCCGTACTCGTATCACCTGTTCGACATTCGGGCGTCCTGAGGAGTCGCCAACAGGCGCCGTCCGTTCACTGCTTCCGTGCTCCGTAAAAACACATCCGTAGCTCGCTCAGCCGCAGGCCGCATCTTTGCTTCGCGATCATTCCGGAGTCTTTTTCTGCATGATCTGTCAATTCAACCGTCGCCGGGTCGACGTCGCCGACGCTTGCGATCAGAGACAAACGCCAGCCGCGGCGGCCGGCAATGTGATTCTCTGGCAGACCTCTGCCGGAGTGCGCTGCACCTCGAGCCGACGTGATGCCGGACGAGCACCGTTCGAGATCACGATCGCGCACGGCGACAAGATCCTGACGAGGCTTTCGTTCGGCCGCGCTGCCGACGCCGCGGCCTTTGCCCATGCAGCGCTTGCGGAGAGTGCACAGCGGCCGGTTCCCGCCCGGCCTCTGTGCGCGTATGAGTGGTAGCGTTTGAAACAACATCGCTGGCGCCCTTCGGCACCGCCCATATTCCAGACGCGAGCGCGCCGTGCGACACAGTGGCGTCATCGTCGGCTTTGACTGCATCAACCGTTGGTAACAGCAGGCCACGACCGTCGAACAAAGCCGCGACAGTTGCGTCGACCGCTGACGCAGGATGGAGGTGGTCTTGCACCGCCGTGAGGCGCATGAAATCAGGTAGCGCGGTGGTGATCGCCTTCTTCGCTTTCGCGGCGTTCTGGCCCGCGGCCGCAGTCGACACCGCGCCCGAGCGATTCACGGCGACCGCCGTCACTGCCAACGATCGACGCTCAGGCACCGTCGAGATCGTCATCGAGCGCCGCTCGACGGAACGGGAGCGACAACGACTACTCGACAGCTTGCTGGACGAGCATCAGGAGCGACTCCTGGAAACGATTCAGACCTTGCCGCGGGTCGGCTACCTGCGGGGAGAAACGGGCGCGTGCGACCTGCACTACGCGTACGGGGTCAAGAACCAGGACGGCACCGAGCGTGTCATCCTGGCGACCGATCGCTCGGTGCCTTTCCAGGAGGCGGGCTTCCGATCGGATCCCACCGACGATCCCTTCACGCTGATCGAACTTCGCGTGACGAACGGCGTGGGACAGGGAAAACTGTCGCTGGCGAGCCGAATCATGCGGGATGCCTCTCAACGGCCGACGACGCTCGAGGACTACGACATCGAGCCGCTCTTGCTGCTGAGCGTGACCCGCGCGAGAACGCAGCGGTAGCCGCGACCGGCCCTGACTTCCGAGCGGCGCGAGACCTGATTGACGATGGACAACCCTGCCGAGGATCAAACCACACGCGGCTACCCGAGGCCGCAACTCTACCGTGACGGCTGGCAGTCGCTGAACGGCACCTGGGACTTTGCGCTCGATCGCGACGCGGTCTGGAGCGACCCGCGTGAAGTGGCCTGGCAGACGCAGATCGTCGTGCCGTTCGCACCTGAAGCGCCTGCCAGCGGCATCAACGAGACCGGCTTCTTCCGCGCGTGCTGGTACCGCCGCTCCTTCACTCAGCCTGCTCTGGCGCCCGGCGCGCGGCTGCTCCTGCATTTCGGGGCCGTCGATTACTCGGCAAACGTCTGGTGCAACGGTTACCCCGCCGGCGCACACGAAGGCGGCTATACGCCGTTCACCATCGATCTGACGCCGTTTCAGGATGGTGCGCCTGAGCTGACCATCGTCGTCCGGGCTCAGGACGATCCGCTCGATCTCGCAAAGCCGAGGGGCAAACAGGACTGGCAGCTCGAACCGCATTCGATCTGGTACACGCGAACGTCTGGAATCTGGCAGACCGTCTGGATCGAAGTGGTGCCGGCGACGAGAATCGAACGCCTCCGCTGGACGCCGAACCTCGAACGCTGGGAGATCGGCTTCGAGGCATGGGTCAGCGGGTCGACGGAAGGGCGGCTGCGGCTGCACGTGCACCTCAGTATTGGCGACACCGTCCTCGCCGACGACACCTTCGCGGTGATCGCAGGCGAAGTGCACCGTCGCATCGCCCTGTCGGATCCGGGAATCGACGACTACCGCAACGAGCTGCTGTGGAGCCCCGAGTCCCCGACCTTGATCAGCGCCCGGATCGAGCTGTGGCGCGATCGGGGCGAGCGGCTCGACTCGGTCAGCAGCTACACGGCCCTGCGCGCGGTCGCCGTTCAGCGCGATCGGTTCGTGCTCAACGGCCGCCCTTATTACCTTCGGCTGGTGCTCGACCAGGGATACTGGCCCGACTCCGGCCTGACCGCGCCGGACGATGAGGCGCTGCGGCGTGACGTCGAACTGGCGAAGGCGATGGGCTTCAACGGCGTGCGCAAGCATCAGAAGCTGGAGGACCCCCGCTACCTGTTCTGGGCGGATCGCCTCGGTCTCCTCGTCTGGGCGGAGATGCCGAGCGCCTACCGATTCACCCAGACATCGGTCGAGCGGGTCACGCGTGAATGGATGCAGGTCGTCCGCCGCGACTACAGCCATCCGTGCGTCGTTGCGTGGGTGCCGTTCAACGAGTCGTGGGGTGTGCCGAACCTGCCCGACAACGCCAACGAGCGTCACTACGTCCAGGCGTTGTACCACCTCACCAAGACGCTCGACGGCACGCGTCCTGTGATTGGCAACGACGGGTGGGAGAGCGTGGCCACCGACATCATCGGGATTCACGACTACGACAGCCAGCCTGAACGCATCGCCCGGCGTTATCACGCCGACGAGGTGCTGCCGCGGTTGTTCCGGCGCGAGCGGCCCGGGGGCCGCCTGCTGGTTCTTGGCGACCAGCCGCCGGCGGAGCAGCCGATCGTGCTCTCGGAATTCGGGGGCATCGCCTGTTCCGTCGACCCCGGATCGTGGGGTTATTCCCGGTGCTCGACAGCCGGGGAGTTTGCGCGAGAGTACGCGCGTCTGCTCGACACCGTGCGGTCACTGGCGGTGCTGTCGGGCTTCTGCTACACCCAGTTCGCGGATACCTTTCAAGAGGCCAACGGCCTGCTCAAGGCCGACCGGCAGCCGAAGTTCCCGCTGCCGTTGATCGCGCGGGCCACGCGCGGCGGCGATCCGCGGAAGGCCGACGCGATCGATCCGCTGGCTGCGGTCGGCCTCGATGACCAGGCTGATCGATGAACCGACGGGAGCTGCAGAAAAGCGATGGCCGCACGCTGATCCTGTACGCGCGCGAGGCGATCGCCATCGAAGGGCCGGTGCCGTCACCGTCACCGGCGCGATTCGCGCCGAACGGGCACCTGCGCTGGCATCCATTGCGCGGCGAATGGGTCGCCTACGCGACGCATCGGCAGCACCGGACGTTTCTGCCACCGGCGTCGTTCAATCCGCTGGCGCCCACGGTCGATCCAGGACACCCGACTGAATTGCCGGCCGGCTCCTATGACGTTGCGGTATTCGAGAATCTGTTCCCGGCCTTCACCTCGCTGGCGCACGACCCTCCCTCGCTGACGGTGCCTTCCGCACCCGCGCTGGGCGCGTGCGAGGTCGTGGTCTTCACCCAGAGCCCGACCGCGTCTCTGGGCAGCCTGCCGCTGTGGCACCTGGAGTTGATCGTCGACGTGTGGGCCGACCGGTATGCGGCGCTCGGCGCCCGCGATGATGTGGCCTACGTCTACGTCTTCGAGAATCGGGGGGTGGAGGTCGGTGTCACCCTCAATCACCCGCATGGGCAAATCTACGCGTACCCATTCATCCCGCCAATCCCCGCGCGTTCGCTGCAGAACGAACGGGCGTTCTTCGACAACGGCGGGCAGACGCTGCTCGAACGAATGGCTGCTGACGAGCTCGCAACCGAACACCGGGTGCTGTACCAGGGCGCGCAGATGGTGGCGTTCGTGCCCGTGTGCGCGCGCTATCCGTACGAAGTGTGGATCGCTCCGCAGCGGCGAACCGCGTCGCTGGCCGCGCTCGATCGCGAGGGCCGGCGCGATTTTGCACGCGCGCTGAAAACCGTACTGCTGAAGTACGACGGACTCTGGCAGCGGCCATTTCCCTACGTGATGGCGATCCACCAGGCCCCCACCGACGGCCAGGCGAGCCCCGAGGCGCACTTTCATGCGGAGTTCTACCCGGCCTACCGCATGCGCGACCGGCTGAAGTATCTCGCAGGCAGCGAAATTGGCGCCGGCGTGTTCACCGCCGATACCGACCCCGACGACAAGGCCGCGGAGCTCCAAGCCGTGAAGGTGGATTGTGGCTGAGCGGGCCTGGCCGTCGTTCGAGGCGCTGTTCGGCCGAGCGCCGACCGTGCGCGCTGACGCGCCGGGACGAGTCAACCTCATCGGCGAACATACCGACTACAACGGCGGCTTCGTGTTTCCCATCGCCACGCCGCAGCGGACGACGGTCGTGATGGCGCCCCGCGGCGACCGATGTGTCCGCGGCTGGACCCGGGACGTCAACGATGAGGACCGCTGGTGCACCTACGAGATCGGGCGTGAAACGCAGACCGGCCGGTGGGGCGATTACGTCGCCGGCGTCACCGCCGCGCTGCGCGCAGCGGGGCAGCCGTGCGGCGGATTTGACGTGCGCATCGAATCGGATCTGCCGCTGGGAGGCGGGCTGTCGTCCAGCGCCGCGCTCGAGGTCGCGCTGCTGCGCGCGCTCGTGGACGCCTTCAGCCTCGATCTCGACCCCCTCACCATCGCGCGCATTGCTCAGCGGGCGGAGACGGAGTTCGTCGGCGCGCCGGTCGGCATCATGGACCAGATGGCCGCGAGCCTGGCCGATCGCGACGCGGCATTGTTCATCGATACGCAACGCCTGGCGTTCGAGCGCGTCCCTCTCCCGTCGGCGCTCACGCTGATCGTCATCCACTCGGGCGTATCGCACCGCCATGCCGGCGGCGAATATCGCACGCGCCGCGCTGAATGCGTCGAGGCGGCGAGGCTGCTGGGCGTTGAATCGCTTCGAGCACTGGAGTCCGACGACCTCGAGAGGCTCACCCTGCCCGAACCGCTCAACCGGCGCGTACGGCACGTCGTGACCGAGAACGCCCGGGTGATCGAGGCATGCGAGGCGCTGAAAGCGTCAGACGGCGAGCGCTTCGGCCGGTTGATGAACGCGTCGCACGAGTCGATGAGAGACGACTTCGAGATCTCGACCCCGGAGATCGATGCGCTCGTCGACGTCGCTCAGCGAGCGGCCGGCGTCTTCGGGGCGCGCCTGACGGGCGGCGGTTTCGGCGGCTCGATCGTGGCCGTGGCAGACGTCGCGTCTGCTAATGCGTCGGCCGCGCAAATCGCCGCGCGCTACCAGCGAAGCATTCCACGACAGGCGACCATCCTCATCCCGCCACCAACGACGGCGGCATGAAACTTGGAATTCCCCTCAGGGGGAACGGTCACCATGAACATAGCTTGCCTCTCGCATCTGCGATGGCATTTCGTCTTCCAACGCCCGCAGCATCTTCTCACTCGCGCCGCGAGAAGCGGCCGTGTGATGTACGTGGAAGAACCGGTCTGGAGTGATGGCGAGCCGCGAATCGTGCTGTCGCAAGACAACGGCGTCATCGTCGCGGTGCCGCACCTGCCGCAGCGCCTGTCGGCGGAACAACAGACCCTCGTGCAGCGGCAGCTCCTTGCCGAGTCGATTCGCGAACATCTGCCCGGCGAGTACGTCGTCTGGTTCTACACCCCGATGGCGTTGACGGTTGCGCAGGATTTGAAACCGGTCGGCGTCGTCTATGACTGCATGGACGAGCTCTCCGCGTTCGCCGGCGCGCCGGCCAGTCTGCGCTCGCACGAGAGCGAGCTCTTCCGATGCGCCGACGTTGTCTTCACCGGCGGTCAGACGCTGTTCGAGGCGAAGCGAACGCACCATCCGAACGTGCACCTGTTTCCGAGCAGCGTCGATGTGGCCCATTTCGCCGGGGCGCGACGCGTGCAGGGCGATCCGGCCGATCAATCGGCGATACCGCGGCCGCGAATCGGCTACTTCGGTGTCATCGACGAGCGCATGGACTACGAGCTGTTGAGCGGCGTCGCGTCCGCGCGCCCCGACTGGCACTTGATTCTGGTTGGGCCAACGGCGAAGGTCGACCCGGTCGCGCTGCCGCGTGCGTCGAACATCCATTACCTGGGCGCGAAGCAGTATGCGCAGCTGCCCGAGTACATCGGCGGCTGGGATGTTGCGATGCTGCCGTTCGCGCGCAATGAGGCGACGCGCTACATCAGCCCGACCAAGACGCCCGAGTATCTCGCGGCAGGGAAGTCGGTCGTCTCGACCTCGATTCGCGACGTGGTGCGCCCCTATGGCCAGCAGGGCCTGGCGCGGATCGCCGACAGCGTCGGGGACTTCGTGGCCGCCGTCGAGGCGGCGCTGGCGGAAGACCCCGTCGCACGGCTGCGTGCGGGCGACGCGTTCCTGACCCACCTGTCGTGGGATGGCACATGGCTGCGGATGCGCCAACTCGTCGAACAAGCCATCAGCGATCGTGTGACACGCGGCGCGCCCGGCGCCCGCACCGCATCGTAGGAGGTCGCAGGCGTGTTCGATTACATGGTCGTCGGCGCGGGATTTGCCGGCAGCGTGCTCGCCGAGCGGCTGGCCGCCGGGCTCGGCAAGAAGGTTCTGGTCGTGGACAAGCGGAGCCACATCGGTGGCAACGCGTATGACTGTTACGATGACCACGGCATCCTGATTCACAAGTACGGCCCGCACATCTTCCACACCAATTCGCGGGAGGTGTTCACCTACCTCTCGCGGTTCACCGAATGGCATCCCTACCAGCATCGAGTGCAGGCCTGGGTCGACGGGCGGCTGGTGCCGATCCCGATCAATCTCGACACCATCAACGCGCTCTACGGCACGAAGCTCGACGCCTTCCAGCTCGCCGAGTTCTACAAGTCGGTGGCCGAACCGCGCGCCGAGTTGAAAACGTCCGAGGATGTCATCCTCAATCAGGTGGGCCGTGAGTTGTACGAGAAGTTCTTCCGCAACTACACACGCAAGCAATGGGGTCTCGACCCGTCCGAACTCGATGCCGCGGTTACGGCGCGCGTCCCGACCCGAACCAACCGCGACGATCGCTATTTCACCGACGCCTACCAGGCGATGCCGCTCAAAGGGTACACGCGGATGTTCGAGCGGATCCTGGACCACCCCAACATCAAGGTGCTGCTGAATACCGACTACCACGAGATCGAAGGGAGCGTCCTCTACGACGAGGTGATCTGCACCGGGCCGATCGACGAGTTTTTCGACTATCGCTTCGGACGACTGCCGTACCGATCGTTGCAGTTCCAGTGGGAAACGTTGGATACGGAACGCGTCCAGCCGGTGGCGGTCGTCAACTATCCGAACGACAACCCCTACACACGGGTCACGGAATTCAAGCACGTCACCGGCCAGCAGCACCCGAAGACGACGCGCGTCTACGAGTACCCGCAGGCGGAGGGCGATCCCTATTACCCGATTCCTCGCGCGGAGAACGCAGAGTTGTACAGGCGCTACCAGGAGCTTGCGGCGGCGACGCCGGGCGTCCAGTTCGTCGGCCGCCTCGGCACCTACAAGTACTACAACATGGATCAGGTGGTGGCCCAGGCGTTGACGCTGTTCGCGAAGATCGCCGGAGTCCGCCGCGCGGAATGCATCGCCTCGTGACCACCGCCGCCGGGATGGGAATCGCTTTGTGGGGCGGCGTGGAGTGCACGATCAACCGCGTCGGCGATCAGTTTCTCGACCAGTTGGAGCATTGCGGCCACTACGCGCGCCCCGGGGATATCGACGCGATCGCCGCGCTCGGCGTGGCGGCGGTCCGATACCCGGCGCTGTGGGAACGAATCGCGCCAGAGGGCGTCGCCCGCGCCGACTGGCGCGGCAGCGATCGCGCGTTGATGCGGCTGCGTGAGCTTGGCGTCGAGCCAATCGTCGGGCTCGTTCACCACGGCAGCGGTCCGTTGGGCACGCACCTGCTCGATCCGCATTTCGTCGATGCCCTCGCGGCCTACGCCGCCGCATTCGCCGAGCGGTATCCGTGGGTGCGAAAGTACACCCCAATCAACGAACCGCTGACCACCGCCCGGTTTGCCGCGCTCTATGGGATCTGGTATCCGCACCGCCGCGACGACCGTTCCTTTGTGACCGCGTTGCTGACCGAGTGCCGTGCGATCGCCGAGGCGATGGCCGCGATCCGGACGCGAGTGCCGGACGCGGAACTGGTGCAAACCGAGGACGCAGGCTTCGTACGGTCGACTCCCGCTGTGGCGGCGCAGGCGGCCTTCGAGAACCACCGGCGCTGGTTGAGCCTCGATCTCCTCGCCGGACGAGTGGGTGAGCACCACCCCCTATGGACGTATCTTTGTGACGCCGGCGCCGACGAGCGCGAGCTGGCGCGACTGCGCGACCGACCGACGCCGCCGGCCGTGGTCGGGCTGAACTACTACGTCACGAGTGACCGCTTCCTCGATCACCGGCTCGATCGCTACCCGTCACGATCGTGGGGCGGCAACGGACGGCAGCGGTACGCCGACGTCGATGCGGTGAGGGTGCCCGGCGTCGGCATCCGCGCACACCAGGCGGTGCTGCTCGAAGCCTGGCAGCGATACGGCCTGCCGGTGGCGATCACGGAGGCCCACCTTGGATGCACGCGCGAAGAGCAGATGCGCTGGCTGCTCGACGCGTGGCGCGGCGCCCACGACGCGGCTGCGCTCGGCGCCGACGTCCGCGCCGTGACTGCCTGGGCGCTCCTGGGTTCATGGGACTGGGATTCACTCCTGCGCCGCACCACCCCGACGCGCTACGAACCGGGCGCGTTCGAAATTCACAGCGGAGTGCCTCGGGCCACCGGCGTGGCGCGTCTGATCGTCGATCTTGCGGCCGGCCGTACCCCGAGCCATCCGGTGCTGAGCGTGCCCGGCTGGTGGCGTCGCCCGCCCGGCGCGCTCCCGGCATCGGCGCAGTCAATCCTGATTACCGGCGCGGGCGGGACGCTGGGCCGCGCCTTCGTCGAGGCGTGCGACAGCCGCGGGCTGGCCTGTGTGGCGCTCACCAGGCGCGACCTCGATATCAGCGATCCAGAAGCTGTGAGAGCGGTCGTGGCACGCCGCAAGCCCTGGGCGATCGTCAATGCGGCCGGGTACGTGCGAGTCGACGATGCGGAGCGGGAACCGGTCGCCTGCCGGCGCGCGAATGCCGTCGGGCCATCGGTGCTCGCGATGGTGTGCCGTCAGCGCGGCATTCAGCTGGTGACGTTCTCTTCGGATCTCGTCTTTGACGGGGCGACCCGCCGGCCCTATGTCGAAAGTGATCCGGTCGCCCCGCTCAACATCTATGGCCGCACCAAGGCCGAGGCCGAGCGGCGCGTGCTGGCGCTGGCGCCCGGCGCGCTGGTGATTCGGACGAGCGCCTTCTTTGGCCCGTCGGATCGCGCAAACTTCGTGACCCGCCTGCTCGAAACGTTGTCGGCCGGCGGCACCTTCCGAGCCGCCAGCGATGCGATCGTCTCTCCCACCTACGTACCCGACCTCGTCGATCGCGCGCTCGATCTCCTGATCGACGGCGCGTCCGGCGTGTGGCATCTCGCCAATGCCGGCGCGTTGTCCTGGATGGCGTTCGCGCGGATGGCCGCGGCCGCTGCGGGATTCGATCCCGATGCGATCGAACCAGGGCCTTCGCCGGCCCCCGCCCGGCGTCCTCCATTCAGTGCGCTCGGCAGCGAGCGAGGCGCAGCTCTTCCACCCCTGGAGGATTGTTTATCCCGGTATGTTCGGGACCGCTCCCGAATCGGCGACGCGGCGTAGTTCGCGCACCACTCGGGAAGGTGGGCCGGCCGCTGGCACGAACCTTCCAGAGTGATCACTCATTCAAGAGAATCCGGGAGGCCCCATGTCAGATCCGAGTTACACATCGACCAACCGCGCGGCGACGCGCTCGACCTCGAGCGAACGCTCTACTCCGTCTGTCGACGCGACCGAGCTGGGCATCGCCGACCGCGCCCCGCGAACCAGCGGTGCAAAGCGTGACGGCGGCGTTCTCGACCGCGTCAAGCAAAGCGCGACGACGCAACTGGCGCAGCAGAAAGATCGCGGCGTCGCCGCACTCGGCAGCGTCACCCAGGCTGTCCGCTCGAGCACGCAGCGACTTCGCGATGAGAAACACGAAACAATCGCGCATTACATCGACCAGGCAGCAGATCAAGTCGACACCTGGACGCGGCGTCTCAAGGAAAAGGACATCGACGAGCTCGCCGCCGACGTCCAGCGCCTTGCGCGCCGGCAGCCCGCAGTTGTGATCGGGTCGGCGTTCGCGCTCGGATTGGTGGCTGCCCGGTTCCTCAAGAGCTCGCGGCGGGCAGCCGATCTCGCTGCCGGCGGCGGAACCTATCGCTCGCGCTACCCGGGCGGCGCGCCGATCACCAGCGCCTCCGACCGCGGTGTCGGCAAGACCGGTGGAGAGGCCGAGGTCGCATTCGCTGCCCCTGAAGAATCTAATCCCGACGTGGCAGCGGGTCGATCGCTCTCCGGCACGCGTGCCGATTCCCACACCGCGTCGCGCTCCACCCGCGGTCGCAAGTCGAGCGCGCGAACGGAGAGATCGTGATGTCGGCGCGAAACGATGAGCGGTCCCTGGGCGAGCTGCTCGCGGAGCTGTCTCGGGAGACCGGTCAGCTGGTCCGGAAGGAAGTCGAACTGGCGACGACACAAATGACCGCGAAGGCCAGGAAGGCCGCAGCCGGCGCCGGCCTTGCGGCCGCGGGCGGGGCGCTCGCCCATGCCGGCCTGCTGGTGCTGCTGGCGGCGATCGTGATCGCGCTGGCACAAGTCGGCCTGTCGCCGTGGCTCTCCGCCTTGATCGTCGCCGTCGTCACGATGGGGGGCGGGTACCTCCTCGTCACCAGGGGCATCGAACAGATGCGGCGCACCAGCGTCGCGCCGACCCAGGCCATCGAATCATTGAAGGAGACCGCAGCATGGACGACACGTCAAGGCGCATGAATATGGACGACACGCGCGGCTTCGCCGGTGACGAACCGCGCGACCAGGTCGACGAGCGGACCAGGCAGATCCGTGGGGAGATCGCGGACACTCGCGGCGAAATGTCGGAAACAATCGACGCCATCCGGGAAAAACTGAAACCGGGGAACATCGTGGCGAACGCCAGCGAGCGAGTGAAAACGGCAGCTGCCGACAAAGTGCGCGAGCTGGCGGGATCTGCCGGTGAGACGGCACAACAGGCGGTCGATTACACGCGCGACGCCGCCGCCGGCGTCGTCACGACGGCTCGCGAGAATCCGATCCCGCTGGCACTCATCGGTGTCGGTGCGGCCTGGTGGCTCACGGCCCGATCCCGAAGCTCCGCTCCCTCTTTCGAGCGCCACTCTGGCGCACGCGATCACGCCTACGGAGCAGGAACGCCTGACGCCGCGTCGGTCACACGCGCTGTCACGCGGCGCACGAATCAACTGCAGCGGGCGATTGAGCAGAATCCGTTGATCGTCGGCGCCGGCGCGCTGATGCTCGGTGCGGCATTTGGCCTGGCAATTCCGGAGACCGACGTCGAGAACGATTTGATGGGCGAAACGCGCGACAGCGTCGTCGGTCGCGCGCGTGACCTGGCGCGCGACGCCACACATCAGGTCCAGGAAGCAGCGAGCACGGTGGCGGATAACGTCATCAAGTCGACGGAGAACCTTCAGCACTAGGCGCCGTTCACCGTAGTCACGAGCGCGCTGCGGGGGCGGACGATTCGTCCGCCCCACGTGCCCGCCGGCTACGTCGTGCGCTTCAGGCTCCTGGTGCGGTGCCGGTACTGGTAGGGTCCACATCGGCGGCAGACAAAGTAATCCCACTGCTCGGGTGAGCGCGCACTCACGCCACCGATGAAACTGTGGTCGTAACCGAGGATGCTGTCGCAACCCGGACAATGGAGCACCGGAGGTTGTCGTGGCGGTGTGGTCGTTCGTTCGCGGTGAAGGCTGCGCGAGCCACACCGTTTCTTCAGTGGGACTGCCGAGGGCCCTGTGTTCGCCTCTGATCCGTCAACCGGGGCGCACTCATCGAAGCCTGACGCGCGGTCGAGTAGTTGACGGGCCGCGGCGACCACGTCCTCGTACGAGCACGGCTTTGTCAGAACGGCATTCGCTCCCGCGGTGGTCGCGCGCAGCTTATCGGCTGCAGTCGCGGCCGTGGTCACGACGACAATTGGCACCGAACGGGTCGCGAGATCGGCGCGAAGAAGCCGGCACAGGTCGAAGCCGCTGATGCGCGAAAGCTGCGTCTCCATGATGACGAGATCGGGGGGCCTGCAGATTGCTGTCCCAAGGGCTTCGGCTCCGTCGTCGCATTCCTCAACCACGTAGTCCTGGGGCGGGAATATCGCGCGGTAGAGCGCGCGCGTGTCGGGATCGCCGTCCACGATCAAAATCGTCGGTCGCAGGGCTGGGACCGCCGACGGAATGGTGTTGTATAGAGTCATCCGTATCCCCTGCGCGAGTCAGACCCGGCTGCTCACGAGTGCCTCGCCCTCTGATTCGGGCAAGGCGTCGAATGATGTCGGCCTCGGCCCGGTCGCGTAATCAGGTAACTCCCTATCTCGCGGCGTGCCGCGGCGGCGTGTCCCCAATGCTAGTGAAGGTCGACGTTGTTTCAGTTGCTGCGGTGCGTGGTTGTGCAGACGTGTCGCGTGACGTCATGTCTTGGCTAGCACGGTAAGTGCCGGCAACGTGAAGCTGCCGGGAAGAAACGTATGATCGGCAAGGCTGGCCGTAGGCAGCGGCGGCCATGTCGGACCCGATCTCGGGGGAATCAGCGGTCAGTTGCGCCCTAACACTGGCTCACTACTCATCGCCTCAGCCGGTAGACAATGTGACGTTCGAAGACCTTCAACGAGCGGTGGACAAACTCGCACTTGAAGATCGGGTTGCCTTGTGGCGCTCATGCCCCGCGCCCCACGCCCCCGATCAGCTATTAATACTCGACTCGACTCTCACAACCAGCGGGCTCCGGTATTGCCCGCGGTGCCTCGTGGCCTTTACCACCGATGGCCGCGCGGTGAACGCTCCGGGTCGCCGGTACGAACGCTGACGTGTGAGCAAACCGGATTACCAGCGTGTTTACCGGAGCGCGGAATGGCCCACCTTCGCGCGACGGTGGGCAACCTTCGCGTGGCTAGCCAACCGTAGCTCGCTCAGGTCATCAGTGAGGTGCTAACAGTGTGATGCGTCGGCGGTTAGCGATAGCGCGGTCGTTCACCGGCGTTCGCTCGAGTGCTCTGGATTCGACCCCCGTCCTGGAGACATTTTGGACACGCTCGTGATCATGTTCGACACGAACTGATCGCTCGGGTCCCTTCGCGGGATCGGCCAATCCACGCCGTGAGCGTCGGATTTACGCAGCTCCCGGAAGACCCGCAGCTTTCCACGCTTCAACGCCACCCTTCAACGCCTTGACTGAGGTGAAGCCCTGAGCGCGGTATTTCGCTGCCTGACCGGCAGCGCTGCCTTCTGCCGGTCAGGCGCAGAAGAAGATGATTTCCTGGCTCTTCGGCAGCGATGCCGCCTTTGCCCGAAAGTCGGTCAGCGAAATGGACCCGTCTAAACCGACCGCTCTGCACTTCGCTTCGTCTTCGTAAGCGCAGACGAGGAGTGCCTGGTTCGCGCCTACTTTTCTGTGCGTTTCCTCAACACTAATCCGCTCGATGTCTGGCATGTGTCCCTCTGTGTGGGCATGGCGTTGAAGGTGCGCTGTTGCGTCAGCAAGTGGGAGCGAGTTTACACTGGAACATCGACGACCAAGGATGCGGTCGCTTCTTGGTTCGCGAGGTTGATGGGACCTGAACAGCCGGCTCTCGCCACACCTTTGCACCGTTGCCGTAAACTACGCCGATGCGCAGGATAGGCGACCTCGCCCTTTGCATCGTCGCCGCCGGACTTTGCGTCTTCGCGGATGTTGGCCGACCGGCTGCGACGGCGGTCGCGATCGGGCGACTTCCCGACAACGGAATCCAGCCGCAGGCGGCCATCGACAGCATGGGCGGCGTTCATCTGATTTTTTTCCGCGGCACACCCGCGCATGGCGACCTGTTCTATATGGTGTCGGCGGACGGCGGTCGCACCTTTGCCACGCCGGTCCAGGTGAATTCGATTCCGGGCTCAGCGATTGCGACTGGCACGGTGCGCGGCGGCCAGATTGCGGTCGGCCGTTCGGGTCGCGTCCATGTCGCGTGGAATGGCTCGCAATCCGCGGGACCCGGGGCAACGCCGATGTTCTACACGCGGCTGAACTCAGAACGGACCGCATTCGAGCCGCAGCGCGATGTCATGCATGGCGGCTACAACATCGACGGCGGAGGCGCGGTCGCTGCCGACCGCGACGGGCACGTGTATGTCGTGTGGCATGCAAACGTTCCCGGAGAGCGCGAAGAAGGGCAGCGCCGCGTCTGGGTTGCGCGATCGGATGACGACGGGCGCACGTTCGAGCACGAGCGAGCGGTGTTCGATGAACCCACGGGCGCGTGCGGGTGTTGTGGTCTCGGCGCATTCGCCGATCGCCGCGGCGCGCTGTACGTGCTGTTCCGGTCGGCGTTCGAGGTGATGAATCGGGACATGTACCTGCTCACGTCGCGCGACCTTGGAAAGCATTTCGACGGCAAGCGCATCGATCGATGGGACGTCGGCGCGTGCGTCATGAGCACCCAGGCATTCGCCGAGGGTGTGTCCGGAATGTTCACTGCGTGGGAAACGAAAGGCCAGATCTACATGGCCCGAGTCGACGCCGCCAGTGGCAACGTCTCGCAGGTCGTCGCGGCACCCGGCGACGACCGCACACGTAAACATCCCGCTCTTGCGGTTGGTGATGACGGCACCGTACTCCTGGCCTGGACCGAGGAAACCGCGTGGAACAAGGGCGGCGCGGCGGCGTGGCAGTTGTTCAGCGCAGATGGACGCCCGATCGGCGAGACGGATCGCGCCGGTGGTGTTCCTGTCTGGGGTCTCGTGGCGGCGTATTCTCGGCCCGGCGGCGGCTTCGCTCTGACGTATTAGCGCTGAGCATCTGGTTTGTCCACCATCCCCACCGGAGATAAATTTCCTCTCGCATGCATATTCGGTAGACGTGTGAACGCTGTGACGATTCGATCCTTCGTGCGCGCGGCCGCGATCGGGTCAACTCCCGGCCTCGCCCTGGTTTGCGCGAGCAGACGCGCAGCGAATTCCTCGCGAACCCGATGAGATTCTCGAACAAACCAAAGCCGTAAGTCGTATGTATCCCGACCTGTTCCAGATCGGCACGTTCGAGGTCACCAGCTTCGGCGTGATGATGGCGGTCGCCGTTCTGATTGGCTTATGGCTGTTCCGCCGCGAGCTGCGGCGGTCCGACTTGGCGGCAGACGCCGCCGACGCCGGGATTGTCGGCGTGGTCGGCGGCTTCGCTGGCGCCAAGCTGCTGTGGACCATCGAGCACGCAGCCGAGGCACCGACGATGGATCTGTTGTTGTCGCGCGGGGGCCTGAGTTGGTACGGAGGATTTCTTGGCGGCGTCGGTGCCGGACTCGCCTACATCGTCCTGCGCGGATGGCCGGTAGTACCGACCCTCGCTGCCGCGACGCCGGCGCTGGCATTCGGACACCTGATCGGGCGAATCGGCTGTTTCCTCGTTGGCGACGACTACGGTCGGCCGACTGATCTTCCCTGGGGCGTGGCATTCCCGAAGGGGTTGCCACCGACGACGTTGCGTGTTCATCCGGCGCAGCTGTACGAAGCGATTGGTCTCGGTGTGCTTGGATGGCTCCTGCTCAAGTGGCGGCGGAGCGGTGTGCCGGACGCGATCGTCCTGGGACGATACTTCATCGGCGCAGGCGCACTTCGATTCCTCATCGAATTCATCCGCGTGAACCAGCGTGTCGTCGGGATCTTCTCGATCGCCCATCTAGCCTCGCTGGCGGCCGTCGGCGTGGGGTCCGCGCTGCTGGTCTCAAACCAGCCGTTGGGCAGGTCCAGAGCGGGCACGTCCTCTCCGCAGATGGGACACGGCTCCAACGCAACACGACCACGCCATCCGGGTCGTCCAGCCTAAGCCCCACACGCAAAGCCTGGCAGGTGGTGTCCCGATCACGGGCGATCGGGTCATCAAAGCGGTCCGCAGTGCGCAGCGTGTGGCGCGTCTCCCGGAGACATTCTGGACACGCGAACGGCGAGATCGGGAAGTGATTGAGCTGTAGAAAGTTGGTAAAGCGGGCTACGGGGATCGAACCCGTGTCCGAGGCTTGGGAAGCCTCTGTACTACCATTGTACTAAGCCCGCAAATTGAACGGCGCTGGCAGCTGGCGCGTTGCTGATTGGTGAGTTGGTGGATTCAATCACCAACGCTCCGATTCTTCAACTCGCCAATTGTATTCTCACGCGCGGATCAGCGCCAGCACCTCGTCGCGCTTCCGATCCATCAACGCCGCCGTCTTCGCCTCCAGGTTCAGCCGCAGCAGCGGCTCGGTGTTCGACGGTCGGACGTTGAAGTGCCAGTCGGGATATTCCACCGACAGGCCATCGAGCTGGTACTGGTGGCCGTCGGCGTACTTCGCGGCAATCGCCACCAGTCGCGGCGGCACTTCGTTCATGCTCTTCAGCTTGGTATTGATCTCGCCCGAGATGAAGTACTTGTCGTTCAGCGGCTTCAGCAGATCGTGCAGCGTGAGCCCCTTGCGCGACATCAGCTCCAGCATCAGCAGCGCCGGGATGAAGCCGTTGTCAGCGTAAAAGTTGTCGCGGAAGTAGTAGTGTCCGGTCACCTCGCCGCCGAACACCGCGTTGGTCTCGCGCATCCGCCGCTTGAAGAACGCATGCCCGACCCGGTTCATCAGCGAGGTGCCGCCGTATTTCGCCACCGTGTCCTTCACCGCGTAGCTGGCGCGCAGGTCGTAGATGATCGTCGACCCGGGACTCTTGATCAGGAACGCCTCGGCGAGCAGCGCCGTGATGAAGTCGCCCGACGCGAACGCGCCGGTGCCGTCGATGAAGAAGCAGCGGTCCGCATCGCCGTCCCAGGCGATGCCGATGTCGGCCTTCTGCGCGATCACCGCCTCGGTGATGTCCTTGCGGTTCTCCTCGATCAGCGGGTTGGCTTCGTGGTTCGGGAAGCGCCCGTCGATGTCGAAGCAGAGCCGCGTCGTCCGGCACGGCAGCCGATCGAACAGCTTCGGCGCCACCAACCCGCCCATGCCGCTGCCGGCGTCCAGAACGACGTTGAACGGCTTGATCACGGACGGATCGATGAACGACATCACGTGATCGACGTACGGCGCGAGGACGTCCTTCTGCGTCACCTTCCCGGGCGTGGTCGCCGGCGGCACCGCGTTGTTCTGGATCATCTGGCGGATCTCGGCGAGCCCCTCCTCGCCGCTG
>DATNCQ010000059.1:0-10431 GCA_035571515.1 Vicinamibacterales bacterium
GCCAGGGCACTGATCGGATCCGCGCCGACGATACCGCGACGATCGAGAATTTTCTGAAACTCGGCGGCCGCTTCGGCATATCGGTGGGCGGCCACAAAGGCCTCGCCGCGAATGTAGGCCGAGTGCAGGCCGCCCAAGTACAGCCCCACGCTGAGCCCATTCACAGCCAGTTCGTAATGACGCGCCGGTTCCAGTCGCTCCAGGCTTTCCGTTGATTGACCCCGCTGCAGCGCGGATAACGCACGAAGAACCGGCAGATAGGTGAACCGGACGAACGTGTCTTCCGGGAATCGCTTGTCCAGATCATCGGCCAGCGCCGCGGACCGGGAGGAATCACCCGCGAAGCCCAAGGCAAGAGCCGAGGCGTATTCGACGTCCCGGCCGGTCGTCACCGCGAGGGCGGCGGCGGCTTTCGCCCTCGCCTCGTTGGCGTTCCCGTACAGCCCTTCCCATACCGCCGCCGCGGACTGATACGTCGCCGCCGCCTCGCGCCGTCCCTCCTGGAGAGCCAGATCCACGGCCCGGCTGGAGAGTCGCCGGGCCGCTTGCGCGTGGCCGGAACGAGCTTGAGCAAGGGCCTGGGAGTTCGTCACCCAGTGTTCTGCCTGACGCTTGCCTCTGGCCAGAGCGACGGCTCGATCCATCTCGTCGTCGTCGCCGGTCATGAACGCGATGTTGTATCGGTAGACCAGGAACTGCGGCAGTTCCAGCCACTCTTTCTTGTGCGCGGCGACTTGCTGGAGGGCGTTCTCTGCCTCGCCGAACCGGTCGAGAAAGAAACTCGAGAGCGCCAGATTGGCATATCCCATGACCACGTCCGGATAGACGGCGATCGTCTTTCGCGCGCGATCGACGGCTATCTCCCACCGTCCGGTGCCCTTGGTCGAGAGGCCCCCCAGGAGCTCCATCGCGTCCGGAGGGGCCGAACGACGAGGGTAGGTCTGCTCCCAGAGTTCGAGCGTCTGGAACGCGCGTTCCAGATTCCCCGTGACCTCGCGATCGTAGTTGAAGGTGATGAAGAACCTTTCCCGCTCGCTGGCGCGCTCCCGCAACTGAAACGCTTTTGTCGCGCTCTCGGCTGCGAGCACTGATTCTCCGACGCCGCTGTAGGAAAGCGCCAAGTTGGCATACGCCATCGCGAAATTCGGATCGATTTCGACCACCCGACGGAGCAGGGCCTGGTCCTTGTTGCCAGAGGCCAGGTTCGCCTTGGTGGCCGTGCTGTACGCTTTCAGGGCCTCGAGCGAGGACGTGGTGACATCGACCAGCGGCGTCGAATGCTTTTCCACGGTGGCGAGTGATTCACCCAGGCGAGGCCTGAGCCGGCGAACGATTTCACTCAGCGCATTCAGGACGTCCTCTCTCTTCGCCGCCTGGATCTGCTCCTGCGCGAGAATGCTTCCGGTGCTGCAGTTCCTGGCGCGCAGGCCAAGGACATACTGGCTGCCAAGGCTGGCGATCGAGCCGTCCAGCACTGAGGCGCTGCCGGTCCGCTCACAGATGTGCCGGGCGATCTCCGCGGTCAGGCGCGCATCTTTCGTCTGTCCCATCAGCGCCAGCGTCTGCTGGATCTGCGCGTCCGAAATCAGGCTGAGGAACGGGGATTGTAGAAGCTGCACGGACAGTCCCAGGCGCAGCGTGTCGTCAAACACCGGATCGCCAGTCTTGTTCTCGAAATCGGCGAGGACGATCGTGTCCTTCCCCGTGAGAGTCGGCGCCCGGTGAAGATAGGCGTACCCCGCGACCGAGAGCGTCAGCACCGCAACGGCGGCGGCAGCAGCAACCATCCGCCAGCGTTTCGGCAGCGTGGCGCTGAAGCCGGGCGCCTGCGTAGCGCCCGAGTCTCTTCTCACGCGTTGAAGGTCTGCGCGAACGTCTGAAGCCCGCTGGTAGCGGAGCTCGAGGTCGGTCTCGAGGCACTTCGAAACGATGCGCTCCAACTCCGGCGACTTCTCGACACGGAGTCGCACCGCAGCTGGCGGACGCGTTCCCGTTGCCATTTCGTACAGCACCAGGCCCAGGGCCCAGATGTCGGCGCGGTGATCGACCAGGTCGCCGAGCGCCTGCTCGGGCGACATATAGGCGGCCGTCCCAAGGACCATGCCGCGTTCCGTCGCGGTGAAGGTCATTTCCGCAGAAGCGGTCTCGTGTGCGCTGCGGCGTCCGGTTTTCGCCAGCCCGAAATCCAGGATCTTGGCGTGGCCGCGCGGGGTGATGAAAATGTTGGCGGGCTTGATGTCGCGGTGAACGATCCCGGCGGCGTGCGCGGCATCCAGCGCGTCGGCGATTTCGACGCCAAGCGTCAGCAACATCTCGAGCTCGACGCCCCGATCCGCGGCGATTGTCTCCTTCAGCGTGGAGCCCTCCAGATGCTCCATGGCGATGAACGCACGACCGTCCTGCTCGCCGACGTCATGAATCGTGCAGATGTTCGGATGATTCAACGCGGACGCGGTCCGGGCCTCGCGCTGAAAGCGGCTCAACGCTTCTTTGTCCAGAGCCAGTTCGTCGGTGAGGAACTTGAGCGCGACGAAGCGATGGAGCCGCGTGTCTTCCGCTTTGTACACGACGCCCATGCCGCCGGCACCGAGCTTCTCGACGATGCGATAGTGCGAGAGCGTGTAACCGATCACCAGATCGCCGCCTGCCTGACTGCCGTCGGCGCGGCGCTCTCCGGCCAGCTCGCGTGCGGCGAGATCGATCGCCGCAGCGCCGAGGAACCTGTCGGCTCGGTCGTGTGCGGCGAGCAGCGAACGGACTTCGTCTTCCAGCCGGCGGTCGCCGCCGCACGCGTCGCGCAGATAGCCGTCGCGCTCGACCGCGGGGATGTCGAGCGCGGATTGCAGCAGCTGATCGACGTGATTCCAGCGGTCACTGTCCATGGGCGGTCGGTAACTTTGCGTATTCCGCGCGTGCCTGTTTGAGAACAGGAAGGTCCGGGTCTGCATCCTTCCACACCCTGAACAGATCGTCGTACGCGCGTTTCGCTTTCACGGCATCGCCCAGCAGCGTCAGCGCTCGCGCCAGCTGCAGGCGCACCATCGCGTCCATCGGATCGACGAGGACCATCGCTCGATGATCGAGAATCCGCTGGAACTCGGTGGCGGCTGCGGCAGGTTGACGGGCTGCGAGATACGCGACTCCGCGAATGTAGATGGGATAGAGTCCGCCGAAGTACCCGCGGAAGCCAATGCCGCCTACCGCGAGATCGAAGCGCGAGGCGGTCTGCAGCGCTTGAATCGCCGCGCGCGCATCATGCGCGTTTACCGAGAACAAGGCCCGAAGCGTCGGCAGATACATCGATTGCACCGACGTATCCTCAGGAAAGCCCTTCTCGAGGTCGGCCGCAAGGGGTCTGGCTCGAGCCACATCGCCGGAGAGGGCCAATGCGAACGCGGCGGAATAGTCCACTTCGCGACCCCTGGCGAGCTTGAGAGCCTTGACTGCCCTCTCTCCGGCTGCCACCGCATCGCCGTAAAACGCTTCCGACACGGCTCGTGCCGCTTCGAACATCGCCGCCCGTTCGCGCCTGCCAGACCGCTGCGCGATGTCAACGGCGATCGCGGAGGCCAGCCTCGCTTCCCGCAATCGTCCGGAACGAGCCAGGGCGAGCGCCTCCAGGTGCGAAGTCATGTCTTCGAGTGACGGTCTGCCTCTGGCCAGCGCCGCCTTGCGTCTCGTCTCTTCTTGATCCGCGTGATCCGCGCTCAAGAAGGCAATGAAGTATCGAAACAGCGGAAAATCTTGATGCTCGAGCTTGCGCTCCGTTGCTTGCCGGATCGTGGCCTCGGCATCTGCCAGCCGATTCAGGCGGATCTCACTGATGGCCTTCTGGGCATAGGGCGCTACCAGTTCAGCGTCGAGCGCGATGGATTTCGTGGCCGCGTCGATCGACAGCTCATATCTACCTGTGCTCCCCGTGGCGAGACCCGACAGCAACCCCTGTGGACGCGGATCGCGCGGATAGGTCCGCGCCCACGACTCCAGGGTCTGTCGCTCTCGCTCCATGTTGCCGGTGACGTCGCGATCGTACAGCGTTTCAATGTAGAACCGCTCGACGTGGCTGACACGATCGCGCAATCGGTACGCCGTGAGCAGGCTCTCCCGCGCCCGCATCGACTCTCCGAGCCCGCTGTAATTGATTCCGAGCCTCGCATGCGCGCTCGCAAAGTTCGGGTCGAGCGCGACTGCACGCTCGAACAGCGGCAGCCCCGTCGAGCCGCCGGACGTCATGACAACTTTCACCGCGGTGCTATAGGCCTTCCAGGCCTCCAACGACGAGGTGGTGGTCTCCGCGCCGAGAGGCGTCGAGTGTTTCTCGATCGTCGCAAGCGATTCACCGACGCGGGTTCGGAATCGGCTCGAAATCTGACTCAGGGCCCCGAGCACATCTTCCTTTCGTCCCGCCTGCACCTGCTCGTTGGCGAGCGTGTCGCCCGTGGTGCAGTTCCTGGCACGCAAGCCGACGACGTACTGACTGCCGAGGCTCGCAATCGAGCCATCGAGCACGGCAGCGCTCGCGGTCCGCACGCACACATCATGAGCGATGTCCGGAGTCAGCAGCGCATCGGGCCGCTGGTCCATCAGCAGCAGCGTTCTGCGGATACGTTCGTCCGAGACGAGGCTGAGAAACGGTGATTGCTGAAGCTGCACCGCGAGCCCTTGCCGCAGCGTGTCGTCGAACACCGGATCGCCCGTGGTGTTGGTGAAGTCGCCGAGCACAATCGTGTCCGTGTCGGTCAGCGGCGCCGGACCCCGGCTATACATCACGCCCACGACTGCGGCGGTGACGACGATTGCGGTCGCGCCGATCGAGAGCCATCGCGAGCGGCGACGCCTGAACGCGGCGTGCGGCGCCGCCGTTGCGGGCCCGCGTCTCAGACGTTCGAGATCGGTCCGCAGGTCGGCCGCGTGCGGATACCGAAGATGGCGATCCGTCTCCAGGCACTTCGAGATGACGCGCTCCAGCTCGGGCGATGCCTCGACCCGCAGCCGGACGGCAGCCGCGGGCCGCGTCCCCTTGGCCATTTCATAGAGCACCAGGCCGACGCTCCAGAGGTCGGCGCGGTGATCGACCGGCTCGCCGCGCGCCTGCTCCGGCGCCATGTAGGCGGCCGTGCCCATCACCGCGCCCTGAATCGTCCCCGCCTTGGTCGTGAAGTTCTCCTCGGGTGAGGTTGGCGCGTGCATCTTCGCGAGGCCGAAGTCGAGGAGCTTGGCGTGACCGCGCGCGGTGATGAAAATGTTCGCCGGTTTGATGTCGCGGTGGATGACGTTCGCGGCATGGGCGGCGTCCAGGGCGTCAGCGATCTGGATGCCGAGCCGCAGCACCGTCTCGAGTTCGAGTGGACCGGCGGCAAGCCGGTCCTGCAGCGTCGCGCCCTCCAGATATTCCATGGCGATGAACGAACGTCCGTCCTGCTCGCCGATGTCGTAGACCGTGCAGATGTGTGGATGGTTGAGCGCCGAGGCGGTTCGGGCTTCGCGCTGAAAGCGGCTCAGGGCCTCGGCATCACTCGCCAGATCGTCGGCGACGAACTTGAGCGCAACCGGACGGTGCAGCCGCGAATCTTCGGCCTTGTAGACCACGCCCATCCCGCCGCCGCCGACCCTCTCGACCACGCGGTAGTGCGAGAGCGCCTGACCGATCAGCGGATCGCCGCCAGCCTGACCACCGTCGTCGCTGCGCTCTCCGGCGAGCGCGCGTGCGGCCAGATCGATCGCCGGAGCGCCGAGGAACCTGTCGGCACGGTCGTGTGCGGCGAGCAGCGAACGGACTTCGTCTTCCAGCCGTCGGTCGGCGCCGCACGCGTGGCGAAGATAATCGTCGCGCTCTGTCGCGGGAACGTCGAGCGCGGATTGCAGCAGTCGATCGACGTGATTCCAGCGGTTATTGTCCATTCGCGGTCGGGCCGGCGAGCTCGCGATACAGCCAGGCTTTCGCGCTTTTCCACTCGCGCATCACCGTGATCGGCGAGACGCGCAGCACTTCGGCGGTTTCCTCCACGCTCAGGCCGCCGAAGAAGCGCAGCTCGACCACCTTTGCCTTGCGCGGCGCCCGCTCCGCCAGGCCGGTCAGCGCCTCGTCCAGCGATACGAAATCATCGGAGCGATCGGGGCACATGATGGCCTCCGCGTCGAGCGACACATGCTCGGCCCCCGCTCCCCGCTTGAGGTTGTGGCGACGCGCATGGTCGACGAGGATGCGGCGCATGGCCTGCGCCGCTGTCGCCATGAAATGAGCCCGGTTCTGCCACTGCATCCGTTTGTAGTCGACCAGCCGCATGTAGGCTTCGTTGACCAGCGCCGTCGTCTGCAGGCTGTGGCCGGCCTGTTCGCGCTTCACGTAGTAATGCGCCAGACGGTGGAGCTCGTCGTACACAATCGGGGTCAACCGAGGGAGCGCGCGCTGGTCGCCGGCGGTCCACGCCCGAAGCAACCCACTGACATCGTCGGGAAGCGGTCTACCGGTGCTCGGCCGCTCAGGCATGTTGGTTGGTCGCGGCATTGTACCGGCCTTCTCCGTTTCTTCGGCTGATAGTTCTTTCCGGACTTCTGCGCCTATTTCCGTAGAGCCCGCCGCTGAACAATGGCCGGGCCGGAGGAGCGAGCTATATGGTGAACAACATCGTCGGCGCACCGGTGAGCGGATGCGAACCCGCTTCAATGATGACAGGGAACAGCCGCAGGTCGACCACAAGAATCCTGTGGACACTGCTGCTGACCGGTACGCTCGCGCTCGCCGCGACGGGGGCGCAGGCCCAACCCATTGCGCAACCTGGCCAGAGTCCGGAGCGGCAGGACGCGGGCGACGAGCACGGTCAAGAGGGGCGGCCGTGGGCCATCGTCGGCTCCTGGTTTGCCGCCACCTCCACCGGCATCAGGCAATTCTTCACGTTCCACGCCGATGGAACCGTCCTCCGCTCGGTGCAAGGCGAAGTCAGCACCGACCCTGCGCGTCCGCCGCACACCGCGGCCCATGGCGTCTGGCGCTACCTCGGCAACGGGCGGTTCGGCGTGACGGTATGGGACCTCTTCTACGACGTCAACACGAGCCAGCCGCTTCGATACAACAGGCTTCGCCTCGAGGTGACGCTGGGCGATGGCGGCGATGACGCCAGCACCAGGGCGACAGTGGACATCGTCGATCTGCAAGGTGTCGTGGTCGGTTCCCGCACGGGCAGCGCCAACCTCGTGCGCATCCGGTTCGAGCCGCTCGAGTAGGCCGCGCTCCTGACGGTCAGTGTTCCCACGGGCTCGCTCGTTTGAGCGGTGTGCTCTTTCGAACATCGTTCAGGTCAGCTCTGGCATACGCTGCCATCGGATGGGGACCTGCTCCGATGCTTGACCAATTCATCACCGCCAACCGCGAGGAGATCATCCGACGTTGCCAAGCGAAAGCCGCGGCCCGGCCACTGGCGACGCCGTCAGAGGCGGAAGTCGCTCACGGCGTTCCGGTGTTTCTCGATCAACTCGTCGAGGCTTTGCGCCACCCGACGGTTTCCAGGCCGGATATTGCCAGAAGCGCGCTTCAGCACGGGCACGAACTCCTCCTGAAGGGCTTCAGCGTGTCACAAGTCGTGCACGACTACGGTGACGTGTGCCAAGCGATTACCGAGCTCGCGGTGGAGATGGATGCGAGCATTGGCACAGACGACTTCCGAATGCTGAACCGTTGCCTCGACGACGCCATCGCGGGCGCGGTGACGGAGTTCGGACGCGAGCAGAATCAGTCCACCCTCGATGGGGAAGCGACACGCGGGAACGAGCGCGCCGGGTTTGTCGCCCATGAAATGCGCAACCTGCTCAACACCGCGCTGCTCGCCTTCGAAGTTCTCAAGACGGGAAATGTTGGGGTGGCGGGAAGCACCGGGACGGTGTTGCATCGCAGTCTTCTCGGAGCCCGAGCGCTGACCGGGCGCTCGCTCGCCGAGGTCAGGCTCGCGCAGGGTGTTCAGCATCAGGAGCAATTCCTCGTCGGCGCGTTCATCGAAGACCTCGCTCCGGGCGCTGCCATCGAGGCAGCGGCTCGCGGGATCGCATTACGCGCCCTGCCCGTCGAAGATGGGCTGATCGTCGAAGCGGATCGGCAGGTCCTCACGGCGGTGGTCATGAACCTGCTGCAGAACGCCTTCAAGTTCACCCGACCTGGGACGACGGTGGTGCTCAGAGCCGGCGCCAGCATCGAGCGCGTGCTCATCGAGGTCGAGGACGAATGCGGCGGACTCGCCAGCGGCGATCTCAACGAGTTGTTCCGCCCATTCGAGCAACGAGGAGTGGATCGAACGGGGCTGGGGCTGGGTCTCGCCTTCAGTCGCTGGGGCGTCGAACAGAACAACGGCCGAATCTATGCGCGCAACCTCACTGGAAAGGGATGCGTCTTCACGGTCGACCTTCCGCGAGTCGTGGTTGCCGCCGTCGCCTCGGTGTGACGGAGCTCCGCAGAGAAGAGGAACATTGCCGCGCGACTCCGTGAGGCCGCGGCTCGGCAGTCACCCTACGAGGCTCGATCGCTTTCCGCGACCAGCGCGTCTGCCTGGGCGACGGGCACCTGGATGACGAATGTGCAGCCTTTGCCTGGGCTGTTGCGGACGTCGATGTCTCCGCCCTGCGCCCTGACCGCCCTTCTGGCGATCGAGAGGCCCAATCCGAGTCCGGTGCGATTCTTCGCTCGCCGTTCACCGAACGGCGTGAACACATCGCTCTTGCCTTGTGGAAGCCCGCCGCACTCATCTTCCACCTCGATGGCGACGCGTCCGTCGAGCGCGCGCGCCCGCAGGATGACCCTGCCGCCGGCCTGCGTGTACTTGAAAGCATTACTCAGCAAGTTCGTCACGGCAGATGCCAGGAGCTGGCGGTCGACATTGACGCAGCGGTCAGGATCGAGCGGCTCGCTCGTGAACTGCAGGCCGTTGTACTCGGCTTGCAGCGCCGCGGCGGCGGCGATGTCGCTCAGAAAGGCCAATACGGAAAACCGCTCCGGCCGCTGATGGCTCGCGGCCGTACGGATGTCAGACAGCGTGCTGTCGACAAGGTCCCGGAGTCCAGCCAGGCTGCGGCCCAGGACCGCTCCCGTGGTGCCGTTGACGCCGACCGTGCCCCGCTTGACCACGTCGAAGGCCAGGATCGCAGTATTGACGATGTTGCGAATTTCGTGGGTGACCTGCCCCATTCGTTCGAGCTCGCCGACCGACCGTGACTCTGAGGTGAGGCGGGCGTGCTCGGTCACGGCGTCGGCAATGGCGGTGTCGAGACAGCGATTCAAGACATGGAATTCTTTCGTCGTGATCGGCGCATTTTGCTCGACAGCCAACTCCGTGATCGCCTGGCAGATGTCGCCGTAGTCATGCACGACCTGCGACACGGTGAAGCCCAAGGCGAGCAACTCTCGCCCATGACGAGTCGCGCTGTCCCCGATGGCCCGCGTCGAAAACGGTGTCGCGGTATCTTCCCAGCGAAGCGTCTCCGCCAGCTGGGTCAGGAACTTCGGCAGTCCATTTTCCAGTTCGGCCGTGGACGCCGGTGGCCAGGGACGGGTGCTGACCTTGACTCTCGTTTTGGCGATGATCGCGTCACGGTATGTCGTCACGAACTCGTACAGCATTGGATCCCCCGTGGAACGCGTCGGGCACCTTCGCCTTTTCTCCAACAACGGCGTCTGAGCTCGTCAACACCTGCGGCCGTTCGACCTCAACTCCGCACCCGCAGCTGGCGCAGTACAAATGCCACCGATGGTCGGATAAACGCGCCCGCGAGAGATCTCGCCGAATCCGCCTCTCATCGCGACGAGTCGCCTGAACTCCGTGCTCTGAACCGTTGAACCCGCACTTGAATCAAGCGTAGCGGTCTGTTCGACGCGAGCCTGTGCGAAACAACACATGGCGACGGGTTATTTCGTATCGCTGGGAATCGAGCCCGCTCAGCAGCCGTCCCGCGAGCGGCCGGCGACACTCCAGCTGCCGGTTCCGGGTGGAGGATGATTGCAGCGGTCTCCACGACAACTCGCTCTTGAGCGTTGTCCTGCGCGAGTGATCGCCTCATGCGCGCGGCGGCACTCGAACGCTGCGGCGTAGTGCTGAGCTCGATCGGATTCGGTTCGGATGTGTCGGTGTGCCGGATGAAACAGCGGGACCGTTGTCGAGCAGCTACACTGCCTCGTTCGCTGCGTAGATCAAGGCGCCTTGCGAAACCAATCTTCGAGGAGGTTCGATCGGCGCTTGACCGACACCGACCGTGTCGCTAGGGGCTTCGGCGAGTCCGTCTCATTGAACAGAGGCGGACGGCGCGGACGCCGCCGGCAGCGCAGTCGACCTCGGTGTGCCATACGGGAGGAGCCCTGAATGATCGCGCATGGATAGGGCCCTCTTCGTGCTCGCGGTCAACAGCGGCTCGTCGAGCATCAAATACGGGCTGTTCACCTTCGACGCTGAA
>DATNCQ010000060.1:0-53107 GCA_035571515.1 Vicinamibacterales bacterium
GACGAACGCGTGCTCGTCTGCGACGGCGCGATGGGAACGATGCTGTACGCCAAGGGCGTCTTCATCAACCGCTGCTTCGATTCGCTCAACGTGATGTCGGCCGACACCGTCGCCGAGATCCACCAGGACTACGTGCGCGCCGGCGCCGACGTCCTCGAAACGAACACGTTCGGCGCCAACCGCATCAAGCTGCGGTCGTTCGGCCTCGGCGACAGGGTGCGCGAGATCAATTTCGAAGGGGCGCGCATCGCGCGCCGGGCGGCGCGCGACCAGGCGTACGTGGCCGGCGCCATCGGGCCGCTCGGCGTGCGCATCGAGCCGTGGGGCAAGATGGGGACCGACGAGGCGGAAGCCTACTTCCGCGAACAGGCCGCGGCGCTCGCCGAAGGAGGCGTCGACCTCTTCATCCTCGAGACGTTCCGCGATCTCAACGAGATGGGCGCCGCGATCGCGGCGGTCCGCAGCGTGTCGCCGCTGCCGATCGTCGCCCAGATGACGATCGAGGACGACGGCAACAGCCTCGACGGCACGCCGCCGGAGCAGTTCGCGCCCGAGATGGAGCGGCGGGGCGCCGACGTGATCGGCGTCAACTGCAGCATCGGCCCGGCGCACATGCTCGAGACGGTCGAACGCATCGCCGCGGTGACGCACGCGCGGCTGTCGGCGCAGCCGAACGCCGGCCGTCCGCGCGACATCGAGGGACGCAACATCTACCTGTCCTCGCCCGAGTATCTCGCCTCGTACGCGCGCCGCTTCGCGTTGCAGGGGGTGCGGCTGGTCGGCGGGTGCTGCGGCACGACGCCGGAGCATATCCGGCAGATGAAGACGGCGATCAAGCAGGTCAACGTCGGGACAGTCGCGGCACGATCAGGCGGGTCCGAAAGGACGCGCCCTGCGAGCGAACCTGCCGGGTCCGACAGGACCCGGCCTACGCCTGCCGACAGCGACAGGGTAGGGCGGGTCCTTCTGGACCCGCCGAATCAACCAACGATTCCCCGCGCGGAGAAATCACAGATGGCGGCGGCCCTGGCGGCCGGCCGCTTCACCACCGTCGTCGAGCTGCTGCCGCCGAAAGGGTTCGTCGGCGACGACATCATCGAGCTGGCGCGGGCGCTGAAAATCCGCGGCGTGGACGTCATCAACATCCCGGACGGTCCGCGCGGCCCGCGCATGAGCGCGCTCGCGCTCGCCGTGCTCGTGCAGCAGAAGGCGGGCATCGAGACCGTGCTGCAGTTCTCCTGCCGCGATCGCAACCTGCTCGGCATGCAGTCGGACCTGCTGGGCGCGCACGCGATGGGCATCCGGAACCTGGTCTCGGTGACGGGCAACGCGCGGATGGTGGGCGACTATCCCGACGCGACGGCGGTCTTCGACGTCGACTCGGTGGGCCTGACCAACGTCATCACGCGGCTGAACCACGGGCTCGACATCGGCGGGCAGGGAATCGGCGCGCCCACCGCCTTTCATCTCGGCGTAATGGTGAACCCGGGCGCGGAGAACCTCGACTCGGAAGTGCGGCGGTTCGAGTACAAGGTCGAAGCGGGCGCCGAGTTCGCGATCACGAGGCCGGTCTTCGACGCGGCGACGTTCGAGCGCCTCCACGCGCGGATCGCGTCGGCGGGCATCCCGATTCTCGCCGGTCTCCGCCCCTTCGAGAGCGTCATCGACGCCGAGTTCATGGCCAACGAGGTGCCAGGCGTTCGCGTACCTGATCAGGTGCTCGAACGCATGCGCGCGGCGAAGGATGCTGAGGCCGCCGCACAGGGAATCGCGATTGCACGGGATACGCTGGTAGCGATCCGGGGTATGGTCCAGGGCGTTCATATTGGCGCCGCTGGAGGTCGCATTGAAGCCGCCCTTGCGGTACTCGACGGTATCGGCGTCTCGAACTAGCGCTTTTTATCTTGTTCGATACGGCTGAGAACGTTATAGTCAGGCCCGACATAATGCTGTTTGACCGTGAGGACGAGGATTTTGCATCCGACGTTGCGACGCGAGCTCTTTCAGTAACAGCCGTCGAAAACGCCTTCGTCAACCGGGTTTACGAAAAGCTCGCGAAGGTCTACGACCTCATCTTCGGTCCCACATTGCACCACGGCCGCCTCGTCGCCATCGACCGGATGGCGATCCGGGCACGCGATCGCGTGCTCGAGGTCGGCGTCGGCACCGGCATCAACACGTCGCTGTACCCGAACAACTGCTCGGTTACCGGCATCGACCTGTCGTCCTCGATGCTGGAGAAGGCGCGCGAGCGGGTGCAGCGCGAAGGCCTGCGGCACGTCCGCCTGCAGGAGATGGACGCGGCGCACCTCATCTTCGGCGACGACACCTTTGACGTCGTCTATGCGCCGTACCTGGTGAGCGTGGTGCCCGACCCGGTGCAGGTGGTCAAGGAGATGCGGCGGGTCTGCAAGCCGGGCGGGAAGATCGTGATCCTGAATCACTTCCGCAGCGCCAACCCGATCCTTTCGCGCCTCGAGCGCGCCATCTCGCCGTTCACCGTGCACATCGGCTTCAAGTCGGACCTCGACCTGCCGGGCTTCCTCGCCCAGGCCGACCTGCAGCCCGTGTCGATCACGAAGGTGAACTTCCCGAAGATCTGGTCGCTGGTAATCTGCCGCAAGGCGTAGCAGCGGCCCGGCGTCCGCTAGTCTGGCGGGCGCACCCAGCGGAATCGACTGTTCAGCAGCGGGTACGAGTCGAGCCCCACGCGTGAGAGGCGCATCCGGATGGCGTGTCCGTCCATCATCCCATCGAGCGTCAGGCGATCCTCCGCGGGCCGATCGAACGTGAACGAGGCGCTCCACGTCCGGCTGTTTCCCTTCGTCAGCATCATGACGCGCCGCGCGCCGTCGATGGTCACTCCGTAGCGGGCGAACGAGTCGTCCGTTCTCTGGAACGCCATGCGCCCGGGGAAGTCGAAGATCGCGCGCCGCCAGCGCCGGTCGTAGTCGTTGAGCACCGCCGGGTGCACGTCGGCATCGACCGACAACTCGTCGATGTCCCAGATGCCGTAGAGCGCCGATCGCGGGTGGGCAGGCCCCTCCGGCGCCCTCCACTGCGCGGACTGCAGCGACGTGAACGTCGCGAGCAGGTACAGCCCGAAGGCGACCTGCGGCCAGTGGACGCGCTCCTCCGAACGCACGAACGCGCTCGCGACTCTCCTCGCATCTGGCGCGAGCAGCAGCAGCGCCATGACGATGTAGTGGAAGGCGATCTGCTTGAGGCCGACGTCGTACGCCATGTTCAGCGCGAACACCTGCGTCATGTCCGCCAGCGCGATGAGCGCCCCGAGCGGCGTCGTGCGCGGCGACAGCAGCAGCAGGCCGGCGGTCACCTCGGCGCAGCCCGTGAAGATCTGATAGGGCGTCGATGAGCCCATGAAGATCCACAGCAGGTTCGACAGCCCCATGTTGCCGATCGGCTGCACGAGCGTCGTCAGCGCCGGCGGTACGAACTGCGTGGGGACGATCTTCGCCATCCCGAAGTAGAACATCTGCGACGCCAGCGCGAGGCGGAGAAAGAGACGGAAGGTCCGGCTGAAGCCGGACCCCGCGGTCGTCAGGGTATCGGTGGGCTCCGGTTTGAGCCGAAGCCAGACGGCGGCCGCGATCAACGCGCAGACGAAGATCCAGAACGTCTGCGCCCAGTAGAAGACGGTGTCGCCGCTGTTGCCGGCCTCGAACGTCGCCGCGACGCCGAACAGGGTGCGCGCGGTCCACCCGGTGATCGCGCGCATTGGCCAGAGCGGTCCGAGCGCCGGCAGCGCGCCGAAGGGGGTCAGCGCGATGCCGCCGAGCACCTGCGTGGCCGCGCACCACAACGCGAAATAGACGAAACAGAATCGAAACGCGTATCCTCTCGCCATGAAACAGCTCGTCCTCGCGTGCCTGGCGTGCGCCGGTCTCGGGATCCCGGCGGGCGCCGCCGCCCAGAATCTCGTCGTCGCGAACGCCCGCATCATAGTGGGCAACGGTACCGTCATCGAATCCGGCACCGTGGTCGTGCGCAACGGGCGCATCGCTTCCGTCGGCGCGGCGACCGCCGCCCCTGCCGGGGCCCGACAGATCGACGGACGCGGCCTGACGCTGATGCCCGGGTTGATCGACGGTCACCGCCACATCATCGCGGGCAACGCCGATCAGTGGCTGAACACCCAGGCGACGCAGCGGATGCAGGAGTTCCTGGAGGCCGGCTATACGACGCTGCTCGCCGGCGGCGGCCCGGCGGAGGGCAACCTGGAGCTGAAACGGCGCATCGATTCAGGCCAGCTGAAAGGGCCGCGCGTCATCCCGGCCGCGGCGGTGAACCTGAACATGGGCACGCCCGAGCAGGCGCGCGCGGAGCTTCGCCGTCTCGTGGCGCTCGGCATCAAGTTCATCGGCGAGGAAGCGATCAACCCGAAGCCGCCGACCCCGACGCAGCTCGAAAACCTCAAAGCGATCGTCGACGAGAGCAAGAAGGCGGGCGCGCTAGTAATGGTGCACGCCGTGAGCCCGCAGGCGATGCTCGCCGCCGTGGCTGCGGGCGTGCCGCTGCTGGTGCACACGCCGCATTTCGGCTGGCTCACCGACGAAGACGCGCGCAAGGTGGCGGCGGCCGGCGTGCTGAACCTGTCGTGCCTCGCCTTCGGCGTGCCGGTATTCGACGTCTTCAACCACGACAACGTGCCGACGTTCCGTGACGGCAAGAAGTGGCCGGATGAGATCATCGACGGCGAGGGACGCGGGCGCGAGGCGGGCTACAAGGCCGTCAACGCGCGCACGCTGTGGGACAACGGCGTCGTGTTCGGGTTCGGAACCGATACCGGCTACCTGCCGGTGAAGGGACTCGCGCAGGAGCTCAAGGCGCTCAACCTGATGTTGTCGATGAAAGACATCATGAAAGTGATGGGTGCCAATACCGCCGCCTTCGTCCAGATGGGCGGGGAGATCGGCACCCTCGAACCCGGCAAGCTCGCCGATATCGTCGCCTTTCCCGCCAACCCGCTCGACGGCTACTGGAACATGCTGAATGCGACGCTGGTCGTCAAGGGCGGGGAGGTTCTCGTCGACAAGCGCGGGGCAAAACCGCTCGACTCCGCTCGGGGCAGGCGCTAGGCCGCGCCCGCCTCTGGCATATCAATTCGCGCGTCCGAGTTTCGTCCCCACGACGAACCGCAGCGAGAACATCGCCACCGCCGAGATCGCGGCAGGAATCGCCGCCGCCAGGAAGATGTCGCGCGTGGACCAGTGCGCGGCGATGAACATCCCGCCGATGACCGGCCCCACGATGGCGCCGATGCGGCCGACGCCAAGCCCCGCGCCGATACCTGTCGAGCGGATGTAGGTCGGATAGTAGGCGCCGGAAAGCGCGTTCAGCCCCGGCTGGCTGCCGACCACGCACCATCCCGCGACGAAGACGATGACGTAGAGGAGCGCCAGCGAGACGGACGGCTGGCCGATCAATGCGACGCTGATCGAAGCGATGACGAACGTCACGCTCAGGATGCGGACGAAACCGGCGCGCGCGACGAGCCACGCGAGGCCGACCGTGCCGAGCGTCCCGCCGACCTGCAGCACCGTGCCGACGAGCACCGCGGTCTGGGCCGAGTAGCCCGCACCGCTGACGACGGTCGGCAGCCAGCTCGCCAGCGAATAGAGGTTCAGCAGGTTCATGAAGTTGACGACCCAGAACACGATCGTCGCCACCGCGCGCCGCTCGCGGAACAAATGCCTGATCGGCACGCCGGCCTTGTTCTCCTCGCGGACGACGAACGTGTCGTTCGGCGTGGCCTGCACCGAGGGATCGACCTGGTTCAGCCACGCCGCGAGCCGCGCCGGGTTCTTCCCGCGCAACGCCATGAACTGCAGCGACTCGGGGAGCGCGACGAGCATGATCAGGCCGATGACGAGCGGGATGGCGCCGCCGAAATAGAAGACCGACTGCCAGCCGTAGGCCGGGATGAGCGCGGTCGCGACGAAGCCGCCGAACGCGGCGCCGCCGGTGAAGCCGACGCCCGAATACATGATCAGCGTTGCCCGCATCCGCTTCGAGCCGTACTCGCCGACGAGCGAGCTGGCGTTCGAGACGATGGTGCCGAGCCCGATGCCGGTGAGAAACCGCATCAGGAGCAGTTCCGGCACCGACGTCACGCGTCCGGTCAGCATCGTCATCACGCCGACGAAGAGCGCCGCGGCGACGATGACCGGACGGCGCCCGATGCGGTCGGCCAGCATGCTGATGAACAGCGCCCCGAGCAGCACGCCGAAATTGGCCGCGGCAAATACCGGCCCGAGCGTCGCCGCCGGGACGCCCCACTCGCGGACGATCGACGGCGCGGTGTAGCCGAGCACCTGCACGTCGAACCCGTCCATCACGAGACACGCCATGCACAGCGTGAAGGAGCGCCAGTGCAGCGGCGTGAACGGCGAGTGGTCGATGATCTCGGTGACGTCGATCGTGTTGCCGAGGCGGGCGGCGGCCGTGCTCATGCCGGAACTCTCGAGGTCTGTGGCATATCAGATTAAACTTGTCGGCTGGCGGCGAGAGTATACCGCCTGGAGGAGCTTTGATGGATCGTGTCGTGCGAGCGGTGCGTGTCGTAGTCGTGGTGCTTTCCACCGTCCTGCTGGCAGCCGAGGTCGTGCTGGCGCAGGGCGGGTCGACGGCGCAGATCTCCGGGACCGTCAAAGACGAGAGCGGCGGCGTCCTGCCTGGCGCCGACGTCACCGCAACCCAGACTGAGACCGGCGTGACGCGAACCGTCGTCACCGACGCCGACGGCGCCTACGTGCTGTCGAACCTTCCGCTCGGACCGTACCGGCTCGAGGTGCAGCTCTCCGGCTTCCGCACGTATTCCCGCACGGGCATCGTCCTGCAGGTCAACGCGCAGCCGGTCATCGACGTGGCGATGGCGCTCGGAGACCTCAACGAGACCGTGTCGGTCGTCGGCGCCGCGCCGCTCGTCGAAACGCGCTCGCCGACGCTCGGACAGGTGATCGAGAACGAGCGCATCCTCGAGCTGCCGCTCAACGGCCGCAACTCCGCGGACCTGATTCAGATCGCGGGCCCGGTGGTGTCGCAGGGCATCTCCTCGAGCCGCAGCATGCAGGGCGGCGTCGCGTACTCCGTCGCCGGCGGCCAGTCGTTCGGCGTGGCCTATCTCCTCGACGGCGCGACGCACAACAACCCGTACGACAACCTGAACCTGCCGCTGCCGTTCCCCGACGCGCTGCAGGAATTCCGGGTCGAGACGAGCGCGCTGTCGCCGCAGGCGGGCATGCACTCGGGCGCCTCGGTGAACGCGGTCACCAAGTCGGGCACCAACACCTTTCACGGCAACGTGTTCGAGTTCGTGCGCGACCGGCGCTTCAACGCGAAGAGCCCGTTTGCCGCGACCGGCCCCGATGGCAAGAAGCTCGATGACGGCTTGAACCGGAACCAGTTCGGCGGCACGCTCGGCGGTCCGCTGAAGCACGATCGCATCTTCTTCTTCGGCGCCTACCAGGGGACGCGCCGCCGCCAGGTGCCAGTCGACAACATTTCCTTCGTGCCGACGGCCGCGATGCTGGCCGGCGACTTCACGCAGCTCGCCTCACCGGCGTGCAACGGCGGCCGCACGGTTGCGCTGCGCGCGCCATTCGCGAACAACACGGTTGCGCGATCGGGCCTGAGCCCCGCCGCGCTGGCCATCGCGAGCAAGCTGCCACTGTCGACCGATCCGTGCGGCCGCGTCGTCTACGGGCTGGCGACCAACTCGGACGAGATGCAGTCGGTCGGCAAGGTTGACGTGCAGCTGTCGAACCGGCAGTCGGTGTTCGGGCGCTACATGGCGACCACGTACCTGTCGGACCCGCCGTACCTCAGCTCGGAAAACCTGCTGACGACGCGCATCGGCGGGCGCGACAACCTGGCGCAGTCGTTCACGGGGGGCCACACGCTGATCCTGAGCGGCGACACGGTGAACTCGATCCGCTTCGCCTACAACCGCACCGCGGTGCACCGCACGAACGCGGATACGTTCGGCGCCCCCGACGTCGGCATCAACATTTTCAGCTACATGCCGAAGTACTCGCTCGTCACCGTGAACAACGCGTTCTCGATTGGCGGCGGCACCGAGAACGAAGCGCACTTCGACACCAACACGTATCAGTTCAGCGACGACCTGACGCTGGTGCACGGCGCGCATCAGTTCGGCGTCGGCTTCAATGTCGCTCGCTGGGATTCGTTCAGCGAGGCAAACGTCCGCTCGCCCGGGCAGTTCACCTTCGACGGTTCGGTCACCGGCATTCCGCTCGCGGATTACCTGACCGGCAACCTGAGCCAGTTCCGCCAGGCGGCGCCGAACACGCTCGACATGGCGCAGTGGTACGGCGGGGCGTATGGCGCCGACACGTGGCGCATCGGCCCGCGCGTGACGCTGAACCTCGGCGTGCGCTGGGAGCCGTACCTGCCGCAGTCGATCGCCAACGAGGCGGTGTTCACCTTCGATCTGCAGAAATTCCTCAGCGGCGAGCGCAGCCCGCGCTTTGCGAATGCGCCGGCCGGCCTCGTCTATCCGGGCGATCCCGGTTTCATCGGCAAGTCGGGCATCGACAAGTCGTGGACGAACTTCGCGCCGCGCGTCGGCGCCGCGTGGGATGTGACAGGTGACGGCCGCACCTCGCTGCGCGCCTCCTACGGTAAGGCGTTCGACTTCGTGGACGGACAGTTCCTGATCAACACGACTGTCGCGCCGCCCTGGGGCGCGGAGGCCATCATCCCGACGCCGGCCGGCAAATTCGAGAACCCATGGCTCGGCGTGCCGTCGGGCAACATCTTCCCGGTCCCCGAAAACCCGGGTGTCACCGCGCCGTTCCCGTCGGCGGGCTCGTTCCTTCCCGTGCAGCCCGACCTGAAGACGACGCAGCTCCACTCGTGGAACGCGACGGTACAGCGGCAGATCGGCGAGAACCTCGCGTTCTCGGCCGGCTACATCGGCAGCTACACCGCGCACCTGTGGAACGTGCGCGCCATCAACCCCGGTGTCTACCTGCCGCAGGCGACCTGCACGCTGCCCGACGGCCGCACCTACACGCCCTGCTCGACGAACACGAACCTCAACTCGCGCCGCCTGCTCAGCATGCAGAACTGGCGCGACGGTCAGCTGATCGGACCGCTCGACCTCTACGACGACCAGGGCCACCAGACGTACAACGGCATGCTGCTCACGTTCCAGCGCCGCAGCGTCAACGGCCTGAGCCTCAACGGCAACTACACGCTGTCGAAGTGCATGGGCCACCCGACGCAGGGCGGCGGCACGCCGAACGTCAACAGCGGCTACGCGGACCCGAACAACATCGACTACGACTACGGTCCGTGCAACGCGGACCGCCGCCACATCTTCAACCTCACCGCCGTGGCGGCGACGCCGGAGTTCGGCGGCGCACGGATGCGCGCGGCGCTGACGGGATGGCGGCTGTCGGGCAGCTTCCGCGCGCTGTCGGGCGCGCCGCTGCAAATCCTCGTGACGGGCGATCCGGCGCGCACCGGCCTGACGAACCAGCGTCCGAACCTGGTGCCGGGTGTCGACCCGTACCTGAAGCAGGGGACGCGCTACCTGAATCCCGCGGCGTTCGCGATTCCGGATGTCGGCACGCTCGGCAACATGCCGCGCAACTCGATCGTCGGGCCGGGCACCCGCGTGGTCGATCTCGCGCTGACGCGGGCGTTCGCCGTGGCCACAGGCCGGACGGTCGAAGCGCGTGTCGAAGCGTTCAACCTGTTCAACTGGTTCCGGCCGGGTGTGGACAACACGCCGCTGCAGGCGCCGGTCGTGACGGTGAACAGCCAGACGTTCGGACAGATCCTCGAGGCTGCCGATCCGCGTATCATGCAGTTCGCGTTGAAGTTCAGCTTCTAGGTAACAAGGGGACCCCATGCGGCTGTGTCGGTTCGACGAGAGCAGGCTGGGCATCGTAGAAGGGGAGTCGGTACGTGATGTCACGCCGGCGCTCGACGTGCTCCCGCAGGTGCGCTATCCGCTCCCGGCCCACGACCCGCTGATCGCGAACCTGCCGCAAGTGCTCGCGCGCGTTAACACCATCGCGGCGGGCGCGCCGGCACTCCCGCTCGCGGGCCGTCGCCTGCTCAGCCCGGTCGCCAATCCGGGCAAGCTCGTGGCGGCGCCCGTGAACTACCAGACGCACCTCGACGAGGTGCGTGCCGACAAGAACCTGCACCACAACACCGCGTCGCACACCGTCACCATCCAGACCGCGGGGCTGTTTCTCAAGGCGAACAGCTCGCTCGTCGGCGCGGGCGAGGGCGTGGTCATTCGCAAGCCCGATCGGCGCACCGATCATGAAGTGGAGCTCGCCGTCGTCATCGGCAGGACGGCAAGTCACGTGGCGCGGGCGGACGCGCTGGCCTACGTCGCCGGCTACACCATCGGCCTCGACATCACCATCCGCGGCACCGAGGACCGCAGCTTCCGCAAGTCCGTGGACACGCATTCGGTGCTCGGCCCCTGGCTCGTCACCGCCGACGAGATCGCGGAGCCCGGGAACCTCGATCTCGAGATTTCCGTCAATGGGGAGCAGCGCCAGAAATCGAACACCAGCCGATTGATCCTCGGCGTCCCGGAGCTGATCGAGCTTGCCTCGTCGTTCTACACGCTGCATCCCGGCGACGTCATCTTCACGGGGACGCCCGAGGGCGTCAGTCCGATTGAAGCTGGCGACGAGATCGTCGCGACGATCGAGAAGATCGGCGTGATGCGTGTACATGTGCGCGCGGCGGGCGCGGAGCGATCGGACGCGGCGCGATCGAACGTAGAGGCGGACCCTCAGGTCCGCCTGCAGCGCCAGGGGGCCTAGTGCACGAGACAGCCTCGTTCGTCGTCAAGCCCGAAACTTCTCCCGAGCGGCAGGCGTTCTACGAGCGTCTCGACCGCGTCGACACGGCGCCGCTCTGGGAGGTGCTCAACCGCCTCGTCCTGCCGCAACCGCAGCCGGCAATCGTGCCGGCGCTCTGGAAATACGACGAGGTGCGGGCGCTGCTGATGGAGGCGGGCCGCCTCCTCACGGTGCAGGAGGCCGAACGCCGCGTGCTCGTGCTGGAGAACCCGGGCATTCGCGGCGCGTCACAGATCACGCAGAGTCTCTACGCGGGCCTGCAGCTGATTCAGCCGGGCGAGGTGGCGGTGAGCCATCGCCACACCGCCGGCGCGCTGCGTTTCATCGTCGAGGGCGACGGCGGCGGCTACACCGCGGTTGACGGCGAACGCACCGCGATGCGAACCGGCGACTTCGTCCTCACGCCGTCGTGGACGTTCCACGACCACGGCAACCTGGGGTCGAACCCGGTCATCTGGATGGACGTGCTCGACCTGCCGATCGTCAACATGTTCGACACGAGCTTCGCCGAGCATCATCCGCAGGAGACGCAGCCGGTCGCGCGCAAGGACGGCGACGCGCTCGCGCGCTTCGGCGCCAACATGCTGCCGCTCGACTACGCGCCGCAGCGGAAGACCTCGCCGTCTCCCGTCTTCAACTATCCGTACGCGCGAAGCCGCGAGGCGCTCCAGCACCTCCACGACAGCGGTCCCGTCGATCCGCATCATGGCGTCAAGCTGCAGTACGTCAACCCGGCGACCGGCGGCTATCCGATGCCGACGCTCGCGGCGTTCCTGCAGCTGCTGCCGAAGGGATTCACGGGCACGCCCTACCGCTCGACCGATTCCACGATCTACTGCGCCGTCGAAGGGCGCGGCCGCAGCCGCATCGGCGGGACCACGTTCACCTGGGGGCCGCGCGACATCTTCGTGGTGCCGTCGTGGCAGGCGGTCTCGCACGAGGCGAGCGAGGAGGCGGTCCTCTTCAGCGCCTCGGATCGCGCCGCGCAGAAGGCGCTCGGCCTCTGGCGCGAAGAACTGGACGTGCGTTCGTAGGCCGCCGATGCACCCGCCGCGCACCTATCGCATCGGCCAGATCGTTCCCAGCTCCAACACGACGATGGAGACCGAGATCCCGGCGATGCTGCGCGCGCGCGAGACGGTGGAGCCGGAGCGGTTCACGTTTCACTCGAGCCGCATGCGGATGAAGAAGGTCACGAAAGAGGAGCTGGCGGCGATGGACGCCGACTCCGACCGCTGCGCGGCCGAGCTCTCCGATGCCCGTGTCGACGTCATCGGCTACGCGTGCCTCGTCGCCATCATGAGCATGGGGCAGGGGTATCACCGCGCGTCGCAGCAGCGGCTGCAGGACGTAACGCAGCGCGAGGCGGGCGGCTGCATTCCCGTCGTGACGAGCGCCGGCGCGCTCGTCGACAGCCTGCACGTCCTGCGCGCGAAGCGGATCGCGATGATCGCGCCCTACATGCAGTCGCTGACCTGCACGGTCGCCGACTACATCGAGGCGGAGGCGATCGAAGTGGTCGATCGCATCGCGCTGGAGATTCCCGACAACCTCGAGGTGGGCCGGCGCGACCCGATGGCGCTGCGCGACATCTACAAGGACCTGCGGCTCGGGGATGTCGACGTCCTCGTGCTCTCGTCGTGCGTGCAGATGCCGTCGCTCGCCGCCGTTCCCGTCGTCGAGCAGGAGTGCGGGCTGCCCGTGATCTCGGCGTCGATCGCGACGACCTACCAGATGCTGAAGAGGCTGGGGCTCAAGGCCGTGGCGCCGAACACCGGCGCATTGCTGTCGGGCCGCTACTGATCAGAGGGGTTATGGACAGTCTTCGGCGTGTCTTCGGTGGCCTCGCCGTCTTCGTCACGCTGCTCACCGCGGCACCCGCCTGGGCGCAGATCGATTTCTCCGGCGAGTGGGCGCCGCGCTTCTGGGAGGACCAGCCGGAGCGCGTGCCCGGCCCGGAGCTGGGCAACTACCTGGGCATCCCGATCAACGACGCGGCCCGCATGCGCGGCGACACGTGGGACGCCGCCATCCAGACGCTCCCCGAGTGGCAGTGCCGGCCGCACATGGCCGACTACATCTGGCGCGGACCGTCCAACCTCCGCATCTCGAAGGAGGTCGACCCGGCGTCGCGCACGATCACCGCCTTCCACGCCGAGTGGCTGCGTTCGGTCGATCGCGTCGTCTATCTGGACGGCCGGCCGCATCCACCGGAAGGCGCGATGCACACGTGGGCGGGGTTCTCGACCGCAAAGTGGGACGGCGACGTCCTCACCGTGACGACCACCCACCTGAAGGAAGGCTACCTGCGCCGCAACGGCCTGCCGCGCAGCGACAAGGCGACGCTGGTCGAGCACTGGATGCGCCACGGCGATTTCCTCACGGTCGCGGCGATCGTCACCGATCCGGTCTACCTGTCCGAGCCGTTCATCCGCACGACCGACTACGAGCTCGATCTGCATCAGCAGGTGGCGCCGTACCCGTGCGGGGTGGTTGCCGAAGTCGATCGTCCGCGCGGCGTGATCCCCCACCTGCTGCCGGGGACGAACCCGTACCTGCACGAGTTCAGCACGGACTACGGAATCCCGTACGACGCGACGCGCGGCGGTCCCGAGACGATGTACCCCGAGTACCGCGAGAAGCTGAAGGCGATGCCGCCGCCGGCCAGACCGGCGCCCGCGCGTACGGGAGCGAGCAATGCGCGATGAGGCTGGGTTCCGGGGGTTCAGAGGGTTCAGAAGGTTCATGAGGTTCATTGGGTTCATGGGGTTCATGGAGTTCGTACTGGCCGTTGCAGCGGTCATTGCGCTGGTTGCGACCCCTGCCTCGGCGCAGACGCTGAACGGCGCGCTTGCGGGCGCCGGCACGATTCCCGGGCTCGATCCGAAGTCGCCGATCACGGTGCTGCCGGTGCGCGGCAACATCTACGTGCTGATGGGCGGGGGCGCCAACATCACGCTGTCGGTCGGTCTCGACGGCGTGCTGATGGTCGACTCGGGATCCGCGGCGATGAGCGAGCAGGTGCTGGCCGCCATCCGCGGCGTCCAGCAGTGGGTCGAGGCGAAGACCGCGGCCTCGGCGCCTCCCGTGCTCTACGGCGCCGAGACGCGCAACTCGATCACCGAGGCACGCCGGCTCGACGCGCCGCCCAAGCCGATTCGCTACATCGTCGCGACGAGCATCGCGCCGGATCACATCGGCGGCAACGTCGCGCTCGCGAGCGCGGGCAAGACGTTCACGGGCGGGAACGTCGCCGGGCAGTTGAGCGACGTCGGCCAGGGCGCCGCGATTCTCGGCCACGAGAACCTGCAGAACCGGATGGTCAATCCGGACGCGGGGCAGGCGGCGTTGCCGACGCGCGCCCAGCTGACCGACACCTATTACACGGACGCGATGAAGCTGAGCAACTTCTTCAACGGCGAGGGCGTCGTCCTGATGCACCAGCCGGCCGCGTTCACGGACGGCGACACGATGGTGCACTTCCGCGGCTCCGACGTCATCGCCGCGGGCGAGGTGTTGCGCACCACGACCTACCCGGTGATCGACGTGGCAAAGGGCGGCACGATCAACGGCGTCATCGAGGGGCTCAACCACATCATCGACCTGGCCGTGCCGGAATTCCGTTCCGAGGGCGGGACGCTCGTCATCCCCGCGTACGGGCGCATCTGCGACATCGCGGACGTCGCGTACTACCGCGACATGACGACCATCCTGCGCGACCGCATCCAGGACATGGTGAAGAAGGGGATGACGCTCGACCAGGTGAAGGCGGCCCGGCCGACGGTCGACTACGACGGCCGCTACGGCGCGGCAACCGGCCCCTGGACGACGAGCATGTTCATCGAGGCGGTCTACAAGACGGTGCCGCGCGGGGGCACGAAGTGAAGTTGCGGCTCTGGACGATCGCCGCCATCGTGGCGCTCTCGCCGATCGCGCTCCTGGCGCAGCGAGGCCGGGGCCCTGCACCGCCGGCGTCGGGGCAGGCGGGCGCCGGCGAGGATCTCACCGGCTACTGGGTCTCGCTCGTCACCGAGGACTGGCGCTGGCGCATGATGACGCCGCCGAAGGGAGACTACCCGAGCGTGCCGTTGAACGCGGAAGGAAGGCGCGCCGCCGACGCGTGGGATCCGGCGAAGGAGACCGCGGAGGACAAGTGCAAGGCCTACGGCGCGGGCAACATCATGCGCGTGCCGACACGGCTGCATATCACGTGGGAAAACGAGAACACGCTGCAGGTCGAGACGGACGCCGGACAACAGACGCGGCGGTTCATGTTCGCCCCGCGGACGGCGCCTGTCGCCACGGGGGCCGCGGTCGGCGGCCGTCTCCAGGGCGAATCAACCGCGACGTGGGAATATGCGGGTGGCCGCGGTCCTCGTGCCGGTGGCGCGGTGCCGCCCGCCCAACTGAAGGTCGTCACGACCGGCATGCGTCCGGGATACCTTCAGCGCAACGGCGTCCCCTACAGCGCCAACGCCGTCGTCACCGAGTACTTCAGCCGGGTCGCCGAACCGGACGGCCAGGCCTATCTGCTCGTCACGACCATCGTCGAGGACCCGCAATACCTGAACACGCGCTACGCCCGCAGCTCGCACTTCAAGCGGGAAGCCGACGGCTCGAAGTGGAAGCCGTCGCCGTGCGAGTAGGGCGGATCGTATCGACCGTAGAGGCGGAGCTCGAGGTCCGCCTGGAGGAATCATGACCCGGTACCTGGTGTTCTCGTTCATCGCGCTCGCGTCGCTGGTGGCCCCGCGCGCCGACGCGCATCATTCGTTCGCGGCCACCTATCGCGAGAAGGATTCGGTGACGATCGAGGGCGAGCTCGTGCAGCTCGACTTCCGCAACCCGCACTCCTTCGTGCACGTGGACGTGACGGAGAAGGACGGGACGAAGGTGCGCTACGCGGTGGAATGGGGCGGCGTCGGGCAGCTCGGTCAGCAGGGCGTCACGCGCGAGACGCTGAAGGTCGGCGACCACGTCATCATCAGCGGCGCGCCGGGCCGTAATCCCGCGGATCACCGCGTGCGCATGGTGACGCTCAAGCGGCCGGCAGACGGGTTCGCGTGGGGGCAGGCACCGGGTCAGACAGTCGACTGACGGAGAACCGTCAGACCTTCGCCCGCGGTCTGCCGCGCGGCTTCTTCGGCGGCTTGTCGAGCGCCTTCAGCAGGATCTCCGCCGCCACATCGGCCCCGTTGGTCTCCGGCTTCTTCTTGATCTTCGCCTGCGCCAGCAGCTTGTCGATGTGCGATTCCCACTTGCCCGCGAACAGGTCGTCGTGGCCGATGAACGCGTTGCGCACGTACTTCGGCATCTCGGCCACCAGCACGTCGTACTCCGGGAAGTGGCCGCGCGCCGTGTAGAGGATCGCCGTGTCGTTGGCGATCGCCTCCGAGATGATGCCGTAGCCCGGCTTGGTGACGACCACTTCGGCGGCGCCGACCAGGTCCTCGTAGCGCACGCCCGCGTCGTACATCGCCTCCTCGTTGACGCTGACGAACGTCCCCTTGCGCTCGGCGGCCGGCATCTCCTTGCGCGCGCGCCCGAGCGGCAGGTTCGCGGTCGTCACGACGGTGTACTTCTTGAACTTCGCCAGCGCGTCGGTCTCCAGCCCGGGAAGGCCGTAGCCGCCGAACGACGCGAGCACGATCGGCTTGTCGGCCGGCAGCTTGAGCGTCTTGCACACCTGCTCGCGCGTCTGCGTGGCGTGGCGCGCGATGAACGGGACGTCCCGGACGTTCGAGAAGCTCTCGAAGCCGCCGCTCATCGGCAGCCGCAGCGCCATCGACGCCTTCGCGTAGGCCCCGCGGATGGCGGGCAGCAGCGAGGGCGCAAGCCGCACGCGCGGGTAGTCCGCGTAGATCCAGTCCCACGTGAAGTTGCCGAGGCCGATCGACGGGATGCCGGAGGCGCCGCCGACTGCGAACGCCAGCGGCGGGATGTCGCCGACGATGATGCCGGCGCCGAGCTCGCGCAGCACGCGCGTCTCGCTCGCGGCGCGCGTCACCAGATCGCTGTGGAACGCGGATGCGCGGCGGATGGAGTCCGCCTCGTCGAGCGTCAGCGCGTCGATCTGCACGACCCCCGTGTCGGTCTCGAGCGTGCTGAACGTGATCTTGCCCTTGACCGTGAGGTCGAAGAGCCACCGCGGGGCCGCCGTGCGCACGCCGATGCGCGTCTCGGGACGCCTGGCGAGAACCGCGTTGATGACTTCGATGCAGCGCGCGGCATGGCCGAAGCCATGGCCGGATATGTAAAAGACGAGTGCCGAAGATGTCGCCAAGCTATTGGCCCGCCGCCTTGTGCACTAAGGATCCCTCGAATGCGACCTTGAGTACCTGTTCGAGCGTTTCCGCCGGCACGAAGGTCATGTCGCGCCGGACTTCCTCCGGCAGCTCCGCGAGGTCTGGCTCGTTGAGCGCCGGGAGGACGAACGTCTTGATGCCGAATCGCCGCGCGGCGAGCGCTTTCTCCCGGATGCCCCCGACCGGCAGCACGAGGCCGCTCAGCGTGATCTCGCCCGTCATCGCGACGTCCTGCCGCACCGGCTCGTTCCTCGCCGCCGACAGGATCGCCGTCGCCATCGTCACCCCGGCCGATGGACCGTCTTTCGGGATGGCGCCCGCCGGAACGTGGACGTGGAGGTCGTGCTTCGCCAGGAAATCGCCCGAGATCCCGAGCTCCTCGGCGCGCGATCGGATGTGACTGAGCGCCGCGCGGGCCGACTCCTGCATCACGTTGCCGAGCTGGCCCGTCAGAATGATGTTCTGGTTTCCTCCCGGAAGCAAGGTCGCTTCGATGAACAGCACGTCGCCGCCCGTCTCGGTCCAGGCGACGCCCGTCGCGACACCCGGCCTCGACGTGCGGAAGGCGACTTCCTTCCTGAAGCGCGCGGGCCCGAGATAGTCGTCGACCTGATCGCCATCGATGACGGTCTTGTCCGGCGGGCCCGCATCGGACGGGCGAGTGGCGATTCTCGCGGCGACCTTGCGCGCGAGCGCGCCCAGCTGGCGCTCGAGGCTGCGGACCCCCGCCTCGCGCGTGTATTCGGCGATTACCACGCGCAGGGCCGCGTCGGTGACCTCGAGCGATTCCGGCGGCAGCCCGTGCTCCTGTTCCTGGCGCGGCAGCAGGTACCGCCGCGCGATGTTCATCTTCTCCTCTTCGGTGTAGCCGGCGAGCGAGATGATCTCCATCCGGTCGAGCAGCGCCGGATGGATGGTCCCGAGCTGGTTCGACGTCGCGATGAACAGGACCTTCGACAGGTCCACGGGAATCTCGAGGTAATGGTCGCGGAACGAATGGTTCTGCGCCGGGTCGAGCACCTCGAGCAGCGCCGCCGACGGGTCGCCCTGGAACCCGCCGGCCGAGACCTTGTCGATCTCGTCGAGCATGAACACCGGGTTCATCGATCCGGCCTGCTTCAGCGCCTGGACGATGCGGCCGGGGATGGAGCCGATGTACGTGCGCCGGTGGCCGCGAATCTCCGCCTCGTCGCGGACGCCGCCGAGCGAGATGCGCACGAACTTCCGCTCCATCGCGCGCGCGATCGACTGGCCGAGCGACGTCTTGCCCACTCCCGGCGGTCCGACGAAGCAGAGGATCGGCCCCTTCATGTCGCCCTTGAGCTTGCGCACCGCGAGGTACTCGACGATCCGCTCTTTCACCTTCTCGAGGTCGTAGTGATCCTCGTCGAGGACGCGGCGCGCTTCGACCGGGTCGAGGCGGTCGGCGGTCGTCACCGACCACGGCACGTCGAGCAGCCAGTCGACGTAAGTGCGCAGCATCTGGTATTCGGGCGATCCGCCGCCCATCCGCGCCAGCCGGTCGACTTCGCGCATGGCGACGACGTTCACCTGCTCGGGCAGGTTCGCGTCCGCGACGCGCTTCCGCAGCTCGGCGAGCTCGTTGCCCTCGCCTTCACCCAGCTCCTGCTGAATGGCCTTCATCTGCTGGCGCAGGTAGTACTGCTTCTGCGCGTCCGTCATCTCCTGCTGCGCCTGCGACTCGATCTTGCTCTTCATCTCGAGCAGCGAGATCTCGCGCGACAGCGCGCCTTCGATCGACTGCAGCTTCTTGAGCAGGTCCTGCTCTTCGAGCAGCGCCTGCTTTTCCTCGGGCTTGATGTCGATGAGCGTCGCGAGCACGTAGACGAGGCGCAGCGGGTCGTCGATGTTCATCACCACGCTGCGCAGCTCCTCGGACAGGCCGGTCGCGAGCGAGAGCGCCTTCTCGATCAGCTCCTGGACGCGCCGGATGTGCGCCTCGACCTCGAGCGTCCGCTCGACCGTCTCGGGCATCGGCGTGATGCGCGCGCGCATCGACGTCCCCGTCCGCGTGACGCTGTCCGCGCGGACGCGCGCGATCCCCTCGATGATGATGTTGATGCCGCCGCCCGCCTTCGCCATCTGGCGCACGATGCCCACCGTGCCGACGCGGTGCACGTCGTCGGGCGTCGGGTCGTCGGCCTCGGAGTGCTGCAGCAGGAGCAGGACGAGGCGGTCGGACCCGAGGGCGCGGTTCACGCTCTCGATCGACACCGGACGATTGACCGCAAGCGGCTGCAGCGTCAGCGGAAACGCGACGGTGCGCCGGAGCGGCAGGACGGGAAGCTCGGAAGGTAGGGTCGGCGGCGTCGATTCGGCCATTGGAGCAACGGCGGCCGAGTCGGAGCCGGCTCGCGCTCGGTTAGTATACCGAGTAAGAAACCGATGGACGAACGCCAGTTCTTTACCGAAAAGCCCGAGCAGAGGACGGCCAGCTTCCAGTGCCCGCGCTGCCGGCGCACCAATGACTACAGCATCCGCTGGATGCGCCGCACCCGGAAGGCCCAGGTTCCCGGCGGAGCTGATGCGCGCGACCGGGCGATGTTCGAAAAGGTCAAGGATCATCTGGTCCGGGTGGACGATGACGTCACCTGTAAGACCTGCGGCAAGCGGTTCGAGATCCCGTCGCACCGCGCGTTGATCTTCCTGGAAGAGCTCGAGGGGCTGCCTCAGGAGGATTACGACGAATAGCGGGCAGCGGGCGGTCGTAGAGGCGGACCTTTAATCCGCCACGTCGCGATTGCGCGCGGCCTCGGCCGCCGTGCGCGGCACGAACCACCAACTACCAACCAGCCAGCCGCTCGCGGAGACCGCGACGGCGAACAGCGCAGCGATCGACCACGCGGCCAGCGACGGTTTCACAGCTGCACTTTCAACTAGAAGACGCGCGGCACGAGCTTCCACCGCACCTGCTGCATGTAGCGGTCGTAGGCGCCGCTCGACGAGCGGCGCAGCGATCGCTCCTCGAATGGAATGGCGACGAGAAGGTAGAGGCTGCTCGTCGCGGCGAAGACGAACCGGGTGGTCGTCATCAGCGGGACGGCGAACACCATCAGGAACCAGCCGGAATAGATGGGGTGGCGCACCCATCCGTACGGGCCGGAGGTTTTGAACTCCGGTGGCGCGTCCTTTTGGACGCGCCGAACCTGCTGCACCCCCGAGAGCTCCAGCAGATCGATGGCGAACGCGCTTCGTAAGACGATCCACACGCCCACCAGCTGAGCCGCCTGCACGGACCATCGAGCGAGCGGCGGATCAATTCGCCAGATCACGCCCGCAACGGGCTGCCACCACGCGCAAATCGCGATGAACAGCGCGCTGGCGATCCACACGTACACGGATCGTTCGAGGACGCCCACCATCCTTGTAATACGGTTACGAAACGTGTCGCGCGCGAACACGCTGTGATGCAGCGCGAAGATGCTGAACAGCCCGACGTCGATCGCGATCGCGCGCGCGCGAATCGGTCCGGGTACCACGTCTCCGAAGACGACGGTGTAGCAGTACGCGAAGTAGAGCAGTGCGTCGATGAAGAAGACGAGGCCGCCGAGGGCGATCGGTCGGGCCAGCGGCGTCGGCACCGCGCCGGTCGAGTGCACGGCCGGTATTATAGTGACCACATGCAGTCGAATGGCCTGCCGCGCGTCGTCATCAGCGGGCTCGGCGTCGTGTCGCCGTTCGGCGCGGGGCGCGACTGCTTCTGGCGCAACGTCAGCTGCGGCGTGAGCGGGACGCGCGCCATCACGCAGTTCGATGCCTCCGCCTATCCCTGTCGCGTCGCCGCGTCGGTGCCGCCGGTCTCGGTCGAGGCCGCCGCGCCGCTCGAGGGCGACAACGGGTCGGAGGGGCGCGCGGACCCGAAGCGCTATTCGCGAGCCGCGCTCTACGGCGTGATCGCAGCGCGCGAAGCGTGGCGCGACGCGGGACTTCGGGCTGGCGAGCCGGACGCCGGCGTCCTCATCGGCAGCGGCGGCGGCGGCATCGACGTCGGCGAGAAGCAGTACGAAGACTTCTTCACCGCCGGCGGCAGGCACGTGACGCCGTACGCGATTGCCGTCGGCATCTGCGGCATGGTCTCGAGCGAGATTTCGATCTCGCTCGGCCTGCATGGCATCAGCCACGTGCTGTCGTGCGGGTGCACCAGCTCCACCGACGCCATCGGCTACGCGGCGTCGCTGATTCGCGCGGGCGAGTACGAAGCGCTGCTGACGGGCGGGACCGACGGCTGCGTGCTGCCCGGGATGATCTTCGGCTTCTCGCGGATGCGCGCCGTCTCCACGCATTACAACGAGCGGCCCGCCACGGCGTCGCGGCCGTTCGACCGCGGGCGCGACGGGTTCGTCCTCGGCGAGGGCGCCTGGATGTTCGTCGTCGAGCGGGAGGACCACGCGCTGGCGCGCGGCGTCCGCCCGTACGCGCGCATCGAGGGCTACGGATCGACCTGCGACGCCTACCACCGCGTGCAGATGGATCCGGACGGGGTCGAAATCATCCGCTGCATCGAGATGGCGCTCGGCCGCGCGCAGCGCCGGCCGGAAGAAATCGGCTACGTCAACTATCACGGCACCTCGACGCAGCTGAACGACGCGATCGAGTCGAAGTGCGTGCGCCGTGTCTTCGGCGCGCACGCCGACCGGGTGCCCGGCTCGTCCACCAAGTCGATGATCGGCCATCCACAGGGCGCGAGCGGCGCGGCCGGCGTCGCCGCCACCGCGCTGGCGATGCGCCACGGCATCCTGCCGCCGACCATCAACCTGGACGACCAGGATCCCGATTGCGACATGGACTTCATTCCGAACACGCCGCGACGCGCCGAGATCGACGCGGCGCTCTGCAACTGCCTCGGATTTGGGTCAAAAAACAGTGCGTTGGTCCTTGGGCGGGCCGGCTAAGGCCGGCCCCTACGTACGGTTCTCCGACGCCGGCCCCCACGTACGGTTCGCCGACGCCGGCCCCTACGCACGCAGCGCAGACGCCGGCCCCTGCGCAGGGTTCGGCCCCCACGTACCGTTCGTAGAGAACGGTTCCAGCCGGCCTACGGCATGACTCCCGACGTGCTCGTCGTCGGCGCCGGGCCGGCGGGCAGCATCGCGGCGCTCGTGCTGGCGCGCGCCGGCGTCGCCGTGCGGCTCGTCGACCGCGCGCGCTTTCCGCGCGACAAGCTGTGCGGCGACACGCTGAACCCGGGCACGCTGTCGATTCTCGATCGGCTCGGCATCGCCGCGCCCGTGCGTCAGCGCGCGATGGCCGTCACGGGGATGAACATCAGCGGCCCCAACGGCGTGCGCGTCGCCGCCGACTATCCAGACGGCGTCCGCGGCGCTGCGCTGACCCGCCGCGAGCTCGACATCGGGCTCGTCGAAGCGGCGACCGCGGCGGGGGCGACATTCGAGCCCGGCGTCATCGTCCGCGCCCCGCTCATCACCACCGATACCTCGCGCATCATCGGCGTCCGCGTCGCCGCCAGCGGCGACGACCGCGACATCCACGCGCGGGTCGTCATTGCCGCCGACGGCCGCCATTCGAAGATCGCCTTCGGGATGGGACTGACGCATTACGCCTCGTCGCCGCGCCGGTGGGCGTTCGGCGCCTATTTCGTCGACGTGGACGGCCTCTCGACGCATGGCGAGATGCACATCCGCCCCGACGGCTACATCGGCATCGCGCCGCTCCCCGGCGACGTCGTGAACGTCTGTGTCGTGCGCGAGCTGCGCAACATGTTCCGCGCGCAGCGCGTCAACACCGAGGAGATCGTCGAGCGCGCGGTGCGCGAGGACTCCGTCCTGCGCGAACGGTTCGCCCGCGCGCGGCAGGTCACGGATGTCAGCGCGCTCGGCCCGCTGGCGGTCGACTGCAAGTCAGTCGGCTATCCGGGCCTGCTGCTGGCCGGCGATGCGGCGGGCTTCATCGATCCGATGACCGGCGACGGGTTGCGGTTCGCGATGCGGGGCGGCGAGCTGGCCGCGGAGGCCGCACTGCAGGAGTTGACCACGGGCGTCGCCGCCTGCACGAGCCTGCAGGCGGCGCGGGCGAAGGAATTCGGCGCGAAGTGGCGGATGAATCGCGGCCTGCGCGCGCTCGTCGGCTCGCCGCAGGGTGTCGCGGTGGCATCGACGCTCGCGCGCGGGTGGCCGGCGCCCGTTCGCATGCTCGTCCGTCTCGCCGGCGACGTGAAGCTCGCCCAGCATGCGCCCTGAGGTCACCATCGCGCTCGCGTCGCTCATCGCGGTCATCGTGATGATGCTCGCCGAGCTGAAGCGTTCGCGCGCCAACGAACGCCACCTGCGGCAGCGCGGCGCGATCGAGCCGCAAGGCGACCCCTACCGCGCGCTCGCGCTCGTCTATCCGGGCCTCTTCGGGCTGATGGCGGCGGAAGGCGCGCTCGCCGGTCCTTCACCTGATGTGCTGCTCATCGCCGGCTTCGCCCTCTTTGCGGCGGCGAAGATCCTGAAAGTGTGGGCCATCACGGCGCTCGGCCAGCGATGGAGCTACCGGGTACTGGTGTTGCCGGGGGCGCCGCTCGTCTCGACGGGGCCGTACGCCTATCTGCGCCATCCCAACTATGTGGCGGTGTTCGGTGAAATCGGCGGGTTCGCGATGATGGTCGGGGCGCGCATCACGGGCGTCGTCTCGCTGATCGCGTTCGCCCTGCTGGTGCGAAGGCGTATCGCCGTGGAAGAGAAGGCCCTGGGATCCCGTTATACTTAGCGCGTGAGGAAGCTGCTGATCTCCTGCGTCCTGTTCATCGCGATTGTCGCGCTGGTCGGCGCGCAGGTGCGCCCCGGCGCGGGCGACCAGGGCCTCGACGCGGTGCGCAAAGCGCTCAATCTCGGTCATTACGACGAGGCGGCCAGGCTGCTCGGCACCTCGACCGACCCGCGCGCCGTCGCGCTGCGGTCGCGCATCGACGTCGATCACGGCCGCTACGCCGAGGCCGAACGCCTGCTGACCGCGCCGGCGGCGGCCGCGCCCGGCAGCGACGCGGCGCTCGAGCTCGGGCGCCTGCAGCTCTATCTCGGTAAGCGCGCCGAGGGAACGCGGACGCTCGAGCGGCTGATCAATACAAGCCCGCAGGCCACGGCGGCCGATTTCGTCCGTCTCGGCGAGGCCGAGCGCGCGCTCGGACAGTTCCAACAGGGCAACGCCGACTTCCGCCAGGCGAACTCGCTGTCGCCCGAGAACGTCGCCGCCAACATCGGCTGGGGCGAGCTGTTCATGGAGAAGTACAACCGGTCCGACGCCGCGAAGTCCTTCCAGGCGGCGCTGATGGTCGACGCCGACAACGTGCAGGCGCGGACCGGTATGGCGACGCTGATGTCGGATGCGAATCCGCCGGCGGCGCGGCAGGCGATCGCGGAAGTCCTCAACCTGAATCCGAGCTACGTACCGGCGCACGTCCTGAACGCGCAGCTGGCACTCGACGAAGGCAAGCGCGACGAAGCGAAAGAATCCCTGCGCAAGGCGCTCGAGGTGAACCCGAACAGCCTGGAGGCGCGCTCCATCGACGCGTCGATCGCGTTCCTCGAGGACCGCAAGACGGACTTCGACGCGAAGATCGCCGACATCCTGAAGATCAACCCGCGCTACGGCGAGGTCTATCGCCTGGCGGCCGAGGTCTCCTCGCACAACTATCACTACATCGAGGCGGCGGAGTTCGCCAAGCGCGCGGTCGCCATCGAGCCCGAGAACGCGAGTGCATCGGCGGCGCTCGGCCTGCAGCTGCTGCGCACCGGCGACGAGCCGGGCGCGCGCGTCGCGCTCGAGCGCGCGTTCAAGGGCGACCCCTACGACGTCGTCACCTTCAACCTGCTGTCGATGATGGACTCGCTCGACAAGTTCGTCACCGTCCGCGACGGCGACGTGATCGTCCGCATGAGCGCCGAGGAAGCGCCCGTGATGCGCGAGCACGTGGTGCCGTTCGCGAAGGAGTCGCTCGAGAAGCTCTCGAAGCAGTGGGACTTCAAGCCGACCGGCCCCATCATCGTCGAGATGTTCCCGAAGCACGACGACTTCGCCGTGCGCACGATGGGGCTGCCGGGGATGATCGGCGCGCTTGGCGTCTGCTTCGGGCAGGTGGTCGTGTTCGATTCGCCCAAGGCGCGGCCGCCGGGCGAGTTCAGCTGGCAGGAAACGCTGTGGCACGAGCTGACGCACGTCATCACGCTGCAGATGTCGGACAACCGCGTGCCCCGATGGCTGACGGAGGGGATCTCCGTGTGGCAGGAGGCACAGGCCCGTCCCGACTGGGGCCGCGAGACCGCGGTGCCGTTCGCCCAGGCGCTCGAGCAGGGCAAGCCGCTGAAGCTGAGGAACCTGAACGAGGGTTTCCAGGACCCCGAGCTCATCGTGCTGTCGTACTACCAGGCCTCTCAGGTCGTGGACTATCTGGTCAAGACGTACGGCGAGGCGAAGCTGCACGCCTTCGTGCGCTCGTTCCGCAACGGCTTCGACACGGAGCTCGCGCTCAAGGAGACCTACGGCGTCGGCATCGACCAGGTGCAGACCGGCCTCGACGCCGCGTTCGATCGCGATTTCGGTCCGTTGCGGAAGGCGCTGCGCAAGGTCGACATCCCGCAGAACGCCGGCGCCGAACAGCTGGGGGCGCTCGCGCAGGCGAACCCCGACAGCTTCGTCGTCCACATGCGGCTCGCCGACGCGCGGCGCAAGGCGGGTGACACCGCCGGAGCGATTCGCGCGCTCGAGCAGGCCGCGCAGCTGCTGCCGGCCCTGCAGGGCAAGCAGAATCCGCACATCGCGATCGCGGAGATTGCGATCGAGCAGAAGAACGTGCCGCGCGCCATCCAGGCCCTCGATGCGTTCCTGAAGGTGGACGGCAACGACGTCGATGCGGCCCGCCAGCGCGCGCAGCTGCTCGAGCCGATGGGCGACGCGGCCCGCACCGCCGCCGCCTACCTGCGTGTGGTTGACACTGACCCGTTCGACTCGCATGCCCAGACGATCGTCGGGCGCGCCGCGTTACAGCGGAAGGACGCGCCGGCGGCGGTACGCGCGTTCCGCGCGGCGCTCGGCGCCAAGCCGGCCGACGTCGCGGTGGCGCACTACGACCTGGCGCAGGCCTATCTCCTCGGGGGACAGAGCGCGGAGGCGAAGCGCGAGACGCTCGCGGCGCTCGAGGTCGCGCCGTCGTTCGAGCCGGCGCAGGATCTGCTGCTGAAAATTGTCGGCGGTGGCTAGTGTGGCGGGTCCGAAAGGACCCGCCCTACATCCACCTACCCACCATCCACTATCCAACTACACGTCATGCCACCATTCGACGCGCTGGCGCTCCGGCCGTCGAAACACCACGACACCGCTGATGCCCGCCACAAACCCCGCCACGTGCGCCCAGAACGCAATCCCTCCGCTGGCCTGACCGGACGTCACCGTCAGGATTGATCCGAGGCCGCTCAAAAACTGCATGATGAACCAGATGCCGAGGAACAGGATGGCCGGCACCTCGATCACCTGGAAGAAGAAGAACAGCGCGACGAGCGTGACGATCCGCGACTTGGGGTAGAGGACGAAGTACGCGCCCATGACGCCCGCGATGGCGCCGCTGGCGCCGACCATCGGGATCAGGGAATCGGGCTGCGTGACGGTCTGCGCGAGCGCCGCCGCCGCGCCGCACAGCAGGTAGAACACGAGGAAGCGGGCGTGCCCCATCCGGTCCTCGACGTTGTCGCCGAAGATCCACAGGTAGAGCATGTTGCCGCCGACGTGCATGATCCCGCCGTGCAGGAACATCGACGTCAGGACCGTCACCCACGAGAAGGCGGCCGGCACCAGTCCCCAGTACAGCGTGAACGCGTTGACACCGCGGCCGAGCGCGAGCTCGTAGAGGAAGACGAGCACGTTGATGACGATCAGCGCGATCGTGACCACCGGCGTCGTGCGCGAAGGAATGATGTCGCGAAGCGGGATCATCGAAGGCTCAGGGCTTACGGCTCAAGGCTAAAGGTACTTATACTTCTAACTTCCTTAAGCCCTAAGCGGTAAGCCCTGAGCCTCCATGATCTGCAAACACTGCGGGACCGAGATCGCCGACAAGGCGCTGATTTGCTACAGGTGCGGCAATGCGACGACGGAGCCGCGCATCAAGCCGCCGTCGGAAGGACCGCTCTTCGAGCGGCCCCGCCGGTCGCGCCTCCCCGTCGTCATCATCGTGCTGATCGTGCTGGCGCTGCTGCTGCTCGCGTACTTCGAGCTGTACCGCTAGCCGCGCTCCTTCACGCCTTCGGAGATGTGTTCGAGCGTGTCGCCGACGCGCTTGTCCTTCGCTTCCTTCACCGCCAGGTCGCCGAGCGAGACGATGCCGACGATCCGTTCGTTCTCGACCACGGGCAGGCGGCGAACCTGGTGCTCGCTCATCAGGTCCGCGGCTTCATGCGTGGACATGTCGGGCGTGACGCAGACGATGTTGCTGCTGACGATGTCCCGGACCGGACGGTTGAGTTGGCCGCCGTCCGCCACAGCGCGGATGACGATGTCGCGATCGGTGACGATGCCGACCGGCCGGCCGTTGTCGACGACCGGGACCGCACCCGTATCGCAGTCGCGCATGATACGCGCCGCGTTCTGGATACTGTCACCCGGCGCGACACACTGCGGGTTCGGGGTCATGACTTCACGGATATTCATGAGTTGAACTCCTCCATGGCGGGCGTACGGCGGGTCGGCCGTCGCGCGGCTTCTGCCGCGCGGCCACACCGCCACTCTCTCCCTAGCAAACCCGCCGCCGCCACAGCGGGACCGTATAATCGAAATGCAGATGGTCGTTCGCCCGCGTCTGGTCCTCATCACCACCGCCATCGTGGCGCTTGTCGTGTTTGCGGTGGTGCAGGACCGCGTCACCGCAGCCGGAGCGCGGCGGTATGTTGCGCTGCAGCGCGCAGCCATCGCCGGTCATCGCCGCGCCGTGACCATCGACGAAATCATGCGGCCGGCCGTCGAACGGTCGGTCCAGCAGGGACTCATGTGGGGCGGCGCCGTCCTTGTCGCGGGCGCGAGCGTCGCCGGCGTCGTGGCGAGGCGCCACAAACCATGAACAAGGCGCTCATCTACGACTGGAACCGCGACACGCCGGTGGAGCCGCCATCCGTCGTCATGCTGGACGACGAGACGCTCCGCGACGGCCTGCAGTCGCCCTCCGTGCGCGCGCCGTCGATCGAACAGAAGCTCCGCATCCTGCGGCTGCTCGACGAAATCGGCGTCGACACCGCCGACATCGGCCTGCCGGGCGCGGGTCCGCACGTGGTGCGCGACGTCGAGCGCCTGGCGCGCGAGATTGTCGAGTCGAAGCTCAAGATCAAGGCGAACTGCGCCGCGCGGACCGTTATCAGCGACGTGCAGCCGATCGTCGAGGTCTCGCAGCGCGTCGGGCTGCCGATCGAATGCTGCTGCTTCATCGGGTCGAGTCCTATCCGGCGTTATGCGGAGGACTGGACGGTCGACTACCTGCAGCGATGCACGGAAGAAGCGGTGGCGTTCGGCGTGAACCACGGCCTCGAGGTGATGTACGTCACCGAAGACACGACGCGCTCGGATCCCGAGACGCTGCGCCGTCTCTTCACCACCGCGATTCGCGCGGGAGCATCGCGTCTCTGCATCGCCGACACCGTCGGCCACGCGACGCCCGCGGGCGCGCGCGCCGTCGTCGCCTTCGCGAAGCAGATTGTCGAAGAGGCCGGCGGCGGAGTCGGCATCGACTGGCATGGCCACCGCGATCGCGACATGGGCACGATCAACAGCCTCGCCGCGCTCGAAGCGGGTGCCTCGCGCGTGCACGGGACGATCCTCGGCATCGGCGAGCGTGTCGGCAACACGCCGATGGACATGCTGCTCGTCAACCTGGTGCTGATGGGATGGATTACGCGCGACCTGACGAAGCTCGACGAGCTGGTGCGCGCGGTCTCCGAAGCGACGGGCGAGCCGATCCCGGATAACTACCCGGTGTTCGGCCGGGATGCGTTCCGCACCGCGACGGGCGTGCACGCGGCGGCCGTCGTGAAGGCCTTCCGGAAGAACGACCCGGAGCTGATGGACTCGGTCTATTCAGGCGTGCCGGCGCAGATGGTCGGCCGCGCCCAGCAGATCGAGGTCGGTCCGCTCTCGGGCAAGTCCAACGTCGTCTTCTGGCTGGAGCAGCACGGGTTCACACCCGAGGAGGACGTCATCGATCGCGTCTTCCGCCGCGCGAAGTCGTCGCCGCGCGTCCTCACCGAGCAGGAAATCCTCGACGAAATCCACGTCGCCCAGACCTACGCTTCCACGCGCCTCGACGCGTAGCCGGCAAGCCCACGTCGCCGCCAGGAGGTCCTGTTGCCCTCACCGTGGACCGACGCTTACCTCGACAGCATGCGCCTGCATGGGGACGAGGCGGCCGACTGCGCGGTTCAAACCCTGTTCTCCGGCCAGGACATACACGCGCTTCAACGGCTGATGGATCTGCTCGTGCGGAATGACGACGTGCCGCACGCGGATCTTCCTCCGGTAATTCGCGATTATTTCGCGTCGGTTGACGACGTCGCGATGCCCGATTCCGCCGTTATCCGAGCGGGGCAGGAGCTGTTTGCTGCGTACGGGCCGGAGATCGCAATGGTGCTCGCCTGCTGCTCGCTGCCGGTTGTGTATTCGGCGCGCAGGGCAGCACAGGTTTTGTTTCGCACCGGCTATCTCGCCGACCGGGCGCTTCGCCGGGTCGCGCAGACGTCGCAGATGCTGATCGATGTGATGACGCCCGGCGGCCTGGACGCGAAGGGTCGCGGGCGGCGGACGGCGCAGAAGGTGCGCCTGATGCACGCCGCGATTCGCTATCGGCTCCTCCACGACCCGCGCCATCCCTGGCCCGACGAATACGGCGTGCCCATCAACCAGGAGGATCTCGCCGGCACGCTCGGCACGCTCACGGTGATCATCCTGCGCGGGCTGAACACCCTGCAGATCAGGCTGGCGCCGGATCAGGCGCAGTCGTACCTGGAGGCGTGGAACGCCGTCGGACGGCTGCTCGGCATTGCCGACGACCTGATTCCGGCCACGGTGGCGGACGCCAACGCGCTGTGCGAGCGGATCTTCGAGCGCCAGGTGGATCCATCGGCCGAAGGCCGCGTGTTGACGGACGCGTTACGGGAGATGCTGAAGGCGCACATGGCGCCGCATTTCAAGGGGCTCGTCGACGCCCTGATGCGCCATCTGCTGCCGCCGGATATCGCCGATGGGTTCGGTATTCCCCGACAGCGCCTCGACGAGCACCTGGTGCATGCGGGCATCGATGTGCGCCATGCGGTCGATCGGGCGACCGGTGGCCTCGCGCGGCGCAGGCTGTTCCGGCAATTCTCGCTGCACGTCCTCGAGGCGATGACCTTCATCGAGGCCGGCGGGCGGCGGACGCGGTTCCATATTCCTGTGCACCTTCGCGACAGCTGGCAGCTTGCCGAGCAGTGACGGCGGGCGGCGCCGTTTGCAGGTTTATGTTGGCGAGCGTTGATTTACAATCCGCCGCACAGGGAGGAACTCCATGCGCGTCCTGCGTTACACCGGCCTTCTGTTGGTTGCCGGCGCCATCGCTCTCGCGGCGCAGTCCCCGGGCCTGAGCGCCGACCAGCGGGCGCAATTCCACGGCCCCTATAGCCAGCCGGAGGAAGCGTTCCGTCTCGTCGGCAACATCTATTACGTCGGCGCGAAGAACATCGCGTCCTACCTGATCACGACACCGCAGGGGCACATCCTCGTCGACACCGGCACGACCGAGATGACGCCGGTCATCACCGCCAGCGTCGAGAAGCTCGGGTTCAAGATGCGCGACATCAAGATCATGCTCTCGAGCCACGCGCACTTCGACCACATCGGCGGCCACGCCGCGATGAAGAAGCTGACGGGCGCGCGCGTCATGGCCATCAAGCAGGATGCGGCCGCGCTCGAAGCCGGCAAGGATCTCTCGCCGCTCGGCGACGAAGGCTGGATGCCCGTGAAGGTCGATCGCGTGCTGAAGGACGGCGACACCGTGGCGCTCGGCGGCACGACGCTGCGTGCCCTCTGGGCGCCAGGCCACACGCCGGGCTGCACGGTGTGGACGACAACGGTGCCGGACGGCGGCCGCAATTATTCGGTCGCCATCTTCGGCTGCGGCGCGCCGAATGGCGGCGTGAAGGTCGTCGGCAATCCAAAATTCCCCACGCTCGCCGAGGACGCGATGGCGACCTTTCGCAAGCTGAAGATGCTCAAGCCCGACATCTACGTCAGCGGGCATCCGCAGATGCTGTTCGCCGGCAAGATCGAACGCATGAAGGCAGGCGAGCGGCCGCACCCGCTGCTCGACCCCGGCGCACAGGCGTGGACGAAGATGCTGGACGACGCCCAGACGGCATTCGAGAAGCGGGTCGCGCAGGAACGCGCACAGAGCTCGAGCCGGTAGTGAGAACCACGAAGCGCACGAAGATCGCGAAGTCTGACAATTACAAAGACAAATAGCATTCTTCGTATCTCCAATCTTCGCGTCCTTCGCGTCCTTCGTGGTTCCCAATCTTCGTGTCCTTGATCATGTCCCGTTGCGGGAGAGGAGCTGGCGATGGCAATCAACACCGGGAGAGTCGTGGCGGGCGGCCTCGTGGCCGGCGTGGTCGCCAACGCGATCGACTTCGTCACCAATACCTACGTCCTGGGCGCCGACATGCAGGCCTGGGCCGCGTCGCACAACATCGATCCGGCAACGCTCACCAGTGGCCTCGTGGCGGGCACATGGGTGGCCGTCGACTTCATCTACGGCCTGCTGATCGTCTTCACGTACGCCGCGATCCGGCCGCGCTTCGGCCCGGGCGTCACGACGGCCATCATCGCCGGGTTCGTCGTCTTCCTGGCGCCGACCATCGTCCTGTTCGGCTTTACCCAGATGGGCATGTTGACGACGCCCATGTGGGTCAAAGGAGCGATTGGCGCAATCGTGGCGACGCTCGCGGCGGCCGTGGCCGGCGCGGCGGTCTACAAGGAGGAAGGCGCGGCGACGCCTGCGTTCGCGCGCGGCTGAACGCCGGCCCGCGTGGCGTCGGCCTGCAGGGCCAGCAGGAGCTCCGGCAGCGGTCCGGGCCCCCAGGCGCCGCACACCTCGCGAATGGTCTGCAGCCCGAGCCGGCGGTAGCTCTCCGTCTGCGACTCGTCGAACCACTGGTCGGAGGTCGACTGGTGCGGAAAGTCCGCATGCCCCGCGGCGTAGCTCCTCACGTCGGGCGGCTCCGTTCCGAGCAGCATCGGCTTGATGTAGAGCAGCACGCCGTCGGCGGCGCCCGGATCGACGGCGGAATAGGCGATCGTGCCGACGGCCGATCGCCGCTCGCGCGCGCCCACCGCGCGCACCTGCGCCGCGTCGAGATCGATCGACACGCCGAAATCGATCCGGACTTTCCGCAGCGCGTTTCCGAGATCCTCGAACGTGAACTGCGCATCGCACCCTGAATCGAGCACGACGATGAAGCGGCAGCGGCGGCGAATCATCTCGTAGAGGCCGAGGTTCTCGAAGTGTCCGCCGTCGGAGAGATAGACGTACTTGCTGCTCTCGGAGGTCCGGCCGAGCGCCTCCTTCAGGAGCGACCCGATCGCCGAGCGCGGCCCCGCATCCTTCCACGCGTGCGCACCCGCCTTGCCCGGGTTGCCGAGCCACGAACCGAGGCGTGCGTTGAACAGCGTCATGATGAAGCCGACGAGCGGCGAGGAGTGGTAGCCCATGTTCGGGCTCGCGGCCGCGCCTGAAATCGCCACCGCGGTGCCGACCGAGATGCCGCCGCCATAGCGCGCGGCGTCGCGGTAGCCGAGGTCGGCGCTGCCGCAGTGGAGCGGGGTCATCGTGAACGACGCCGCCTTGCGCTGCTGCCACGCCAGTCGCGTCGTCTGCACGAGGTTGAGGGTTACGTTCACGACGTGGAACGGCCGCGTGCCGCGCAGCCGCGCCAGCGGCGCGTCGTCGTCGCGGTCGAAGCCGGTGAACGGGTTCGGCCGCCGCTTCGGGTTGGAGGCGCCGAGGTAGGCGCGAATCAGCCGGTCGCGATACATCCCGTGCAGCGAGAAGGTGTTGATGTTCACGTAGCGCGACATGAACCAGCTGGTGGCGACGAAGGCGAACGCCAGCAGCGCGACGGCGGCCACCGGCGACCGCTCCAGCACCGCCTGGTGCTGCTGCCACGACACGACCTCGCCGTGCGGACCCATCAGCGGCCGGCCAGCGAGCTGCTGGACGGCGATGATCAAGACGTTGGTCGCGATCGACAACGCGATCGCCAGCAGCGTCACGAAGACGATCGGAGCGGCGCTCGCCGCCAGCGCGAGCGCGCGGTTCTGCCTCGCCACGCCGGCGCCCGGATTGACGTTGGCCGGGGCCGGCGGCTCCGCTCGGCTCAGCCAGGCGGCGATGCCGCCGCCGACGCTCAGGAATCCCGCTCCCCACGTCCGCCACGCCAGCACCCACGCCGGCAGCTCGAGGACGACCAGGCAGAGCGCCAGCCACCCGACGCCGGCGAGCAGCAAGCCCGCGTTGCCGCGCGCGAGCCATTCCCGGTCTTCGTCTTTCAGCACGCCGCTCGCAAGGCCGCTCGTCAGGATGGTGCCCAGCAGCAGCCCTGACAGGATCAGCGGCGGGCCGAACGTGACGTAGGTCGCCCACGACGCGGCAGCCGCGGCGTTGACGTTCCACAACACCACGTTCGTGATCACCCACGTGGCGGCGCCCGCGGTGGCCGCGCCGGCCGCGATGGCCACGGTGATCCATCCGAACAGGAGCTGGACGCGCTCGTGGCGGGGCCGCTTGTCGTGCGCGAGGAAGGCGATCCATCCCGCGCCGCACGCCACCATCGTCCACAGCATCTGGGCGAGGACGGGCGTCGAGTCGGTATAGGCGCGGCCGACGTAGTAGAGCGAGTCGTAGAGGAGGTAGGTCAGCACGGCCGAGACGAGCGGCCCTTCGACCCGGACGAGATACTCGAACCGCGTGTGCGGATGGCCACCGATGCCGGGAAGGTAGCGCACGGTGTTGAAGAAGGTGATGGCGAGCAGCGTCAGCGACGCCACCGGCAGGAGGAGCCACACGAGCGGCGAGCCGCTGATCGCGTCGAGCGCGGGCGCGGAGTAGTCGGGCGCCGGGCCCGCGAATACCGCGGCGCCGAACAGCCGCTCGGGGAGCGTCAGGATGGCGAGGTAGGCCCTCGGGATGGTGAGCACCGCGAGCAGGAGCGGCACCAGCACCAGCCAGTTCAGGAGGACGTTGCGCAGCACCGTGGCGACGAGCGTCCAGAGATCCGACGAGACCGCGCCAACGGTGGGCGAGAGGTAGCTGTTGTACTCGCGAAGGTGGCCGATCGGGTCGTGCTCCGACATGCAGCCGTCGGCCTTCAGCTTGGGCACGATCTTGTCGACGCCGCCCGCGCGGGTGGCCCACATCGTCAGCCAGCTGCCGATGTAGCCGCCGCCCGACACCGTCGACAGGTAATCGAACTGCTGGAGCAGCCCGCGCTCGGCGAGTCCCTGGATGGCGCCGAGACCGAACGTGGCGCTGCGGATGCCGCCGCCGGAGATGCACAGTGCGCTGAAGGACGGCGACGCGCCCTGGGATTGGAGGAGGTTGGCCTCCTCGCGAATGACGTCGCTGGCTTCGAGAGGCGTGTTCGCCTGGTCCATGCGGTCCTCCGGCATCACGGGCCCGGGGGGGAGGACGGGGGCGGTGATTCTAACGCGATTTGCGAAGAGGCTTGGCGCGGATTCAGCGGGGAGCGGCCGCCGACAGCTGCTGCTCGATCTGCGGGAGCGCGTCGAGGACGACGTCGCCGACAATCTGCAGGCTGCGCGCGCTGACGTGCTCCAGGTCGTCCTGCGCCGTGTGCCATTGTGGGTAATCGAGGTCGATGATGTCGATCGACTGCACGCCGGCCTCGACGAACGGCAGGTGATCGTCCTCCACGGTGAAGTCCTGGGGAATGAACGTCGATCTGTAGCCGAGGCGAGCGGCCGAGCCCCAGACGATCGCGTTCAGCCAGCGCGCGGAGTTGGTGTCGGGGCGGATGTCGAGGTCGCGGTCCCCGATCATGTCGAGCAGGACGAGCGTCTTCAGGCTGGCGAGGCTGCGGTCCTGCTGCGCCGCGCGGACGTAGTACTTGCTGCCGTAGGTGTTGTCCGGATCGCGCCACTCGGTGTTGACCGCCTCTTCGCCGTCGAGGAAGAGCAGCTCGATCGTGTACTCGTTCTGGCGGTTCTTGAGCACGCGGGCGAGCTCCAGCACGGCCGCCGTGGAGGAGGCCGCGTCGCTCGCGCCGAGGAACCTGAACTCCTGGAAACGCTTGGTGTCGTAGTGGGTGGCCAGCGCGATGCGGTCGGGGCGCCGGCCGGGGATGGTGCCGATGACGTTGATCATCGTGATGACGCCGGCGGGCGTCATCGCGTCGAACGGCTGCTCGCGATAGGTGATGCCGATCGCCTTGAGCTGCGCCTCGATGTACTGGCGGCACTGCGCGAGGGCGGCCGACCCTGCGGGCCGCGGGCCGAACGCCACCTGGCGCTCGAGATCCGTCCACGCGCGATTGCTGTCGAACCCCGTGCGCGGAGCGGTGGCAGCCGTCCGGTTCTGCGCGTCGGCGCCGCAGGCAACAAGCACCATCGTCACCGCCGCAAGCAGAGCCTTCTGCACTTGAACCCTTTTTACCTCTGAACCTTTTGAACCCCTTGAACTCTATGAACCCTTGAACCCTATGAACCCTTGAACCCTATGAACCCCTTGAACCCAGTTATGCGCGCTTGTTCAGCGGCACGTAATCCCGCCGCTTGGCGCCGATGTACAGCTGGCGCGGACGCGTGATCTTCTGATCGGCGTCGAGCAGCATCTCCTCCCACTGCGCGATCCAGCCCGACGTGCGCGGAATCGCGAACAGCACGGGGAACATCGTCATCGGGAAGCCCATCGCCTGGTAGATCAGCCCCGAGTAGAAGTCGACGTTCGGGTACAGCTTCCGGCTGATGAAGTAGTCGTCCTCGAGCGCGATGCGTTCGAGCTCCAGCGCGATGTCGAGCAGCGGGTTCTTGCCCGTGACGTCGAACACCTGGTCGGCGGTGCGCTTGATGATCTTCGCGCGCGGGTCGTACGACTTGTAGACGCGGTGGCCGAATCCCATCAGCCGCCCTTCGCCCGCCTTCACCTTCTTGATGAACGCCGGGATGTTGTTGATCGAGCCGATCTCCTGCAGCATCTTCAGCACCGCCTCGTTGGCGCCGCCGTGCAGCGGGCCGTAGAGCGCCGCGGCGGCGCCGGCCATCGCCGAGTACGGGTCGACGTGCGAGCTGCCGATGCCGCGCATGGCGCTCGTGCTGCAGTTCTGCTCGTGATCGGCGTGGAGGATGAAGAGGATGTCGAGCGCGCGCTCGAGCACCGGGCTGACCTTGTATTTCAGCTCGGTGCGCTTGAACAGCATGTTCAGGAAGTTGCCCGTGAAGCTCAGTTCGTCGTCCGGGTAGACGTAGGGCCGTCCGATGCTGTGGCGGTAGGCGTAGGCGGCAATGGTCGGGACCTTCGCGATGAGCCGGTGCACCTGCTTGCGGCGCGACGCCTCCTCGAAGATCTGCTTCGCGTCGGGATAGAAAGTCGAGAACGCGCCGACCGTGCTGAGGAAGACGCCCATCGGGTGCGCGTCGTACTGGAAGCCTTCCATCAGCTTCTTGATGTTCTCGTGCAGCAGCCAGTGCGCCTTGATGTCCTCGGTCCACGTCTCGAGCTGCGACTTGGTCGGCAGCTCACCGAAGATGATCAGGTACGCCGTCTCGAGGTAGTTCGAGCTCTCGGCCAGCTGCTCGATCGGGTATCCGCGGTACTCGAGGATGCCCTTGTCGCCGTCGATGAACGTGATGGTGCTGCGGCACGACGCCGTGTTCATGAACGCCGGGTCGTACGTCACCAGGCCGAAGTCGTCCGGACCGGTCTTGATCTGCTTCAGGTCGGACGCGCGAATCGCTCCGTCCTTGATCGCCAGCTCGTACTGCTTGCCGGTGCGGTTGTCTTTGACGGTGAGCGTGTCGGCCATAGAAGTCGCGGTTGCCGCCTCGTTCCTGTCGGTTGTGACGCTGCTATTGGTCGCCATGATGATCCTGATCCTGGTCGTCCGGCGACGGTACCGGCTCGCCCGGCACGCGATAGCGCCCATCGGCCCATCGCGCCAGGTCTTCGTTGCGGCATCGTTCGCTGCAGAAAGGACGCCACCGCCGGTCCACCGGACGCGTGCGGCACACCACGCACAACGGGGCGTCGCCCATCCGACCAATCATAATTCAGGTCGGTTGGTGGTTGGTGGCTAGACGGGCGGGTTGGGCGCGTGATGGCGAACGTCGAGCGCCGACACCATGAAGATCACGTCCTCGGCGACGTTGGTCGCGTGGTCGCCGATCCGCTCCAGGTGCCGGGAAATGAGGATCAGGTCGAGCGCCGGTTCGACCGTCGCCGGGTCGTCAAGCATGTACGAAAGCAGCTCGCGGAAGATGTGCGTCTTGAGGCCGTCGAGCCGGTCGTCTTCGTTCAGCACCTGGTGCGCGAGGACCGTGTCGCGCCGCACGTAGGAGTCGAGCGCGTCGCGGAGCATGGCCTGGGCGATGTCGCCCATCTGCGGGATGTCGATCAGCTTCTTGACGGGCGGATGCGTCGCGTAGCGGCGCGCGGCCTCGGCGATGTTGACGGCCAGGTCGCCGACGCGTTCGAGGTCGGTGTTGATCTTGACCGCGGCGACAATCGCGCGCAGGTCGGTGGCCATCGGCTGGTGCAGCGCGAGCAGCTTGAAGCACCGGTTATCCACCTCGACGTGCAGCTCGTTGATCGGCTCGTCGCCGTAGAGGACGCGGTCGATGGCCGAGATGTCGCGGCTGACCAGCCCCTGCACCGCGGCGCGGACGCGCTCCTCGGCGAGGCCGCCCATCTCGAGCAGCCGCCCCTGGAGCGCCTCGAGCTCCTCCTGGAAGTGCCGTACTACGCGCTCCACTATCCAAATCTCCCGGTCAGGTAGTCCTCGGTCAGTTTCTCGGTCGGATTGGTGAACATCTTATCGGTGCGTTCGTACTCCACCAGGCGTCCCAGCCAGAAAAAAGCCGTGAAGTCCGACACGCGCGCCGCCTGCTGCATGTTGTGCGTGACGATGACAATCGTGAAGTTCGTCTTCAGCTGATAGATCAGCTCCTCGATGCGCTGCGTGGCGATCGGGTCGAGCGCCGACGCCGGCTCGTCCATCAGCAGGATGTCGGGCTTCACTGCCAGCGCGCGCGCGATGCAGAGGCGCTGCTGCTGTCCGCCCGACAGCGCCAGCGCGGATTCATGGAGCCGGTCCTTCACCTCGTCCCAGAGCGCCGCCTGCTTCAGGCTCTCCTCGACGCGCCCGGCGAGCTCCGACTTGCCCGACGCCATCCGGTTGATGCGGATGCCGTAGGCGGCGTTCTCGAAGATCGATTTCGGAAACGGGTTCGACTTCTGGAACACCATCCCGACCTTGCGGCGCATCGCGACCACATCCACGCCGGGGCCGTAGATGTCGTGGCCGTCGACGCAGACGCGCCCTTCCACGCGCGCGCCGGGGATGATGTCGTTCATCCGGTTCAGCGTGCGCAGGAACGTGCTCTTGCCGCAGCCCGACGGTCCGATGAACGCGGTCACCATGTTCGCCTGGATCTTGATCGAGATGTCCTCGAGCGCGCGCTTCTCGCCGTAGAAGAAGGAGAGATGCTCCACGTCGATCTTCAGCGGCGCATCGGCCGCGGGCGCGGGCGACGCGCTCGTGGCGGCCCGCACGACGGGACGCGGCAGCCGCGCGGGAGGGTTCATCGTCTCCACTATTGTCCACGGATCCGGGCCACGCGGGCGGCGGCAATCCGCGCGGCCATGGAACAGAGCAGTACGATGGTGACGAGCACGAGCGCGCCCGCCCATGCCTGCCGGTGCCAGTCTTCGTAGGGCGAGATGGCGTAGGTGAACACCTGGACCGTGATCGACGAGATCGGTTGCGTCAGCGACGTCGAGAAGAATCCGTTGTTGAACGAGGTGAACAACAGGGGGGCCGTTTCGCCCGCAATGCGCGCGAGCGCCAGCACGACGCCGGTGATGATGCCGGGCAGCGCGGCGGGCACGATGACGCTGAACACCGCCCGCGCGCGCGTCGCGCCGAGCGCCAGCGCCCCCTCGCGCAGCGCGTTCGGCACCAGCAGCAGCAGCTCCTCGGTGGTGCGCGCGATGATCGGGATCATCATGATGCCGAGCGCGAACCCGCCCGCCAGCGTGCTGAAATGCCCGAGCGGGAGCACGACCACCGCGTAGGCGAAGACGCCGATGACGATCGACGGCACGCCGTTGAGCGTGTCGGCCGCGAAGCGGACCGTCGACGCGAACCGGCTGCCGCGGTATTCCGACAGGTAGACGCCGCTGAGGATGCCGATCGGCACGGCGAGCGCCGCGGCAAGCCCGGTCAGGATGAGCGTGCCGACGATGGCGTTGGCCATGCCGCCGCCGACCTCGCCGACCGGCCGCGGGTTGTTGAGGAAGAAATCGAGGTTCAGCGACTGGACGCCCTGGCTGATGACGAAGAAGAGCACGAACGCGAGCGGGATGAGCGCGGCAATCACCGCCAGGCCGCAGGCGGCGACGAAGAGCGCCGAGAGGACCTTGCGCGCCGGGGGCGTGCGTCGTGCCTTCATGCCGCGGCCCTCGCCGGCACCTGCCGCGCCATCGACCAGATCAGGCCGCGCGACATCAGGTTGACGAGCAGCGTGATGACGAACAGCACCAGGCCGATTTCGATCAGCGCCGACATGTAGAGCGCGTTGGCCGCCTCCGTGAACTCGTTGGCAATCACGGCCGCCATCGTGTACTGCGGCGCGAAGAGCGACAGCGCCACCTGCGGGTTGTTCCCGATCACCATGGTGACCGCCATCGTCTCGCCGAGCGCGCGGCCGAAGCCGAGCATCACGGCGCCGATGATGCCGGTGCGGGCGGAGAACATCGCCGCGCGAATGGCCTCGAAGCGCGTCGCGCCAAGGGCGTAGGCCGCCTCGCGCTGCGTCATCGGCACCGTCTTGAGCACCTCGCGCGCGACCGCCGAGGTGAACGGGACGACCATGATGGCGAGAATCAGCGCCGCCGCCAGCATGCCGACGCCGAACGGTGGACCCGAAAACAGCGGCAACGTGCGCAGCGACTCGGGCATCGTCAGCTCGACGGCGCGTACCACCGGCACCAGCACGAAGATGCCCCACAGCCCGTAGACGATCGACGGGATCGCCGCCAGCAGCTCCGTCAGGAAGATGAGCGGCGCGCGCAGCCAGTGCGGGCACAGCTCGGAGATGAAGACGGCAATGCCGAGCGCCACCGGCGTCGCGATCAGCAGCGCCAGTACCGACGAATAGAGCGTGCCCCAGATGAACGGCAGCGCCCCGAACTCGCCCGCGACCGGGTCCCAGTTGCTCGTGCGCCAGAAGTTCAGCCCGAACCGCTGCAGCGACAGCCACGAGTCGTTGGCCAGCGTGGCGCCGATGCCGGCGACGATGGCGACCAGTGCGGCGGCGAAGACGCCGATGCCGAGGCGGAACCCGAGATCGGGGGAGCGCACGGGCGCCGCCTACGACACCTTGATCTTGCCGAGCGCCGCCTGCTCGAGCATGACGACGTTGGCGGGCAGCGGGGCGTAGCCGAGATCGGCGCAGTACTTCTGGCCGTCGGTCAGCGCCCATTGCATGAAGTCCACGATCGCCTTGCCCGAGGCCTTGTCGGTCGGATTTTCGTAGAGCAGGATCCACGTGAACGACGAGATCGGGTACGCGCCGGCGCCGGGGGCGTTGGTGATCGAGACGCGGAAATCGGGTGGGATCGTCGCCGCGGCGGCGTCGGCGGCCTTGGTGACCGCGTCATCGGACGCCTTCACGAATTCGCCCGCGGTGTTCTGCACCGAGCCGAAGGCGATCTTGTTCTGCAGCGCGTAAATCAGCTCGACGTAGCCGATCGAGCCGGGCGTCTGCGTCACCAGACCGGCGACGCCCTCGTTCCCCTTGCCGCCGACGCCCGCCGGCCACTTCACCGACGTGTTGACGCCCACCTGCGACTTGAAGTCGGGAGACACCTTCGACAGGAAGTCCACGAAGATGTAGGTCGTGCCGGACCCGTCCGAGCGGTGCACGACGGTCACGTCGGTCGCGGGCAGTTTGGCGCCCGGATTCAGCTTCGCGAGCACCGGGTCGTTCCACTTCTTGATCTTGCCGAGATAGATGTCCGCCAGGACCGGCCCGGTGAACTTCAGCTCGTCGGTGACCCCTGGGATGTTGTAGACGGGCACGACCGCGCCAAGCACGGTGGGGAAGTGCAGGATCGGCCCCGGCGCCGCCTTCAACTGCTCGTCGTTCATCGGGCCGTCGGTCGCGCCGAAGAACACCGTCCGGTTCGTCAGCTGCTGGATGCCGCCGCCCGACCCGATCGACTGGTAGTTGATGCGGATCTCGGGGTGGAGCTTGTTGTACTCGGCGAACCACTTCGAGTAAATCGGGTTCGGGAAGGTGGCGCCGGCGCCGTTGATCTGCAGCGCCTGCCCGTTGCCGGCCGCGCCGCCGTTGTTAGCGGTAACGGGCTGGGTCGCGCCGCCGCACGCGCTCAGCACCGTCGCCGCCAGCACGAACGCGATGTAACGAATCGGAAACTGTGCCATGAGACGACCGTATCGGACGCGAATTTCGCACCCGTTTCCGACTTGTAAATTCCGTGTTAATCGCCTCCGCCATCTCCAGCCGGACCGGCTTGCCCACCAGCTCCTCGAACGGCTCCAGGTGCCGCCCGGTCGCCCAGACCTCGAGCTCGGCATCGCCCGCCGCGTGCAGGCTGATGACGATGTCGTCGCCGCGGTCGTGCACTTCGAGGCCGGAAATCGGCTGCGCGTGGCTGCGGTCGAGACTCTCGGCGACGCGAAGGATCGACGCCAGCGTCTTCACCGTCCGCCGCAGCGAGGCCGGCAGCTGCGCGTACGCGTCGTGCGACCGGCGCGGCGTGCCGCGGCGGTGGTAACGCGCCACGAGCGCCATCACCTCGATTTCGTCGGGATGGAACCCGCGCAGGTCGCCGTTCTTGACCAGGTAGTACGAATGTTTGTGGTGGCCGGAGTAGCTGATGTGGCCGCCGATGTCGTGCATCAGCGACGCGTATTCCAGCCACTCGCGCTCCCGGTCGGTGAGCCCGTGTAGCGCGCGCGTCTGATCGAACAGCGCGAGCGAGAGGCGGACGACCTGGTTGGCGTGCTCCGCGTAATAGCTGCAGCGCTCGGCGAGCTCCAGCGTGCTGCGGCGCCTGACGTCGGGAATGCTGTCGATCTGCGCGATCTGGCGCCGGTTGCGGCGCGTGTAATCGAGGATGAGTCCCTCCCGCAGCGCGAGGTCGCACAGCGTCAGCTCCTCCGCGCCGAGGCGGCGGAGGATGGTGTCGAGCAGCACCACGCCCGCGACGAGGAGGTCGGCGCGGCGCGGGTCGAGTCCCGGAATCGCCAGCCGCCGCTCGAGATCGCGCCCCGTCACGTCCTTGCGCAGCCGGCGGATCTGCTTGGCGGAGATATGCAGGTTGCGCAGCTCCGACGGCGGGCCGCCGCGCGCCGCCGTGGCCGCGACGGCGCCGATGCTGAGAATCGTCCCGGACGTGCCGATGACGCGGTCGAAGCCGGCGGTCACGATCTGCTCGCAGTGGCGGTCGACTTCGGCGAGCACGTGCTTGACGATCTTCCGCTCGTCGCGTGGCGTGAGCGGGTCGCTGCGCACGAGCCGTTCCGTCAGCCGGATCGCCCCGATCTTGAAACTGCGCGCCAGCTGCACCGTCGTCGCCGTGCCGAGCGTGATCTCGACGCTGCCGCCGCCGATGTCGATCACCACCGCGCGGCCGCCGGCGACGTCCACGCCGTACACCGCGGCCTGGTGGATGAGCCGCGCCTCTTCGACCCCGGAGATGACGCGCGGCCGGATGCCGGTCTCGCGTTCGACGCGCGCCAGGAACTCGCCGCCGTTGCGCGCCTCGCGCGTGGCGCTCGTGGCGGCGGCGAGAATCTCATCCACGCGATGCGATTCGGCAAGACGCTTGAACCTCGACAGCGCCTGCAGCGCGGCGGACATCGCCTCGGACGTGAGCGCGCGCCCGTCGAGCCCGCCGGCACCAAGCCGGACCATGGCCTTCTCGCGATCGATCACCTCGAACGACAGGTCCGGACGGACGCGCACCACGATCATGTGGACCGAGTTGGTGCCGATGTCGATCGCCGCGATGCGCATGTATAGTTGGAAGGGTGAAGGGGAAGGGAGAAGACAGGGACTAGTCCCTAGCTTCCCCCTTCCCCCTATCCCCTATCCCCTGATTATGCGCACTCCGGCCGCGGAAAACCTCATCCGTCAGCGTGTGATGGCGCTTGGCCGTGCACTCCCGGCGGCCAAGGCCGGTAATCCTGCCTCCTTGCACCAGGCGCGGGTCGCCACCCGGCGGCTGCGCGCGGCGCTCCCCATCATCGGCTCCGGGACGAAGGCCGAGAAGCTCGCCCGTTCGGTGCGGCGCCTGACGCGGGCGCTCGGACCGCTGCGCGAGCTCGACGTCGAGTTGATCATCCTGGACGAGCTGGAGAAGCGCGGGGAAGTGCCACCCGCGGCGGTCGACCGTCTCCGGGCGTCCATCATCGACGAGCGCCAGCACCTGCAGGCCGACGTCCGGGATCGCATCGACCAGTTCGACATCGACAAGCTGCGCAAGCGGGCGGTGTCCGTGGCGCGCAAGCAGCGCGAGGGCAAGCGTCCGGGCGACGCCCAGGGCGCCGCATTCGGGCGCGCGCGAGCGGCCCGCCGCGCCCGCCGTCTCGAGGCGGCGATCGAGGATGCCGCCGGCCTCTACCTGCCCGACCGGCTGCACGCGGTCCGCATCGCGGTGAAGAAGCTGCGCTACACGCTGGAGCTGATGCCGCGCGCAACCAGCGCGCGCAATGCGGCGCGCGTCCGTATGCTGAAGCAGGCGCAGGACCTGCTCGGACGGATGCACGACCTCGAGGTGCTCATCGCGCGCACGCGCGGCATCCAGAGCTCGCCTGGCGCCTCGACGCTGCAGGTGTCGGGCGACCTCGATCGGCTCGTCCGCCGCCTCGAGACCGAATGCCGCCAGCTGCACGGCCATTACATGGCCGCGCGGCCGGCCCTCCTGTCGCTGTCGCACCGGTTGATGACCGCCGGCAAGCCGCGCGATCGGGCGCGGTCGTCCGCGGCCTGACCGATGGAACCCTGCGACCTCTACATCGTCCGCCACGCCATTGCCGCCGAACGCGGCGACGAGTGGCCCGACGACACGAAGCGTCCGCTCACCGACACCGGCATCACGCGGTTCAAGGAAGCCGTCAAGGGGCTGGCGTGGCTCGACATCGAGATCGACGAGATCTTCACCAGCCCGCTCGTCCGCGCCAAGCAGACGGCCGCGATTCTGGCGCACGGCCTCGGCAACAAGACATCCGTGAAGACGCTGGATGCGCTGGCGCCGGGCCACTCGCCGAGGCAGGTGATGAGCGAGCTGAGTCGGGCGGCCAAGCGCCACCGCATTGCGCTCGTCGGGCACGAACCGGGGCTCGGCGAGCTCGCGGCGCACCTGGTGGGCTCGGCGCGCGCGCTGCCGTTCAAGAAGGGCGGCATCTGCTGCATCGCCCTGCAGGGGCTGACGTCGCGCCGCCCGGGCGAGCTCGTGTGGTTTCTGCCGCCGAAGGTGCTGCGACGCCTCGATCGCTAGCGGTCGTCATCAACCCCATCTCAGGGACCGGAGGGCGCATCGACGTCGCGCGCGGCCGCGCGGCGCAGGCGGCGGCCTTCCTCGCCTCGCGCGGCTGCGACCCGTCGAACGTGTTCATCACCGAGCGTCCGGGACACGCGCGCGAGCTCGCGCAGGCGGCGGTCGGTCGCGGGATCACCACCATCGCGGCGTGGGGCGGCGACGGGACGATGAACGAGATCGGGACCGCGCTCGCGTTCACGGGCGCCGCGCTCGCGCTCGTGCCGAGCGGCTCGGGCAACGGGCTGGCGCGCGATCTCGGCATCCCGTTCGACGCGCCCGCGGCGCTCGACGTCGCGTTCGCCGGCACCGAGCGCGTCATCGATGCGGGCGACATCGACGGCCGGCTGTTCTTCAACGTCGCGGGCATCGGTCTCGATGCGCGCGTGGCGCACCGCTTCGCGGTGGACGGCCTCGAGAAGCGCGGCTTCTCGCGCTACATCGCGATCACGCTCCGCGAGCTCTCACGCTACGAACCGGACAGGTTGACGGTCACCACGCCGTCGGCGTCGACGACCGGGCCGCTGCTGCTCGTGGCGATTGCCAACGGGCGCCAGTACGGCAATGGGGCGATGATCGCGCCGCACGCGCTGCTCGATGACGGCCGGCTCGATGTGATCACCGTGAGCGTGCGGCCGCTGATGCGTGCCTGCGTGGAGCTGCCGCTCCTGTTCATGGGCAGGATCGAACGGCTTGGCGGCGTCACGATGACGAGGACCGAATCCGTGCACATCACGTCGCCGCACCCGGTCGTCTATCACCTCGATGGCGAGCCGATCGCCGGGACGCTCGGGATTTCGGCGCACGTTCGTCCGCGGGCGCTGACAATTCGAGTGCCAACTCGTTAGGTCAACTGCCTTGTTTACAAAATATTTACGTCCACCGGCGGGGTGTCGGAGTACAGATGGTGGCCACTCCGATCATGTATACACGGCGTCTTCAGAAGGCTGCTCACATCCGCAAGTTCACCATCGTTTCAACGGGCGCATCCGGCTGGGAGGTTCGCGACGAACAGGACAGCCGCGTGCTTCGGTGGGTCCGCTATCGGGACTGGCATCGCGTGGAGCGCGCGCGCATGACGTTTGCGCTGGAAGCCGCACTGCTCGAGGCAAGCGGCTGGAACGAATCGTAGAACCGTCCGCGAGCTATTCGACGAAGCGATAGCCCAGGCCGACCACCGTTTCGATCTGCTGTCCGGCTGCGCGGAGCTTTCCGCGCAGGCGGCCGACGTGCACGTCCACCGACCGCGTTTCAATCGCCTGGTCGTATCCCCACACGCGCTCGAGCAGCCGATCTCTCGACAGCACGCGGTTCTTGTTCGCGACGAGGTAGCGGAGCAGCTCGAACTCGCGCCGCGTGAGGCGAATCGGCTCGCCGTCCACCTGCACGGCAACGGCCTCGAAGTCGGCGACGATGTGCTTGCCGCGGTAGACCGGCGTGAGGCCGTCGCGATCGCCGTCGGCGCGGCGCCGCAGCACCGCGCGCACCCGCGCCGCCAGCTCGCGGAGGCTGAACGGCTTGGTGATGTAGTCGTCGGCGCCGACGTCGAGGCCGGTGATGCGGTCGCTTTCCGTCGAGCGCGCGGTCAGCATGATCACCGGCAGCTTCGCCGTCTCGGGCCGCCCGCGCAGGATGCGGCAGACCTCGATGCCGCTCAGCACCGGCAGGTTCAGGTCGAGAATCACGAGATCCGGCGCGTCCTCGGTGACGCTCTTCAACGCCGTGTCGCCGCTCGCCGCGATTTCGACGTCGACCGCCGCTTCCCGTTCGAGCGCGTGCTTGATGAGCCCGGCGATATCCTGCTCGTCCTCGACGACGAGCACCCGTGTTCGTCCAGCTTTCATGGCTGCCACGGCTCACCGTAGTGAACGGGCGTTTCCGCGCGGTGACGAAGAAGTTAAATGTGGGTTACAGGAAAGTTCCAAGCTCCAAGATCCAAGTTGGATCTTGGAGCTCAGGCTCGAGCCAGCACTCGGCGGATTTCCGTGACGAGCGCGTCGGGTGGGCAGGGCTTGGGGACGAACCAGTCGCAGCCCGCGCGCGTGGCGCGCTGCAGTTCGCCGGAGCCGTCGTGGGCGGTGAGCGCGACGACCGGGATGTGCGCGGTCCGCACATCGTTCTTCAGGCGCCGTGTCGCTTCCCAGCCGTCGAGAACCGGGAGACTGAGGTCCATCAGCACGACATCCGGGGCGTGGGCCGCAGTATGCGTCAGGGCATCGGCGCCGTTGGCCGCCTGGATCACGTCGAAGCCGGAGAGCTCGAGCTGCTGCGCGTACATCTGGCGCAGCTCGGACTGGTCCTCGACCAGCAGAATCAGCGGCTTGGCGCGATCCATCTCGTAATTATCCCATGCCCGCGAAGCGCGCGCGGGAGTGGTTTCGGCGGCGCATCCAGGCACGCGGCGCCGAAGTAAACAGAACAATACAGATGATAGTATCCCGCCTCACATGACCTCACTGGAGGAAGCTCCCATTCCCGCGACCGGTCGCGGGACGGCGGCCGCGTGGCTCCCCGCCCTGCTGTTGCTCTTCATCGGGTCGGGTTGCGCGGCGCTCATCTACGAAGTCGTCTGGTTCCAGCTCCTGCAGCTGTCGATCGGCTCGTCGGCGGTGTCGCTCGGCGTCCTGCTCGGCATCTACATGGGCGGCATGTGTCTGGGCAGCCTGCTATTGCCGCGGTACGTGACGCCGAGCCAGCATCCGCTGCGCGTGTACGCGTTTCTGGAGCTGGGCATCGGGCTGCTCGGCATCGTGGTCTTGTACGGTGTCCCGATTCTCGGCGGCGTCTACACGGCGTGGGCCGGCAGCGGTACCGCGAGCCTGATCCTGCGCGCCATTGTCGCCAGCATCTGCCTGCTGCCGCCGACGCTGCTGATGGGTGGCACCCTGCCGGTCGTGGCCCGCGGGGTGGAGGCGACGCCAAACGGCGTTTCCTGGCTCGGCTATTTCTACGGCGGCAACCTGCTCGGCGCGGTGACGGGCAGCCTGCTTGCCGGTTTCTATCTGCTGCGCGTCTACGACATGCCGACCGCGACCTTCGTCGCTGTCGGGTTGAACGTCGCGGTCGCGGTGATCGCCCTGCTGGTGGCCGGCCGCATCGAGCATCGGCCGGCGCCTCTCGCGCCGGCACCCGTCCGCCGGCGCGGCAATCGTCTCGTCTACGTCGCGATTGCGCTGTCCGGCATGACCGCGCTCGGCGCCGAGGTCATCTGGACGCGCCTCCTCTCGCTGCTGTTCGGCGCGACGACGTATACCTTCTCGCTCATCCTCGCCGTGTTTCTCGCGGGGCTCGGCATCGGCAGCTCGCTCGGCTCCGCGATCGCCCGCCAGTTCCCGCATTCACGCGTCCCCCTCGGCGTCTGCCAGATGCTGCTCTGCGCCGCCATCGCCTGGGCGGCGCACACGACCGGTGCGTCGATGCCCTACTGGCCGATCAACCCGTCCATCGGCAAGAGCCCGGTCTACCAGTTCGACCTCGACCTGCTGCGCGCGTTCTGGGTGGTGCTCCCCGCCGCGATCCTGTGGGGCGCGAGCTTTCCGCTCGCCATCAGCGCCGCGGCGCGCGAAGGCGAGGACGCCGGCCGCCTCGTCGGCGGCGTGTATGCCGCCAACACCGTCGGCGCAATCGCCGGCGCCATCGTCACGAGCCTGATCCTCGTCGCGGCAATCGGCAGCCAGAGGTCGCAGCAGGTGCTCATCGTCATCTCCGCCCTCTCGGGACTGCTGATGCTCGCCGGCGGGTCAGACGCCGATGATGGCGCGACTCGAGGGAGGGAACCGCGCCGTCACCGGGGTCTGACGCCGATCGTCGCGATGATCGTCGCCGGCGTGTTCGCCGGCCTCCTGCTTCGCAGCGTCCCGCCGCTGCCCGGCATTCTCGTGGCCTACGGGCGGTATGCCGCGACGTGGGTGGGCATCAACGAAATCATTTACGCCGGCGAAGGGGTGACCGCCTCGGTCGCGGTGTCGAGGACGCCGGGCGGCGTGCTCAACTACCACAACGCCGGCAAGGTGCAGGCGTCGAGCGAGCCGCAGGACATGCGCCTGCAGCGGATGCTCGGCCACCTGACGACGCTGGTGCCCGAAAACCCGCAGCGGGTGCTCGTCATCGGCTGCGGGGCCGGGGTGACCGCAGGCGCCGTCTCGGTCGATCCCCAGGTGAAGAGCGAGACGATCGCCGAGATCGAGCCGCTCGTCCCGCGCGTCGTCTCGAAGTATTTCGCCGACTACAACTTCAACGTCGTCGCCAACCCGAAGGTGACGGTGCACCTCGACGACGCGCGGCATTACCTGCTGACCACGAAGGACAAGTTCGACGCGATCACGTCGGACCCGCTCGACCCATGGGTGCGCGGCGCGGCGACGCTCTACACGCGCGAGTTCTTCGACGTGGCGAAGGCCCACCTCAACCCCGGCGGCGTCGTGACGCTGTTCGTGCAGCTGTACGAGAGCAACGACGCGGCGGTGAAGAGCGAGGTGGCGACGTTTCTCGACGCCTTTCCCGGCGGGATGGTCTTTGCCAACACGTCGAACGGCCTCGGCTACGACCTCGTGCTGCTCGGCCAGGTGGAGCCGAAGCCGATCGACGTCGATCGCGTGGAGGCGCGTCTCCGCAACCCGGTGAACGCACCTGTCGCCCGCTCGCTCGCGGAGATCGGGATCCACTCCGCGACGGATCTGTTCGGCACCTACGCGGGCCATTCCAAGGACATGCGCGGGTGGCTGAGCGGGGCGGCGCTCAATCGCGATCGCAACCTGCGGCTGCAATACCTGGCGGGGCTCGGGCTGAACCTGTATCAGAGCGACGCGATCTACCGGAACATGATCAAGGAAAGCCAGTACCCGGACGGCCTCTTCACCGGATCGCCCGCGACGCTCGCGACGCTCAGGTCCGCGATCAATCAGGCGCTCGGCCGGTGAGCGGGTGATCGGCTGGTTGGTAGTTGGTAGTTGGTCGTTGATTTGTCAGCTGGTTTCTAGCCATGCCCGGCGGCCCGGATCGGTATGACGAACTTTACGTCTATGCGATGGGCCGCGACCCCACATCATTCATCCTGCAGCACGTCGTCGATGCCCATGCGGCGCAGACCGCGACGCGACAGACAAAGCCGCCCACGCTGGTCTTTGCCCTCGCAGGTCTGTACCTGCACGTCGAACGCGGCTTGTCCGGTAAGCAGGTCCAGCGAATCCACATGCGCATGGGACGTCGCAAGACGCAGTGGCCCGCTCTCGTGCTTCCTCGCGATCGAGGGGCCATAAGCCCCGCGGATGTCCTCGCAGCGCCCGCTGGCGGGGATCGTGACCGCGCTATCGATTCGTGGTGCAGGTCGGTTTGGGATGCATTTCGCGAGAACCGCGAGACGATTGTGGAAGTCCTGAAAAACACAGCGTCATGTAACGAACCACTGACGTGAGAACCAACCGCTAACCACTAACCACGAACCACCGACCACGAACCACCAGCCACCACTTAGACCACGGTCCCCGGCGGAATCACGCCGCCCTTCGGCACGACGACGAGGCCGCCGCGGATGTACCAGCCATCGCCGTCGGCGTGCTCGACGTTGCGTTCGTTCACCAGCCGCGACCCGTCGCCGATGCGCGCGTTCTTGTCGATGATCGTGTGGTTGAGCACGACATCGCGCCCGACGCCGAGGTCGGGCAGGCCGTCCTTCGGATGGCCGTCCTCGTAGTAATCGGCGCCCAGCAGCACCGACTGACTGATCTTCGCGCCCGCCTCGACGTGCGTCCGGATGCCGACCACGCTGTCGTCGATGTCGCAGCGGTCCAGGTAGCAGCCGTCCGTCACGATCGAGTTGCGCACCTCGCAGTCCGTGAGGCGTGCGCCGGGCAGGTGTCGCTGGTGCGTGTAGATGGGACGCGACGGATCCCAGAACCGGAACGGCGCGGCGACGCGGCCGAGCATGACGTTCGCCTCGTAGAACGACTCGATCGTCCCGACGTCGGCCCAGTAGCCGCGATACAGGTACGGCTTCACCTTGTACTTGTTCAGCGCGTTGGGAATCAGCTCGCGGCCGAAGTCGAGGCCCGGCTCGCGCTCGAGCATCTGCAGCAGGACGTCGCGTGAGAAGACATAGATCCCCATCGATGCCATGAACGGCTGCTCATCCGTGTGCCGCCCGAAGACGGCGCCGGGTGGGATGCTGCGGCCGATCTCCCTGAGACGATCGGCCTTCGGCTTCTCCTCGAACGCAACGATATCGCCGCCGGCGTCGAAGCGGAAGATACCCATCTGCGTCGCGGCGTCCGGGTCGACGGGCTGTGCAGCAATCGTGATGTCGGCGTGCTGCTCCTGGTGCGCGAGGATCATCTCGGAATAGTCCATCCGGTACAGGTGATCGCCCGCGAGGATGAGGTAGTAGTGCGCCTCGTGCTGCGCGAAGTGGCGCGCCGCCTGGCGCACGGCGTCGGCCGTTCCCTGGAACCAGTTGGGATTGTCGGGCGTCTGCTCGGCCGCGAGGATCTCGACGAACCCCTGCGAGAACATGTCGAGCCGGTAGGTGAGCGAGACGTGACGGTTGAGCGACGCGGAGTTGAACTGCGTCAGCACGTAGATGCGGCGGATGTCCGCATGCAGGCAGCTGCTCACGGGGACGTCAATCAGCCGGTACTTGCCGCCGATGGGCACCGCCGGCTTGGAGCGCGTCGCGGTCAGCGGAAACAGACGGGACCCCTGGCCGCCGCCAAGGATGATCGCCAGCGTGTCGCCGGACATGAACATAGCGTCAAAGCAAACCGCACGCCTACCGGTCAGAGCGCGGCAGTCGAATCACGAACGTGGCGCCCGTGCCCGGTCCGTCGCTCATGGCCTGGATGCGCCCGTCGTGCAGCTCGATCAGCCGCCTCGCCAGCGTCAACCCGATGCCGAGGCCGTCGCGCGGCTGCCCGCGCGGGTCGTCACCCTGCATGAACGTTTCGAAGATGTGCGGCAGCACCGAGGGCGCGATGCCGACGCCCGTATCGCTCACGCTGATCATCACGTCGCCGTTGTCCTCGGCGGCACGCAGCGTGATGCGTCCGCCGCGCGGCGTGTACTTGACGGCATTGTTCATCAGGTTCGAAACCGCCTGCGCCAGCCGCGTGAAGTCCGCGTGCACCCAGACCGATTCGCGCGGCATGTCGACCGTGAGAATCTGTCCCGCCACCGCGATGAGCGGCTGCGTGGTCTCGATGGCGCTGTGCAGGACGACGCGGATGTCGATGCGATCGCGCCGCAGATCGATGGTGTTGCGCGTGATGCGCGAGACGTCGAGCAGGTCGTCGGTGAGGCGTCCCAGGTGAAAGAGCTGCCGCTCCATGACGGCGTAGGCGCGCCCGGCGACGAGCGGGTCGCCGCCCGAGCGCCGCAGCTCGTCGAGCGCGTTGCGCAGCGGCACGAGCGGGTTGCGCAGCTCGTGTGACAGCGAGGCGAGGAACTCGTCCTTGCGCCGGTCGGACTCGCGCAGCAGGCGCTCGGCGCGCCGCCGTTCGGTCTGATCGACGCAGACGCTCACGCAGCCGATGACCGTGCCGTCGGAATCGTAGAGCGGCTCGACGTCGTTCTGGATGTAGCGAACCGTTCCGTCGGCGCGCAGCACCTCGATCTCGTTGCGCACCGACGCGCGGTGAGCGATGGCGTACTGCATCGGCAGGTCACTTTGCAGCATGTCCTTGCCGTTCTGCTGAATGCGGTACTTGGGCGCCCGTCCCTCCGGCGGCGTCAGCGAGATGTTCTCGTCGGGCGACACGCCGAGCAGCTCCGCGAGCGCCTCGTTGGCCGAGATCATCCGGCACTCCGCGTCGTGCGCAATCGCGATCGGCACCGGGGCGCGGGCGATGAGCGCCTCGAGGCGCCGCAGCCGGTTGCGCAGCTCGTCGGGGTTGGTCCCGCTGCCCGAGCCGAAGAATTCGAAGGAAATGGCCATTGTGAGGGAAGGAAACCGCGATTTTAACGCCGTTGTTGCACGGCGGAGATCGCGGCGTCACGCGGCCCCATCAGGCTGTAGAGCATGCGCGTGGGTATACCACGGCGTTCGGCCACAATCGCGCAGCGATGGCGCTGAGGATCAGCGTCATTGTCTGCGCGCATAACGAGGCGCGCTA
>DATNCQ010000061.1:0-34979 GCA_035571515.1 Vicinamibacterales bacterium
CACGGCGTCCGCTTACCTGCCTCCCATTGATAAACCGCGCGCGCCGACGCGCCGATCTTCGCGCCCAGTTCCGGTTGAGTGAAGCAGTGACGTTTCCTCACGTTGACGACTCGCTGCGCGTAGTCATCAGGAATCAACGCGGCCGTTGCGCGATGAGGCCGATGCTGGGGCGGCGCAACGGTTCGACCGTAGTGTGCGTCCATGAACTTTTGCGCGTCTTTCGGACGAACACGCCACACGCCCTCTTCGTCTTTGTGACCAATCAACTTCCCGTTACGCAGGTTCGTGTAAACCGTCCGCAGGGAGATGCTGAATTGATCCGCCACCTCTACGGGATCGAGAAATGTCTCAGGCATGACTCAATAATAGCTCACCTAAATAGAACTGGAACAAAGCGAGACCCTGAGGGAACCCAGTGGTCTGGAATCCCTCCAGAATCCCTCCTTCTAAAGACGTATGTGTCTTTTTGCTAAATAAAGCCGGAATTCCGCTTGGATCCCGAACCGAGTGCTCTACCAGGCTGAGCCACGCCCCGACGAATGACTAGCCTATCAGATCTGGCGGGTCCGAAAGGAGCCGCCGTACCCGAGGCGCTCAATCTTCCGGATCCGAAAGGACCCCCTGCGCAGGCCGATCGGCTACCGCGCCGGCGCCGGCGCGTCGAGCGGCAGATCTTCGAGGTACTTCAGCGCGTCGTGCGCCGTCATGTCCGGCTGCAGCGGCGTGATCGAGATGTAGCCGTCGCGCACCGCCTGATAGTCGGAGCGGTCGTGGGGCTCCCACTCGTTCTCCCCTTCCTCGATCCAGTAGTACGGCCGCTTCCGCGGATCGATCCGCTCGTCCACCACCGTGATGTGGTTGCGCTTGGCCTGCACCGTGACGCGGAAGCCCTTGTTCGGTCCGAACGGCACGTTGATGTTGAGGAAGGTGAACTTCGGCATGCCGCGCTCGAGCACCAGCTCCGCGACGAGCGCCGCCGCCTTCGCCGAGGGACCGAACTCGTACTCGTTGCGCCGGTGGAAGTTCTGCGTCGAGACGGCAATGGCCGGTATGCCCAGCAGCGCCGCTTCGAGCGCGCCGGACACGGTGCCCGAATACGTCACGTCGTCGCCGAGGTTCCATCCCTTGTTGATGCCGGACACGATCAGGTCGGGCTTGCGCCCGATGATGTGCGAGATGGCCAGGTTGACGCAGTCGGTCGGCGTCCCGTCGATGCCGAATGTCTTCGGTCCAATCGTCTCGATGCGCAGCGGTCGCCGCAGCGTCAGCGCGTGGCCGATGGCGCTCGCCTCCTGCATCGGCGCAACGATCGTGATGTTGCCCAGGTGGCCGAGCGCCGCCGCGAGCGTCTTGATCCCTTCGGAGTGGACTCCGTCGTCATTGGTGACCAGGATGTCGTACATCGGAATCTTTGATTGTATCGGTGGGAATCAACAGCAGCAACACAGCCGCGACGCCCGCGAGCGCGGCGCCTGTCACAAAGGCCACGGGGGCGCCAAAGCGGTCGTAGAGGTAGCCGAACAGGATGCTTGCGATGAGCGCGCCCACGCCGGTGGTCGCGTTGTACCAGCCGAATGCCGCGCCGCGGCGGTCGGCGGGGGTCAGGTCGGCGACGAGCGCCTTCTCGGCGCCTTCCGCCAGCGCGAAGTAGACGCCGTAGAAGAGGAACCATGCGATGAACACCGGCGCGCTGGTTGACATCGCAAAAGCGAAGTACACGAGCGCGTAGACGAGCCAGCCCGCGATGATCATCCGCTTGCGGCCGAACCGGTCCGACAGGCCGCCGCCCCACGTGGACAGCGAGGCCTTGACGACGTGGATGCCGGCCCAGAGCAGCGGCACGTACGTCGCGCCGCCGAGCGCATCCGCCAGTCGCAGCAGCAGGAACGCGTCGGCGGAGTTGCCAAGACCGAAGACGAGAAGGACGCCGAGCAGGGCGATGACGCGGCCCGGGATGCGGTCGCCGCGCTCGGTTCCAGGATCTGGTGTGCGCGGGCCGGCGGGTTCGCCGGTGCGCGGGTTCGCCGCTTCAATCCCGGCATCCTCGTCGACGAAGAAGAGCAGCGCGACGGCGATCGCCCCCGGGATCACGGTCAAGGCGAAGAGCAGGCGGTATTGCTCCGGCGCGAAGAAGAGGATGACGGTCGCGGCCAGCGGGCCGACGATAGCGCCGGTGTGATCCATCGCGCGGTGAAAACCGTAGATGCGGCCGCGTGTCGACGGCGTGGCGAATCGCGCCAGCAGCACGTCGCGCGGCGCGCCGCGAATGCCCTTGCCGACGCGGTCGAGCGCGCGGATCAGGAGGACCTGCGGCCACGTGGTCGTGACCGCGATGAACGGCCGCGCGATCGAGGACAACGCGTATCCGCCGATGACAATCGGACGCCGCCGGCGCGCGCGATCCGACCAGTAGCCGGAGATGACCTTGAGCAGGCTGTTCACGCCCTCCGCCACGCCTTCGATGATGCCGAGCGACACGGCGCTGGCGCCGAGGACGCGCGAGAGATACACCGGCAGCAGCGGATAGATCATCTCCGTCGCGGCATCGGTAAACAGGCTCGTCCACCCGAGGAACCAGACGGGACGCGGGATGCGCGGTTTTTCGGCCGGTGCTGGAGTCATCGCCTGTCGTACCTTACGATCAGATCACCGGTGGCAACTCTGCAGGATGTCCTGTCGGCGCGGACTCGCGAGGCCGCGCCCGAGCTCGTCGACCCGCCTTCCCAGGTGGAGACTCACTCCGCCGCGGCGGCGGCGAGACTCACGGTGCGCTGCCATGCGTGTGGTCATCAGTGCCGCATTCCGGACGGCGCGGTGGGTGTCTGCAAGGTCCGGTTCAACCGGGGCGGCCGGCTGTTCGTCCCATGGGGCTACGTGGGCGGCGTGCAATGCGATCCGGTCGAGAAGAAGCCATTCTTCCACGTCTACCCCGGCGCGCTGGCGTACAGCTTCGGCATGCTCGGCTGCGATCTTCACTGCAGCTATTGCCAGAACTGGGTGACGTCACAGGCGCTGCGCGACCCGCATGCGGGCGCGCCGCCGCGCGACACCACGCCGCTATCGCTGGCGCAGGATGCACTGCGCCAGGGCGCCAAGCTCGTCGTCTCGACGTACAACGAGCCGCTCATCACCGTCGAATGGGCGACCGCGATTTTCCAGGAGGCACGCGCGCACGGCCTCGCCACCGCATTCGTCTCGAACGGCAACGGGACGCCGCGCGTGCTCGAATACCTCCGTCCCCATATCGACGCGTACAAGGTGGATCTCAAGAGCTTCGACGATCGCCATTATCGCGAGCTTGGAGGGCGGCTGCAGCCCATCCTGGACACCATCACGTGGCTGCACGGGGCGGGCGTGTGGGTGGAGATCGTGACGCTGCTCGTGCCCGGCTTCAACGACAGCGACGCCGAGCTCACCGGCCTGACGCAGTTCATCGCCGGCGTTTCGCCCGACATCCCGTGGCACGTGACGGCGTTCCATCAGGATTACAAGATGACCGACCCGGCCAACACCACGCCGGCGATGCTGCTGCGCGCCGCCGGCATCGCGCGCGCCGCGGGCCTGCGCTACGTCTACGCGGGCAATCAGCCCGGGCGCGTCGGCGACCTGGAGCACACGCATTGCGCCGGCTGCGGCGACCGCCTCATCTCGCGCCATGGCTATTTCATCCAGGACTACCGCCTGCAGGCGGACGGCAGCTGTCCCCGCTGCGGCCACAAGGCCCCTGGCATCTGGAGTCCCCGCTTCGAGGGCCAGCGTACGGCCTCCCCATACCTGCCGCACGACCGGACACGCCTTTCCGTGATATGAAACCGCTGTGATCCACGACGTCCACGGGCGGCCGCTTCGGAATCTTCGCGTCTCGGTCACGGACCGGTGCAACCTGCGCTGCGCCTATTGCATGCCGGAGCAGGACTATGTCTGGCTGCCACGCGAAGACGTGCTGCAGTTCGAGGAGATCGAGGCGCTGATCGACATCTTCCTTGGCGAAGGCGTCGACAAGGTGCGCCTCACCGGCGGCGAGCCGCTCCTGCGCCGCGACCTTCCTGTCCTCGTCCGCGCGCTCGCGGAGCGGGAGCGGGTGCGCGACCTGGCGCTCACGACCAACGGCGTGCTCCTCGCCGAGCACGCGCACGCCTTGAAAGACGCGGGCCTGCACCGCCTCACGGTCAGCCTCGACACGCTGCACCACGATCGCTTCCGCAGCCTCGCGCGGTTCGACGAGCTCGATCGCGTGATCGCGGGCATCGACACCGCCTCGCCTCTCTTCGGCGGCCTCAAGATCGACACCGTCGTCATCCGCGGCGTCAACGACGACGAGCTCGTGGACCTCATCGAGTTCGGCCGCGCGCGCAACGCCGAGGTCCGCTTCATCGAGTACATGGACGTCGGCGGCGCCACGCAGTGGTCGATGGATCGCGTCGTCTCGAGGACGCAGATGCTCGACACCGTCGCCCAGCGTTACGGCCCGCCGGTCCCCATCATCGAGGCGGATTCATCCGCGCCGGCGCGACGCTACCGGCTCGATGACGGGACCGTGTTCGGCATCATCGCGTCGACCACGGCTCCGTTCTGCAGCGACTGCGACCGCAGCCGCCTGACCGCCGACGGGATGTGGTACCTCTGCCTGTATGCGAACGAAGGAAAGGATCTGCGGCGCGCGCTGCGATCCGGTACGGCGCCTGCCGAGATTGCGTCGATGATTCGTGCCGTCTGGGAGCAGCGCCGCGACCGCGGCGCCGAAGAGCGGCTGGCGGGCGGCGCGCGCTCGCCGCTCATCCCGCTGGATCGCCTGCGGCGCGATCCGCATCTCGAGATGCATACCAGGGGAGGCTAGAAGGTCCGCCGGAAGGCGGACCCCACCGTTGACCCTCGCCGAAAACTGGAGGGTGACTGCCTCCGGCCAGAGAGGCATCTGTGGGGTCCGGCTTTAGCCGGACCTTGCGGGCAGTTCGCAGAATTGATCGAAGGCGGCGGTCAGCCGCTCGGCGATCTGCCGCGCGTCCCGGTTCTCGATGTCGCTGCGCTGCAGCATGAACACCAGCTTCCCGTCGCGCAGCAACCCCACCGACGGCGACGACGGCGGAAACGGCGCGAAGTAGCCGCGCGCGCGATCGGTCGCCTCGATGTCGGCGCCGGCAAACACCGTCCCCACCAGGTCCGGCCGCCGGTCGTGCTGCAGCGCCAGCGCGATGCCCGGCCGCGCCTTGCCTGCCGCGCACCCGCACACCGAATTGACGACGATCATCGTCACGCCCGGCGCGGTGACGGCGGCATCCACGTCCGCGGACGAGCGCAGCTCGCGGACGCCGAGACGCGTCAACTCGGCGCGCATGGGCGCGATGAACTGTTCGGGATAAGGCATGAGGAATTCTAGATCGTCTGCGCGTCGATGACGTTCCGTAACTTGCGCAGCAGCTCTTCGGGCGTGAACGGCTTCTGCAGGAACGCGGCACTCTCGCCGAGCATCCCGTTGCGGACGATCGCGTTGTCGGTATAGCCCGACATGAAGAGCACGCGGGTGCTGGGGCGCGTCGTCTTGAGCTGGTCGGCCAGCTCGACGCCGCTCGGTCCGGGCATGATCAGGTCGGTCAGCAGCACGTCGATGCACGGGTGCTTCTCGACCAGTTCCATCGCCTGGTTGGCGTCGCCCGCCTCGATAACGGTGTAGCCGGCGCGCAGCATGATCTGCCGCGCCAGCCGCCGGATCATCGGCGCGTCCTCGACGAGGAGCACCGTCTCGGTACCTTTCGACCACTGGCCGCGTGCGGGCTCCGCCGGCGTCGCCACGGCGCTCTCCGTCACGTCAAGGGGCAGATACACCTTGAAGGTCGTGCCGAGCCCCTCCTCGCTGTACACCCAGATGTTGCCGCCGCTCTGCTTGACGATGCCGTAGACCGTCGCGAGACCGAGGCCCGAGCCCTTCCCCGCGTCCTTCGTCGTGAAGAACGGCTCGAAGATGCGTGACTGCACGTCCTGCGACATGCCGATGCCGTTGTCGGTCACCGACAGCCGCGCGTAGCGCCCGGGACGGACGCCGACGTGCGACGTGCAGTAGTCGTCGCCGAGCGTCACCTCGGCCGTCTCCATGGTCAGCCGTCCGCCGCGCGGCATCGCGTCGCGCGCGTTCACCACCAGGTTGACGAGCGCCGATTCCAGCTGGCTCAGGTCCGCGCGGATCGGCGGCAGGTCCGGCTGGCAGATGATCCGGAGGTCGATGTTCTCGCCGATGAGCTGGCGCAGCATGCCCGCCAGCGAGTGCACCGTGTCGTTCAGGTTGATGCGCGTCGGGTGCAGCACCTGCCGCCGGCCGAACGCGAGCAACTGGCGCGTCAGCGCCGAGGCGCGGTTGGCGGCGGCGAGAATCTCGAGCGCGTTCCGCGACGCGGCCTCGTTTTCGGAGACCTGCTCCGCGACGAGCGTCCCGAAGCCGACGATGGCCGTGAGGATGTTGTTGAAGTCGTGGGCGATGCCGCCGGCCAGCTGGCCGACGGTCTCCATCTTCTGCGCCTGGTAGAACTGCCGTTCGAGCCGCTCCCGGTCCGCGACGACCGCCGCCAGCTGCGCCTCGCTCTCGCGCAGCGCCTCCGAGACGGGCGGCACCGACTCGACGACGTACTCGCGGCCCGTGTGGTTCGTGAGCAGCGAGGCGACGAGCTCCCCCGTCTCGGCGTCGGCGTCCACGATGCGGAGACGGATAGGTTCCGAGGTGGACGACCCCATCGTGAGCTAGAACGCCGCGACGGCGCCCATGCCGACGACGCTGAGAAACGCGTCGACGTGTTCCCGGTTGAACTTGCCCTGTCCGGATTCCTTCAGGAGGTGGCGCGAGGCCTCCTCCGCGGACAGCGCCGGCCGGTACGGCCGATGCGACGTGAGGGCGTCGAAGACGTCGCAGATGCCGACGATCTGCGCGAGGAGCGGAACTTCGTCGCCCCGGAGTCCCTGCGGGTAGCCGCTGCCGTCGAGCCGTTCGTGGTGGCACCGGATGATGGGCCGCACGCTGCGCAGCGACTGCAGCGGCGCGCAGAGCGAATCGCCGATGTCCGGATGCTTCTTCATCAACTCGAACTCGGCGGCGGTCAGCGGGCCGCGCTTGAGGAGCACGGCATCGGGCACGCCGACCTTGCCGACGTCGTGCAGGTAGCCGCCGCGGTGCAGCGCCTGCAGGTCCTTCTCGCCGACGGCCAGCGCGCGGCCGAGCGCCACGGCGTGGCGCGCCAGGCGCTCGCAGTGGCCGTTGGTCATCGGATCGCGCGCCTCGATGGTCAGGGCGAGCGTCATGAACGCCGCTTCCGCCGAATCGAGGGCGTCGAGGAGGTGTTTCATCCGCGTCAGCGACCCAACGCGGGCGCGAAGCTCCAGCGGATGCACGGGCTTGGACAGGAACTCGTCGGCGCCGGCCTCGATCCCCTTGATGCGATCCTGCAGGTCGCTGAGCCCGGTGACGAGCACGACGGGCGTGAACCGCGTCTCCGGGTCCGACTTGAGCCGCCGGCAGACTTCCAGGCCGTCCAGGTGCGGCATCGTCACGTCCAGCAGGACGACGTCGGGATGATGCGCCTGCACGGCCTCGAGCGCGGCCTCGCCGTCGGCGACGTCGATCACCTCGTGGCCGTCGCCGGCGAGCAGCTTCCGGTAGAGCGCGCGGATGCTGTCCGTGTCGTCGGCGACAAGGATGCGGCTCCTCCGGGGAGCCGGTGTCTGCGATGCGAATTCGATCACGCCGTAGTCCTTCGATCGGTTACGACGACACCGTCTCGTTCGCGCGCGCCGACATCGGCACGCGCTGGTGCAGGCCGTGCCGCTCGAGCTGACGGTAGAAGGCGCGGCGGCTGATACCGAGCAGCCGCGCGGCGACCGCCTTGTTGCCGCGGACCTGCTGCAGCGTGCGGATGATGTGCTCGCGCTCGACCTCGACGAGCGGCGCGGGATTGTTGTCGGCGCGCGCCGCGCCTCCCATGACGACGCCAAGCGGCGTCGCCGCCGCGGGCACGAGCCGCTGCTCCTGCATGCTGCCGGACAGGTCGCCTTCGCTGACGAAATCCCCTTCCGCGAGGATGCAGGCGCGCTCGATCACGTTTCGGAGCTGGCGGACGTTGCCGTCCCACAGCGCGTCCGACAGCAGGCGCTCGGCGCCCGGCGTCAGCCCGACCAGCGGCTTGTTGAAGCGCTGCGAGAAGTTGCGCACGAACGCCGCCGTCAGGTACGGAATGTCCTCGCGCCGTTCGCACAGCTTCGGCAGCCGGATCTCGACGATGTTGAGGCGGTAGTAGAGGTCGTTGCGGAAGCGGCCGGCAGCCACCTCGGCGAGCAGATCGCGATTGGTGGCCGCCACGAGGCGAACGTCGATCTTGCGGGGTTCGAGCGAGCCGACACGCTGTACTTCACCTTCCTCGAGCACGCGCAGCAGCTTGGCCTGCACGGGCAGCGGCAGCTCGCCGACCTCGTCGAGGAACAGCGTGCCGCCGTCGGCCGTTTCAAACAGCCCGGCCTTGTGCTCGGTCGCGCCCGTGAAGGCGCCGCGCACGTGACCGAACAATTCGCTCTCGAACAGCGTCTCGACGACCGCCGAGCAGTTGACCGTGACGAAGCGCTTCGTGCTGCGCGGTCCGAGCTTGTGCAGCGCGCGCGCGACCAGCTCCTTCCCCGTGCCGGTCTCGCCGGAAATCAGCGCCGTGCGCACGTGCGGGGCCAGCCGGCGAATGAGCCCGAACACTTCCTGCATCGCCGGGCCGCGTCCGACCATGCCGCAGAACTCGAGCCGCTGTGCCAGGTCGCCTTCCATCGTCAGTACCTCGCGGCGCTGCGCGGCTTCGTCGCGAACGGTGGCCAGCAGCTGGCGGAGGCGCTGGAGATCGAAGGGCTTGGTGAGGTAATCGAGCGCGCCAAGCTTGACGGCTTCCACCGCGCTGTCGATGGTCGCGAAGCCGGTCATCAGCACGACCTTGCACTTCGGGCTGACGTCGCGGATCGAACGCAGGACGTCGAGGCCGGTGACGCCTGGCATCCGCAGGTCGAGAAGGACGAGCTCCGCCGGACGCTGACGCAACTGCTTCATCGCGTCTTCCCCGTTGGTCGTCGTCGCGACGTCGAATCCTTCGGCGAGAGCGATCGTTCCGATCAGCGTGAGAATCGCTCGGTCGTCGTCGACCACGAGCAGTCGTGGACGCTGGTTCTGCATGTCTGGGTCGCCAAGTTGGCGCACACGTGAATCGTGTGTCGCGCACCCCGAATCGGGCAAGGCTGGCTCGAAAGCGCCCGTTTCCCGCACGCTTTGGGGCATAGTGCTTAACCCCCTGTATCGACGCGAGTTGGCGGCGGCTTTAGCCGCTGTAGGACTGAAAACTACAGCTCATAGGCGTTTGACCTGTGCGCGCGCGCCACAAGGAGGGTGTGCGGAAAGCGCCCGCCCCGCAGCTCAACAGGCACGATTGCAGGCACTTACCGGAGCGCGGCGCCGTGCCGGCGGAGCCAGGCCCGGGCCGCGAGATAGTCGGGGCAGGCTGCCGCCACGAGCCGCCAGAAGGCGGGCGAGTGATCCATCCGCCGCAAATGCATCAGCTCGTGGAGGAGCACGTAATCCCTGACCCGCGACGGCACCAGGACCAGCCTCCAGTTCAGGCAGATGTGACCGTCGCGGCCGCAGGATCCCCACCGCGCGCGCTGGTTGCGGATGCTGACGCGCGAGACGGCGAGCCCGTGCTGCACGGCAAGCTCCCGCAGGCGCGCGGGCAGCTCGCGCCGGGCCCGCTCGCGCGATGCGCCGCCATCGTCGAACGATGGTGCATATGCCGTCAGCCGCGCGCGCTGCCTCGCGATCCATTCGGCGTGTCGTTCCGCGAACGCCACAGCCTCCCGGCGCGAGCCGCCGCGCGGAATCGTGACGCGCACGCGGCCGTTCGCGTCGAGGCGAAGGACGTAGCGCCGGGCGCGCCGGTGGCGCACGAAGTAGGGTTCCTGGGGTTCATGGGGTTCATGGGGTTCAGAGGGTTCATGGGGTTCTGAAGGTTCGCTGAACGGAAGCCCCAGCTGCATCGATGCGAGAATAGCTCAACTCGTGACGGACGTACAGCGGGTGGATCCCGCCGATCCCGACGCTCGCGTCATTGCACACGCCGCCGAACTGCTGCGCGCCGGCCGGGTCGTCGCGTTTCCGACGGAGACGGTGTACGGCCTCGGCGCGCACGCGCTCGATCGGGCCGCGATCCTCAAGGTGTTTGCGGCCAAGGAGCGCCCCGCCAACGATCCGCTCATCGTCCATGTCGCCACGCTCGATGCGGCGACGCCGCTCGTCGAGGACATTCCGCCCGTGGCGCGCCTGCTGGCGGCGCGCTTCTGGCCGGGGCCGCTGACGATGGTGCTGAAGCGATCCGCGCAGGTGCCGGACGAAGTGACCGCCGGCCTCGCGACGGTGGCGATACGGGTGCCGTCGCATCCCGTCGCGCGTGCGCTGCTCGAAGAGGCGCGCATTCCCGTCGCGGCGCCGAGCGCCAACCTGTTCTCGCGGCCCAGCCCGACGCGGGCGGCGCACGTCCTCGCCGATTTGAACGGACGCATCGACCTGATCGTCGACGGCGGAGCGACCGAGGTCGGTCTCGAATCGACCGTCATCGATCTGTCCGGGCGCGTTCCAACGATCCTGCGGCCAGGAGCGATCGACCTTGATGCGCTGCGACAGGTGATTCCTGATGTCATCAGCGGTCGGGCCGCGGGGTCGCCGACGGCCGCGATGGCATCACCCGGCATGCTGCCAAAACACTATTCACCACGAACGCCAGTCCTCTTATACGAAGGGGATCGCGAGAGCGCGCTCGTCCAGATGAAGCGCGATACTGAACAGCGCATCAGCCGCGGTGAATCGATTGTCGTGCTGTCGTACACGGAAGACGTCACCGAGCTGCGCAACCTCGGCGTCCGGATCTTGGACTTGGCGCCTGAAAGCAATCCAGTGGCAGTCGCGGCGCGGCTCTACGCCGCGCTTCGTGAGTGCGACGAGCTTGGAGCAGCCGCGATTCTCGTGCGCACCATCACCACGCGCCATCCGTTGACTGGCGCGATTCAGGACCGCCTTCGCCGCGCTGCCACGGTAGCGACTCCTGACACCTGAAACCTGAAACCTCCTGCTACCTCACGACCTCCTAATCCCTGACGACCTCCTGATACCTGATACCTCTTACCTGCCTGCGCCGGCACATGGCTTGCGAAAACCCACGCCATGGCCACCAAAAGCACGACTGCGCTCGAAACCCCCCTTCGTGAACAGCTCGACCGCCTGGCGTCATTCGAGGCCGGGACGGGTTCAGTAATAAGTCTGTACATCGATTTGCGGCCCGACCAGACCGGTCAGCGCGCCCCTCTGGAAACATTCCTGCGCAACAGCGTGGATGAGCAGGGGCGATCGCTTGGTGCCGAGCAACGGGCCGAATTCGACCGCGCGGCCGAACGGATTCTCCAGTACGTCCGGGAATCGCTGCCGAAATCGGCGACGGCCGCGGCCATCTTCGCTTCCATCGCCGGAGACTTCTTCGAGGCGATTCCGCTCGACGTGCCGATCGAGCAGCCGTCGATGCACGTCGCGCCCGTCCCGCAGCTCTACCCGCTCGCGCGGCTCAACGACCAGTACCCGCGCTATGCGGCGCTGCTCTTGGACACCAACAGCGCCGAGCTCTACGTCTTCGCGCTCGGCGCGAAGCTGCGCCGCGAGACCGTCCAGAACGAAAAGACCCGGAGCACGAAGATGGGCGGGTGGTCGCAGGCGCGGTACCAGCGGCGCGCGCAGAACTTCCACAAGCAGCACATGAAGGAGGTCGTCTCCCTCCTCGAGAAGGTCGTCGCCGACGAGCACCTGAATCACATCGTCGTGGCGTGCGACGAGGTGGCGAAGCCGTACCTGACGGCGCAGCTCCCGAAGCATCTGGCCGAGAAGGTCATCGACATGGTCAACGTGGACGTGAAGTCGATTGCCGAGCACGACCTGCTGGCGGAGACGATGGACGCGCTGCGCCGCAAGGATGCGGAAACCGACGCGGAACACGTGCAGCGAATGACCGACGCGTGGCGCGCGGGCGGGCTCGCGGTCGCCGGCATCGAGGCAACGACGCGCGCGCTCGACATGCGCCAGGTCGAGGAACTGCTGATTGCGGCGCGGCCGGATCGCGTGACCGGCCCGGCCGACGAGCTCGTCGCCAAGGCGCAGCAGAACGCCGCGCGCATACGTTTCATCGAGGACGAGAACCTGCTGGCCGACGTCGGCGGCGTCGGCGCGTTGCTGCGCTTCAAGATTTAGGCGAGCTGTACGTAGAGGCGGACCTTCAGGTCCGCCTGCGAGGGGACCCATGAGCAAACCGAACAAGGTGAACAAGGATCATTACGTGCAACGCGGGCGGCTGACGCCCGACGAACTGGCGCGCGAGCGTGCACGGCAGATACATGTTGCCGGCGCGCAGCGCCGGTTCAGCGAACGGGCGAAGCAGGTGACAGGGACGCGCGGCGCACCGGCGTCCACCCAGGCTCGAAGCGAGCCCGAAGAAGAAGAGTAACGACCTCGCCGTAGCTGCGCAGGCCCGACTCGACCCGGTTGGCCTTCAGGTACTTGTCGTAGACCTGCCAGCTCGCCCGCTGCAGCGCGGGAATCTCGCCGCGGCGCAACCGCGCGATGACGGCGTTGACGTCGCGCCGCGGGCCCTCCCCCAGCGCGGCGTTCAGTTTCGTGCGCTCCTGCGCGTTCACTTCCCCGCTGATCTGCCAATAGAGGTAGAACCACCCGCTGTACTGGTGACGGGGCGATGCGCGGACGCACGTCAGCCAGCCGACGAAGTTCGCTTCGGCCTCGTTCGCGTACCCGGCAAGATGCCCCCACTCGTGCGCCGCGACGAACGGCCGCTCGAACGGCAGCAGGTCGGGGTTGGCGATCACCTCGAGCCCGAACGGATTGACCATGCCGTCGACGCCGGTCCAGCGGAAGTACGGGCCGAGCAGGCTCCGTTTCAGGCGCCCCGGTACGACAGCGGGCGCATCGCTCAACGCTCGTTGCACGTCGGCGAACGCGCTGCGGAGCGAGGGATCCTGCCATTCGGGGACCGTTGATCCGTCGGGATGGGCCGCGGCGTACAGCGCATTCATCTGCGCGACCGCCATCAGGCCGAGCTCGACCACCTGCTCGGGCGTCGGCCGATCGCGATCGACCACCAGCCGATCCGGCATCTGCACGCGGCGATAGTTGAATCCCCAGAGCAGCAGAAACAGCACGTAGATCACCGCGGCGCCTGCCGCGACATGGCCCAGCGTTCGACCGAGGCGCCCGAACGTCCGCGTACGCCATGCCACGCGGACGGCGGTACCGATCGAGACGATCACCGCCGTTGCGAGAACGACGAGGAGGAGGTCGAGGAGCGCGAAGGGCAACCCGTTGGAGAGCGGGGTCAGGGCGCGTTCGATCCTCGGGTAGGCCGCGGTCGAATACCACGCCTCGATCCACTGCGGTCGCAGGGGCGCCAGCGCGAGCACGGCGGCGATCGCGACCGCCGCGAGCTCAGCCATTTGCAGCGGGTCGATCCGGGCGCCGCGTCGCACGCCACGGATTGTAGCCGCCAGCGCGCATCGGTCAGGGAAGGCAAAGGTCTTGCTCATCCGCCGTTTCGAGGCCAGTTTCGGCTCCCGACTGCCAAAAACCGATACGGTAGGGCCGAGCCCGTGACGTGGGGTTGACATGAACGGTTCACAACTTCCGGACGAGACAGCGATTGAAGTAGAGGCAACCGAGCTGGCGAATCGCCTCAAGCAGGGCGAGGTTCCGGTCGTCCAGGCGCCCGACCCGCTGGCGCCGGGCGATCAATGCCATTACGTGACGCCGGTGCGCTTCGGGCGCCGCCGCGCGGACCAGTACGGCCACGTCATGCTGACGAGCGGCTGGCTGAAGTTTCGCGGGACGCTCGATTTGAGCGTGTCGTGGAGCGAGATCGCCGACGTGCAGCGGGCGACCCGCGAGATCGTCGTGTCGCTCGAGGACAGCCGGCGCCTGCTCCGGTTTTCGTGCCATTCCGAGCTCGAAGCCGCCCGCGGCGTCGTGATTGCACAGTACCTCGCCCAGAGTGCTCGACTGCATACGGCTGACCCGCTCGCGGCCTTCCAGCACGCGGCGCTGTAGCGCCCTCGCCATCCTGGTGTGCATCGGGGCGCTGCTGCTGGCGCGCCCCGCCTCGGCCTATTCCGTACTGGCGCACGAATCGATGATCGACGCGGCGTGGGACGACGTCCTCGCGCCCATGCTCAAGGCGCGGTTCGGCGCCGCGAGCGCCGACACCATCAAGAGCGCCCGCGCCTACGCCTACGGCGGCTCCGTCATGCCGGACATGGGGTACTACCCCTTCGGCAGCCACTTCTTCACGAACCTGCTCCACTACGCGCGCTCGGGCGATTTCGTCGAGGCGCTGATTCGCGACGCGCGCGACGTCAACGAGTACGCGTTCGCGCTCGGCGCGCTCGCGCACTACGTCGCGGATTCGACCGGCCATCCGCTCGGCACCAACCGCGCGGTGCCAGTGGAGTATCCGAAGCTGCGCGCCAAGTTCGGCGACGAGGTCACGTATGTCGAGGACCCGAAGCGCCACATCATGGTGGAGTTCGCCTTCGACGTCGTGCACGTTGCCAGCGGCGCGTATCTTCCGCAGGCGTATCACGACTTCATCGGCTTCGAGGTGGCAACCGACCTCGTGGAACGGGCGTTCCGCGAGACCTACGCCATCGAGATGAAGGACGTCTTCGCCAGCGAGGATCTCGCCATCGGCACCTTCCGCTACGCGGTCGGGACGACCATCCCGCAGATGACGCAGGTCGCGTGGGAAAAGAAGCGCGACGAGATCGAGAAGCTGACGCCGCACGTCGAGCAGAGCGCCTACGTCTATACGTTCACCCGCCGGCAATACGAGAGTGATTTCGGTACGTCCTATCGCCGCCCTGGCGTATTCGCGCGCTTCTTCGTCTGGGTCGTGCGCGTGATGCCCAAGATCGGCCCGTTCAAGGCGCTCGCCTTCCAGACGCCCTCGCCGGAAGCCGAGCGGTTGTTCACCGACAGCTTCAAGGCGTCGCGCGATCGCTATCGCACGCTGCTGCAAGGCGTCCGCGGCAACCGCCTCGACCTGCGCAACACCGACTTCGACACGGGCCAACCGACCAGGCGCGGCGAGTACAAGCTCGCGGACGACACCTACGCCGAGCTGCTGGCGCGCCTCTCGTCGAAGAAAGCCGCTGCGCCGGATGCCCTGCGCGCCGACATCATGAGCTTCTACGGGAAGGTCGAGCCAGCCGCCGCGCGCGACAAGAAGGAACGGAAAGCGCTCGAGAAGATCGAGAAACAGCTCGCGATGCTCTAAGCGACTAGAACGCGTCGCCGAGGTACGGCAGCATCCGCCCGAAGTAAATCACCCCGATCCACAGGAAAATCTGCGACGCGGCGAGGAGCCTGACCATGACGGGCGCCGTGTCGCCTGGCCCCATCTCCCACACCTCGTCGTGCCACGTCAGGTAGAGGACATCGGCGCCCGCGAGCAGGATGCAGAGCATCTTCCAGTGGAACGCCGGGTTGTCGATGTACTGAAATGCCTGGCCGATGAAGAACATCATGCCGGTCACCGAGTTGGCGACAAACCCCCAGACGCCCCACGGCAGCAGACGGTGAAAGCCCTCGAGCGGCGCGTTGCGCATCCAGCCGAGCAGCCGCAGGTTCCCGACAAGGACGACCCCGAACAGCAGGCAAAGGCCCATGAAGTGGATCGTCTCGAGCGTCTTCCACGCCCAGGGGTGCGTGTACTGGTACTTGGTGATGAAGTCGCTGGCGAGCCAGTGCGGCGCAAGCAGCCCCTCGGTGGCCGGCGTCTCGGCCGCGCTGCTGAGGATCTCCGGGTGGCGGATCTCGCCGCCTGCGTTGGCCGTGCTCGACATCAGGCCGATCGTCACGGCCGACAACAGGAGCACGGCTGCGGTGTTTCGGGCACCCGCGGACGAGCGCCGCCGCGAGTACCACAGGCCGTACCACGCCACGAGCCCGGTTGCCTCCATGAAGATCAACGCCATCAGCGCCGATCGCTGGTGCAGATCGACCACCCCCTGCGAAATCCCCGGCATCCCTTTGACCGACTTCTGCGCGGAATAGCCGGTCATGTAGGTTGGCAGCGAAAGCAGGGCGATGACGAAGAAGATCGCGAGGCCGCCGCGCTTCAGGTCCTCGCTCTTTTTCAGCAGCGCGAGCACGAAGACGGCGAAGCCGACGATCATGCCGACCGTCGGGAAGTGATTCAGCAGGAGGTGCAGGTGAACGAGATCAGAGGGTCGCACCGTTGGCCTCGACGGCATAGGCGATGAGCCGCCCGGACGTAATAACCGCCAGCCACAAGACGATGCACGCGTACGCCACGTTCCGCACGGCGGGCGGCACCGCGCCGTCGCTCTGGTCGCTGTCCACGAAGCGGCGCAGCCGCGCCATGGCGGCAAGCGCAAGGCCGAGGCAGACGAGCTTCGCGTAGAGCTCCCAGACGCGCGCGATGCCGGTCGCGTCGGTCATGAACAGCAGCGCGCCCGAGAGGAGATTGAGGTAGAAGCCGATCCAGAAGAGGCGAAACAGGACGCGGAACGACGACAGTGGAATCTGCGCGCCGCAGCCGAGGAGCCGCAGGCAGACGACGAAGCCGAGACCGGCGGTGAGCCCCATGCCGACCGCGTGCACGAACAGCCACCACGCGTAGCCCCACCAGAGTGAATCAGATTCCGCGATCGACGTCGAGAGCCGCAGGTTCTGAATCCACTCGAGGATCGCCATCAGCGCCGCATCCTACCATTCATAAAACCCCTTCCCCGTCTTCTTCCCCAGCTCGCCGCGCGCCACCTTCTCGCGCAGGACGCGAGGCGGCGCGAACTGCTCGTCCGCCAGCTCGCGATGGAGGTACTCCGCGATCTTCAGGCGCACGTCGAGGCCGACGAGATCGGTCAGGCGCAGCGGCCCCATCGGGTGACCGTACCCGAGCTCCATCGCCGTGTCGATGTCGGCGGCCGAGGCGACGCCGTCTTCGAGCATCCGCATCGCCTCGAGGCCGAGCGCGACGCCCAGCCGCGACGAGGCAAAGCCCGGCGTGTCCCGCACGAGAATCGTCGTCTTGCCCATCCGCTCGGCGGCCGCGCGCGCGGACGCCACGACGGATTCGCCGCACCCCGCGTGCGTGACGATCTCCACCAGCTTCATGATGTGCACGGGGTTGAAGAAGTGCATCCCGACGACGCGATCGGGCCGTTTCGTGCCCTCGGCGATGCGCGCAATGGAGAGAGAGGAGGTGTTGGTCGCGAGGATGGTTTCGTCGGCGATCACCGCGTCGACCTGGCGGAAGAGCGACTGCTTGACGGCCATCTCCTCGACGACCGCTTCGATGACCAAGTCGGCGTCGCGCACCGCGGCCGACAGCTCGGCGACCGGGGAAATGAGCGCGATGGCGGCGTCGGCCTGCGCCCGCGTCAGCTTTCCGCGGGAGACGGCGCCGGCGAGGTTCGACTGGATGCGGCTCCACGCGGCAGCCAGCGAGTCGGGGCTCGTATCGGTCAATCGCGTTTCATAGCCGGCCATGGCGGCCACCTGCGCGATGCCGTGCCCCATCGTCCCCGCACCGATCACGGCGATGCGCTTAAGCGAATCCGGTGGCAATCGTGCCTCCGCCGTCGACGACGATGGTCTGGCCGGTGACGTAGTTGGACGCGTCGGACGCCAGGAAGACCGCCACGCCCTTCAGCTCGCCCGGCCTGCCGACGCGCCCGAGCGGTGTCACCGCGTTGAGGCTTGCCTCGACCTGCGCGATCGACGAGTCGGACAGCCGCGAATGAAAGAAGCCGGGCGCGATGGCGTTGACACGAATGCCGTGGCGTCCCCACGACGCGGCCAGCTCGCGCGTGAGGCCCATCAGGCCGGCCTTGCTCGCCGCGTAGCCGGCGTAGTACGGCCCGTTGACGTTCCCCTGCAGGCCGGCAATCGACGCGATGTTGATGATGCGGCCGTATTGCCGCTCGATCATCGTGCGGCCGACGGCCTGCGAGCAGATGAACGCGCCGGTGAGGTTCACCTCGATCACCTTCTGCCACTGCGTCAGCGTCATCGCCTCCGGCCGCTCGCCCCACGAAATGCCCGCGTTGTTGACGAGAATGTCGATCTTGCCGAAGCGCTCGACCGTCGCGTCGGCGACGGCCTGGACGTCAGCGGCGTTGGAGACGTCGCAGCGCATCGCGTCGACGGTGAAGCCGCGTCCGCGGAGCGCCTCGGCGCCCGGCAGCAGCCATTCGTCGCGCCGGGCGCAGAGCATTAGCGCCGCGCCGGCTTCCGCGAGCCCTTCGGCGAACTCCGCGCCGAGCCCGCGGGATCCTCCCGTGACGATCGCCACGCGTCCTGAGAGATCGAAGAGCTTATCAATCATCGACTGCATCCGGCGCAGATCATCGGTGGGGTCGGCACTTCAGGCGGACCACCGTACAATACGCCGTTATGCGCGCGATCGTTCTCACCGCTCTTGGCGATCCCGACAACCTGCGAATGGAACGGCGGTCCGACCCGGTCCCCGGTGCGGGAGAAGCGGTCGTTCGCCTGCACGCGGCCGCGCTGAACCGGCGCGACGTCTGGATTCGCAAGGGTCAGTACGCGGGCATCAAGGTTCCGATCGTCCTCGGGTCCGACGGCGCGGGCGAAGTCCTCGGCGTCGGCGCCGGCGTCGATGCGTCGTGGAGGGGGCGCGAGGTCGTGATCGATCCGTCGCTCGACTGGGGGCCCGACGAGCGTGCACAGGCCAGCGCGTTCAACATCCTCGGCCTGCCGGTCGACGGCACCTACGCGGAGATGGTGAAGGTACCCGTGGCAAACCTGCACCCGAGGCCCGCGCACCTGTCGTGGGAAGAGGCCGCGGCCGTGCCGCTCGCCTCTGTGACGGCGTATCGCGCGCTCGTGACCCGCGGCCGGGTGCAACCGGGTGAAACGGTCCTCGTTACCGGGATCGGAGGCGGCGTTGCGACGACCGCCCTCGTCATCGCCCGGCAGCTCGGCGCGAAGGTCTTCGTCACGTCCGGCCACGAGTCGAAGATCGAGGCCGCGAAACGCCATGGCGCGGCGGGCGGCGTCAACCACCGGAAGGATGACTGGGTGAAGTCGCTCATCGCGATGATCGGCTCGCGCCCGGACCTGGTCATCGACGGCGCCGGCGGCGAGACGTTCAACCGGGCGCTCGACGCGCTCAAGCCCGGCGGCCGCATGGTCAGCTACGGCTCGACGCTCGGCGCGGCGGAGAACGTGGAGATTCGCCGCATCTTCTGGAAGCAGCTGAATGTCCTCGGCAGCACGATGGGCTCCCCGTCCGACTTCGCGGCGATGCTGAAGCTGTATGAAGCCGGCGGCCTGCGTCCGGTCATCGACAAGGTGTTTCCGCTCGAGCAGGCGGGCGATGCGCACATCCGCATGGAAGCGGGAGATCAGTTCGGCAAGATCGTCCTCAAAATCTGAGGGCCGGCTGAAGCCGGCCCCTACGACCGGTACGGAGTACGTAGGGGGCCGCCTTCAGGTACGGAGTACGTAGGGGCCGCCTTCAGGCGGCCCTTACTGCGCTGAGATCGCGGATTTCCCCCCGCGCAGCACGTACTTCTGGATCTTGCCGGTGGCGGTCTTCGGCAGCTCCTTGACGAAGGTCACGCCGTGCGGCGCCTTGAAATGGGCGAGCCGCTCGCGGACGAACTCGATGAGCTCGCGATCGCTCGCCGAGGAGCCCGGCTTGAGCACGACGAAGGCGTGCGGCGCCTCGCCCCACTTCTCGTGCTTCACGCCGACGACGCCGACTTCCTGCACGGCCGGGTGCCGCATCAGCGTGCCCTCGACTTCGACCGACGAGATGTTCTCGCCGCCGCTGATGATCACGTCCTTGAAGCGATCGCGGATCTCCACGTAGCCGTCCGGATGGACGACCGCGGCGTCGCCGCTGTGGAACCAGCCGCCGCGCATCGCGTCGGCGGTCGCCGTCGGGTCGTCGTAATACCCTTCCATGACGACGTTCCCGCGCACGCAGATCTCGCCGAGCGTGCTGCCGTCGTGCGGCACCTCGTTGCCGGCATCGTCGAGCACGCGGAGGTCGCCCGACGTCACGAGCTCGACGCCCTGACGCGCCTTGATCACGCAGCGTTGCTCCAGCGAGAGTGCCGCATGCTCGGGCCGCGGCTCGCACACCGTGATGAACGGCGCCGTCTCGGTCAGCCCGTAGACCTGCGTCACGTGCCAGCCGAGCTCCCCTTCCATCCGCTGAATCGTCGCGGCAGCCGGCGGCGCGCCTGCGGTCGTGACGCGAATGCCCGCGGGCGCGTGCCTGCGGATCTCGTCCGGCGCGTTGGCCAGTGAAATCAGCACCGTCGGCGCCGCGCAGAGCGCCGTGATCGACTCCTCCGCCATCAGCCGGAACGCCTGCACCGGGTCGACCTTGCGCAGGCAGACGTGGACGGCGCCGACGGCGGTGACCGTCCACACGTACGTCCAGCCGTTGGCGTGGAACATCGGCAGCGTCCACAGGTAACGGTCGGCCGGCGTCATCGGCAGGTGAATCAGCGTGCCGACCACGTTCATGTACGCGTTGCGATGCGTGATCATCACGCCCTTGGGACGCGAAGTCGTGCCGCTCGTGTAATTGATTGTCAGCAGGTCGCGCTCGCCGATCGTCACCGGCTTGTAGCGCGGCGACGCGGCGTCGACGAGGCGCTCGTGCTCGAGCCACCCGGCGCGCTGGCCTTCGAGCGCGACGAAGTGCTCGACGCGCGGCAGCTGCGCGCGGATGCCGTCGACGGCCTCGAGGTAGTCCGCGTGCGCGCAGACGACACGCGCGCCGCTGTGATTGATGATGTAGGCAAAGTCGTCCGGCGTCAGCCGGAAGTTGACGGGCACGAGCACGGCGCCGGTCTGCGGCACCGCGTAGAACGACTCGAGCTGCGCGTGGGTATTGGGCGCGATGTAGACGACGCGGTCGCCCTGCTTCACGCCGAGCGCCTGCAGCGCCGACGACCAGCGATCGCAGCGCTCGAAGAAGCTTCCGTACGTGAAGCGCTCGTCGCCGTCGACGACAGCCTCACGCTCCGCGTACAGGCAGCGCGCGCGCCTGGCGAACTCGAGCGGTGTGAGCGGAACCTCCACGTCTTCGTGGCCTTCGTGCATCGCGGCCGGAAGGCCGCCGTCGTGGTTACCCGCGTTCCTTGGTGACGATGTGCGCGAGGTCCTCGTCCCGGCACGGCGGGTCTTCCCAGAACGCCGCCTTCGGATCCGTGTTCAGCCGGATCATGCGCGGGTTCCACACCCACGGCTTCTGCAGGACCTGCGGGTCTTCGACGACCACCTCGTACCTGATAGTGTTGCCGGTGCGCGTAAGCTTCTCGATCACGTGCAGCTCGTCGGAGTGGAAGTAGCCCGGCCAGCCGAGCCACGTCTCGTCGTTGAAGTTGTTCGTGTCCACGACCAGCGTGTCGCCGTCCCACGTCGCCACCGAATCGCCCTTGTAGGTCGGATCGCGATCGGTGTTGTGCGGCTTGTTGATCGGAATCCAGCGGAACGTGTTCTCGTTGTCATAGAGAAAGACGACCTCGGCCGGGTTCATCACGATCTTGTTCGGAAACCCCATGCGCGGCACGCCGGCCGGTCCGCAGCTGAAGGTCGGATCCTCGGAGTTGCCGTTGACGTCGAGGGCCTGCACCTTCTCCCAGAACTGCGGCTTGTAAATCGGCTTGTTCGGATCGGACCGCTGGTTGACGCCGCTGTCGCGCTCGAAGTTCGTCGCGAGCTGGCCCGACGCGGTGCCGAGGGCGGAACCCTGGCTGCGCGCGTTCAACTGCAGGAAGACATTCCCCTTCTCGTCGGTGAGGTCGGCCAGCGTCCGGCCGCCGCCAAACCCGCCGCCACCGCCGCCCCACCACCCAGTCAGGTCAGGACGGCCGTCGGCCATCCGCGGCGTCGGCGCGTTGTCGGGTGGCTGTGCCGCACCGCCGCCGCGCTGCGCGGCCATGGGCACGAGCGATGCCGCAACGATTGCGGCCGCGGCGGCGAACCCGCCGATTGAACGAGCCGTCATGCTGTCCTCCGGGCTGAACATTCTATGCCAACCGCCGAGGCGAGCGTCGCGCCCGTGCTTTGGCCCTCGCGCCGCGCTTGGTATCCTGATGCGCCCGGAGAGCATCCATGCGAACAGGCGTGCTGATAGTGGCGGCGACCGCGCTCCTCGCGTCGGGCGGATTGCAGGCGCAGCGGGCGCCAGGATCCACGACGGCGGCGAGCCCCGCGCCGCTCGATCGCGCGACGGTCCTCCGCGAGGTCGGCATCGCGCACGGCATGCTCCGCGGTCTCGGGTACAACGACGCCACGACCACGGCGCAGTACCAGGCAACCGGCATCCAGTACATCGTCGGCCAGTCGTTCAAGCCCGGTGGACCCTGGCCGGCGGCGAAGCTGACCAAATACAACGTGTGGATCAACTACGCCGTGCCCGGCATGCGCATCGACCTCGAGCGCACCAACCCCGACGGCCCGGTGCAGGGCGGCGGCGGACTGCCCTTTGCGGCGCCGCAGCGTCAGATCCTCGTCGTCGGCGGCACCCGCGCGTGGAACGAGACGATGCTGCCGGGCGGTCCCGCGACGGCGGCCATCGGGCAGGAACGCGACCGCGCCGTCCAGATCTGGATGCTCCCGCAGGGCGTCGTCAAGGCGGCGCGGTTGGCGGGCGACAAGCTCGCGATCGGCATGGAAGGCACCAGGCTGACGCTGACGTTCCCGCTTCCCGAGCCCGCATCGAACTACGTCGAAAAAGTCCGTCTCGATGAGCGCAAGCTGGTGGAGCACGTCGAGGTCACGGTGGACAATCCGGTGCTCGGTGATACGAAGCTCGAGGCAGATTACGAGAACTACAAGGACCCGGACCTCAGCGACATCCCCTTTCCCTTCCACATCGTGCAGAAGCTCGGTGGGTTTCCCATCCTCGATATCACGCTGACAAACGCGCGGATGTACAACCCGTACGTCGTCGTGCCGACGCCCGACAACGTCGAGCAGGCCTACGTGGCGAACGCGCCGGACCCGCAGGCGAAGGTCGACGTGCAGAGGGCCGGCACGGGCGTCTACTTCGTCACAGGCGCGAGCCACAACAGCCTCGCCGTCGAGTTCAAGGATTACGTCGCGGTGATCGAGAGCCCCGTCGGCGACAACCGCGCCGTGCCGATGTTCGAGGCGGTGAAGAAGCAGTTCCCGAACAAGAAGATTCGTTACGTGATCAACACGCATCACCACTTCGACCACGCGGGCGGGTTGCGCGAGGCCGTTGCCGAAGGGACGACCATCCTGACGTATCGGGACAACAAGCCGTATTACGAGAAGGTGCTCGCCAACAGGCACACGGCCAGCCCCGATCGGATGCAGAAGAGCGCGCCGGCGAAAAAGCCGTCCGTCGAAGCCGTCGCCGACAAGCGCGTGCTGAGCGACGGGACGCAGACGCTCGAGCTCTACAAAATCCAGGGGAGCAATCACGCCGACACGATGCTGATTGCCTACTTCCCGAAGGACAAGCTGCTGGTCGAGGCGGACCTCTGGAACCCGCCTGCTCAGCCGAACGCGCCGCCTCCCGCCGGCGCGGCCGCGGCCGAGCCGCTCAACCTCTGGACGAACCTCCAGCGGCTGAAGCTCGACGTGGCGCAGATAGCACCCATTCACGGTCGAATCGTGCCGTTCTCCGACTTCCGCCGTGCCGTTGGTCAGGGAAACAACACGAACTGACGCCGAGTCCCGTGGCTCAGGTCACCCCGCTTGCACCGTCGGCGCTCGGAGGGAACGCATGGCCTGGCTACAACTGCTTGCGCTGCTCGTCATCGCCGTCTTCCTGCCGGGATGCGCGGTCGTGGGCGGCATCTTCAAGGCGGGCGCATGGGTGGGCGCGCTCGCGGTGATTCTCGTCATCGTCATCGTCGGCTTTGTCGTGGTGAAGATCGCCAGCTAGCGGGTTCCCAGCGGAACGATGCCGCCGGTGTCGGTCCGCGGAACCGCTTCGTAAACGAGCTTGTCCTGATCGGTAAAGACCGCGTAACGGCACGCGTCGCGCGTGTCCTTGAGCGACAGCACATAGCCGCGGTCGTCGTTACGAAATTCGATGGCGAATCCGGTGGGCACCGCGGGGAGGTTGGGCAGCTCGTCAAGGGGGCGATAGACCCGCGGCAGCAGTCGGGGCCCGACGGAGTAGCTCGTCTCCGCCACGTTGACCTTCGTCGCGTAATCGATCGCCAGCTGGCGGCGCGCGCGCTGCGCGGCCGATTCGGGTCCCGCGTGCAGGCAGTTGCGCTGGGCGCCCCCCTGCGCGATAGTGCCCTGCGCAAACGCCGCGGTCGCCGCGGCGAGCGTCACCCCGATCAGAATTGATTTCACCATGGCGCCTCCATCACGCGTTGAGACGCCGCAGCAGCGAGGACGGCCGGCGGTGAAGTGGTTGCGGTTGTGGCAGCTCTATCGTGAGGCCAGACAGGTCGGCTACACGCGCTACAACGCGTTCCGCTCGGCCCTGGCCCGCCTGTGACTCAGTCGCCGTCCTGTCCGCCCCGCCACGCCGGGTGCGGGGTCCCGTGCGACAGCGCGTAGAACCCCAGATCGCCCTTCCACATCTTTGCGAGCAGAATCGTCTGTCCGGTGTGCATCGAGAAGTGCTCGACGACGGTATAAACGGCCTGGAGGACGGTGACGTCGTACGACTGGATGCGGCGCTGCTCCAGCAACGTCGCGGGTGCGATGCCGGCGAGGACGCGGTCGGCATCCTCGACGGCCGTTCGAAGGCGAGCCAGCAGGTCGGGAGCCGGGAGCGGCCCGCGGGCGTCGAATTCGCCCTGCCGATCGCGCTCGTCGGCGGCGCCGCCAATGCCGCTGACAACCCATTGCCGCACGTTGCCGGCGAGGTGAAGAATCAGGTTGCCGATGCTGTTCGACCCCGCGTTGGCGCGCCACCAGAGCTGCTCGTCGGTCAAGCCTTCCACCGACTGCTCGATGCGCGGGAGGTAGCTGTCGGTGAGCAAACGCCGGGACTGCGCGAGAAAGGCCTGCTCGATCATCGTCACTCCGCTTCGCGCAGCCAGGCCATCGCCTCGTCATGCGAGTTGAATGCGCGGATGGGCAGCCGTTCTTCGTCTGCGAGCGCATGCGCGACGAGCGCCGCCGGATCCTCGTCGTGCCGCGTCAGGATCGCCGCACGCGACGGCTGCAGTTGCGGCCAGAACCGGCGCACGACTTCCATGATTTGCACGACGGTGTCGGCATCGACTGGCTTGGTCGCCGCTCGGAGATCACGCAGGAAGGCGAAGCCCGGCGCGCGTCGTCCATCGGTCAGCAGGCGGGAGAACAAGGACTGCCACTCGCTCGCGTCCGAATACTCGCCCGTGATGACGGTGAGCCGTTGATCCAGATCGATCGTGTAGTCGAGGGGCACGTCTCCCCATTTTGCTCCGTTCTCCGTGCGCCGGTGAAGGAAGGCTACGGGTTCACGACCACGCGTGACGGTCTCGGCCTGGCCATGGCCCCGCCGGCCAGAATCAGCAGGGGAAGCGCACCCGCCATGATGGTCAACAGCGTGAACTGCGGGTTATCGCTTTTGAGGACTCGTGAAAGCTTGAAGAGATACGTTGTCACCCACGCCGACCGAACGAGGACGGTCGTCATGAACGCAAACACCGCGACGCGGCGGCACGATTGGTGGAGCCGCCCCACCACAAACCCGCTCAGCAGCAACCCCGCGCACCGGACTGGAAGGTACCAGAGCACCACGGCATAGAGCATCACGAACGGATGCGACCCCAGGTTCACGATCAACCAGTCGAGCACACGCGTGCCCATCACTCCTTGATTGAACGGTTGCAGTACGCGGCTGAATGCGATGAGGACGACCCAGCCGACCAGGACACCGCGCAGGATCAACGCCCGATCGTTGGTGCGCGCCACGGCCACCAGGACCTGGCTCCAGTACCACCACCCCGGCTTTCCGGCGACGTACGCTTCGCGGAGATCACCGGCGAGCGCGTCGTTCTCCGGACCGAAGCGCTTCAGCAGCGCGGTCGCGAGCGGCGGCGGCTGATCGCGCATCGCGCCGCCTGTCAACGACCCAGCGACAGGCTGATCGGCGGCTCGGCGAGCGGTCCCGATCGATCGAGCCGCAGGATGAGGAACGGGATCATCAGCACGCCGACGACGCCGTAGCCGGCGAGGACGCGCGCGATGGCCCAGAAGAGACGGTCGCCATCGGTCATGAGCAGCGTGGTGCCGACCATCCACTCCGGAAGCACCAGCGCGACGGAGATCGCGTACAACAGCACGAGCGACGTGCGGTGAAGCCGCCACAACTTCCAGCTCGTGAACGTCAAGCCAAGCAGGACGGGCACCGCGATGCGGCTCGTGCCCCACCAGCCGAGCGAGATGCCCAACACGAGCAGCGCCGGGATCGCCGCCACGATCTGGACGCGTGGATCGCGGATAGGCCGGCGGAGCATCATCCGCGCCGCCTGCGACCAGTACCACCGCCGGGATCGGCCGGACCGGAACTGCTCCTCGAGATCGCCGACGAGCGCGTCGTTGCCGCCGGCGGCGAGCCTGACCAGCATGGCTGCCAGGCGTGGAGGCGTGTGCGGAGTCATGCCGTCCCTCCCTTCAGTTGCGGAATGCCGGACCACAGTGACACGAACGATCGCTGGGTGTCCTTCACCGCCTTGAGCCCTTTCGGCGTGACCTTGAAGAAGCGCTTGGCGCGGCCGCCGCGCTCGGGCGTCGGGTCGCCGTAGCTCGATGTCACCAGCGCGTTGCCCTCCAGGCGATCCAGGGCGGTGTAAATCGCGGCGAGCAGGACCGTCCGGCCACCCGTCTGCTCGATCTCGTTTGCGATCGAGACGCCGTAGGCGCTGTCGCCGACGCGCAGGATGGCGAGCAGGATGATCAGCTCGAAATCGGTGAGGAACTGCCGATCCATTTATTCATATTATATGGAATATAATCGCCGCCGCTGTCAAGCGAAACGGAGCCGGACCAAATCGGCCGGCCCGGTGTCTAATTACCCCCGGGAAGTTTCGCGCGCGGTAACCCTTTGCGGCGAAGCAGGTATTCCGGGTGAAACCGCCGGCGGGGCCGGAACGTATTAGCCCCGACACCCTTCCAGGGAGCCTCCGTGGACGTTGCGCTGCCCGACCGATCGAAGGCGAAGCGAATGCGACGGCTGGCCATCGGCGCCGTGCTGCTGGCGGTCGTGTCGATGGCGGGCATCGCCGTCGTCAGCCTCCAGCCCGCCGCCCCTCCCGTCGATCGCGCGTCCGTCTGGATCGACGTCGTCAAGCGGGGCCGGATGCTGCGCGACGTGCGCGGCCAGGGCACCCTCGTCTCGGAAGACCTCCGCTGGATTCCCGCGACGACGACCGGCCGCGTCGAGCGCATCGTGCTGCGCCCCGGCACGCCGGTCAACGCCGACTCCGTCATCCTGCAGCTGAGCAACCCCACGCTCGAGCAGGAGCTCGAGGACGCGCGGTTGAAGCTGAAGGCGGCGGAGGCGAGCCTGGCGAGCCTGCGCGTGCAGCTCGACGACGAAGAGCTGCAGCAACGCGCGACGGCGGCCACCATCGAGGCCGACTACAAGAAGGCCGCGATGCAGGCCGACGTGAACGAGCAGCTGGCCGCGCAGAAGCTGGTCTCCGACCTCCTATTGAAGCAATCGAAGCTGGATGCGGAGCAGCTCGACGTCCGCAACCGCATCGCGCAGCAGCAGCTCGCGCACACCGCCGAGTCGAAGAGCGCGCGGCTCGCCGAACGCCAGTCGCAGGTGGACCAGGCGCGCGCGTTCATGACGCTGAAGGCGCGCGAGGTCGACGCGCTGCGCGTTCGTCCGGGCGTCCCCGGCATCCTGCAGGTCGTCCCTGTGGAGGTCGGACAGCAGGTCACGCCGGGCACCAACCTCGCGCGCGTCGTCAACCCGTCGCGCCTGATGGCCGAAGTGAAGGTGCCCGAGACGCAGGCGAAGGACGTGCAGGTCGGCCAGCGCGCCAGCATCGACACGCACAACGGGATCGTTGGCGGCAGCGTCACCCGCATCGATCCCTCGGTTCAGAACGGGACCGTCACCGTCGACGTGGCGATTGACGGACCGTTGCCCACCGGCTCGCGCCCTGACCTCTCGGTGGACGGCACGATCGAGCTCGAGCGGCTCGACAACGTCCTCTTCGTCGGGCGGCCGGCCTTCGGCGACGAGAACACGAGCACGACGCTGTTCAAGATGCAGCCGGACGGCACCGCGGTACGCGTGCCGGTGAAGTTCGGCCGGAGCTCGGTCAATTCGTTCGAAATCCTTTCCGGCATCGGCGAAGGCGACCAAGTGGTGCTCTCGGACATGTCCGCCTGGAATGAGGTCGACCGCGTTCACATTCAATAGGAGCCCGCCATGAATGGTGAGACCCATGCGGTGGTGACCCTGGAGAAGCTGACGAAGAAATTCGTCACCGACGAAATCGAGACGCACGCGCTCTCGGACGTCGACCTGGAGATATTGCGCGGCGACTACGTGTCGATTGCGGGCCCGTCGGGATGCGGCAAGTCCACGCTGCTCTCGATCATCGGCCTGCTCGACACGCCAACGCAGGGCTCCTACACGTTGAACGGCCGGCCGGTTGCCGATTTGTCGGTCACCGAGCGTGCCCGCATCCGCAACCGCGAGATCGGTTTCATCTTCCAGAGCTTCAACCTGATTGGCGACCTCAGCGTGTTCGAGAACGTCGAGCTGCCGCTGACCTATCGCGGCATGGGCCCGGCGGAGCGCAAGGAACGCGTCGGCCGGGCGCTCGAGGATGTCGGGATGTCGCACCGGGCGAAACACCTGCCGAGCCAGCTCTCGGGCGGTCAGCAGCAGCGCGTGGCGGTGGCGCGCGCCATCGCCGGCGAGCCATCGCTGCTGCTCGCCGACGAGCCGACCGGCAACCTGGACTCGAAGAGCGGCGAATCGGTCATGGAGCTGCTCCATCAGATCCACGGGAATGGTGCGACGGTCTGCATCGTCACGCACGATCCGCGCTACGCCAGGCACGCGCAGCGCAGCATCAACCTCTTTGACGGCCGCCTCGTCGACGCCGGCGCCGTCGCGCTCGTGTAGCCATGCGCGATATCTGGCAGGACGTCAGGTTCGCAGCGCGGGTCCTCGTCAAGCGGCGGTGGTACACGCTCGCCGCCATCACGGCGCTGGCGCTCGGCATCGGCGCGACCACCGCTGTCTTCACGATCGTCAACGCCGTGCTGCTGCAGGGGCTGCCCTTCGACGGCGCCGATCGCATCGTCGCCCTCGGCATGCGGGATCCGCGGCCGCGCAATTTCGGCGTGTCGTCGCAGGACTATGACGACTGGCGGCGCGCGACGCGCACCATCCCGACGCTGTCGGCCGCCTTCGGCGCCAACCTCGCCATCAGCGGCGACGACCGCGCGCCCGAGCAGTACACCGGCGTCTACATGAACGCCAACGGCTTCGCGATCACGGGCAGCACCGCGGTCCTCGGCCGCGTCTACTCCGTGGACGAGGACCGGCAGGGAGCCGCGCCCGTCGTGGTGATCAGCAACGACGTCTGGAAGAACCGCTACGGCAGCGATCCGTCGGTGCTCGGCCGCAAGATCCGCGTGCAGGCGCTCGACGCGACCGTCATCGGCGTCATGCCGCCGAACATGAAATTTCCCTTCAACAGCGAAGCGTGGCTGCCGCTCTCGCAGCTGCCGCCGGCGGTGCTCAACCTGGGACGCGGGAACCGGCAGCTGTTCGTGTTCGGCAAGCTGCCCGACGGCGTCACCCTGGAGCAGGCGCGGAGCGAGTTCCAGAACCTCTCCCGCGAGCTGGCGCGCCAGTATCCGACGACCAACAAGGACCTGACCGCGACGGTGGATCTGTTCCTCGATCGCGTGGTGGGCGGCAACATCAAGCTGTTGTTCTGGTCGCTGATGGGCGCCGTCGCCTTCGTGCTCCTGATCGCCTGCTCCAACGTCGCCAACCTGCTCCTCGCCCAGGCCGCCGATCGGGCGCGCGAAATCGGCGTGCGCGTCTCGCTCGGCGCCACGCGCTGGCGCATCGTGCGGCAACTGCTGGTCGAGAGCGTGATGCTCTCGCTCGTCAGCGGGATCGCCGGGCTCGGTCTCGCGCAGCTCGGCATCAAGTGGTTCGACGCCGAGACGCAGGGCATCGGCAAGCCGTACTGGATGGTCTTCCAGATGAACCCGCGTGCCTTCGCCTTTTTCGTCGCCGTGTCGGTGATGAGCGGCATCCTCTTCGGCCTGATGCCGGCGCTGCACATCTCGAAGACGAATCTCAACGAGGTGCTCAAGGAAGGCGGCCGGTCGGGTGGCGGCAGCCGCCGCACGCGCCGCTGGGCCGGTGCGCTCGTCGTCACGCAGGTGACGTTGACGCTGGTGCTGCTCGCCGGCGCCGGCTTCATGATGCGCAGCTTCATGGTGCTCTACCGGATGGACCTCGGCGTCGCCGACACGTCGCGGCTGCTGACGATGCAGCTGCTGATGCCGGCGCGCAAGTACGTGACGGGGACCGATCGTGCGGCTTTCCTCAAGCGTGTGGACGAACGGATGGCCCTGGTCGGATCGATCGAATCGGCAACGACCGCGAGCAACCCTCCCGTCGGCGGGGCCGCGCAGCGGCTGTTCGCGGTCGAGGGCCGCACGCTTCCAGGCGACCATGCTCCCAGCGTCATGTTGATCAGTGCCGGACCGCGGTACTTCGACACGCTCGGCGCACACCTGATTCGCGGTCGCGGGCTCACCGACGCCGACGGTGTCTCGCAGCAGTCGGTGATCGTCAATCGGCGCCTGGCGGAGTTGTACTTCCCCGGCGAGAATCCCATCGGCAGGCGGATCAAGCTGACGGAAGAATTCCCGACCGGCCCGCAGACCGACTGGCTGACCGTCGTGGGGGTCGCGCCGAACATCCGTCAGGGCGATGTCACCAAGGTCGAAGTCGAGCCGGTCGCCTACGTCCCTCACATCGAGTCGCCCGGGATGGGACGTGGCGCGGTGCTGCTGGTGCGCACCCGCGGCGACGCCGTGAAGGCAACCGCCGCGTTGCGGGAAGAGATGCGGGCGATCGATGCCGACATGCCGCTCTTCAACATCCGCACGCTCGACGAGTTTCTCGGCCAGATCCGCTGGGTGTACCGGATCTTCGGGGCGATGTTCAGCGCGTTCGCGCTCATCGCGCTCGTGCTGTCGGCGGTCGGACTCTACGCCGTGACCGCCTACTCCGTCACGCAGCGGACGCAGGAGATCGGCGTGCGGATGGCGCTCGGCGCCAACCCTCGATCGATCCGGTGGCTCATTCTCCGGCGTGCCTTGACGCAGCTGGCGATCGGCCTGGCGCTCGGCGTCGCGGGGGCGTTGGGGGTCGGCAGGCTTTTGCGGGCGATGCTCGTGCAGATTGCCACCGCGGATCCCGCGACGCTGACCACGATCGTCGCGATGCTGCTCATGGTGGCGGTCGCGGCGTGCGTGTGGCCGACGCGGCGGGCGACGCGGCTCGACCCGGTGACCGCGCTCAGGTACGAGTAGGAGCGATGCGGGCGACCGGCGTTCGGCTTTGATCTATGCGGCCCCGCCACCCTTGCGCGCGAGGTAGTAGATGTTCTGACCCTTGTCGCGATGGGTGTCGACGAGGGTCAGCCCGTGTTCGTGCAGCAGGTCGCGATAGCCGTCGACGCTGAACGACCAGTAGCGGAACGGGACGCCGTCCATCGGCTGCCCCTGGATGCTGCCGTGCTCATCGCCCGCGGTGAAGAGGAAGATGCCGCCCGGCCTCAGCGCCGATGCCACCTTCGCGATCGCCTGCCGCTGCTCGGCGTGCTCCATGTGGAAGATCACTCCCCAGGCAATGGCGGCGTCGAACGCCCGCGCGCCCAGCTCGCACGTCTGGATCGGGCAGCAGAAGAAGCGCGTGCCGGCGCAATTCTGCTGGAACCGGTCGAGCATCCGCGGTGAACTGTCGACGCCGAGGACATCACAGCCGGCCGCAAGCAGCGCGCGTGTGATCGGTATGCCGTTTCCGCAGCCGACGTCGAGCACCGAGGCGCGCGGCGGGAGCGCGGCGATGAACGCGTCGAGCTCGGGCCTGCCGTTCGCCGGATGACGATCGCCTGCATACCAGTCGGCAATCAGGTCGTACTCGCGCATCGGTCAGGAACGTCTTCGACCGCTGCTCCCGCCGAGCGCGCTCACAGAAGTCGGTTCGGGTGGTTCGATGACCGCGACCGCTCCACTCCGTCCGCGCGGCCCGACGGTCCTCGGAGCGCGGACTCCAACGGGCGGGACGCCCTCGGCGCCTGGCCTGCGGCCAAGGAGTTGCGCCACCCATCTTCTCAACGCCCGAAGCATGGCTGCTCTCCTCTCCTCGTCACATTGTGCAACGATTCAGGAAGACGCGGAATGCTCCGCCCGCGCTATATGACCGCATCGAAATCAGGCAATGCGCCGGACGAGGATTCGTCAGCGGCCAATCGAGCCAGGCCAGACGCTGGCTTGTGCGAGCGATGCCTCCACGGACGGCGAATCAGCTCTTCGCGCGGGTCCGTGTTCTATCTCTGCGGCTTGTCAGCCGTCGATCCTGCCTATCCGAAGTACCCCCGACTGCCCGTCATTCGCTGTGATGGATTCCGGGATCGAGGCGACTCGTCGCGCTGATTCAGGCTGACTGCTGCGAGGCGACTCTGGTGAATGGAATCACCGAAGAGAGCGGGTCCAGCTGCCGCACGTGAGGCTGACCCTCTCGAAGGTGACTCGCGCACGCCTGTTCTACGATCACGATCACCGACGCGTCCGGCCGGGCCGTCAGGCGGTGTCCGCGACAACCGCAGTCGAGGAAGACGATCGCGCCGGCCGGAACATCCTGCACGAAGGTCATCGGTCGGCGTCCGCCACGGTGTCAGCACGCATCAGCCAATCACACCTCGATTCGATGCCTTGCCGCAATCGACATGACGGTCTACCCTAGGACGAGAGCCGACCGTGGACGACGCGCTCTTTGGCTCGACCAGCAATCGCGTGCTCATGGGATTGCTGATACCAGCTCTCCTGGAGCCGCTGATGCTCGGCATTCTCGGACGCGTGCAACGGCAGCAGCCAGCAGTGGACGCTGCACCAATTGCTGCGGCCTTGTCCCTCGCCCTCAGCGCGATGGGCTTCTTCGTGCTGACGCAGCGATTCTCGTTGCGATACAAGGTCCTCTGTGCGCTCGGCTATTTTCCTTTCATATTGATCGTCTTCTGGTTCGAAGCCCTCGCCATCGGCGGCGCCATCTGACCGAACCGAGGGCAACCAGGCTCAGTCGTCGCGCTGGCTTCGCGCCGCCAGGACGTAAATCGATGCGTCCAATTCGCCGTCGGGCGTTGTCACCTGTGTGACGACGCGTCGGTAGTCACTGCCCTCGAAGTCATCGAGCCGGGTCCAATGGTGAGGCAAGTCCGGCGACTCGAAGACCTGGACGTTGACGAGAGGCCCGGCGGGGTCGAGCACCAACCCGAGATAGCCGCCCGGCGCCGCCCAACCAGCGTCGCTGAGCCACCCCCTGACGGTCCCGTGCCGCCAGTGGCCCGCCATGCCCGCCAGCTGGTGATGATTGGACTGTCCGGGAGCGAGGCTTCCGTAAGAGGCTAAACGCGTGTCCGCCGATCCTTCTGACATGCGCCGGACGTTACGGATTCTTGATCAACGTATGACGACTGCTCGGCGGAATGGCTCGACCAGAAACCGATGACGGGGATTGACTTATCCGAAGGGTTCCGCGAATTTGAGCGTGATTAACGATCTCACCATCCCCCGTGTGGTCCCCATGTGATTTTCTCGGCTGCGTGGCGATAGTCGGGTTGTGGTTCCTGGACTCTCAGGCGCGCGAACAATGTCTCAGGCGACGTGTGTATTTCGTCACCGAAAAATGTCCGATCGTCGTCCACTCCCCCGCCGAATTCACGGGCCAAGGTGATCGCCACCGCCGCTCCGAGTGCATATTCGAGATTCGTTCGCCGAACGGCCATTGTCACAGCCAGATGGTCGGATCCACCAACGAGGCCAACGGTCTCCGGTTCGCCCGAAATGGATATCAACAAGAGGGGCCCGTCCTCGATACCGACGATATCGTTGACGACAGGCAGCCGCTTGCCGTTATCAAGGCTATCCATCGCCAGGCGTGGGATGACGCGCACGCCCAACAATTCCGCCAATGTGGCTGCCATCTTCGGCAGCAGCGGCGTTATCGAAACAGGCTGAACCAAATCGATGTCTAGATCTATTGACATCTCGATGTGCTACTCGTCGTCAGTTCCATAGCTGTTGGCGAAGGAACTGATCGAAGAGTCGCTGTCGACTCAAACCTTTGCAGGAGGAAGGTTTGGTCGGGATGACAGGATTCGAACCTGCGACCCCTTGACCCCCAGTCAAGTTTGCACACTTTGCGGCGATTTGCAACGCGTCGCCAGTCGGACGCTCGTGCGTCGTTTTCCCCAGTATTTACTCGCTAATTCTGCTATCATCCGCTTGCGTCGGATTGCAGGCGAGCGCAAACCGGCGTGTTACCCAGGCGTTACCCCAGAGTCCGACTCAAGCCCCTTCGTTCTACCCACTGGAGCAGGGATGCCGAAGAAGACCCTTACCGTGCGTTTTGTGGACACGGTGAAGACCGCGGCGCCGCGGATCGAGTACTTCGACTCGCACACATCGGGACTCGCCCTCCGCGTCACCGACAGCGGCATCAAAACGTGGACGCTGATGTATCGCACGCAGCCTAATCCGGAAACTGGGACTCCTCCACAGCTGCGACGTCTGACGCTCGGACGGTATCCGGATCTCGATCTCAAGGGCGCTCGAAAGCAGGCCGGGATCGAGCGCGGCAAGGTCGCAAGCGGCAAGGATCCGGCGG
>DATNCQ010000062.1:0-115375 GCA_035571515.1 Vicinamibacterales bacterium
ATGCGCGGCGAAGCGCAGGCCGAACAGGCCAAGAAGGAGCTGGTCGAAGCCAACCTCCGTCTCGTCGTCTCGATCGCCAAGAAATACACCAACCGCGGTCTGCAGTTCCTCGACCTCATCCAGGAAGGCAACATCGGCCTGATGAAGGCGGTGGACAAGTTCGAGTACCGCCGCGGCTACAAGTTCTCGACCTATGCCACGTGGTGGATCCGCCAGGCCATCACCCGCGCCATCGCCGACCAGGCGCGCACGATTCGCATTCCCGTGCACATGATCGAGACCATCAACAAGCTCATCCGCACCTCCCGGCAGCTCGTCCAGGAGCTGGGCCGCGAGCCCACTCCGGAAGAGATCGCGGTCAAGATGGAGGTGCCGGTCGACAAGGTGCGCAAGGTCCTCAAGATCGCCCAGGAGCCCATCTCGCTGGAGACGCCGATCGGCGAGGAGGAGGATTCGCATCTGGGGGACTTCATCGAGGACCGCAACGTGGTCAGCCCCTCGGAGGCGGTCATCAACATCAACCTCAAGGAGCAGACCGAGGCTCTCCTCAAGACCCTGACTCCCCGCGAGGAGAAGGTGATCAAGATGCGCTTCGGCCTGGGCGACGGCTCCGAGCACACGCTCGAAGAAGTGGGCCAGAGCTTCGCGGTCACCCGCGAGCGCATCCGCCAGATCGAGGCGAAGGCGCTGCGCAAGCTGCGCCACCCGTCGCGGTCGCGGAAGCTGAAAGCGTTTTTGGAAGGGCGGACGTAGCTTTTCCATCGGCGCGAGCGAGGCGAGCGCACGGGCCCGTAGCTCAGCGGTTAGAGCGGCCGGCTCATAATCGGTTGGTCCCAGGTTCGAATCCTGGCGGGCCCACTTAGTCGAAGTTCAAAAGTGGAAGAAGTGGAACAGTGGAAAAAGTAAGTTTCGAAGTCCCGCCTGCGCACTTTGAACTTACTTCTTCCACTTTTCCACTTTTCCACTTTTCCACTTAAGCCGATGTCCCCCGACCTCGAGCACCTCATCGAGCTCCAGAACCTCGAGACCGCGATCGAGGAGTCGCGGCGGCGCATCACCGCGCATCCGCAGCGAGTCGCCGACGCCGACGCGCGACTCGCGCACGCGCAGGAGGCGGTCGAGACCGCGAAGCAACGTCTCAAGGCCAGCCAGGAGTCGCGCCGCGAGCAGGAAAAGGAAGCGGCCGTCTACCAGGGCCGCCTGTCGAAGTTCAAGGATCAGCTCTCCGCGGTCAAGACCAACAAGGAATACCAGGCGATGCAGCACGAGATCGAGACCGCGCAGAAGGATCTCGGCGTCGTCGAAGAGCGGGTCATCGAGCGGATGGTCGAGGCCGACGCCCTGGCCGCGGAGGTCAAGAAGGCGGAACAGACGCTCGCGGCGCAGCAGAAGGAAGTGGACGCGGAGAAGAAAATGCTCGTCGAGGAGCTGACGACGGTCGAGGCTGCGCTGAAGGAAGCGACGGCGAGGCGCGCGTCGCGCATCGGGTCGCTCCCGCCCCAGCTCGTCGCGCTCTTCGAACAGGTATCGCGCGCCCGCAAGGGCCTGGCGATCACGACGGCGACGCGCGACGGCCTCTGCTCCGCCTGTCACGTGCGGCTGCGGCCGCAGGTCTTCCAGGAAATCCGGCGCAACGACCAGATCATCCAGTGCGCCAGCTGCAATCGCATCCTCTATTACGTCCCGCCGCCTGCCACCGCTGAACCCGCGGTCACCCACGCCTCGTGACCCTTCGAGAGCCCCAGGGTCATCCCGAACAACGTCGAGGGACCGCGTGAGGCAGCCATCCTTGTTCGGGGCTGCGGCGCGCGGCCAATCGGCGCGCGCCCACGTCGACGGCGGGTCGCGCGGCAATCCCGGCCCCGCCGGCTACGGCGTCCACATCGAGCAGGACGACGGCACCGTCGTCGAGCTGAAGGAAGCGCTCGGCCTGACAACGAACAACGTCGCGGAGTACAGCGGCTTGATCGCTGCGTTAAGATGGGCGGCCGCCCATGACATTTCGACGCTCCACGTGCGCGCCGACTCGGAGCTGCTCGTGAAGCAGATGCGCGGCGAATACCGCGTCAAGAGCCCGGGGCTGCAGCCGCTGTTCGAGCAGGCCCGCGCCCTCGCCCGCCAGGTTGGCAACGTGACGTTCGAGCACGTCCGCCGCGAGCTGAACAAGGACGCAGACCGCCTCGCCAACGAGGCAATGGACGAAGCGGCGGCGGGATGATTTCCCGCCTCGCGGTCGCCTCGCTCGTCATGGGACTGCTCTGCCCCGCGTCCGCGCGCGCGGAAGATCCGGAGCCGGTGACCATCCGCGCGTATCGCCTGGCGCAGCCGCTGGTCATCGACGGACGCCTCGACGAGGCGGTCTACCGCACCATCGCGCCGACGCCGCCGTTCCGGCAGCAGGAGCCGCAGGTGGGCGAGCTGGCGGCCGAGCAGACGGAGCTGTGGGTGCTCTTCGACGACCGCAACATCTACGTGTCCGCGCGCATGCACGACAGCGCACCCGACCGCATGGTTGCCGACGAGATGCGCCGCGACGGCAGCCTTTTTCAGAACGAACACCTCGCGGTCGTGTTCGATACGTTTCACGACCGCCAGACGGCGTTTTTCTTCCAGACCAACCCGCTGGGCGGGATTCGCGACGCGCTCATCCTCGACGAGAACAACACCAACTACGACTGGAACACCGTGTGGGACGTGAGGGTCCACCGCGACGAGACCGGCTGGTCTTCCGAGATGGTGATCCCGTTCAAGTCGCTCCGCTATCCGACGGGCAAGGAGCAGGTCTGGGGCTTCAACGCGCGCCGCTGGGAGCGCCGCGTGAACGAACATTCGCTGCTGTCGATTACGCCGCCGGGTACGCCGCCGAACAATTCGGTGCAGCGGCTCGCGAACGCGGCGACGCTGGTCGGCCTGGAAGTGCCGCCGCCCGCCCGCAATATCGAGCTGAAGCCCTACGGCGTCTCCAACCTCACGACCAACCGCGTCTCCACGCCGCCGGTGTCGAACAGGTTCGACCGCGACATCGGCATCGATGTGAAGTACGGCATCACGAGCAACGTGACGCTCGACCTGACGGTCAACACCGACTTCGCGCAGGTCGAGATCGACGAGCAGCAGGTGAACCTGACGAGGTTCAGCCTGTTCTTTCCCGAGAAGCGCGACTTCTTCCTCGAGGGCCAGGGCATCTTCGACTTCGCCAACGCCACCGGCGGCGGCTTTCGCGCGCCCGATTCGCCGATCATGTTCTTCTCGCGCCGCATCGGCCTCGACGGCGGCCAGCCGGTGCCGATCAAGGCCGGCGCGCGCCTGACGGGGCGGGTCGGAAAAACGTCGGTCGGCCTGCTCGAGATTCAAACGGACGAGGGTGCGGTGGACCCGGCGCGCGGGACGGCGCCGGCGCCCGCCGCCAACTTCCTGGTCGCGCGCGTCAAGCGCGACATCCTGCGGCGCAGCAACATCGGCGTCATCGCCACGCGCCGTTCGCCCCGCGCCGGGGCGTCGGGCTCGAACGCCGTGGCCGGCGTGGATACCAACTTCAACTTTTTCGAGAACGTGCAGGCAGGCTCCTATTACGCGCGGTCCGACACGCCGGGGCTGAACGGGGACGCCAGCAGCTACCGCGGCTACTTCCGCTACGTCCACGACCGCTATGGCCTGGAAACCGAGCGCATGAAGGTCGGCGATGCGTTCAACCCCGAAGTGGGATACGTGCCGCGGCTCGACGTGACGCGCACCGACGTGCTCGCACGCTTCAGCCCCCGCATCCGTACCGTGCGGAGCCTGCGCAAGCTCGAATGGAACGCCGAACTCGAGCGCTTCGACAACGGACGCCGCCAGCTCGAAACGCGCGTCGCATCGGGCACGTTCCGCGTCGAGTTCAACAGCAGCGACGTGCTCACCGCGACGTATCGCAACGATTACGAGTTCGTCACCGCGCCGTTCCGCGTCTCCGGTGGTCCCCAGCTGCCGATCGGCGTCTACGAGTTCAACGAGGGTGTCCTCCAGTTCAACGCCGGCGCGCAGCGCGCCGTCAGCGGCCGGTTCACGCTCACCGCGGGCGAATTCTATTCAGGGCAGCGGCGGCAATTCGAGTACAACGGCCGCGTCAAGGTGTCCAGCCGGCTCGCCTTCGAACCGCGCGTCCTCGCCAGCCGCATCAGCCTGGCCGAAGGAACTTTTACAACAAAGTTACTTGGCGCGCGCACGACCTACACGGTGACGCCGCGCATGTTCGTCAGCGGCCTCGTGCAGTACAACTCCAGCCTCAATACGTTGGAGTCGAACATCCGCTGGCGGTGGGAGTACAGGCCGGGCAGCGACTTCTTCATCGTCTACACCGACGGCCGCGACACGCTCGGTCCGCGGTCGGCCGTGCTCATGAACCGCGGCGTGGCGATCAAGGCCACGCGCCTCCTTCGCTTCTAGCTTCACCCCCGCATCGACGGAATCCGTAACGCTTACGCCTCGCGGCCGCGCGCGCGTGCGATTCACGTATGCAAGTTTCTCCAAAATGCATTGACACTCAGCAAGAGCCGCATACAACATGCGTTTTCCCAAACTCACGCTTGGTTCGCGCTGGCGCGCGTCATTCTTAGAAGGGCGAACTCTCGCGCTGCAATCAATCAGAGTGGGTGTGCGACGGGAGCACACCTCATCAACCGGAATATCGAGTGATAGGAGGAAGAGACATGAAGAGACTTGGAATATCGATGGCGGTTCTCGCCATTACTCTCGCCAGTTCGTCCCTGCAAGCCGAGGACGAGAAGGCACCGGCTAACATCACCGTGGCGTTCGGAGCCGGCCTCAATACGGCGCTGCCCGGCAACACGCCGAATCACCACATCATCCCGCAGGAGTTTACCGTTCGAATCACCAAGGCCAAGAAACTGGACGGAACGGTGGTGTTCGTCCCGGCCACGGTGAACTTCATTGTTTCCGGCTTCCACTGGCCGTGGGTGTACAACCCAGGGGTCACGCTGGCGCAGGTCAAGGCCAACGCCCCCACCGCTGGCACCTTTGTCAACTATGACGTCAACGTGTTTGCCAAGGGCGTCGATCCCGGCACGCCACCGACCTTCGCGAACGCATCCGTGAACCCTTCGGGCGTCTCGAACCGCACCGACTCCTTCGGCTTTTCAGTGCCGGGACGATACCTCGTCATCTGCAACGTGCGCGGCCACTTCGTTGACGGCATGTATGCATGGATCAACGTCGTCGACGACGACCGCGACGGCCACAGCGGTCACGGCGACGAAAACTGACCGAGCGACGCCAGTCGAAGAGAGACGTGTCGCCCTTCTCGTGAGCGGCGGCACGCCCTCCGCGTCCCCGGTCCTAGGGAATCGCCACTCGATGCGTGATCGGTCGGCACCGACGTGGCGTCGGTCACGTTCCGAGCTCACGACCGGTGTCATCTTGGCGTTTCGTATTGGGAATCTCTCCCGATAGGTAACGGTGCAGCTGCTGTGGCCCGGCCCCCCAGGACCCGCCCGCAGCGGCGCGCCACCGCGAACGTTCCCGCACACGTCACAACCCCGCACACCACGACGATCAGCGCCGGCGCCACGGGCGTCTGCAGGTTCCTGATCAACGCCGTCGCCACGAGCGGCGCGGTGCCGCCGAACGCCGTCTGGCTGATGTTCTGCACGACGGCGACGCCGCTGAAGCGGATGCGCGTCGGAAACAGGTCCGCGGTCACGAAGGCGAACGTGCCGTTCACGAACGCGCCGGCGAACGCCGCCAGCGTCATCAGCAGCAGGATGTTGACGCTGTGGGCGCTGAGGGCGGCGTAGAACGGATATGCCGCCAGCGCGAGCACGGCCGCCCCGATCCGCAGCAGCAGGTACGGCGGATAGCGGACCCCCATCCACCCTATCGCGACGATGAGCGCGGCGTGGAGGACGACGCCATAGGTCTGCGCGTAGACCGCCGTGGCCGCGTCGTACTTCGCAACGGTGGTCAGGTACGCGGGCATGTGCGCGAAGAACAGCCCCGCGAACACCGCGGTGACCGCCTGCGCCGCGATGCCGACGGCAATCTGCCCGGGATGCGTGCGCACGAGCTCGCCAATGGGTTCCTTCGATGCCGCGGCGAGCCGCTTCAGCTCGAGGAACTCCGGCGACTCTTCGAACGAGCGGCGCAGCCAGAAGCTTCCCAGCCCCAGCAGGCCGCCGATCACGAACGCGATGCGCCAGCCGTAGAGCGCGGCGTCGGCGGGCGTCAGCACGTTGCCGACCACCAGGGCGATTGTCGTGCCGAGCGCGACGCCGAGCGTCACGCAGCCGAAGACGACGCTGCAGACAAACGGCGCCATCGGCGGCGCGGACTCGACGACGTACGTGATGGCGCCGGGCAGCTCGCCGCCGAGACAGAAGCCCTGCGTCAGCCGCAGCAGGACGACAATGACGCTGGCGGCGATGCCCCACGCCGCGTAGGTCGGCACGAGGCCGATGCCGAGCGTCGCGGCGGAGGTGACGAAAATCGAGGCGAGAAAGACGCCGCGACGGCCGAACTTGTCGCCGAGGCGTCCGAGCACGAGGCCGCCGATCGGCCGCGCGAGGTAGCCGATGGCGAACGTGGTGAACGTCGCCATGAGCGAGACGAGCGGATCCTCGCTCGGGAAGAACGCGCGGCCGATCTGCGCCGCGAAGATGCCGAAGATGACGAAGTCGTAGTACTCGAGCGTGCCGCCGAGGCTGGCGAGCAGGATCATCCGCCACGCGCCGCGGGTCATCGCGTGCCTCGGGCGGTGTCGAGGGGCCATGCCGCGCATTCTCGCATGGCCCGCACGGCGTGCGGGCAGGAGACGCTGCCCTAGCGAGGCGAAGCCGCATCCGCCCAGAGGCTCGGCGGTCCGAGGCGGAGCCTCGCTAGTGGTAACGTGCACCTCCATGACGCGACTCAACTATCCCGGCGGACCGCTCCACGACGTCATGCGCGCGACCGCCGCGCGATTTCCCGATCGGCCGGCGATCACCTTCAGGGAGCAGTCGATCACGTTCGCGGAGTTCGACCGCGAGTCGAATCGCATGGCGAACGGGTTGGCGGCGCTCGGCCTCGCCTCCGGCGACCGCATGGCGCTCTACCTGCCGAACTGCCCGCAGTACGAGCTCGCCTTCTACGCCGCGAGCAAGCTCGGCGCGATCGCGTGCCCGATGAACCCGTCGTACCGCGAGCGCGAGGTGACGTACCAGGTGAACGACTCGGGCGCGACCGTGATGGTGACGCACGCGAGCCTGTGGCCCGTCATCGCCGCCTGCCGCGCGCAGCTGCCGACGCTCACGCGCGTCGTCGTGGTCGGTGGCGACGTTGACGGCGGCGCTCTGGCGATCGCGTGGGACGAGGTCGTCGAATCGTCGCCGGCCGGCGCGCCCGCAGTACGCGTGGAGCAGGGTCAGCTGGCGGCGCTTCCCTACTCCAGCGGCACCACCGGCATGCCGAAGGGCGTGATGCTCACGCACCGCATCCTGGCGTGCAACCAGCTGCAGTACCGCGAGGCGAGCGGCATCGGGCCGGCCGATGCGTATCCCATCTTTCTTCCGCTCTCGCACATCTACGGCGTCATGCTGATGAACGCCGCGCTCGGCGCGGGCGCGCATCAGATCCTGATGGAGCGCTTCGACCTGGACGCGCTGCTGCAGGTGATCGCAAAGCACCAGGTGACCGTGCTGCACCTCGTGCCGCCCGTCCTGCTGGCGCTGGCGAACGCGCCCGGGCTCGATGCCGCGCAGTTCCGCACGGTGCGCTACGCGCTCTCGGCGGCGGCCCCGCTGGCGCCGGACGTCGCGCGGCGCGTGCAGGATCGACTCGGGCTGCGCGTGCTCCAGGCGTACGGCCTCACGGAGACGGGACCGGCGTCGCATCACTCGCCTCTCGATGCGGATCGCATTCGCCTCGACAGCGTCGGCGTCATCATGGCCGACACCGAGCACCGTGTCGTCGACCTGGAAACGGGGCGGCGGGTGCTCGGGCCCGGCGAGACGGGCGAGATCACCATTCGCGGTCCGCAGGTGATGCAGGGCTACTGGAAGGCGCCGGAGGAAACGGCGCGCGCGCTGCGCGACGGCTGGCTGTACACCGGCGACATCGGATCGATCGACGCCGGCGGCTACACCTACCTCGTCGATCGGAAGAAGGAGATGATCAAGTGCCGGGCGTTCAGCGTCGCGCCCGCTGAGCTCGAAGCAGCGCTGCTCGAACATCCCGACATCGCCGACTGCGGGGTCGTCGGCGTTCCCGACGCGGAGGCCGGCGAGGTGCCGCACGCTTTTGTCGTCCCGCGAAAGGGATGTACGCTGGGTGACGCGGCGCTGACGGACTATTTCTCCAGGCGCCTTGCCGGCTACAAGATGATCCGGAAGTGGCACGTGACCGATGCCATTCCGCGCACGCCGTCCGGCAAGATCCTGCGCCGCATGCTCAAGGAGAGGCTCACGACATGAACGACGTGTTGATTCTCGGCGGCGCGCGGACGCCGATGACGGAGTACGTGGGCGCGCTGAAGGACGTGTCGGCGATCGAGCTCGGCGCCATCGCCGCCCGCGGCGCACTGCAGAAAACCGGCGTCAAGCCGGAGTGGGTCGACCACGTGGTGTTCGGCAACGTGCTGCAGACGAGCGCGGATGCGATCTACGGCGCGCGCCACGTGGCGCTCAAGGCCTGCGTGCCCGTCGAGGTGCCGGCGCTGACGGTCAACCGGCTGTGCGGCTCGGGCATCCAGGCTGCCGTGAGCGGCGCCCATCACATCCTCGCCGGCGAGGCGGACGTCGTGCTGACGGGCGGCATCGAGAACATGAGCCAGGCGCCGCACGTCATCCGCGGCCTGCGCGCGGGCCTGAAGCTCGGCCAGGGCGCGCTCGAGGATTCACTCTTCGAGGGGCTGCGCGACACGATGTGCGGCCTGTTCATGGCGGAGACCGCCGAGAAGTGCGCGGCCAACTACTCGATCTCGCGCGACGAGCAGGATCAGTACGCGATGCGCAGCCAGAAGGCCGCGGACGAAGCGTGGAAGCAGGGGCGGTTCGCCGAAGAGGTGGTGCCCGTCGAGATCAAGACGCGGCGCGGAACGACCGTCGTCGACCGCGACGATCACATGCGGCCCGACACCACGATCGAGGCGCTCGGCAAGCTGCCGACGGCGTTCTCGAAGCAGGGTACCGTCACCGCCGGAAACGCGAGCGGGATCGTCGACGGTGGCGCGGCGGTCGTGCTCGCATCGGAAGCGGGTGCGAAGGCGCGCGGCGTGTCGCCGATCGCGCGGCTGACCGGCTGGGCAACCGTCGGCGTCGATCCGAGCATCATGGGCATGGGGCCGGCGCCGGCCATCCGCAAGCTGCTCGAGAAGAAGAAGCTGACGCTCGCCGACATCGATCTGTTCGAGATCAACGAGGCATTCGCGGCGCAGTACCTCGCGGTCGAAAAGGAGCTGGCGCTGGACCGCGGCAAGGTGAACGTCAACGGCGGGGCGATTGCACTGGGGCATCCGCTCGGCGCGACCGGTGCGCGGCTGCTGCTGACGCTGACGCTCGAGATGCGCCGGCGCGGCGCGAAGCGCGGCATCGCGGCGGCGTGCATCGGCGGCGGACAGGGTATCGCCGCCCTCGTGGAGTCGCTGTAGATGGCCATCAAGACTGTCGGGGTCCTCGGTTGCGGCCTGATGGGATCGGGGATCGCGCAGGTCGCGGCCGGCGCCGGCTACAGGACGATCGTCCGCGAGGTCAACGACACGGCGCTGCAGGCCGGCCTCGGCCGCATCAAGAAATTCCTCTCCGACGGCGTCGCCAAAGGGAAGGTCACCGAAGAGGCGCAGACCAAGACGCTGGGCAACCTCACCGGCACGACCAGCACCGCCGACCTGCAGGACTGCGACATCGTCATCGAGGCGATCGTCGAGAGCCTCGACGAGAAGCGCGCGATCTACGCCGCCGTCGAAGCCGCGGTGCGGCCGGAGACGATCATCGCGTCGAACACCTCGTCGCTCTGCATCACGGAGCTGGCGGCGGCGACGAAGCGGCCCGATCGGTTCGGCGGCCTGCACTTCTTCAACCCGGTGCCGCTGATGAAGCTCGTCGAGGTGATCCGCGCGCTGACGACCAGCGAGGAGACCGGTCAGGCGCTCACCGCCTTTGCCGCCTCGCTCGGCAAGGAACCGATCGCCGCGCCCGATCGTCCCGGCTTCATCGTCAACCGGCTGCTGGTGCCGTACCTGCTCGACGCGATTCGCGAGTACGAGCGCGGGCTCGGGACGATCGAGGACATCGACAAGGGGATGAAGCTGGGCTGCGGCTACCCGATGGGGCCGTTCACGCTGCTCGACTTCGTCGGCCTCGACACGACCTACTACATCGCCAACATCATGTTCGAGGAGTTCCGCGAGCCGCGGTTCGCGCCGCCGCCGCTGCTGAAGCGGATGGTGCTGGCCGGGCATCACGGCCGGAAGACAAAGCGGGGCTTCTACACCTATTAGGTCCGCCTGAAGGCGGACTCTACCGGTATTCGTAGGGGCCGGCTTTAGCCGGACCTACGCCTTCAGCAGCATCACGTGCGCGATCGCGAGCTCGCGCGAATGCGTGAGCGTGACGACCGCGCTGGTCGCGCCCATCGCCTGCATCCGCGCCGCCGCGCCGCCGTGGAAGGCGAGACGCGGGGGACCGTGACGGCGGACCACCTCGATGCCCGTCCAGTAGACACCGCGCGAGTGGCCGGTGCCGAGCGCCTTCATCGCCGCTTCTTTCGCGGCGAAGCGGGCGGCGTACGACGACGCAAAGTCGCGCTTGCCCTGGCAGTAGGCGATTTCCCCGTCGGTGAAGACACGCCGCAGGAACCTCTCGCCGTAGCGCTCGATCATGCTGGCGACGCGCTCGATTTCGGTCGCGTCGAGCCCGACACCTATAATCTCCATCCGTCCCCGGATCCTACATGACGCGTCCCGAGGTTCCCGCCAGCTTCCACTGGACCGACGAAACATGGGGCGCCGCGCTGCGGTGCCGGCCGCTCGAGCCAATCGCGCTCCACTTGTTTACGACGCGACAACTGCAGTTACCATCCGCGGCCGCGTCGCAGGCGCTTGCCTCCGCCCTCGGCGTGCCGCCGGAGCGCGTCGTGTCGCTGAACCAGGTCCACGGGCGGGAGGCCGTCACCGTGAGGCGGAACGTCGCGGCAGCGGAGCTGCTCGCGATGCAGGCGGAGCGGCGGCAGGCGGACGCGGTCGTCTCCGATGCCCCGGACGTCGCGCTCGTGGTTCGAGCCGCCGATTGCGTGCCGCTGCTGATTGGCGACAGCCGGACCGGCGCGGTGGCGGCGGTGCACGCGGGGTGGCGCGGCACCGCGGCGGGCGTCGCGGCCGCTGCCATCGGCGCGCTGGCACGCGATTTCGGCAGCCGCCCCGGCGATCTCGTCGTCGCCATCGGGCCGGCGATCGGGCCGTGCTGCTATGAGGTCGGCTCGGACCTGGTGGACGCGTTCGCCGCCGCCGGCCACGAACGGTATCTCATCGACCGGTGGTTCATGACGCCGCGCGGCCAGAAAATGCGGCTCGACGTCGTCGGCGCCAATCGCGATCAACTGGTTCTCTCGGGGGTCCGCGAGGAGAACATCCACGCGTGCGGGCTGTGTACCGCCATGCACCTCGATGTGCTCACGTCCTATCGCGCCGAGCGGGACAAGGCGGGCCGGATTGCGGGCGCCATCCGCGCGTCGAGGGGTGCGTCGACTGGTAACCGCAGTTAACACCTGGCATCGCGCCGTTTCGGCACCGTTCGCGTGCCGGTCGATAACATCGTCGCGCTGAGACACTTCACGCGACAACACCTCGCCTCGCATCCGGGCGCGCCACTTGCCACGACTCTCCACGCCAGCGCAGGCGGACCGCGAACGCGGTGCGCCAAGCCAGAACTGCAACGTCGCGTCGCACGGCGATGCGACATGTGGAGGACGCCGTGGTCGTCAAAATCATCACACCAAGCGAGAAGAACGCGTTGCCCGGCAAGCTTGCCGAGGCCGAACTGCATTTCACCGAAGGCGTCCTGGACGGCCTGAAGCTGATCGGCTTCACGGTGTGGGAGCGGCGTGGCGGCGGCGGCCGCAACGTCACCTTCCCCGCGCGCTCCTATTCGGTCAACGGCGAGCGCCGCAGCTTCGCGCTGCTGCGGCCGACGGCTGGTGACGCGACGTCGCACGACCGCGTGCGCGAGCTGATCCTCGAGGCCTACACGGAATTCGAGGAGAAGGCCGCGATCGCCTCGTGACGGGCTGCGTGCCGGGCGTCGCTGCGGACCGTCGGGACCGCGGTGCTAATGGACCCGGTCCGCGGGCCATGTGCGCGCCGAGCCACGGTCGTCGGGGTCGTAGAGAAAGACGCGCGTCTCCTCGCCGAATTCGGCGCGGGGCCGCCAGTCCAGCTGCGCGTAAGGTGACCGTGGGTATTTCCTGGCGAGCTGCGGCAGCTCCCAGTCCTCGACGAGCAGCACGGGGTGGCGGCCGATGGCACGAAGCGCCGCGAGCGCGAGGTCGAAGTCGACGTCGAGCTGATCCCAGCGAAGGATGGGCAGGGTGGCGTAGTAGCGCGCGCTGCCGCTCTCCTGCCCGGTGACGACAACCGTGTCGGCGGGAAGCGCCGAGGCGAGGTAGCGGCCCGCCAGGCTGTAGCGCGACTCGTAGCGGCGCATGTTGAACGCCTGCTCCTGACGGGCGCGGTCGACGTTCATCGATGCTGCCGCGGCGAGCGCGCCGAGGAACACCGCCGCGCGCAGCGGGAGCGGGAGCCGCGACAACGCGTTTGTGCATAGCGCGCCGATCAGCACGAAGAGCAGTGGAAACGCCGGCAGGAGGAAACGGAGGTACGACCATTCGGCGAACACGCCGTACGGGAGGTACGAGCCGACCACGATGGCAACGGCGATCGTCGCCAGCACCAACGGTTGCTTCAGCGGCGGGGCGTCGACGCGCCGGCCCCGTGTGGCGGCAAGGACGGCCACCGCGGCGAGGGCGAGCAGCAGCGCCGCGGTCTCACCGGCGAGCATTCGCTTCGCGTACGCGACGGCATTGGGCCCGATGTTGCCCGGCGTGTACAGCTCGCTGGCCGTCCCGTATCCCGATGCGAGCGGGCTTCCGTAGAGCCGCCACTGCATCAGGAATTGCGCGCCCGCAGCTGGGACCAGGCCCGCGACGAAGGCAATCAGGCGGTCGGGCCGCAGCCGGCGCTCGTGATGACCACGCGGAAGGTTCAGCACTGCGAAGGCCACGACCGCCGCGAACGGGAGCAGGTTGGGCCGCGTCAGAACCGCCAGCCCCGTCGTCGCCCCGGCCGCGAGCGGTCCGTTGGGCAGCGGTGACAGCGCGAAAAGGAGGGCGAGGGTCCACCACGCGGTGACGGCAACGTCGCTCATCGGCTGGACGACCTGGAACAGGACGATAGGACTGGTCGCGAGGAGGAGCGCAGCGGCGAGACCGGCGCGGCGCGAGTGCAGTCGCGCGCCGGCGCCGTAGGTGGCGAAGACTGCCACGGCGCCGAGAATCGGCACGACGAGGTATGCCGCGAGCTCGCCTCCCAGCAGGCGAACGGGAGCCATCGCGAGCGGCAGACCCGCTGGATACGTGGGCACCAGCTCGCCCGCCTCGCCCCCGGGCCGGTAGCCGAGCGGCGCGAATGCCCACGTGGCATTGGGCCACGCCACCTCGCGCGCCAGCGGCTCGTCGTCTGCGAGATGGGCCGAGGCGATCAGCCGCGCCTCGCTGATGTAGCCCGACGCGTCGGAGCTCGATGCCGAATAGGTGCCGTGCGCGACCCCGACGCCGGCCGCGGCCGCGGCGAGCACGAGGGCGCAGGCGGCGGCACGATCGTCGATCCACTGCCAGGCCGCCGAGAAGGCTTCGACTAATGCCGCGCGGCCCGAGAGCGCAGCGGCGGCAAACGCGGCGAGCGCAACGAGTAGCGGCGCGCGCCAGCCGTGCGCGGAGAAATGCAGTGGACCGGCGCGGAGGGTGAAGCCGCCTGTGATGGAGACGCTGACGAAGACGACGAACGCGGCGAGGGCGAGGGCGGCGAGGAGACGTCCGGCGGCGCGGCGTGCGGCGACCCGCGAGGCCGGCGGCGCTACTTCAGAATGGGCAGGAGCCGTGCGTCGTCCTTCTGCCGTTCAGACGGAAGAGAGCCCACGCGTTTGTCAGCGCGGTGGGGGGCAAGGGTCCACTCCTCGCGGAGCGCCTTGTCGAATTCGGAGCGGAAGAATTGATCCTTGAGACCGCCGTCGATGATGTCCCACGGCAGCACCGCGTCGGCCGAACGGTCGCGGAAGACGTAGAAGTCCGCGTCCACGCCGGTCTCGGCGACCGCCGCGCGCCAGTTGCCGCCGTTCCGCTCGGCGGCCTCGATGGCCGCCGCGACGCGCCGGTCGCCGAGCGAGAGCAGCGCCTGGTAGAAGGAATGCCGCTCCGACTTGATGTTGAAGTAAACGTTGTCGATGCCGGCTATCAGGCTCTTCATCCGCCTGATCTTCCGGCCGATCGACCCGTCGTCCTCCATCGGGAGCCACTGATACGCGGTGCCAGGCTTCGGCACGAGCGGGTTGACGCTGCCGACGATGCGTCCGATGTGGCCGCGGCCGCGCTGGTGGCGCAGCATGATCTCCCGGAGCTGCTGCGTCATGTCGCGGATGGCGACGAGGTCGGCATCCGTCTCCGTCGGCAGGCCGATCATGAAATAGAGCTTCAGGTTCTCGAAGCCGCTCTCGAAAATCATGTCGGCGGCCGCGAGGATCTCGTCGTTGGTGATCGTCTTGTTGATCACCCGCCGCAACCGGTCGGAGCCGGTCTCCGGCGCAATCGTAATCGTCCGTTCGCCGCTCTGCCGGAGCAGCGAGAGGATCGTCGGCGTCAGGTCGTCGAGCCGCAGCGACGCGGGGCTGATCGAATAGCCCATCGCCACGAGCCGCGTGAGGATCTCCTCGATCTCCGGGTGGTCGCAGAGCGCGATCGAGACGAGCCCGGCGTGGTTCGAGTAGCGGCGCGCGCTCTCCGCCAGCTGCAGGATGCGATCTTTCGGAAACGCGCGCACAGGCAGGTAGTTGTAACCGGCCCAGCAGAAGCGGCAGAGGTTCGCGCACCCGCGAACGACTTCGACCAGGAAACGCGAGCCCAGCTCCGTGTCGGGCGTGAAGATGGTCGTCGCCGGCGGATCCACCGCTTCCGTCGTCTTGAGCGCCGCCTTCTTCACCGTCGCCGGGGCGCCGGTGCCGGGCTTCGGAACGAACGCTTCGATGCCGCCGCCGGGCTGGTGTATGACGTCGTAGAACGACGGGACGTAGAACCCGCGCTCCGCCGCAAGACGTCGCAGCAGGTCGTCCCGGTCCGACGCGGTCTTGAACGCGGCGAGCAGCGACGGCACGAGCGCTTCGCCCTCACCGGCGGCGACGACGTCCGCGAACGGCGCCAGCGGCTCGGGGTTCACGAACGTCACCGCGCCGCCGATCATCACCAGCGGGTCGCGGTGCGTCCGCTCCGCCGCGCGCGGCTTCAATCCCGCCAGCCGGAGCAGCGAGACGACGTTCGTGTAATCCCACTCGAACGAGACCGAGAACGCGAAGATGTCGAACTCGTTGACGGGGGTCTGCGATTCGAGCGTGACGAGCGGCGCGCCGCCCGACAGCTGCGCGGCCAGCTCGCTCTTCGGTGGCAGGAACACGCGCTCGCAGACGATGTCGTGCTCGGCGTTGAACAGCTTGTAGACCGTCTGGAAGCCGAGGTTCGACATCCCGACGAAGTAGGTGTTGGGAAACGCGAGCGCGACGCGAAGCCGTCCGCCGTGCGGCTTCGACACGTAGCCCACTTCCTTCGAAAGGATGTCGCGGGCGCGCTCACGCTGCTGCCAGGGCTTCATGGATGATCGCCGGGGACCCGTTCGCGTGCTGCTGCTGCGACGTCGGCGATCGCGCGCCCCCGGGGTTTACCTAGTGTATGGCATCAATTCTGGCGGCGCAGGAACGCGGGCACGTCGAGCGGCGATGAGAGGTCGAGGCCGTTTTCGTGCGTCTCACCCGCCAGAATCGCCTCGCCCGCCCTGCGCGCCTCACCCCGGCCGGCCTCGCCCGCCCCGCTGCCCCCCGCTTCACCCGCCCCACCCGCCTTGCCGATGAGCGGCAGGCTCAGCTCGAGCGCCGGGCGCCGGGCCACGGTGAACGCGGGCGGCTGCTCGACGCCGGCGTGCGGCACGGCTGGCGGCGGCGCCTGCGCCGCGACGGCCTCCCCCCGCGCCAGCTGCGTCGTGTAGCTCGTGAGATCGGTCGGCGTCGGCAGCGCCGCGGAGGGGATGTGACGCGCGCGGCCGACGCGTTCGAAGCCGGTCGCGATGACCGTGATCTTCACGCGGCCCGAGAGCTCCGGATCGATCACCGCGCCGAAGATGATGTTCGCGTCCTCGTGCGCCGCCTCCTGGATGACGCACGACGCCTCGTTCACCTCCACCAGCGACATGTCCGGCCCGCCGGTCACGTTGATGATCACGCCGCGGGCGCCGTTGACCGAGCTGTCCTCGAGCAGCGGGCTCGACACCGCGCGCTCGGCCGCCTGCATCGCGCGGCGATCGCCATCGGCGACGCCCGTGCCCATCATCGCCACGCCCATGCCCGACATGATCGTCTTGACGTCCGCGAAGTCGAGGTTGATCAGCCCCGGCACGAGGATCAGATCGGAGATACCCTGGATTGCCTGGCGCAGGACGTCGTCCGCGAGGCCGAACGCGTCGGTGATCGAGGTCCGGCGATCGACGACGCTGAGAAGGCGCTCGTTGGGAATGGTGATGATGGTGTCGACGCAGTCGCGCAGCGCCTCGAGGCCCGCCTCCGCGTGCTGCGCGCGCTTCTTTCCTTCGAACCTGAACGGCTTGGTGACCACGCCGATGGTCAGCGCGCCGAGCTCGCTCGCGAGGCTCGCAATCACCGGCGCCGCGCCCGTGCCGGTGCCGCCGCCGAGACCGGTCGTGACGAAGATCATGTCGGCGCCCGAGAGCGCCTGAATGATCGAGTCGGTGTCCTCGAGCGCCGCCTGCCGCCCGATATTGGGATCCGCGCCCGCGCCGAGCCCCTTGGTCAGCTTCTGACCGAGCTGCAGCTTGATCGCCGCGTGGCTGTGGTCGAGCGCCTGCGCGTCGGTGTTGGCGACGATGAACTCGACGCCGGTGAGGCCGACCTCCACCATGCGGTTCACGGCATTGCTGCCGCCGCCGCCGACGCCGATCACCTTGATCTTCGCGCCGCGGCGCGCCGCCGGGTCGAGCGTCAGCCGGAGCTCCTGTGCCTCGCGCGCATCGGACTTCTTCATGTCGCCTCCCTGTTACCGAACCATGAACTCGTGTAGGGCGGGGCCTCGCAGGACGCCGCAGTAGGGCGGCTCCTTTCGCGACAACCTGTAGGGCGGGTCCTTTCGGACCCGCCAGACCGCCGTCAGAAAAACTCCTTGAACATCCCCCGCAGCCTCCCAGCCATCCTCCCGAACGCCCCCGCGCCCACGCGCGCCGGCTCCGGCTCGCGGTTGCGATGTGCGTACAGCACGAGTCCGACGGGCGTCGCAAACGCCGGGCTGTTGACGTGATCCGCCAGCCCGCCGACGTCGGAGGGTGCGCCGCGCCGGATCGGCAGATCGAAAATCTGCTCCGCGATCTCGGGCATACCTTCGAGAATCGAGCCGCCGCCGGCGAGCACGATGCCGGAGTTGAGCGCCTTCTCGTAGCCGGCGCGCCGAATCTCGTCCCAGACGAGATGGAAGATCTCCTCGGCGCGCGGCTGGAGAATCTCGGACAGGATCCGCCGCGCCATCAGCCGTGGCTTGCGGCCGCCGACGCTCGCCACGTCGATGGTGTCGTCCTCGTCGACCATCGACGAGAGCGCGCAGCCGCTTTTTCGCTTCAGCTTCTCGGCGTCGGGAATCGGCGTCCGCAGGCCGACCGCGATGTCGTTGGTGAAGTGATCGCCGCCGACGGCGACCACGCCCGTGTGCCACAGGCTGCCGCGCTCGAAGATCGCGACGTCCGCGGTGCCGCCGCCGATGTCGACCAGCGCGACGCCAAGCTCCTTCTCGTCGGGCGTCAGCACCGACTCCGACGCGGCCAGCTGCTCGATCACCGTGTCGGCCACGCTCACGCCGGCCCGGTTGACGCACGCCACCAGGTTCTGCGCCGACGAGATGGCGCCGGTGACGATGTGCACGTTGACCTCGAGCCGCGCCCCAGTCATGCCGACGGGCGCGCCGATGCCGTCCTGCTCGTCGACGACGAAGTCCTGCGGGAGCACATGGAGAATTTCGCGGCCCGTTGGCAGCGCGACGGCCTTCGCCGCGTCGATCGCCCGCCTGACGTCGTCGCGCGTGATCTCGCGGTTCTTGCCGGCGACCGCGATGACGCCGCGGCTGTTGAATCCCTTGATGTGCGGCCCCGACAGCGCCAGGTGCACCGAGTCGATCTCGACGCCCGCCATCAGCTCCGCCTCCTCGATCGCCTTCTTGATCGAGTCGACCGCCGCGTCGACGTTGACGACCACGCCGCGCTTGATGCCGCGCGATTCGGCGACACCGATGCCGACGACGTCGAGCGTCCCGTCGTCCAGGCTCTCCCCGACGACGGCGGTGACGCGGGAGGTGCCGACGTCGAGGCCGACGAGATAGCGTTCCCTGCGGGCCACTCAATCCTCCGTAGGTAGGGCGGACGCCGCCGAAGGCCGGCCCGCCAATGACCGCCCCGCCGAAGGCGGACCCGCCGGCCGTCTGGCCTGCGGCCTGACGTAGACACGCTCGTCGAAGCGAAGATCGACGTAATCGATCGCGGCGACCCGTGCGCGCAGCGCGGGCGCGAGGTCGAGATACGACTGCAGGCGCTCAGCGAATTGCTCGGCGCCGACGCGCACCAGCGCGGTATCGCCCTTCAGGATGAGGACGGCGTCGCGCGCCTCGGTGACGTCGATCTCGGACACGCGGCGCGCGAGGTCGGGGCGCGACTGCAGCGACGCCAGCACGCGCCCGGCCAGTGCCGCGCGCGTCTCGTCGATGAGCGGCCCGTCGTCGCGCGGCGGCGCCGCCAGGCCGTCGATGATCGGCAGGTCGAGCTCCGCGTAGTTCGGTCCGAACTGGTCGATGATGCCGCCGCGATTGTCGATGAGGTACAGGTCGTCGTTGACGCGGCCGATCCCCATCGGCTGGCGCTCGGAGATCGCCACGGCGACGGTGCCGGGCAGCACCCGCCGAATCGCCGCATCGGCGACCCACGGCGAGCTGAGCAGCTTCCGCCGCCACGACTCGATGTCGACCGTCAGCATGTTGCTGCCGCGAATGCCGTCGAGCAGCGTGACGACTTCCCCTTTCGACAGCCGCGCGTTGCCGTGCACGGTGATGCGCGTGATCGTGAGCGATTCCGCATTCAGCACGGCGCGCGTTGCCAGGAAGCCGACATACAGCGCCACCGCGACGACCACCGACGCGCGGCCGGCTTTCCACCACGAGACGGGCGCGAAGCGCCTCCTCCGCGCGGGCGTGACGTGCGCGCGGCGGAAGCGGCGGTCGGACGGCGCGGATACCGGCATCAGCGGGCTGCTCCCCGGCGCTTCGTCAGCGCCTCCACCAGCTGCGCGGGCAGCGAGCCGATCGAGCCCGCGCCAAGCGTCAGCACGGCGTCCCCCGGTCGTGCGATGTCGAGAATCGCAGGAATCACCTCGTCCAGCCGCCGGGCGACATGCACGGGCCTGCCGGAGCCGGCACGCACCGCGCCGGCGAGCGCGTCGAGGGTGACGCCGGCAATCGGCTCCTCGCTCGCGCTGTAGATGTCGGTCAGCACGATCTCGTCGGCTTCGCGCAGCGCCGGGCCGAACGCCTCCATCAACTGCTGGGTGCGCGTGTAACGATGCGGCTGAAACGCGACGACGAGCCGGCGCCCGAGCGTCGCCCGGGCGGCGGCGAGCACCGCCGCAATCTCCGTCGGGTGGTGCCCGTAGTCGTCCACGACCAGCACGCCGTCCGCTTCCCCGTGGCGCTCGAACCGCCGTTCCGCTCCGTGAAAGTCGGCGAGCGCCGACGCCACGTCGGCGAACGGCAGGCCCAGGCGGTCGGCGACCGCGACCGCCGCGAGCGCGTTCTGCAGGTTGTGCCTGCCCGGAATCGCCAGCCGCAGCTCGCCGAGCCGCTCGCGCCGATCGCGATCGCCGGCGTGCACGACGCACCTGCCGCCGAACGCGCCGATCTCCACGTCGCTCGCCTCGATGTGAACGCCCTTTCGCCTCTCCCCCTCCGGCGCCTCGTTCCCCGCCCGCCTGACCCGCCCCTCGAGTCCATAGGTCACGAGCGGCCTGTTGATCCGCGGCAGGATCGACACGACGGCGGGATCGTCCGCGCAGGCGACGACGCTGCCGTAGAACGGCACCTTGTTCGCGAAGTCCGCAAAGGCCTGCTGCAAGTCCTCGAAGCTCCCGTAGCTCTCCATGTGTTCGCGGTCGATATTGGTCAGCACGGCGATGGTCGGGTAGAGCACGAGAAACGACCGATCGCTTTCATCCGCCTCCGCCACCAGGTATTCGCCGCGGCCGAGCCGCGCGTTGCTGCCGAAGGCGGAGAGCCGCCCGCCAATCACCGCCGTCGGATCGACCCCCGCCCGCTCCAGCACCACCGCGATCATCGACGTCGTCGTCGTCTTGCCGTGCGAGCCGGCGACGGCAATCGAGAAGCGCAGCCGCATCAGCTCCGCGAGCATCTCGGCGCGCGGGATCACCGGGATGCCGCGGCGCGCCGCCTCGACCACCTCCGGGTTCGACGGCCGCACGGCCGACGAGACCACCACGACCTGCGCGTCGCCGACGTGCTCCGCCCGGTGCCCCTCGTGCACCCTGACGCCGAATTTCTCCGCGAGCCGGGTCGCGACCGCCGATCGCTTCACGTCCGAGCCGCTCACCTCGAACCCCAGGTTCGCCAGCAGCTCGGCGATGCCGCTCATGCCGATGCCGCCGATGCCGACGAAGTGGATCCGTTTCGTTGCCCCGAGCATGGCTCTCGATCGGTGCGGCGCGGCTCAGTGGCGGCCGGTCCGCGACGCAAGCTCCAACACCCGGTCCACGATCACTTTCGCGGCGTCAGGCCTCGCCAGCCGCCGCGCCGCCGCGCGCATCGACGCGCGGTCGGCGTCGTTGCGCGCCAGCGCCACGATCTCCGACGCCAGCAGCTCGCCGGTCAAGATTCGCTGGTCGATCATCCGCGCCGCCCCGTGGCTCACCAGCGCCTGCGCGTTCTTCCGCTGGTGATCGTCGGTGGCCGTCGGCAGCGGAATCAGGATCGACGCGCGCCCCGACGCGGTCAGCTCCGCCAGCGTGGTCGCGCCGGCGCGGCAGACGACGAGATCGGCGTCCTTCATCTCGCGGTCGATGGCGTACAGAAACGGCTCGACGCGGGCCTGGAGTCCTGCGCGCGCGTAACCGTCGCGGACCATCTCCAGATCCCGTTCGCCGGTCTGATGCGTAACCGCCAGAGCTGGTGCGGCGGCAACCAGCCGCGGCGCTGCCTCCACCATGGCCATGTTGATCGCGTGCGCCCCCTGAGAGCCGCCAAAGACTAGGACCCGAGCCGCGCGCTGCTCACCAGGACCGCGCGGCGAACCGTGTTCGTCATGCATGCCTCCGAGAAATTCCGGACGCACCGGATTGCCCGCCAGAAACGCCCTCCCCGCAAAGAACCGCACGCTCTCCTCGTAGGTCACGGCCGCCGCCTGCACGAACCGCGCGAGCAGGCGATTGGTGACGCCCGGCATCGCGTTCTGTTCCATGAGCAGCGTCGGAATCCCACGCAGCGCCGCGAGCAGCACGACCGGCCCCGAGCTGTAGCCGCCGACGCCGATCACGATCGACGGCCGCCGCCGCGAGAGCACCCGCCACGCGTCGAGCGCGCTCATCGGCAGCAGGCCGACGCCGCGCGCGAGCGAGCCGACCGTCTTCCCCTTCAGGCCCGCGCTCCGAATCGTGTCGAGCGTGAAGCCTTCCCTCGGCACGACGCGCGATTCGATGCCCGCCGCGGTGCCGACGAACGTCACCTGCGAGTCCGGCGCTCGGGAGATGACCTCGCGCGCCACCGCGATGCCGGGGTACAGATGGCCGCCCGTTCCGCCGCCGGCGATCAGCACTGAAATCGCCATCACGCATCGGCCGATTCGTGCTGCGAGATGTTCAGCAGCACGCCCGCGCCCAGCAGGTTCATGAGCAGCGACGATCCGCCGAAGCTGACGAGCGGCAGCGGAATCCCTTTCGTCGGCATCAACCCGAGCACCACGCTGATGTTCACCAGCGCCTGCGCCGCGATCATCGTCGTCAGGCCGAGCGCGACGAACGCGCCGAACGTGTCCTCCGCGCGCGCGGAGATGCGGAGCCCCCGCCAGGCGATGACGCAGAAACAAAGGAGGATGCCCGTCGCGCCGACCAGGCCGAGCTCTTCGCCGATCACCGCGTAGATGAAATCGGTGTGTGGCTCCGGCAGGTAGAAGAGCTTCTGCACGCCGCCCATCAGGCCGCGGCCGAAAACGCCGCCGGTGCCGACCGCGACGAGCGACTGGATGATCTGAAAGCCGTCGCCGAGCGGGTCGGCCCACGGGTCCCAGAACGCCAGCAGCCGGCGGCGCCGGTACGGCGCGGCCACCAGCACCAGATAGATCGCCGGCAGCGCGACCAGCACCAGCCCGACGAAGTAGCGGTAGTGCAGGCCGGCCGCGAACACCATCACCGCGATGATCACCGCGAGCGATATCGAGGTGCCGAAGTCGGGCTGCAGCAGGATCAGCGTGAAGACGAGGCCGGCGATCACTCCGATCGGCAGCAGCGAGTACGACAGATCGTCGATGCGGTGCATCCGGCGCTCGAGCATCAGCGCCGTGAAGAACACGCACGCCAGCTTCGCCAGCTCCGACGGCTGGATGCCGAGGCCGCCGACCCCGAACCACCGACGGGTGCCGTTGACCGGCGCGCTGAACAGCACCATGACCAGCATCAGGACGACGACCGCGAGCAGGCACCAGATGAACGCCTCGTTGCGGTAGGTGCGGTAATCGACGCGGATCGCCACGCCCAGCACCGCGAGCCCGAGCACGCTCCAGAGCGCCTGCTTGGTGAGGAAGAGGTAGGGCTGTTGAAAGCGCTCGAGCGCGATGACGGCCGAAGCGCTATAGACCATGACGACGCTGACACAGACCAGCAGCAGCGTGGCCGTGAACAGGATCCGGTCGATTTTGAGCTTGCGAGCCAATCAGCCCTTTCGGCGCGCCTTCGCTGGAGGCACGCCCCCGATGTACCGAGAACGCAATTGCGCGCCGCTTGCGCGCACTTTCGAGGGGCCGATCGATTAAGATCCGATCCCCTGGCTGCGGAACGCCCGCCTTCGCCGCGTCGCGGCTACGGCGGGCAAGCAGTCAGCAGTCGCCAGCCGGCTCGTGGAATGGGACACCCACCTCGCAGACCGGGGTAGTCTGCGTTCCCAGCGGTAGGCTCCCACCCGCCCGGGCCGGTCTGACGACAGCTCACTGCTCCCGCCGACGCAGCCGCTCGACTTCTTCCTTGAAGACGTCTCCTCTCTCCGCGTAATCGCGAAACCAGTCGAAGCTCGAACAGGCGGGCGCCAGCAGGACGACGCCGTCGGGACGCGCCGCCTCGTAGCCCCGCTCGACCGCGTCGCGCATCGACGGCGCGTCGATCACGCGCACGACCTCGGCGAGCGCCTTGCGCACGCGCGGCGCCGCCTCGCCGATTGCGATCACCGCGCGACCCCGCGTCGCCATCGGCTCGCCGAGCTCCCCGAAGTCGCCTCCCTTGTAACGCCCGCCGACGATGGCGACGACGCCGCGCTCGAAGCTCTCGATCGACCGCCGTGCCGCCTCGACATTGGTCGCCTTCGAATCGTTGACGAACCGCACGCCGCCGACTTCGGCAACCGGCTCCATGACGTGTGGAAGCCCGCGAAAGCCCCGCAGCGCCTTCACCATGGCCTCGGGCTGCACGGCGGCAATGTGCGTGGCGGCCGCGGCCGCGAGGACGTTGTTCAACATGTGGCGCCCGGTGAGCTCCACGGCGCCGAGCGGGATCAGCCGTTGGACGCTGGTGCCGGTGCGGCGAACGATCCAGCCGCCGTCCACCACAAACCCGTCGCCTGCGCGTCCTTCGAGCGAGAACAGCACGCGGGACGCCGCGGCCCCGCGGGCGTGCTCGAGCACCGCCGCGTCGTCGGCGTTGAGCACCGCCCAGTCGCCGGCGTCCTGGTTCGCGAAGATCCGCGCTTTCGCCGCCGCGTACGACGCCACCGTCGGGTGCCGATCGAGGTGGTCGTCAGCGAAGTTGAGCCACACCGCGATCCACGGGTGGAACGTCGTGGTCGTCTCGAGCTGAAAGCTGCTCGTCTCGACGACGTGCACGGTGTCGGCGGTCGCTGCCTCCACCTGCGCGCTCAGCGGCGTGCCGATGTTGCCGCCGACCATCACCCTTCGCCCCGCCGCCTCCAGCATTCGTCCAATCAGCGTCGTCGTCGTCGACTTCCCTTTCGTCCCGGTGATGGCGATCACGCGTCCCGTCACCCAGCGCCAGGCGAACTCGAGCTCGCCGATGGTCTCGACGCCTCCCGCCCGCGCGGCATCGAACACCGGCTGCTCCGTCGGGACGCCGGGGCTCGTGACGATCACGTCGGCCGACGCCAGCGTCTCCGGCCTGTGGCCACCGAGCTCGAGCTCGACGCCTTCGGCCCTCAATCGCTCCGCCGCGTCGAACGTCTCGCGCGTTTCCGTCAGCATCACGCGCGCGCCCTTTCGCGCGGCAAGCGCCGCGGCCGCCACGCCGCTGCGCGCCGCGCCGACGACGACCACCCGCTTGCCGCGCACCGAATAGCCAGTTCCATCCACACCCTCACCGCAGCTTCAGCGTCGTCAGGCTGAACAACGCAAAGATGATGGCCAGGATCAGGAAGCGCGCGATCACCTTCGGCTCGCTCCATCCGATCAATTCGAAGTGGTGGTGGATCGGCGCCATCTTGAACACGCGATTGCCGGTCAGCTTGAACGAGGCGACCTGGATGATCACGGAGAGCGCCTCGATGACGAACACGCCGCCAACGATGGGGAGCAGCAGCTCCTGCTTGATCAGGATTGCAACGGTCCCGAGCGCGCCCCCGAGCGCGAGCGACCCGACGTCGCCCATGAAGATGTCGGCGGGGTAGGAGTTGTACCAGAGGAAACCGAGGCTCGCGCCGACGAGCGCGCCGCAGAAGACGGTCAGCTCGCCCGCGGGCGCGAAGCGGACGAGCAGCAGGTACTGCGCGAGCACCGCGTGCCCGGTCACGTACGCGAGCGCGGTGAATGCGGCGGCCGAGACCGCGAACGTGCTGATGGCGAGACCGTCGAGACCGTCGGTCAGGTTGACGGCATTGCTGGCGCCGACGAGGACGACCACCGTGAAGGCCACGTAGAACCAGCCGAGGTCTGGAATCAGGTTCTTGAAGAAGGGGAAGATGAGTCGCGTGTTATAGAGCGGCGGGTTCTGCTGCGACAGCAGCAGCACGGCGAGGCCGACCGCGACGGCCACGACGACCTGGCCCCCCATCTTGTAGCGCGGGATCAGGCCGTGGTGCGACCGGCGGACGATCTTCAGGTAGTCGTCCGCGAAGCCGACGGCGCCGAACGCCGCCGTCGCCAGCACGGCGATCCATATGTACCAGTTCGACAGGTCCGCCCAGAGCAGCGTCGGCACGAGCGCCGACGTCAGGATCAGCAGGCCGCCCATCGTCGGCGTCCCCGCCTTCGCGCGGTGCGATTGCGGACCCTCTTGCCGGATCACCTGGCCAATCTGGAAGTCGCGCAGCTTGCGGATCATCCACGGGCCGAGCAGCAGGCTGAGCGCCAGCGCGGTCAGGCTCGCCGCCGCGGTCCTGAACGTGATGTAGCGCGTGACGTTGAAGACCGTCGCGTAGGTGTGGAGGGGGAAGAGGAGCGAGTACAGCATCAGGCGAACTCCTCGGCGATCCGATCCGCGATGAGGTCCGTCCTGGTCCCGCGCGAGCCCTTGACGAGCACGACGTCGCCGGCGCGAATCGCCGCGGCAATCGCGGGGGCGGCCGCGCCGCTGCTCTCGAAGTAGCGCACGGCGGAGGCATCCATGCCGGCCGCGACAGCGGCGTCCGCGAGGTCGCGCGCGGGAGCGCCGCCCACTGCAAACAGCGCCGCCAGACCGGCGGTTGCCGCCACGCGGCCGCATTGGCGGTGCATGTCGGCCGAGTAGGCGCCGAGCTCGAGCATCTCGCCGAGGACGGCGACCCGTCTTGCCGCGCGCCCTTCCTTGGCGATGACGTCGAGCGCGCGCTTCAACGCCGTGGGACTCGAATTGTACGAATCGTCCACCAGCGTTACGCCGCCCCGGAGGCGATGGACCGCGCCACGCCGATCCGAGGCGCGCAGCCGGGTGGCGCGGTCGGCGACCGTGTCGAGTGGGATGCCGAAATCGAGCGCCACCGCTGTTGCCGCCAGCACGTTCGAGAGGTTGCCGCGTCCCAGCAGCGGCGTCTCGAGCGTGCCCTCGCCGTACGCCGTCGTGACGCGCGCGCGCATGCCATCGATGCCGCGGTCTTCGATCGCCGTGGCGCGAACGGAGGCGCCGTCGGCCTCGCCGAATGTCACGATGCGGCCGGCAAACTGCCGGGCGCGCGCCATGACGTGCGGATCGTCGGCATTGCAGACGAGGACGTCCTGCGGCTCGGCGCCCTCGAGGATCTCACCCTTCGCGTCCGCGATGGCGTCGGGGGATTCGAAGAAGCCGAGGTGCGCGTCGCCCACGTTCGTCCAGACCCTGACGTCGGGATCGGCGATCGCCACCAGCGTGCTGATCTCGCCTGCGTGATTCATCCCCAGTTCCATCACCGCCACGTCGGGGTGGTCCCGCAGCTGCAGCAGCGACAGCGGCAGGCCGATGTGATTGTTCAGATTCCCCCTGTTCTTCACTACGCGATACGAGCCCGACAGGAAGTCCGCGATCGTGTCCTTCGTCGTCGTCTTGCCGGCGCTGCCGGTGATGGCGATGACCTTCGTGGCGGCGGCCTCTCTCACGGCGTGCGCCAGGTGCTGCAACGCGACGGTCGTATCGCCGACCTCGACGATCGCAGGCCTGGCTGCGTCGCCGGTAGGGTGGGCCCCGGCGTTCGCGGCCCACCATTCGGCCTCGACCATCGCGCCTCTCGCGCCTCGCGCAATCACGTCGCCAACGAACCCGTGTCCGTCGAACCGCGGACCCTTCAGCGCGACGAAGAAATCACCCGACTGCAGCGACCGCGAGTCGGTGACGATGTTGCCGACGAGCTGCTCCGCGTCGCCGGAGACGATGCGTCCCGCGACCGCCGCCGCCAGCCAGCCGACCGTCAGGTGGAGCGTGCTCACCCAACCCGCGACTTCTCGCGCCGCGCCTCCAGCGCTTCACGGGCGACCGCCACGTCGTCGAACGGCGTCACACGGCCGCCAATCTCCTGGTACTTCTCGTGGCCCTTGCCCACGACCAGCACGATGTCTTCCGGGGACGCCACGCCGACCGCCTGCCGAATCGCCTCGCGACGATCGACGATCGTGAGGATCTCGGCCTTCCCCTGACGGGATTCGGGCTCCGCCCCTAGCTTCACCTCGTCGATGATCCGCATCGGATCCTCGCTGCGCGGGTTGTCCGACGTGATGATCACGAGATCGCTGAGGCGCGCGGCGACCATGCCCATCAGCGGCCGCTTCGTCTTGTCGCGGTCGCCCCCGGCGCCAAACACCGTGATGACCCGCCGCGCGGCGAGCGGCCGCGCCGTCTCGAGCAGGTTGCGCAGCGCATCGTCGGTGTGCGCGTAGTCGACGATGACCGTGATGTCGTCAGCGTCGGACGAGACCACCTCGAAGCGCCCCGGAACGCCGGCGAGGCTCCGCAACCCCTGTTCGATCGCCGTGATTGGGACGTCGAGCGCCGCGGTGGTGCCGGCGGCGGCGAGGATGTTGTAGACGTTCGGCTTGCCAACCAGGGTCGATTGCACGTGTGCGACGCCCTGCGGCGTCCGCGCGTCGAAGGTGAGGCCGCCGAGGCCGACCGTCAGCGGGCCGGGCGTGACGTCGGCGTCCCGATTGACCGCGTACGTCACCGGGTGCCGCGCAACGTCCACGAGCGTTGCGCCCCGCGGGTCGTCCACGTTCACCACCGCCGGCGCGGCATCGGGCAGGATCTCGAACAGCCGGCGCTTGGCGCCGAAGTACGATTCCATGTCCTGGTGAAAATCGAGGTGGTCGCGCGTCAGGTTCGTGAAGACGCCGGCAGCAAAGCGGATTCCATCGACGCGGTGCATCGCGAGCGCGTGCGACGACACCTCCATCACGCAGGCGCCGCAGCCCGCGTCGAGCATCTGGCGCATGAAGGCCTGCACGTCTGGCGCTTCGGGCGTCGTTCTCGTCGCCGCGATTTCACGATCGCCGATTCGATACGTCACGGTTCCCATCAGGCCGCAGCGAATGCCGGCCGCTTCGAAAATCGCCTGCGTTACGTAGCTGGTCGTCGTCTTGCCGTTGGTGCCCGTGATGCCGACGACCTTCATCTGCCGGCTCGGATGCCCGAAAAACTCCGCCGCGAGGTGCGCCAGCGCGAGCCGCGCGTTCGCGACCACCATCCATGGCACGCGGAGGTCGGCGCTCGCGTCGCGCTCCGACACCACCGCCGCCGCACCGGCGGCAATCGCCTGCGGCGCAAACATCGCACCGTCCGCTTTCTGTCCAGGCAGTGCAACAAATACGGACCCTCGCGTCACGTGGCGCGAGTCGTACGCGACGCCGGTACATGGCACGTCGAGCGCCGCGTCCGCCGGGACGGCGGCTGCCTGGCCGGGCATCGCGCGCGTCAACGCTCCCAGCAACTCGCGAACGGTCATGGCACTGCAGCAAGCTGTCTCTCTAACCAGAGTGTTGACGCGGTCTCGCGATCGATTGGCGTCCCGGCTTGGGGCACCTGCCGAACAACGATACCGGCGCCGTTGAGGCGCGCGGTCATCCCCAGGCGCGAGAGCGTGCGCAGCGCGTCGCGGGCGCTCAGCCCTCGCAGGTCGGGGAACACGGCGGCCGCTCGTGGGGCGCCACTGCTGACGGTGACGATGTTCGGCCCGACGCCGGCGGTAGCCATGGGCCTGCCCGCACCGGAATCGAGAGGCCTCGCCCGAGCCGAGTCGAACGGCTTGACCTGATCGGCGTCGAGAGGACTCGCGCCCTCGTCGGTTGCGTCCCGACGCATCGCCAGCACCGGCGGCGCGCGATTGATCGACGGCGGCACGCCGTACTGCTGGAGCGCGGCGGCCGCGATGCGCCGGAAGATCGGCGCGGCGACGGTCGCGCCGTACGGCGGCACCCTGTGCGGGGAGTCCACCACGACGACGATCGTGAAGACGGGCGTGCGTGACGGCACGAAGCCGACAAACGACACGTTGTAGTCGGTGTTCGAGTAGCGGCCGTTTTCCACCTTCTGCGCGGTGCCGGTCTTGCCCGCAACCGTGTAGCCGTCGATCTGCGCGGAGCGGCCCGTGCCGCGCTCGATGACCGCTTCCATGATGGCGGTCACCTCGGCAGCCGTGTCGCGGTCGATCGCATGCGCGAGCAGCTTGCGCGGCACCTGTTTGCGCACGCCGTCGCGCGTCACAGCGCGCACGACGCGCGGCTGGATCAGCTCGCCGCCATTGGCCACCGAGCTGACGGCGGCCGCCATCTGCAGCGGCGTCACGCCAACCTGGTAGCCCATCGACATCGACGCGAGCGCGCCCTCGTCCTGCCGCGATGGATCCCACAGGATGCCCGGGCTCTCCGACGGAAAGTCGGGGGACGTCGGGCGGCCGAACCCGAAGCGGCGGGCGTACAGCCCCATGCGTTGCGCGCCCACGCGGAGACCGATCTTGATCGCGCCGACGTTGCTCGACCTGACGATGACGTCCGTGAACGACAGCACGCCGTAGTTGTGGTGCTTGTCCTCGTCCACGACGCGCGAGCCGAAGCGGATCGTGCCGGGATTGGTGTCTACGGCGTCGGTGGGTCTCAGGAGCTTCTGCTCGAGCGCGGCGGACGCGGTGACGATCTTGAACGTCGAGCCGGGCTCGTACAGATCCTGGATGGCGCGGTTGCGGCGTTCCTCGTCGCGGAAATTCCGGTACGCGTTGGGATTGAAGGTCGGGTAGCTGGCGAGCGCGAGGATTTCGCCGCTGGCCGGATCCATCACGACCGCGGAGCCGCCGTCCGCGCCGGCCTCGTCCACGCCGGCCTGCAGCTCGCGCTCGGCGATGTGCTGCAGGTACTGATCGATGGTCAGCTCGAGGTCCGCGCCGGTCGTCGACGGCCGCTCGACCCGGCTGAATGCGTGGCGCTTGGCGTCGGTCTGAATGAGCACCGTGCCCGCGTGTCCTTTGATCAGATTGTCATACGTCGCCTCGACGCCCGCGAGGCCCGTATTGTCGACGCCGACGTAGCCGAGCAGGTGCGCCGCCAGCTCCTTGTTGGGGTAGAAGCGCCGGTTTTCCTTCATGAAGCCGACGCCTTCGAGCTGCAGGTCGGCGACGCGCCGCGCCTGGTCGGGCGTCACCTGGCGGCGCACGTAGACGAACGCGCGCCCGCGGCGGATGCGCTCCGCCAACGCCTGCCGATCCGCCGCCGAGCAGTCGCCGAGCGCCGTGCAGAGCGACGCGGCCGCGCCCGACGGCTCCGCGATCTCGGTCGGCACCGCGTAAATGGAATCGGCGTCCACGCTGTAGGCGAGCACGTGACCGCGGCGATCGAGAATCTCGCCGCGCTTGCCCGACGCCGCGACCGTGCGCAGCTGCTGGCGCTCCGCCCGCGCGGCGAGATCGGCGTGGTGGTACACCTGCAGGTAGACGAGCCGCGCCTCGATCGCCGACGACCAGACGATCAGGCCGGCGGCGGCCACGACGATGCGGGTCTTCAGCGTCGTGCGCCAGGCGTCGGCGGGCCTGCCCCGAGCGGCGCCGAAGGGGGTCTCAGCCACGTGATCCTTCTTACCGGCGGGCGACCACGGACTTCGGCGGCGGCGGCGTGGTGACCACGCGCTCGATCACCGTGGCGTCACCGGCGGCCGGCGCGACCATGCCCAGGCGCCGGGTGGCGAGACGCTCGATGCGGGCGGGCGATCGCAGCGTATCGATCTCCAGCCGCAGATGACGGTTGATTTCTTCCTCCGCGGCCCGCTCCTTCTGCATCTCCTCGATGCGGTAGCCGTGGCGCAGCAGCTCGAAGTGCTGCCACGCGGAGAAGAGCAGCACCGCGACGAGGAACACGCCGACGGCGACCGAGCGCCACATCTCGAGATGGCGCTCGCGATCGACCTCGCGCACGATCGGGTTGTTGCGCACGTCCTTCCTGATCGCGTATTCGAATTCGCCGCTCATGCCGCCTGTCCGATCTCCGCGGCGCGCAGCTTGGCGCTTCGTGCCCGCGGGTTCCGCTCGATTTCCGCCTCGCCCGCCACGACCGGCCGCTTCGTGCGGATGCGCAGGCCGAACGCCTCGGCCTGCAGCGCGCGAAGCGTGTGCTTCGCAATCCGATCCTCCAGCGAGTGAAACGTGATCACCGCCAGCCGTCCGTTCACCGCCAGCCGCCGCGCCGCGTCGCCGAGGAAGCCGTCGAGCCCCTCGAGCTCGCCGTTCACCCAGATGCGAATCGCCTGGAACGTCCGCGTCGCCGGATCGATGCGCGAGTACCCCTTGCGCGGAATCGCGCGCCGCACGATGTCGGCGAGCTGCCCCGTCGTCTCGAGGGGGGCCTGCTCGCGCGCGGCGACGATCGCCCTGGCGATGCGCCGCGAGTGGCGCTCTTCGCCGAATTCGTAAATCAGGTCCGCCAGCGTCCGCTCGTCAACTCCGCGGAGGGCCTCGGCGGCCGTGGGCCCGGCCGTCGTGTCCATCCGCATGTCGAGCGGATCGTCCTGGCGAAAACTGAATCCCCGCCCGGGTTCGTCGAGCTGCATCGACGAGACCCCGAGATCCGCCAGCACACCGTTCACCTGTCCGACGCCGCGCTCATCGAGCACGGCGTTGAGCTGCCGATAGTCCGCGTGCACGACCTCGACGCGCTCCCCGAATGGCTGCAGCGCGATGCGCGCCGCCTCAACCGCCGCGGGATCGCGATCGAATCCGATCAGCCGCGTCGCGCCCGCCTCGAGCAGCGCACGCGCGTGGCCACCCAGGCCGACCGTGCAATCGACGAACACGCCGCCCCGCGACGGCTCGAGATGTTCGAGCACCTCCGCGACCATGACCGGTTCGTGCAGTGGGCTCAAGGCTCATGGCTCAGGCCCCCGGTCATATCCCGTGCTCCGACAGCTTGAGGCCGTCCTCGTCGGTCCACGGATCGCGCGCGAGCTTCTGCGCGAAGCGCTCCTCGTTCCAGACCTCGAGGTATTCGATCTTGCCGAAGACGCGGACATCGCCGACGATGGACGCGCTGTCGCGCAGCAGCTGCGGCACGACGATGCGGCCCTGGGCATCGAGCTCGCTCGCCTGCCCGTAGTAGCTGACGCGATCGAGGAACTTGACGACCGACGGATGGTTGGCCGGCGCTTTCGAGAGCCGCTCCTCGACGGCGAGCCAGACGCTCATCGGATAGATGCGTACCGATTCGCCGGTCACGCTGGTGACGAAGACGTCGGGCCCGCGCTGGTCCTGGATCAGGCCGCGGAACAGCGTCGGGATCTTGAGGCGACCCTTGTCGTCGATACGTGTCGGGGCGCTTCCCCGCAGGCCTTTTTGGTCCACTTCCGTCCACAAAAATCCACCCGGAGTGTAAAACCGGCGGCGTATCGAAGTCAAGGCGGCAAATCATTCACAGATCTGCACTTGTGTTTGAAGCTGATCCGTGGCCGGACCGCACTGCCAGGCCGTCGAGTCGGAGTCGGCTACGCGCTGGACGCGAGTCGGAGTCGCATACAGGCTGTACGCGAGTCGGAGTCGCATACAGGCTGTACGCGAGTCCGACTCGCACACGGCCCGCAGGCGAGTCGGAGTCGCATACCGGTCGTATCCGACTCCGACTCGTAACGATGTAGGCTGGGGATTCATGCTGCGCGCGGCGCTGATCGGCCTTCCTTCCAGCGGAAAAACCACGCTCTTCCAGTTGATGACCAGCATTCACGAAGCGCCCCGCGGCAAGGGCGACGTGAACATCGGCATCTCGAAGGTCCCCGACGGCCGGCTCGACACGCTGACGGCGATGTACAACCCGAAGAAGCGCGTCCCGGCCACGGTCGAGTTCACCGACATCGTCGCCGCCGCACGCGCCGGCGCCCAGGCGCTCGTGGACGTCGCCGGCTACAAGAACGCCGACGCACTGGTCCACGTCGTGCGCGCGTTTCGCGACCCGTCGGTCGCCCATCCCGCCGGTTCGATCGCGCCCGCGCGCGACGCGCAGACCATGGAGGACGAACTGATCCTGGCGGACCTCGGCGTGGCGGAGCGGAGGCTCGAGCGCATCGAGAAGGATCTGAAGAAGGGGAAGTCGGCGGAGCTCGAGAAGGAGCGCGATCTCGTCCAGCGCTGCAAGGACGCCCTCGAGCACGGGACGCCGCTGCGGGCGCTGCAGCTGGCCGGCGACGACCTCAAGCGGCTGCGCGGCTTTCAGTTCCTCTCCGCGAAGCCGCTGCTGCTCGTGATCAACCTCGACGAGAACGACGTCGCGGAGGTCGGCGCGGACGTCGCGCGAGCGGCGGACAAGGCGGGCCTGACATCGTTTCTCGCGCACGCATCCACGCGCGCCGTCGCGCTCTGCACGAAGATCGAGCTGGAGATCTCGCAGCTCGCCGCGGACGACGCGAAGGCGTTCCTCGCGGATCTCGGCCTCGGCGAGTCGGGCCTCGACCGCGTGATTCGCACCAGCTACGACCTGCTCGGCTACATCTCGTTCTTCACGGTGGGCGAGGACGAATGCCGCGCCTGGTCGATCTCGCGCGGCACGCCGGCGCAGCTGGCGGCCGGCGAAATCCACAGCGACATCCAGCGCGGCTTCATCCGCGCCGAGGTGGTGGCCTACGACGCCTTGATCGCGCGCGGCTCCATGCAGGCCTGCCGCGAGCGCGGCGAGGTCCGCCTCGAAGGGAAGGACTACATCGTCCAGGACGGCGATATCATCAACTTTCGCCACGCGACCTGACGTGACTCCGCTTCGCATCCTGATCCTCGAGGCGCAGGTGCCGTTCGTGCACGGGGGCGCCGAGATCCTGGTGCGCGAGCTCGCGGCGGCGCTCACCGCGCGCGGGCACCGCGCGCAGATCGTGTCGGTCCCGTTCACCGACGCGCCGCGGGACGAGCTGCTCGCGGGCGTGGAGGCGTGGCGGCTGCTCGACGTGACGAGGGCGGCCGGCGGCGACGTGGACCTCGTCATCGCGACGAAGTTCCCGACCTATTTCGCCAGCCATCCCCGCAAGGTGCTCTGGCTCGTGCACCAGCACCGCGCCGCCTACGAGCTCGCCGGCACCCGGTTCAGCGACTTCGCCCACACGCCGCGCGACGTGGCACTCCGCCGCCGGCTCATCGACCTCGACACGCGCGCGCTCCGTGAGTGCGTCGGCCACTTCACGATCGCGCGAACCGTGTCCGATCGGATGCTGAAGTTCAACGGCATCGCCTCGGCGGCGCTCTACAACCCGCCGAAGCTCGCCGGCCGCCTGCACGCCGGCCCCTGCGGCGACTACGTGCTGACGGTGACGCGGCTCGAGCACGTCAAGCGCGTCGACCTCACCATCGACACGTTCGAGAAAACGACCTCGTCGGTCCGTCTCCTGATCGCCGGCGACGGCTCGATACGCCACGAGCTGAGCGAATACATCGAGCGCCGCGGCCTTCGCGAGCGCGTGACGCTGCTCGGGCGCGTGGACGACGAGCGGCTGATCGAGCTCTATGCGGGATGCCGCGCGGTGCTGTTCGCGCCCTACGAGGAAGACTATGGATACGTGACGCTCGAGGCCTTCCTCGCGCGCAAGCCGGTGATCACCGCGTGCGACTCGGGCGGCACGCTCGAGTTCGTCACCGACGGCGTCAACGGCTACGTCTGCGAACCGACGCCCGATGCGCTGGCCGCGGCGGTGAACCGCCTCGCGGCCGACCCCGCGCTGGCCGCCTCGCTCGGCGAGCGCGGCCACGGCGTCGCGGCGCCGATCACCTGGGACCACGTGGTGGATCGGCTGCTTGCCGCGCAGGGGGTGGCCGCGTGAGAGTGGTCGTCGCCGAGGCGCGCATCCCTTTCGCCCGCGACGGCGCCGAGCTGCACGCCCAATCGCTGGTGACGCAGCTGCGCCTCCGCGGCCACGAGGCCGAAAGCGTCGCGCTCCCGTTCCATGGCCGCAAGCACGAGCTGCTCGAGGAGGCGTGCGCCTGGCGGATGCTCAACCTGTCGAGCAGCAACGCCCGCCCGATCGACCTGCTGATCGCGACGCGCTTCCCGACCTGGTTCGCGCGCCATCCGCGCAAGGTCGTCTGGCTGATTCACCAGCATCGGCCCGCGTACGATCTCTACGGCACGCCGTACAGCGACTTCACGGGCAGCGACGAGGACACCCGCCTGCGCGAGCAGATCGCCGCGATGGATTGCAGGATGTTCGCGGAGTGCCGCACCATCGTCACCAACGCGAAGAACACGGCCGACCGCCTGCACCGGTTCAACGGCCTTGCCGCCCGCCCGTTGTACCATCCGCCGCCGATCGCCGATCGCCTGCACGACGGCGCCTACGGCGATTACATCCTGCTCGTGTCGCGTCTGGAGCCGCTCAAGCGCGTGGACCTCGCGATTGGCGCGATGACCCACGTGACCGCGCCGGTCCGCCTCGTCATCGTCGGCGACGGCTCCCAGCGCGCGGCGCTCGAACGCGAAGCCGCGCAACGCGGCGTCGCGAACCGGATTACATTCGCCGGTGCGTTGTGGGGCGACGCCGTCGCGGACCTCTATGCCGGCGCCCGGGGCGTCCTTTACGCGCCCTTCGACGAGGACTACGGATACGTGACGCTCGAGGCGTTTCTCGCGGCAAGGCCCGTCATCACGGCCACCGATTCCGGCGGCACGCTCGAGTTCGTGCGCGACGGCGTCAACGGACTCGTCTGCGCACCCGAGGCGCCCGCGCTGGCAGCCGCCATCGACAGGCTCGCCGGCGACCGGGCGCTCGCCGAGCGTCTCGGCCGCGCCGGACAATCGGCCGCGCGCACGATTACCTGGGACGGCGTCATCGAGCAGCTCCTTGGCTGACTGTTCCGACGTCTCCATCGTCATCCCCGCGATGAACGAGGCGGACGCCATCGGCGGCGTCGTCTCGCAGCTGCGCGGCGCCGCGCGATGGCGGGAGATCATCGTCGTGGACGACGGGTCTGCGGACGACACGGGCGCGAGGGCGCGCGAGGCGGGCGCGTGCGTCGTCCGGCATCCGTACAACAAGGGGAACGGCGCCGCGGTGAAGACGGGCATCCGCCGGGCGAGCGGCGAATTCGTCCTCATCGTCGACGCGGACGGCCAGCATCCACCCGAGGATGCGCGGCGCATCGCCGCGCGCCTCGGCGACTTCGACCTGGTGATCGGCGCGCGCAACGGTGCGACGCAGGCCTCCGCCGCCCGCCGCGCCGGCAACGCGCTGCTGAACAACCTGGCGAGCTACCTCACGAGCCGCCCGATCCCCGACCTGACGTCGGGGTTCCGCGGCGCGCGGACCGAGTGCCTCCGCGAATTCATCCACCTGCTCCCCAACGGCTTCTCGACGCCGACGACGACGACGCTCGCCTTCATCAAGGCGGGCTACAACGTCGCCTTCGAGCCGGTCGACGCGCGGCAGCGGAGCGGCCGCTCGAAGATCCGCTTCGCGCACGACGGCGCGCGCTTCCTGCTGATCCTCCTGAAGATCGTGACGCTCTTCAGCCCGCTGCGCATCTTCGTGCCGCTCAGCGCCCTGTCGTTCGCCGTCGGAGCGGTCTACGGCGTCTGGAACATGATCGCGACCGGCAAGATTCCCAACGGCGCGGTGATCCTGATTCTCTTCGCCGTCATCGTGTTCCTCGTCGGCCTCGTGTCCGAGCAGGTCGCATCGCTGCGCTTCGAGGGCCCGCGGACCTAGCACGGTGATGCGCCCGCTGGTCATCGTTCCCACGTACAACGAGCGTGCGAACCTGCCGCTGCTGCTCCCGCAGCTGCTGGCGCTCGACCACGTGCGCATCCTGATCGTGGACGACGCCTCGCCCGACGGCACTGGCGGGGTGGCGGACGAATACGCCGCGGCCAACCGCGCGCGCGTGCAGGTCCTCCACCGCAGCGGCAGGCGCGGCCTGGGACTCTCCTACATCGACGGCATGTACGTCGCCCTGCGCACCGACGCGACCCACATCTGCCAGATGGATGCGGACCTCTCGCACAACCCTGCCGACATCCCTCGCCTGCTCGAGGCGGCGGCGAATGCCGATTTCGTCATCGGCTCGCGCTACGTCACCGGCGGTCGCATCGAGAACTGGCCACTGCACCGGCGCATGCTCAGCGCGTTCGCCAACCACTACATCCGCGCGATCACGCGCATGACGATTCGCGACTGCACGAGCGGCTTCCGCTGCTGGCGGCGCGAAGCGCTCGAACGGCTGCCGCTCGCGTCGATCCGATCCGACGGCTACGCGTTCATCGTCGAGCTCGCGTTCGAGGCATCGCGGGCGGGACTGCGCTGCGCCGAAGTGCCCATCACGTTCGTCGAGCGGCGCGAAGGCGCGTCGAAGCTGTCCTGGATGGTGATTGTCGAATCCGCGATCGTGCCGTGGCGGCTCGCGGCACGCCCGAAATAGACCTAAAATGGGTCGCTCCATGGTCAACCCGCGCCCGACACGTCCGACCGGGCTCAGCATGTTCTTCCCCGCCTACAACGACGGTGGAACGATCGCCAGCCTCGTCATCCTCGCCGTGCAGGTCGCGGGGCGGCTGACGCCCGACTTCGAGGTCATCGTCGTCAACGACGGGAGCACCGACTCGACGCGTGACATCCTCGACGACCTCGTTCGCACCTATCCGAACGTGCGGGCGATTCATCATCCCCGGAACCGCGGCTACGGCGCCGCGCTGCGCACCGGCTTCGCCGCGGCGACCAAGGACCTGATCGCCTACACCGACGGCGACGCCCAGTACGATCCGGCGGAACTGCCGGTGTTGTGGAACAGCCTCACGCCCGAGGCCGACATGGTGAACGGCTACAAGATCAGCCGTTCCGACCCGCCGCACCGCATCGTCATAGGCCGCGTCTACCACCACACCGTCAAGCTGCTCTTCCGCCTGCGCGTCCGCGACGTGGACTGCGACTTCCGCCTGATGCGCCGCGAGATCTTCGATCGCGTCAAGCTCGAGAAGGACACCGGCGTCATCTGCCTCGAGATGATGCGGAAGATCCAGGACGCGGGCTTCCGCATCGTCGAGGTGCCGGTGCACCACTATCACCGGCTGCACGGGCGCTCGCAGTTCTTCAACTTCAAGCGGGTCTTCTGGACGGGGATCGACGTGCTGCGCCTGTGGGTGAAGCTCGTGGTGCTCGGCCGCGGCCGGACGACCTCGCCCGTCCTCTTCCGCAACCCCACGATCGGCGGCGCGTCCTCGCCCGAATCGACCAAACCGTGACGTCGTATCGCGAGTTCTATCGCGATCGGCCGGTGATGATTACCGGCGGCCTCGGGTTCATCGGCAGCAATCTCGCGCACCAGCTCGTCTCGCTCGGCGCGCGCGTCCTCATCGTCGATTCGCTCATCCCTGCCTACGGCGGCAATCTCTTCAACGTGCACGGCATCGAGAACCGCGTGCGCGTCAACATCGCCGACATCCGCCAGCAGACGACGATGAACTACCTGGTGCAGGGCCAGGACGTGATCTTCAACCTGGCCGGGCAGGTGAGTCACATCGACAGCCTGGAAGACCCCTACACCGACCTCGAGATCAACTGCCGTAGCCAGCTCACGCTGCTCGAGGCGTGCCGCCGCAACAATCCCGGCGTCAAGGTCGTCTTCGCGGGCACGCGGCAAATCTACGGCCGTCCCGACAGCCTGCCCGTCACCGAATCGCACCTGGTCCGCCCGACCGACGTCAACGGCATCAACAAGGCGGCCGGCGAGTACTACCACCTCGTCTACAACAACGTGTTCGGCATCCGCGCCTGCTCGCTGCGCCTGACGAACGTCTACGGGCCGCGCCAGCTGCTGAAGCACAGCCGCCAGGGCTTCATCGGCTGGTTCGTGCGGCTCGTCCTCGAAAACAACGAGGTGCAGATCTTCGGCGACGGCACGCAGCTCCGCGACTTCGTCTACGTGGACGACGCGGTCGATGCGTTCCTGCGCGCGGGCGCCAGCGACGTGTCGAACGGCGAAGCGTTCAACGTCGGCGGTCTCGAACCGATCCGGCATCGCGACCTCGTCGAGCTGATGATCCGCATCGCCGGCTCGGGACGCTACTGCTGCACGCCGTGGCCGCCGGAAAAGAAGGCGATCGACATCGGCGATTTTTATGCCGACTCGTCGAAGATCGCCGCCGCGCTCGGCTGGAAACCCACGGTGCTGCTCGCCGAGGGGCTGAAGCGCACGTTCGACTTCTATCGCGCGCACTTCGATCGCTACGTCCCGGCCACCGGCGAACAGGTCGCGAGCCTGTGACACCGGAGCGCATCCCCTTCGTCGATCTGCGTCCGGGCGACGACGCTGCGTCGGTACGCGCCGCGATCGATCGCGTGATCGCGCGCGGCTGGTTCGTGCTCGGGCCGGAGGTCGAGGCATTCGAGGCGGAATTCGCCGCGGCGTGCGGCGCCCCGCACGCCGTCGGCGTCGGCAGCGGCACCGACGCCATCGCGCTGCTGCTGCGCGCGATCGACGTCGGGCCGGGCGACGAGGTGATCGTCCCGGCGCTCACCGCCGCCTACACGGGGCTCGCGGTGCTGCTTGCCGGCGGAACGCCTGTCTTCGCCGACGTCGAGGCATCCACGTTGACGCTCGATCCCGCGGCCTGCGCGGCGGCGATCACGCCGCGCACGGTGGCGATCGTTCCCGTGCACCTGTACGGGCAGGCCGCCGACATGGAGGCGCTGCAATCGATCGCGCGCCGCCATTCACTCGCGGTGATCGAGGACTGCTGCCAGGCGCATCTCGCCACGCAGCGCGGGACGCCGCTCGGCACGCGCGGCGTCGGCGGCGCGTTCAGCTTCTACCCGACCAAGAACCTCGGCGCGCTTGGCGACGGGGGCGCGATCGTCACCCGCGACGGGTCGGTCGCGGACCGGATCCGCCGCCTGCGCAACGGCGGACAGATCGATCGCTACGTGCACGCCGACGCAGGCGTCAACAGCCGCCTCGACGAGCTGCAGGCCGCCGTGCTGCGCGCGCGCCTGCCGCTGCTGCCACGCTGGACCGATCGCCGGCGCACGCTCGCGGCGTCGTACCGCCGGGCGCTGTCGGCCGCGTCCGGCGCCGAGCGCAGCCGCGACGCCCGGCCGCTCGAGGAGCGCGACAACGGGCACGTCTACCACCTGTTCGTCGTGCGCTCGGGCGAGCGTGTGGCGCTGCAGGCGCACCTGCGCGCGTCGGGTGTCGAGACGCTGATTCACTACCCGGTGCCACTGCCACAGCAGCCCGCCTTCGCCGCGTTCACGCGGCAGGCATGCCCGGTGGCCGCGTGCGCCGCGGAGGAGATCCTGTCGCTGCCGCTGTATCCACGCTTGACCGACAGTGACATCGACCACGTATCGTCGGCCGTCAACGCCTTTCAGAAGGGACACATTCTCGCGTGAACGCGCTCATCACCGGCGGCGCGGGCTTCATCGGCTCGCACCTCGCGGAACGGCTGCTGGACCAGGGCCACGGGGTCATTGCCCTCGACAACCTCTCGACGGGGTCCATCGAGAACATCAGGCACCTCAAGGGACGCGAACGCTTCTCGTACGCGATCGACTCGATCACCAACGAGTCGCTGCTCGCCGAGCTGATCGACCGCAGCGACGTCGTCTTCCACCTGGCCGCGGCGGTCGGTGTCAAGCTGATCGTCGAGCAGCCCGTCTACACCATCGAAACCAACGTGCACGGCACGGAGGTCGTCCTCAAGCACGCCAACAAGAAGAAGAAGCTGGTGTTCATCGCCTCGACCTCGGAGGTGTACGGCAAGAGCGCGGACGTGCCGTTCCGCGAGGCCGCGGACCTCGTGCTCGGCCCGTCGGCGAAGCACCGGTGGGCGTACGCGTGCAGCAAGTTGATCGACGAGTTCCTCGCCCTCGCCTACTGGAAGGAGAAGAAGCTGCCGGTCGTCATCGTCCGGCTGTTCAACACGGTCGGCCCGCGGCAGACCGGGCAGTACGGCATGGTGCTGCCGACCTTCGTCCGCCAGGCGCTCGACGGCCAGCCGATTACCGTCTTTGGCGACGGCACCCAGTCGCGCAGCTTCACGTTTGTCGGCGACGTCGTCGACGCGCTCGTCCGGCTCGCCGGTGACAAGCGCGCGATCGGCGAGGTCTTCAATATCGGGAATACGGGTGAGGTGACCATCGCCGACCTGGCCGCCCGCGTGAAGGCGATGACCGGCAGCTGCTCGCCGATTCACTACATCCCCTACGACCAGGCCTACGAGGCCGGGTTCGAGGACATGCCCCGCCGGGTGCCAGATATCTCGAAAATCCGTGAATTTGTGGGCTATGAACCGAAGCTGCAGCTCGACGACATCATCCGGACGGTCATCGAACACATGCGGGCGAATTAGCCGCCGACGCCGTACAATAAGGGTTCCGATGAAATTCCGTCACGCCGGGCTTGCCGTTGTCGTCCTGGGATGGGCCGCGCTTGCGCACGCGCAGGCTCCGCTGCAGCTGCAGATCAGCGGCGGCCTCGTCACGCTGCACGCGGACAACGTGCCGGTGCGCACCATCCTCGCGGAGTGGTCGCGGCTCGGCGGCGCGCAGGTGGTCGGCGGCGATCGCGTGACGGGCGCACCCCTTACGCTCGACCTCGAACGCGTGCCCGAGCGCCAGGCGCTCGACATCGTCCTGCGCGGCGTCAGCGGCTACATGCTGGCGGCGCGCGAACCCGGCGCGGCCGGTGCGTCGATGTACGACCGCATCATGATTCTTCCGACGAGCGTCGCGCCGCGCAACCCGGCGCCCGCCGCGGCGGCGCCGATCCTGCCGGGCGCCGCGGGCATCGTCCGGCCCGTCATCCCGAGACAGGTCGACGACGCGGCCGAGAACGAAGCCGACATCATCAATCAGAACACCGCCGACGGCGTTCCGCTTGGCCGTCCGGTCATCGGGCCGGTGACGATGCCGCGTCCCGTGATGCCGGGTGCGATGCCGGGCGCCGTGCCCATTGCCGCGCCGGTGTTCGTGCCGCCGGTGACCATCAGCCCGGACGACGATCAACCGCAGCTGCCGGCGCAGCCTGCGCGCGGCGTGGTCCCGACGCCGGCGAACCCGTTCGGTCTCCCCGCCGGTTCCTCGACGCGACCCGGCGTGATCATGCCGGTGCCGCCGCAGCAGCCGGGCGCGCCCCGTACGCCACCGGAGAACTAACCCTCGTGTCGGAAATCGATCGCTTCCGGCCGGACGATCGTCGCGGCGTGGATACGCTGTACCGCCGCACGCACGGCGCCGACGCGGCCAACGCGCTGCGTCTTCGCTGGGACTGGCAGCATCGGCGCAATCCGTACAACCAGACCGGCCAGCCCGAGATCTGGGTCGCGCGTGAAGGGCCGACGGTCATCGGGCACTACACGACGCTGCCGGTGCGCGTGTCGATCAAGGGAATCGAGGTCGAAGGCGCCTGGGGGAGCGACGCGATGGTGGCGCCCGAGCGGCGCCGCCAGGGGATCGGCGAGGCGCTCATCCGCACGTGGGATCGCAACAGCGGCGCCGTGCTCGCGCTCGGCGCCAGCGCCGACGGCCGCAAGCTGCTCGATCGACTGCGCTGGCCGGATGCGCACATCGTTCCGTGCTTCGTGAAGCCGCTGACGCGCCGCGCCGTGCGGCTGCCGCAGTGGCCGCTGCCCCTGAATCGCCTCCTGTCCGCCGCCGCGTGGCCAATCGTCCAGGTCGTCTCGCGGTCGCGGCCGCTGCGGGCCGAATGCGAGCCGATCCGCCGCTTCGATTCCGCGTTCACCGCGCTGTGGGAGCGGCTCGCCCCGAAATTCGATCTCTCGGTGCGCCGCGACGCCGCTTACCTGAACTGGCGCTACATCGAGCCGCCGCACGTGCGGTATTCCATCGTCGCGCTGAAGCGGCTGGGCGAGGTGCACGGCTACGCTGTCTACCGCCACCTGCACGAGCCGCTCGGACGGGTCACGCTGCTCATCGACTTTCTCGCGGATCCCGACGACATCTCCGGCATGAAGACGCTGCTGCGGTGGGTGGACCGCGCGGCGCGCGCGGAGGACGCGGACAAGGTGCGCGCCTACGCGATGAACGGCGCGTTCCGGCGTGCGTTGCGCCGCAACGGCTACTTCGCGGTGAAGTCGACGCTCGAGGTGACCGCGAAGGTGAACGCGGTGCAGGTGCCGAAGGGGTTCTACGACGAGACCGCGAAGTGGCACATCACCTACGGCGACTCCGATCAGGATCATTGATGCCGGGTCCGAAAGGACCCGGCCTACATTCATTGGTGGGTAGGGCGGTCTTCATTGATGGGTAGGGCGGGTCCTTTCGGACCCGCCGCACATATATGTTGTTACGCGACAAGGTAAACGCCGACATCGCCGCGGCGATGAAGGGCAAGGAGACCACGCGCCTCTCGGCGCTGCGCATGCTCAAGGCCGCGATCATGAACAAGGGCATCGAGAAGTCGCACGACCTCGATGACGCCGAGGTGCTGCAGGTCGTCGCGTCGCTCGTCAAGCAGCGCCGCGATTCGATCGAGCAGTTCACCAAGGCCGGCCGCACCGATCTCGTGGACAAGGAGACGGCGGAGATTGCCGTCCTCGACACGTACCTGCCGCCCGCCGCCTCGTCCGCCGACATCGATGCCGCCATCGCCGACGCCATCGTCGAGACCGGCGCGACGTCGGTGAAGGACATGGGCAAGGTGATGAAAGCGGTGATGCCGCGCCTGGCGGGCAAGAACGCGGACGGCCGCGCCGTCAACGAAGCGGTCCGCCGCAAGCTTGGCGCCTGACCTCAGCTCTCCTCCCCAGCAGAACCGCCTCGCGCGCGCCGCCGCGTCGGCCGGAGCGGCCACGATGGCGAGCCGCGTCCTCGGCCTGGCGCGCGATCAGCTGCTGGCGTCGCTGTTCGGCGCCGGCGACGCGATGGACGCCTTCAACGTCGCTTTCAGGATTCCCAACCTGGTGCGCGACCTCTTCGCGGAAGGCGCGATGAGCGCGGCGTTCGTGCCGGTGTTCATGCGGCAACTCGCCATCGGGGATCGCGAGGCGGCGTGGCGGCTCGCCCGCAACGTCGTCAACGCGCTGCTCGTGGTGACCGGCGTCCTCGTCGTGCTCGGCATCCTGTTCGCGCGCCCGCTCGTCGGCGCGTTCGCCGCCGACTACGCGGGCGTGCCCGGCAAGCTCGAGCTCACCGTGCTGCTGACGCGCATCATGCTGCCGTTCCTCACGCTCGTCGCGGTGGCGGCCGTGCTGATGGGCATGCTGAACTCGCTGCACCGCTTCTTCGTGCCGGCGCTCGCGCCGGCGATGTTCAACATCGCGATGATCGTCTGCGCGCTCCTGCTGGTGCCCGTCATGCCGGGCCTCGGCCTGCCTCCCATTGCCGCCATCGCCGTCGGCGCGCTGCTCGGGGGCGTGGCCCAGATCGCGCTGCAGTGGCCGCTGCTGCGGCGGGAAGGCTTTTCCTACGCCGCGTACCTGAACTGGAAGCAGGAGGGACTTCGCCGGATGCTGATGCTGATGGGGCCCGGCACGATCGGCCTCGCGGCGACGCAGGTCAACGTCTTCGTCAACACGGTCCTCGCCACCCGCGAGGGGACCGGCGCGGTCTCGTGGCTCAACTACGCGTTCCGCCTGATGTATCTGCCGACGGGATTGTTCGGCGTGTCGATCGCGACCGCCGTGATCCCGGCCGTGTCGCGCTGCGCGGCGCGCGACGATGACGCGGGCGTGCGCGCGACGCTCGCCGAAGGCCTCTCGCTGATGTTCGTGCTGAACGTGCCGGCGACGATCGGCCTCATCGCGCTGTCGCACCCGATCGTGCGCGTGATCTTCGAGCGCCGGGCGTTCCTGCCGTCGGACACCGCCGCGACCGCGGCGGCGCTGCAGTACTACGCGGTGGGGCTGCTCGGGTACTCCATCGTGCGCATCGCGTCGCCGACGTTTTACGCGCTCGGCGACAGCCGAACCCCCGTGCAAATCAGCATGGCGTCGGTCGGCGTCAACGCAGTGTTGAACGTCGTCCTCGCGCGCGTGCTCGGATACGGCGGGCTGGCGCTCGGCACGTCCATCGCGGCGCTCTTCAACGCTGGCGGCCTGCTGTGGGTACTGCACGGCCGTCTCGATGGGCTGGAAGACGGGCGCGTCGTCAGTTCGCTCGCCAGGATCGTAATTGCTTCACTCGTGATGGGAATGGCGGCGCTGGTGGTCAACGGCGTGCTTGGCACGTGGATGCCGGGCGACACTTTCGCGCGGCAGGCGATCCGGCTGTTTCTTTCGATTGTTGCCGCCCTTCTGGTGCTGGGAATTGCCGCCCATTTGCTGCGTATCCGGGAGTTCCGCGAAGCGCTCACGCTTGCGCTGAAGCGCGGCGGTTCCAGGGCATAGATGTTGCTCGGCGGAGCGTAGTTGGAAGAGACTGGATCAATGCGATCCCGGTATCCTTCGTCATCGACGCTCGCATATTCATTCGGTCCCGGACCGTGGACGCCGGCGATTAAAGCGATCATCATCGCGAACGCTGCAATCTTCGTGGTGACGTACTTCGCACCCGCGTTGCAGGTTCCGTTCTGGCTGACTCCGCAGGATGTGGTGCACGGGCAGGTGTGGCGGCTCGTCACCTACATGTTCCTGCATGCCGGCGCGTTCCATGTCCTGTTCAACATGCTGTTCCTCTGGATGTTCGGGGTCGAGCTCGAACGCATGTGGGGAACGCAGCATTTCCTCAAGTACTACTTCGTCACCGGCGTTGCCGCCGCCGTGACGACGATCGCGGTGTCGTTCATCCCGCTGTTCGGCCTCCATCAGTTGTATTTCGCGCAGACAGTCGGCGCATCGGGCGCGGTCGTCGCCGTACTGCTCGCGTACGGTTTGTATTTCCCCCACCGCGAGATCTATGTCTACGGGATTTTCCCGATCAAGGCGAAATACCTGCTGATGATTCTGGGCGCGATGTCGCTCTTTTCCGGCGGCAACGTCGCGCACTGGACGCACATCGGCGGTGCGCTCGCGGGCTACCTGTATCTCAAGGGCGGCCGCATCCACCTGCTGTCGGAAATCAAGTACCGCTACCTGAAGTGGCGCATCAACCGGCATCGTCGCAAGTTCGATGTCTACTCGGGCGGGCGCGCCGACGACGTGGATCGGCGGGTCCATTAGGCGGGCCGGCTGAGGCCGGCCCCTACCGATGTCTCAACGCCGGTGGGTACGCCTTCAGGCGGACACGACAAGGGCCGGCTGAAGCCGGCCCCTACTTGGAAATCGCGAAGGGCAGGCGCGCGCCGCTGATCGCGAGCGCCAGCAGGCCGCCGAGCAGCGGCAGCCCGGTGCCATCCCGCAGAAAATCGATCGACCAGAACGCGCTCGTCGCGAAATGGAAGTTCAGCACCATCAGGAACGCGGCGATCGCGACCATCCGCGTCCAGAAGCCGAGGATGAACGCGAGGCCGGCGGTGAGCTCGCCGAGCGGCACCAGGCGCGCGAACAGCGGCGTGCCGGGAATGCAGACCGTTTCCAGATACCAGCGCACGATCGGCGGCGCTTTCGGCAGGAAGATCATCTGGAACTTCTGCAGCAGGATGTTGCTGTCGGTCAGCCACGCGATCTTCGCGGAGCACATGCCGAGAAAGAAGACGCCGATCATCGCCGCCATGATGCGGAGACCGAGCGCGCCGGGCGACACCATCGCGGCGCCGCGTGTCCGGACCTGCGTCGTCGCCATCAGATGTTCCCCTCGTCGGTTGCGTACATCCACTCGGCGCGCACAGGACTGAACACGTCGAGCTCGAGCGTGTCCTCGAGCGCCTCGGCCTGGTGCGGGAGACGCGAGGGAATGTGCAGCACCTCGCCCTCGCGCACGATCACTTCCTCGCCGTCGACGAGGAACCGCAGCGCGCCCTGCAGGATGTAGGTCATCTGCTCGCTCTCGTGCACGTGGATCGGCACGAGCGCGCCGCGCTTCAGATAAATCTGCGCCAGCATCTCGCGCTCGCCGGCGACGATCTTGCGCGAGATCATCTCCGTGACCTTCTCGAGCGCAATCTCGTCCCACCGGTGGAGGCTGATTCTGGGCGCCATACGAGGGCCCCACGAGTGTGCCATAATTTTTCGGCCATGAAGGGGTCGACCCTCACCAACGGCGCGGCGACGCGCTCGAAGGGGGCGGCGCGAGATTTACTGTCCGCCTATCGCCTCATGCTCCTGTCGCGGAAGATCGACGACAAGGAAATACAGCTCAAGAATCAGAGTCGGGCCTTCTTTCAGATCAGCGGCGCCGGCCACGAAGCGGTGCTCGTCGCCGCGGGGCGCCACCTCCGCGCGGGCCACGACTGGTTCCTCACCTACTATCGCGACCGCGCGCTGGCGTTGACGCTCGGCGTCACCCCCCTCGAGATGTTCCTCGGCTCGGTCGGCGCCGCGGACGATCCCGCCTCCGGGGGGCGCCAGATGCCGTCGCACTGGGCGAACCGGCGGCTCAACATCCCGTCCGCCAGCAGCGCCGTGGCGACGCAGTGCCTGCACGGCATCGGCATCGCGGAAGCCGGGCGGCTGTACGAGCGCATCGACGCGATTCCCGACCGCGCGTCGAAGTTCCAGCAGGACGAGGTCACGCTCATCACCATTGGCGAGGGCTCGACGAGCGAGGGCGAGTTCTGGGAGTCGCTCAACACGGCGTGCGTGCGCAGCCTGCCGGTGATTTACCTCATCGAGGACAACGGCTACGCGATCTCCACGCCGGTCGAAGTGCAGACGCCCGGCGGCGACCTGTCGCGTGTCGTCGAGTCGTTCCCCGGCCTGAAGGTCTTCCGCTGCGATGGCACCGACTACCTCGCCAGCGACGACACGATGCGCGAGGCCGTCGCGCACGCGCGCGCGCGCAAGGGTCCGGCGCTCGTGCACGCCCGCGTCGTGCGTCCCTACTCGCACTCCTTGTCGGACGACGAGAAGCTGTACAAGACGAAGGAGGAGCGCGACGCCGAGGCGCGGCGCGACCCCATCGTGAGGTTGCGCGACCTGATCCTATCGGAGGAGCTCGCATCGGGCGAGCAGCTCGCGGGGTTGCTCGCCGATGTGGAGCGCGAGGTCAACGCGGCGGCCGAACAGGCGCTCGCCGCTGCCAAGCCCGAGCCCGACACCGCAACCCTCTACGTCTTCTCGCCCACCGTCGATCCCACGTCATCCGCCTTCGAGACCGCGCCGGCGCCGTCCGGGGCGCCCGACACGATGGTCGCCGCGATCAACGCGACGCTGCGCGACGAGATGGCGCGCAACCCGCGCATCGTCGTCTTCGGCCAGGACGTCGCGGACGCGAGCCGCGAGGGCGCGCTGGCGAAGGTGCCGGGCAAGGGCGGCGTCTTCAAGGTGACGCACGGCCTGCAGAAGCTCTACGGCGGCGACCGCGTGTTCAACTCGCCGCTCGCCGAGGCGAACATCATCGGCCGCGCGGTGGGGATGGCGTTGCGCGGCCTCAAGCCGGTCGTCGAGATCCAGTTCTTCGACTACATCTGGCCGGCCTACATGCAGCTGCGCGACGAGATGGCGATGATGCGCTACCGGTCGAACAACGGCTGGAGCTGCCCGATGGTCATCCGCGTCCCCATCGGCGGCTACCTGCGCGGCGGCGCGCCGTACCACAGCCAGTCGGGCGTCGCCATCTTCGCGCATTGCCCCGGCATTCGCCTCGTGTTCCCCTCGAACGCGCGCGACGCGGCGGGTTTGCTGCGGACGGCGATTCGCTGCGACGACCCGGTGATGTTCTTCGAGCACAAGCATCTCTACCGCCAGACGTACAACAAGGCCGAGTACCAGGGCCCCGACTACATGGTGCCGTTCGGCAAGGCCTCGGTCGTGCGCGACGGGACCGACGTCGTGATCTTCACCTGGGGCGCGCTCGTTCAGCGATCGATCGTCGCCGCGCAGCAGGCCGAGAAGGACGGCGTCAGCGCCGCCATCGTCGACCTGCGCACCATCGTCCCGCTCGACTGGGACACCATTGCCGCCTACACGCGGAAGACGAACCGGGTGATCGTCGCGCACGAGGATCAGATGACCGCCGGCTTCGGCGGGCACCTCGCCGCGCGCATCGGCCAGGACCTGTTCGACGAGCTCGACGCGCCGGTCACGCGCGTCGCCTCGCTCGATTGCCCCGTCGCCTACGCGCCGGTGCTGGAGGAAGCGATCCTTCCGGGATCGGCGGATGTGCTGAAAGCCATTCGATCAGTTGCCGCGTACTAAGCTCGCGCTTCTCGGTCTGGTGTTCGCTGCCGTCGGCTGGGCCGGCGTGAAGGTCGGCCCCTACGATCCGTTTCAGGTGTCCGCGGCGGTGCACGTCGACGTCCTGCGCCCGGTCGGCGCGCTCCCACCGCACATCAGCGGGCTGTTCGAAGAGGCCGTTGCGTTCCAGCAGGTCGCCAACGGCTACTACTTCGTCTTCGACCGCCGCGCGCATGCCATCTACATGATCGACCCCGAGCGGACGGCCGCGCGCAAGGTGGTGGACGTCGGGCAGGAGGAGGGACGCATCATCCAGCCGGGCGGGTTCGATACGACGCAGGAGGGGTCGTTCGTCGTCGCCGACGTGCCACGCGGCCAAGAGCGGCTGCAGATCTTCGGGCCGGGCGCGCTGCGCTCCGGCGGCTTCTTCCTCGCCGGCCGCTCGATGCCGCAGGTGATTGTCGGCAACTACGCGGTCACCGGGATCTCCTCGCTGCAGTTTTCCGGCGGCTCGATCTTCATCAGCGAGCCGGAGCGCGGCGCGCTCATCACCGAGTATTCGGCGGCGGGCGTCGCGCAGCGGACGATCGGGCGGCTGCGCGACACGGGCTACGAGGAGCGCGACCTGAACCTCGCCTTCAACGCCGGGCTGCCGCTCGTCGATCCGACCGGCGGCTTCTTCTACGTCTTCCTGACCGGGCAGCCGATGTTCCGCAAGTACGACGCGGCGGGCAGGCTGGTGTTCGAACGTCACATCGAAGGACGCGAGATCGACGACATGGTCGCGTCGCAGCCGACGAAGTGGCCGACGCGACGCGTCGAGGACCGGGAGGTGCCGTTCGTTCAGCCGATCGTGCGCACCGCGAGCGTGGACGCGCAGGGACAGCTCTGGATCTCGATGGTCGTACCGTTCACCTACGTCTACGACGCGGACGGCGACAAGGCGCGCACGGTGCAGTTCAGCACGACGGGGATCATCAGCCCCACCAGCCTCTTCTTCACGCGCGCCGGTCATATCCTCGTGACGCCCGGGTGCTACGAGTTCGATCCGAACCGCCGCTAGCACTCGGACAAGAGCACGAAGGCATAAGATCTTCGTGGCTAACCTCTCTTTGTGGCCGTCCAGCCCGCGCTAATCGCCTCGCACCTCACCCGCCGCTTCGACGCGCGCGTCGCCGTGGACGATGTCTCGCTCGAGCTGGCGCCGGGTGAGATCTTCGCTCTCCTCGGCCCGAACGGCGCGGGCAAGACGACGACGCTCCGGATGCTCGCCGGGCTGATCAAGCCTTCGTCCGGCAGCGTCGACGTTCGTGGCCGCATCGGCTTTCTCACGGAGGCGCCGGGCCTGTGGGATCGACTGACGGTCGAACGAAACCTGATGGTCTACGCCCGGCTGCACGGCCTCGAGGATCCTGCGCGCGCCGTCGACGAGGCGCTCGATCTGTTCGACATCGGCGGCCGCAAGCAGGACCGCGCGGCGCAGCTGTCGAAGGGGCTGAAGCAGCGCGTCGCGCTGGCGCGGACGCTCCTGCACCGGCCCGATATCGTGCTGCTCGACGAGCCGACCTCGGGCCTCGACCCGGAGAGCGCGCGCGACGTACGCGCGCTGATCCTGCGGCTGCGCAGCGAGCGGCGCGCCGTCCTCATCTCGACGCACAACCTGGACGAAGTCGAACGCGTCGCCGATCGCGTCGCGGTGCTGCGCGCGAGCCTCATCGCGCTCGACACGCCGGCGGCGCTGCGCGCGCGGCTCTTCGGTTCACGCGTGCTGGTGAGGCTCGCCCGGCCGGCCGCGCCGTTCGCCGTCGTCCTGAAGCGCGCCTTTGCCGACGTGCGGACCGACGACCGGACGCTGTCGATTGCGGTGAGCGATGTCGAACGCGCCACGCCCGGCATCGTGCGTGCGCTGGTCGAGGCCGGTGCGGACGTCGTGTCGGTCGTCGCGGACGAGGCGCCGCTCGAGGAAGTGTACCTGCGGCTGCTCGACCCCTCGCCGCGCTCCGCTCGCGCGGGGCACGACGAGGCGACGCGCTTCGCTGGCGCGGAGCACCACGAGGCGAAGCCATGAGCCGCATGGCCGCGCTGCTCGGCAAGGAGCTCGCCGACCTGCGCAACAACCCGGCGGTGTTCGTCCCGGCGATCGTCACGGGCGCGATCTCGATCGTCATGCCGTTCCTGATCGCGATCGCGGTGCCGTACTTTTCCGGCGAGCGGCTCGCGGACTCGAGCGACTTCCGGATCGCGCTCGAGATCTACCGCGATCAGCCGGCCACGCGCACCCTCGATCCCGAGGGCGCCATCCAGGCGCTGATCTTCCAGCAGTTCCTCATCCTGCTCGTCCTCACGCCGGTTGCAGGCGCCATGTCGGTGGCCGCCTACGCCGTCGTCGGCGAAAAGCAGGCACGGACACTCGAGCCGCTGCTCGCCACGCCCATCACCACCTTCGAGCTGCTCGCCGGCAAGGTGCTGGGGGCGCTCGTTCCCGGCCTCGTCCTCGCCGCCGCGTGCTTTGCACTCTACGTGGGAGGCGTCTCGCTGCTGGCCCGTCCCGGGGTCTATCGCACGCTGTTCGTTCCGCGCTCGCTGCTGACGATCTTCCTGCTCGGCCCGCTCGCGTCGCTGGCGGCGCTGCAGATGGCCGTCTGCGTGTCGTCGCGGGTGAACGACGCGCGCAGCGCCCAGCAGATCGGCGCGCTGATCATCCTGCCGATCAGCGTGCTGCTCGTCGCCGAGTTCACCAACAACCTGCAGCTCACCAGCCGCCTCGTGCTGCTCATCTCCGCGGGCCTCGCGGCGCTCAACATCGGGCTCATGGCCGTCGGCATCCGCCTGTTTGATCGCGAATCGATCCTGACGCGCTGGAAATAGGATCGTCCGATGCCGTTTGCCTCGCCCATCGACGATCGGTTCTTCGAGGACTACGTGGCCGGCGACGTTCACGAATTCGGGTCGATCGCCGTCAGCGGCGACGAGATCGTCGAGTTCGCCGCCCGCTACGATCCGCAGCCGTTTCACACGGACCGCGACGCGGCGCGGCACACGCAGTTCGGCGGGCTGATCGCCAGCGGGTGGCAGACGGCCGGCTGGATGATGCGGCTCGTCGTCGAGCATTACCTGTCCCACGTGGCGAGCCTCGCATCGCCGGGCGTCGACGAGGTGAGGTGGACGCAACCGGTGCGCCCCGGCGATACATTGTCCGTCCGCGCGACGGTCGTTGAGGCACGGCCGTCGGCATCGAAACCCGACCGCGGCCTCGTGCGGACGCTGTTCGAGGTGGTGAATCAACGCGGAGAGGTGGTCATGTCGGTGAAGGCCATGAACCTGTTGAAGCGGCGTGGCCACTAACACGCTCGCCGAGACGGGCCGCCTCGCACGCGTGCTGGTCAAGCATCCGCGCGAGGCCTTCGTGAGCGACGAGACGTGCGCCGCGCAGTGGAAGCCGCTCAACTTCAGCGCCGCCCCGGCGCTCGCGCGCGCCGCCGCGGAATACGAGGCGTTTCTCCACATCCTCCAGGGCGCGGGCGCGCAGGTCGAATTCCTTCCGGCCGACGAGCGCACGAACCTGGATTCGATCTACGCGCGCGACGCGTCCATCGTCTGCGCGCGTGGCGTCATCCTCGGCAGGATGGGCAAGCGGCTGCGCGCGGCCGAGCCGTCGGCGCAGAAGGTGGCGTTCCGCGGGCTCGGCGTGCCGATCGCCGGCGAAATCACCGAGCCGGGCTGCCTCGAGGGGGGCGACGTCGTCTGGCTGGACGACCGCACGATCGCGGTCGGCCACGGTTATCGCACCAACGAGGACGGCATTCTCCAGCTTCGAGCGATCCTCGCCGACTCGATCGACGAGATGATCGTCGTTCCGCTGCCGCACTGGCGCGGCCCCGGCGACGTGCTCCACCTGATGTCGCTCATCAGCCCCGTCGACAGCGACCTCGCGGTCGTGTACTCACCGCTGCTTCCGGTCCCGTTCCGCCAGGAACTGCTCGAGCGCGGATATGCGCTGGTCGAAGTGCCCGAAACGGAGTTCGACACGATGGGTACTAACGTGCTTGCGCTCGGCCCACGCGACTGCGTCATGCTCGCCGGGAATCGGCGGACGCGCGGCGCGCTGGAGCACGCGGGCGCACGCGTGACCGAGTATGCCGGCGACGAGATCAGCGTCAAGGGCGCCGGGGGGCCGACGTGCCTCACTCGGCCGCTGGCTCGAGCTCCGGCACGACGGGACTGACCGGCTCGTGATGCGCTGGCGCCGGGTCCACGCGCGGCAGCCAGAACGCGAGCACGCCGATGCCGGGCAGGTACGAACAGAGGCGGTAAACGTAGTAGATGTCGGTGCGGTCCGCGAGCGCGCCAAGCACCGCCGCGCCGATGCCGCTGATGCCGAACGCCACGCCGAAAAACAGCCCGGCGATCATGCCGACGCGCCCCGGCATCAGCTCCTGCGCGTAGACGACGATGACCGAGAACGCGGAGGCGAGCACCATGCCGATGATCACGGTGAGGATGCGCGTCCAGAACAGGTTCGCGTACGGGAGCGCCAGCGTGAACGGCAGCACGCCGAGGATCGACGCGAGGATCACCTGCCGGCGGCCGATGCGATCGCCGACGGGTCCGCCGATGATCGTGCCGGCCGCGACCGCGCCGAGGAACACGAAGAGGTGAATCTGCGCGCTCTGCACCGTGAGGCCGAAGCGGCTGATCAGATAGAACGTGTAATAGCTCCCGAGGCTTGCCAGGTAGACGAATTTCGAGAAGAGCAGCGCCAGCAGGATCAGGACCGCCGTCATGACCTGGCGCGACGAGACCGGGTCATGACGCGCCGCCGCCGCGCGCCGCGCGGCATGCATCGCGCCGCTTCCCTTGTACCAGCTGCCGACGCGCACGAGAAACATCATCGCCACGAGCGCGGCGATCGAGAACCACGCGATGCTCGACTGCCCGTTCCGCAGCACGATGAACGCCGCCAGCAGCGGACCGAGCGCCGAGCCGAAGTTGCCGCCGACCTGGAAGAACGACTGCGCGAAGCCGTGGCGGCCGCCCGACGCCGCACGCGCCATCCGTGACGACTCGGGGTGGAAGATCGACGAGCCGAGACCGACGAGCGACGTCGCCGCGAGCACCATCGTGAAGCTGCCGGCCTTCGAGAGCAGGAGCATGCCGGACAGCGAGAAGCCCATGCCCGCCGCGAGCGCGTACGGCCTCGGATGCCGATCCGAGTAGTGGCCGACGACCGGCTGGAGCAGCGCGCCGGTCAGCTGCAGGACGAAGGTGATGAGGCCGACCTGCGTGAAATCGAGCTGGAAGTTCTGCTTGAGGATTGGATAGATGGCGGGGATCAGCGACTGCATCATGTCGTTGAGCAGGTGGCAGAAGCTGAGCGTCGCCAGGATTTCGAATGCGGTGTCCACGTTGGTTGGCCGTTGGTCGTTGGTCGTTACACGTCAGTCGTGGGGAGTCTGGATTCTTACGATATCAAACTACGAGCGACGACCAGCGGCCAACGACTCACCGACGACGAACCGGTAGAATCGCGGGATGGTGATTCGATCGGTAGCCGTCCTGGGCGCGGGCACCATGGGCGCGCAGATTGCGGCGCACTTCGCCAACGCCGGCGTCCCGGCGCTCCTGCTCGACGTGACCGCGGATGCGGCGCGCGACGGGCTCAAGCGCGCGCGCACACTGAAGCCTGATCCGTTCTTCACGCCCGATACGTGGAAGCTGGTGTCGACCGGCGGCTTCGACGACCTCGCGCGCATCGGCGAGAGCGACTGGATCCTCGAAGCGGTCGTCGAGCAGCTCGACATCAAGCGCTCGCTGCTCGAGAAGGTCGATGCGGCGCGCCGCGCGGGATCGATCGTCAGCTCGAACACGTCGGGCATCCCGATCGCCGCGCTGGCCGAAGGCCGCAGCGCCGACTTCCGCCGCCACTGGCTCGGGACGCACTTCTTCAACCCGCCGCGCTACCTGCACCTGCTCGAGCTGATTCCCACCGCCGACACCGCGAAGGATGTCGTCGAGGCGGTGACCGCGTTCGCCGACCACCATCTCGGCAAGGGAGTGGTCATCGCGAAGGACTCGCCGAACTTCATCGGCAATCACATTGCGCTCTACGGCGTCGTGCAGATCCTCAAGCAGGTCGAATCGGGCGCCTACACGATCGAGGAGGTGGACGCGATCACGGGTCCTGCGCTCGGACGGCCGAAGAGCGCCACGTTCAGGACGCTCGACCTCGCGGGCATCGACATCCTGGCGCACGTCGTCCACAACCTGTACGAGCGGCTTCCCGATGAAGCGGCGCGCCGGGAGTTCGTGCTGCCGGCGTTTGTCGAGAAGATGATCGAACGCAAGATGGTCGGCGAAAAGACCGGCCAGGGGTTTTACAAGCGCGTCAAGGGCACCGGCGGTGAATCGGAAATCCTGACGCTGGATCCCGCGACGCTCGAGTACCGTCCGCGCCAGTCGCCGCGCCTCGGCTCGCTCGAAGCGGCCGCGGCGATAACCGACTTGCGCGAGCGCCTCCGCACCCTCTACAGCGGCAAGGACAAGGTCGGCGAGTTCCTGCGGCGGACGCTGACCCCGACGCTCGAGTACGCCGGCAAGGTCACGCCGCAGATTGCCTACTCGCCGGACGACGTCGATCGAGTCATGCGGTGGGGCTTTGGCTGGGAGCTCGGGCCCTTCGAGGTGAAGGAGGCGCTCGACGGTCACGTTCGCGAGGTGCCGCCGTCCGCTCCGGACCTTCACCTGCTCAAGTCGGTGAAGGATCGCAATCGCGTCGTCAGGAAGAACGCCGGCGCGAGTCTCGTCGATCTCGGCGACGGCGTGCTCTGCGTCGAGTTCCACTCGAAGATGAACGCCATCGGCGGCGACACCATCCAGATGCTGCACGCGGGGCTGAAGGAAGCCTCGGCGAACTTCGCCGCGCTCGTCGTCGGCAACGAGGGCGAGCACTTCTCCGCCGGCGCGAACATCATGCTGCTCCTCCTCGAGGCGCAGGAGGAGAACTGGGACGAAGTGGACCTGATGGTGCGCGCCTTTCAGAACGCGACGATGGCGCTGCGCTACGCGGACGTGCCGGTGATCGTCGCGCCGGCAGGTCTCGCGCTCGGCGGCGGCTGCGAGATCGTGCTGCACGCGGACCGCGTGCAGGCTGCGGCCGAAAGCTACATCGGGCTCGTCGAGGCGGGTGTCGGGCTCATCCCGGCGGGCGGCGGGACGAAGGAGATGGTCGCGCGCGCCGCCGAGCAGATGCCGCCCGGGTCGACGGACTTCCTGCCGCCGATTCAGCGCGCGTTCGAAGCCATCGGCTTCGCGAAGGTGTCCGCGAGCGCGCCCGACGCGCAGCGCATCGGCTATCTGCGGCCCGTCGATGCGGTGTCAATGAATCGCGAGCGGCTGATGGCAGACGCGAAAGCGAAGGCGCTGCAGCGTGTCGCGGAAGGCTACCAGCCGCCGGCGCCGCGGACGGCGATTGCCGTCGGCGGCGACGCGGTGCTCGCGCCGCTGAAGCTCGGCATCCACCTCGCGTGGCGCGCGGGACGCATCAGCGATCACGACGCGCTCATCGGGCGCAAGCTGGCGACGATCATGGCGGGCGGAGCGCTGCCGCATCCGTCGACGGTCAGCGAGCAGCAGCTGCTCGACCTGGAGCGCGAGGCGTTCCTGAGCCTGGTGGCCGAGCGCAAGACGCAGGAGCGGATTCAGGCGACGCTGAAGACGGGCAAGCCGTTGCGGAACTAGTCAGTCGGTAGTGGGCAGGGGGCAGGGGGCAGGGGGCAGTGGCCGGTGGGCAGAAGGTTCGATGAGGATCGTTGACCGCGGCTCTGGTGTTCCTGTCGTCGTGATTCCCGGCGTGCAGGGGCGCTGGGAATGGATGAAGCGGGGCATCGACGCGCTGGCGCAGCGAAGCCGCGTCATCACGTTCTCGCTTGCCGACGAGCCCTCCTCCGGGGCGCGATTCGAGGAGGCGCTCGGCTTCTGGAATTACGTCGACCAGGTGCGCGACGCGCTCGACGCGCGCGGCCTCGACCGTGCGGCGATTTGCGGCGTGTCGTTCGGCGGGCTGATTGCGGCGGCCTTCGCCGCGCGGTATCCGGCCCGCGTGTCGTCGCTGCTCTTCGTGTCGGCGCTGCCGCCGTCGTGGCGGCCGGACGCGCGCGCCTCGATCTACCTCCGGCACCCGTGGGTCCTGTCGCCGCTCTTCTGCGTCGGGGCGGTCGGCTTCTACGGCGAAATTGCGGCTGCAAGTGACAGTTGGTGGAGCGGAATCGCTGCAGCGTGCGGCGCCGGAAGCACCGTTCTCGGCCACATGTTTCACCCCGGCCGTATGGCGCGACGTGTGCATCTCTTCACGGCGGTGGGGATCGACCCCGGGCTCTCGCGCGTCAAAGTACCTACACTGGTGGTCACGGGCGAGGAATCGCTCGAGCGTGTCGTGCCGCCGCGCCTGTCGCGGGAATACGCCGCCATCTGGCCGCACGCGCGCGTCGAGACGCTGCGGCGCACGGGACATCTCGGGATGATTACGCGGCCGCACGAATTTGCCGCGCTCGTCACGCGTTTTCTCGCCGAGTCGGAACAGAAGATTGCCTGACCCTCTCCGGGAGATCGCCGGTCCGGCAGGACCGCTGGAGGTGCTGCTCGAGCAGCCGGCCGGCGGCGTGCGCGCGGCCGTCGTCTTCGCGCACCCGCTGCCGACGCACGGCGGCACGATGCACACGAAGGTCGTCTACCAGGGGGCGAAGGCGCTGGCGCGCACCGGCTGCGCGGTGCTGCGGTTCAATTTCCGCGGCGTCGGCCGCAGCGCGGGCGAGTGGGACGACGGGCGCGGCGAGTGCGACGATTTCCGCGCCGCGATCGATTTCATGCAGGTGCAGTATCCCGGAAAGGAGCTGTGGGCGGCCGGTTTCTCGTTCGGCGCCTATGTTGCGCTGACGACCGGCGCGCGCGACGATCGGATCTGCACGGTGATCGGCATCGCGCCGCCGGTGAACCGCTACGACTTCGCGCCGGTGAAGCAGTCGGCCAAGCCGAAGTTCATCATCCACGGCGAGGCCGACGAGTTGATTCCACTGAAGCAGGTGCGCGAGTTCTACGCGCAGCTTGCGGACCCAAAGGAGCTGGTCGAGATCGATCGCGCCAACCACCTCTTCGACGGCCAGGTCGGCGAGGTGGCGGACGCGCTCGAGGATCTGCTGGCGGATTTCTCATGCAGGACGCAGTAATCGTTGCAGCGACACGCACGGCGGTCGGCCGCGCGCCGAACGGGGCGCTGAGGACCGTTCGGCCCGACGAGATGGCGGCGGCCGTCATCGCCGAAGCACTCCGCCGCGCGCCGGGGATCGAGGCGTCGGACGTCGAGGACGTCATCCTCGGCTGCGCGATGCCCGAGGCGGAGCAAGGGCTCAACGTCGCGCGCATCGCGAGCCTTCGCGCCGGCGTGCCGGTGAGCGCCTCGGCCGTCACCATCAACCGGTTCTGCTCGTCCGGCCTGCAGGCCATCGCCTACGCCGGCGAGCGCATCATGTGCGGCTTCGGCAACGTCGTCGTGGCCGGCGGCACCGAGTCGATGAGCATGGTGCCGATGGGCGGCAACAAGGTCTCGCCGAACCCGGCGCTCGTCGACAGCTACCCCGACGTGTACCTGAGCACGGGGCTGGTTGCCGAGAACCACGCGCGCGACAACACCATCTCGCGCGAGGAGCAGGATGCCTTCGCGCTGCGCAGCCATCAGCGCGCGATCGCGGCCATCGATTCCGGCCGATTCGCCGGCGAGATCACGCCGCTCGTCTACAAGGTCGCGCTGCCCAACGGAAACGGCAAGCCGACGGTGCGCGAGCTGACGTTCAACGTCGACGAAGGGCCGCGGCGCGACACCTCCGCGCAGGCGCTCGCGTCGCTGCGGCCCGCGTTCCACGCGTCCGGCACGGTGACGGCGGGTAACTCGTCACAGACGAGCGACGGCGCTTCCGCGGTGCTGGTCACGTCGGCCGCGTTCGCGAAGGAGCGCGGCCTGAAGCCGCTCGCGCGGTTCGTCACCTTTGCAACGGCCGGCGTGGAGCCCGAGCGCTTCGGCATCGGGCCCGTGCCCGCCATTCGCAAGGCACTGAAGATCGCGGGCCTGTCGCTCGAGCAGATCGACCTCGTCGAGCTGAACGAAGCCTTCGCGGCGCAGGTCCTCGCCTGCCTGCGCGAGCTGCCGATCGACCCCGAGCGTCTCAACGTCAACGGCGGCGCGATCGCGCTCGGGCATCCGCTCGGCTGCACCGGCGCCAAGCTGACGACGAGCCTGCTGCACGAGATGCACCGGCGCCAGTCTCGATACGGAATGGTGACGATGTGCGTCGGCGGTGGCATGGGCGCCGCCGGAATCTTCGAACGAATGTAGGGTCCGGCTGAAGCGGGACCTACGCAATCACGCGGCCCAGGAGACACGATGAGTATCACGACCACCGCACGAAAAGGCGCCAGCTGGCTGCTCGAGGAAACCGACGCATCCTCCATCTTCACGCCGGAGAAGCAATCGGAAGAACATCGGCTCATGGCGCAGACGGTCGACGAGTTCGTCGACAACGAGGTGATGCCGAACATCGACCAGCTCGAGACGAAGGACTGGAAGCTGGCGCGCACGCTGATCCGCCGCGCCGGCGAGCTCGGGCTGCTCGGCATCAGCGTTCCCGAGCAGTACGGCGGCCTCGATCTCGACAAGGCGTCGGCGCTCGTCGTCTCCGAGCGCATGGCCCGCTCCGCGTCGCTCGGCGCCGCCTACGGCGCGCAGGCCAACCTGACGATCATTCCGCTGGTGCTCTTCGGCACCGAGTCGCAGAAGGCGAAGTACCTGCCGGGCCTCGTCTCGGGCGAGACCGTCGGCGCCTACTGCCTGAGCGAGTCCGGCTCGGGCTCCGACGCGCTCGCGGCGCGCACGCGCGCGACCAAGCAGGCCGACGGCAGTTGGGTCCTCAACGGCGAGAAGATGTGGATCACCAACGGCGGCTTCGCCGACGTCTTCCTCGTCTTTGCGCAGGCGGACGGCGAGCAGTTCACCGCTTTCATCGTCGAGCGCGCGTTCGGCGTGAAGTCGGGCAACGAAGAGCACAAGATGGGGCTGCACGGCTCCTCGACGACACCGGTCCTGCTGCAGGACGTCAAGGTGCCGGCCGACAACGTGCTCGGCGAGATCGGCAAGGGGCACAAGGTCGCGCTGAACACGCTGAACTTCGGGCGCTTCAAGCTCGGCGCGATGTGCAGCGGCGGGTGCCGTGCGGCGATCGCCGAGGCGGCGAAGTACGCGAAGCAGCGCAAGCAGTTCGGCCATCCCATCGCGGATTTCGGCGCCATCAAATACAAGCTCGGTGAGATGACGGCGCGGACGTATGCGCTCGAGAGCCTGATGTACCGGACCGCCGGTTTGATCGACGCGACCGTTGCCGATGCCGGCAGCCATGGCGGCCCGGCGATCGCGTCGGCGCTGGAGGAGTTCGCCGTTGAAGCGTCGATCGCGAAGGTGCTGGGCAGCGAGGTGCTCGACTACGTGCTCGACGAGAACGTGCAGATTCACGGCGGCAACGGCTTCGTGAAGGACTATCCCGCCGAGCGGTTCTATCGCGACGCGCGCGTCAACCGCATCTTCGAGGGGACCAACGAGATCAACCGGATGCTGATTCCCGGCATGCTGATTCGCCGCGCGCTGAAGGGCGAGATCGGCCTCATCCCCGCGGCCAAGCGGCTGCAGGACGAACTGCTGTCCCCGTCGGGCGCGTCGCTGTCGGCCGACGAGGGGCTCGACGCGGACCTGAAGACCGTGGCGGCGCTCAAGAAGGTGGCGCTGATGGTGCTCGGCACCGCGATGCAGACCTACGGTCAGAAGCTGACGGACGAGCAGGAGGTCCTGAGCGCGGCGGCGGACATCCTGATCGACATCTTCGCCGCGGAAAGCGCCGTGCTGCGCGCGCGCGAAGCCGTGAAAAGCGGACGCGCCGACGCGGCGCTGCACGAGGCGGCCGCGCGCACGTTCGTCAACGACGCCACGCAGCGCGTGCAGGCCGCCGCGACCAATGCGCTTGCCGCGATGGCCGAGGGCGACACGCTGCGCACGCTGCTCGCCGCGCTGCGCCGCGTGCTGAAGGCGACCCCCGTCAACACGGTCGCCCTCCGCCGGACGCTGGCCGACGCCACGGTGGCGCGCGGCAGTTATATTGTTAGTTAGTGGTTTTTGGACAATCTGCCGGGTCCGAAAGGACCCGGCCTACGCTGCGCATTGCGCTCGTCATTGCCGCGCTCCTCGGCGCCTGCACGTCGGGGCCGCCGGCGCCCGATGACGATGCCGCGAGCTACGTCACCGCCGTCGAGAACGCGCGCGCGGAAAAGGACCGGACGCTGGCCGCCGATCCGGAGAGCGTTCCCGTCGCCAAGCGTGCGCTCCTGCTGCCGCTGAAGTACTACCCCGTCGACCCCGCCTACAAGGTGCCGGCCTCGCTCAAGCTGGCGAACGAGCGGCCGGTGTCCGACATGCCGACCTCGACGGGAACGAACCGGAAGATGCAGCGCGTCGGCGTCCTCGAGTTCACGCTCCAGGGAACGCAGATGTCGCTCGAATCGTTCGTCGAGGCGGGCACGCAGCAGATCACGTCGCTCTTCGTGCCGTTCGCCGATCAGACCACGGGCACGGAAACATATTCCGCCGGCCGCTATCTCGACCTGAAACCGACCGCCACGGGCTTCTACGTGATCGATTTCAACCTCGCCTACAACCCGACCTGCGCCTACAACCCGACGTGGGAGTGCCCCTATCCGCCGGCGGCGAACCGCCTCAAGGTGCCCATTCGCGCCGGCGAGAAGGCGCCCCCCGAAGCGCCCGCGGCGAAGGCCCCGGGCGCGTGACCTCCGCGCTCCAGGCGATTGTCTTCGACTTCGACGGGGTCATTGCCGACAGCGAGCCGCTGCACCTGAAGGCGTACCAGCAGGCGCTCGCCGGCGAAGGGCTGCGCCTCGAACGCGAGGAATACTTCGCCCGCTATCTCGGCTACGACGACGTCGGGATGCTGCAGGCGCTGGCGCGCGACCGCCGCCTGGCGTGGACCGATCGGGACATCACGGCGCTCGTCACGCGGAAGGGCATGAAGCTGCAGGCGATGCTCGAAGGTGACGAGGTGCTCTTTCCGGGCGCCGCCGACTTCGTGCGCGCGGCCGCGGCCGCCGTGCCGATCGCGATCGCGTCGGGCGCGCTCCGCCACGAAATCGTGCAAATCGTCAACGCCGCCGGGTTGGGCGGCCTCTTCGCCGCGATCGTCGCATCGGGCGACACCCCGCAGAGCAAGCCGTCGCCCGCCCCGTATCTGCTGGCGTTCGAGCGGATGCAGGAGGCCGCGGGCAGGCCGCTCGACCGCCAGCGCTGCGTGGCGATCGAGGACTCCGTGTGGGGACTCGAATCGGCACGCGAAGCCGGGTTACGCTGTGTAGGAGTCACGACGAGCTATCCGGCCGCCGAGCTGACGGGCGCGGAGCTGGTCGTGGGCGGACTCGACGCCCTGTCGCTTCCGATGCTCGAAGACCTGGTGAAATGAAGAAAGAGCTGGCGGACGCGCTCACCTCGGCTTCCAACGCCCCGGGCACCGCGCTGGCGCACGCGGCGCTCGTCATTGCGAGCATCGAATACCCACGCATCGATCCCGAGCCGTACGTCTCGCAGCTGGACGGGATGGGCGCCGCGGCGGCGAAGTTCATTCATTCCCGTGCGCAAGACACCGGCGACACCTCCACGCTTGCGTGCGTGCGCGCGCTCAACATGTATCTCTTCCAGGAGCAGGGTTTCTCGGGCAACGAGCGCTACGAGGACCCGCGCAACAGCTGCCTGAACGAGGTCCTCGACCACCGCACGGGGATTCCGATCACGCTCTCGCTCGTCTACATGGAAATCGCGCGCCGCGCCGGGCTGCACATCGACGGCGTCAACTTTCCCGGGCATTTCCTCGTGCGCAGCCCCGACGTCGGCAAGCGCACGACGAGCGGCCTGCTCATCGATCCATTCCACGGCGGCGCGCTGCTCTCGGAGCACGACTGCCGCGTGCTGCTGCAGAAGCACGTGGGCAGCGAGATCGCGTTCAGCAAGTCGCTGCTCGCGCCCGCCACGCGCAAGGAAATCATCGTGCGGATGCTGCTGAACCTGAAGCGCATCTACGTCCACATGCGCTCGTTCCCGCAGGCGCGCACGGTCACCGAGCTGCTCGTCGCGCTCACGCCCTCCGCGCTCAGCGAGCTGCGGGACCGGGGCCTCCTCAACTACCACCTCAACGACGTCACCGGCGCGCTGCGCGATCTGCAGACGTACTTGAAGCTCTCGAGCATGAGCGAGATGGATAAAGAGGCGCGCGAGGAGCACGACCAGATCTGGGAGCACGTCAAGACGCTGCGGCGCCGGGTCGCGGCGCTGAACTAGATTCGCCGCAGTCTTCACTGCATGACCTGACCACGGGCCACGGAGACACAGAGACACGGAGATCTTTTTTGACTGTGGTGCTCTCTGTTCCGTTGTGCGTATCGGCTGGTTAATGGGCTGGATTGCTCTGCTCGCCGCCGCGCTGTACTACCATCCGTGGGTGACCACTACGCTGGTTGGCGTAACCATTACGCTGATTGGCGTAACCATCCGCCTCCGTGTCTCCGTGCCTCCGCGGCAAAAGCTGTGGAAAATGTCGGAGTAAGATCCGTCGAAAGGTGATGCTCATGATCAAGCGAGTGGTTCTGTATGGGGGTGCTGCCGCCCTGCTGCTGTTCGGTGGCGCGGCGGCGAGTGCGCAGACCGCATCGGGGACGATTCGCAGCTTCGAGGAGCACTGCGCGACATGCCACCGCAATCCCGGTGTCGCGCGGGCGGCGGGCGCAGAGCAGGCGCCCGACCTCGACGCGCTCCGCAGGCTCTCGCCCGACACGGTCTTCGCGGCGATCACCATGACCCCGACGCCGGCGCACGCGCAGGCCGTCGCCGACGCCAGCGACGTCGTCAAGCGCGGGTATGCCGAGTTCCTCGGAGGCCGGAAGATCGGAAGCATTCCCGCCGGCGATCCGAAGGCGATGCCGAATCAGTGCCCGGCGAGCGCGAAGCTCACCGATCCGTCGGCGGGTCCTGCGTGGAACGGCTGGAGCGCCGACGCGACCAACGCCCGGTTCCAGTCGGCGAAAGCCGCGGGGATCACCGCCGCGCAGGTGCCAAACCTGAAACTGAAATGGGCCTTCGGGCTGCCCAACGCCGCGTCGATGTACAGCCAGCCGACCGTGGCCGGCGGACGCGTCTTCTTCGGTGCGGACACCGGCTACGTCTACGCGCTCGACGCGAAGAGCGGCTGCGTCGCGTGGGGTTTCCAGGCGTCGTCCGGCGTTCGCAACGCACCGAGCGTCGGTCCCGTCAAGGGGCACGCCGGCTCGTCGTACGCGGTCTACTTCGGCGACCTGCGCGGCAACGTCTACGCGCTCGACGCGGCGACCGGCAGGGCGCTCTGGATCGTCAGCGCCGACCCGCATCCGCTCGCCGCGGTCACCGGCTCGCCCATCCTGCACAAGGGACGCCTTTACGTCCCGCTGGCCTCGCGCGAGGAAGCCGCGGGCGGCGGCCCCGATTACCCCTGCTGCACCTTCCGCGGCAGCATCGTCGCGCTCGACGCGGACACCGGGAAGCAGGCCTGGAAGACGTTCATCATCAGCGAAGAACCGAAGCCGACGAAGAAGAACACGCGCGGCGTGCAGCTCTACGCGCCGTCCGGCGGCGGCATCTGGGACACGCCGACGATAGACGAGGCGCGCGGCGCGCTCTACATCGGCACCGGCGACGCGTACAGCAGGCCCGTCTCCGCGACCACGACCGACGCGGTGATGGCGCTCGACCTCGCGACGGGCAAGCCGCGCTGGACCGTGCAGCACACGCCGGACGACGCGTGGCTCGTCGGCTGTGAGACGACCAGCCCGTCGGAGAACTGCCCCGCCAACATCGGGCCCGACTGGGACTTCGGCGACTCGCCGATCATGCGCACGCTGAACGACGGCCGCACGATCGTCATCTCCGGGCAGAAGAGCGGCGAAGTCTACGCGCAGGACGTGCGCGACGGGAAGGTGATCTGGAAGGCGACGCTCGTCGAGAAGCTCGCCCGTGGCGAAATCACCTTCGGCGGCGCGGCGGACGATCAGCGCGTCTACTTCGGCACGCGCAGCGGCGCCGTCTGGGCGCTCGATCTGAAGACCGGCGAGAAGAAATGGACGACGCCGGTGGCGCCGATCCCGCAGCGGCAATCGGGACAGACCGCGGCGCTCACGGTCATCCCCGGCATCGTGTTCTCGGGCGGGCAGGACGGCGTGCTGCGCGCGTTCGCGGCGGCCGACGGCAGGCAGGTCTGGGAGTTCGACACCGTCCGCGACTTCATGACGGCCAACGGCGTCGCGGCACGCGGCGGCGCGATGGGAGCGCCCGGACCGGCCGTCGCCGGCGGGATGCTGTTCCTCGGCTCCGGCTACACGGGCCTGGGCAACGGACGCGGCGGCAACGTACTGCTGGCGTTCGAGACCGACGAGAGCCGATCCACACGGTAGGCCGCCATGACCACGAAGTCCTCAGATCTGGTGTCGATCGGCACGTTCCGATCGACCGCCGATGCGCGGATCGCGCAAGGGATTCTCGACGAAGCCGGCATCGAGTCGATGATCCGCTCCGACAACGCGGGCGGCATGTATCCGGCCATCGACGGCGCCTATCTGCTGGTGCGCGCCGAAGACGTCGACAGGGCCAACGACGCGCTCGCCGAAACCGAAGAACCCGAAGAAACAGAGTAGGCTGCGCGCCTTCGTGGTTATCCGGTTTGCGCGATCTCGTCGTAGAGAAACGCCGAGGCGATGATGCCGTTGTGGAAGTTCGAGAGATCGAGCTTCTCGTTCGGCGCGTGCGCGTTCTCGTCCGGCAGTCCCACGCCGAACAGCACGCTCGGCAGGCCGAGCTCCTCCTGGAACGTCGAGACCACGGGGATGGAGCCCCCTTCCCGGTTGAAGACCGGCGCCTTCCCGAACCCCTTCTCGATCGCGCGCCCGGCGGCGCGCACGTACTTGTTGTCGAACTCGGTCATCCACGGCTTGCCGCCGTGCATGCGCGTCACCTTCAGCTCCACCGTCTTCGGCGCGATCTTGTTGATGTAGGCCTCGAACAGGTCGCCGATCTTCTTCGGGTCCTGGTCGGGCACGAGGCGCATGCTCACCTTGGCCATCGCGATCGCCGGCAGCACGGTCTTCGCGCCCTCGCCCGTGAAGCCTGACAGCAGGCCGTTGACCTCGAAGGTCGGCCTCGCCCAGACGCGCTCGAGCGTCGAGTAGCCCGTCTCGCCGAACAGCTTCGGCGCGCCGAGCTCCTTTCGATAACGCGTCTCGTTGAACGGCAGCTTCTTCCATTCCGCCCGCTCCGCCTCGCTCAACTGCCGCACGTCGTCGTAGAAGCCGGGAATCTTGATGCGGCCGCTCTTGTCCTTCATCTGCGCCAGCAGGGTCGCCAGCACGAACGCGGGGTTGGCGACCGCGCCGCCAAACGATCCCGAGTGCAGGTCGGAGTTGGTGCCGCGGAGATCGATCTGGAAGTAGGTGAGGCCGCGCAGCCCGTAACAGATCGACGGGATGCCACGATCGAACATCGGCGAGTCGGAGATGACGACCACGTCGGCGGCGAGATCGGCCTTGTGCGACCGCACGAACTCGTCGAGGTGGACGCTTCCGACTTCCTCCTCGCCTTCGATGAAGAACCTGATGTTCAGCGGCAGGCGGCCCGCCTTCTTCATGTGCGCTTCCACCGCCTTGATGTGCATGAACACCTGTCCCTTGTCGTCCGCCGAGCCGCGCGCGTAGATCTCGCCGTCGCGCACGGTCGCCTCGAAGGGCGGCGTGGTCCACAGGTTGAGCGGATCGACCGGCTGCACGTCGTAGTGGCCGTAGAAGAGGATCGTCGGCTTGCCCGGCGCGTTCAGCCAGTCGCCGTAGACGACCGGATTGCCCGGCGTGTCGATCAGCCGCACGTGCTCCATGCCCGCGCCCGTGAGCGCGTCCGCCGTCCACTGCGCCGCGCGCCGGATGTCCGCGGCGTGTTCGGGCAGCGCGCTGATGCTCGGGATGGCGAGGTACTGCTTGAGCTCGTCGAGATAGCGATCACGGTTGACGTTGATGTAGTCGACGACGTCGTTCATGGCTCAATGATATGCCACGCATCTCCGTCGCGGCGGGCCTTGCCTTCGCGTTCCAGCTTCACGAGGTGGGCGAGCACGCTCTCGCGCGCGACCGGCACGAGCGGCCGCGCCAGCGACGGGTAGATTCTCGCGACCATCTGCGTCGGATCGGTGATGCCGATGCGCAGCGCGGCGACGACCTGCTGCTCGCGCAGCGCCCGGTGCTCGATGTACTCGCGCATCAGCTCGATGGGATGGTCGATCACGGGGCCGTGCGCCGGCAGCATCTCCACCGGATCCAGCGCGATGACCCGTTCGAGCGACGCGAGATAGGAGGCGACGTCGCCGCCGAGGCTTGGCGGAATCACCACGGTCGAGCCCTGCCACGCCAGATCGCCGCAGAACAGCAGCCGGCCTTCCTGCTCCCAGAAGCAGAGATGATCCGGTGAGTGTCCCGGTGTGTGAATCGCGATCAACGACGAATCGCCTGCGGGAACCACCTCGGCGTCGGTCAGCGGTTCCCACCGCACGTGCCACTGACGGTCGTGGTCCGGCCATGGCATCTTCAGGAACCTGACGTGCGGCATCTTCTCCGCGATCGCCGCGGCGCCGGACGCGTGATCGACGTGGCTGTGGGTCACGAGTACCTGCGCGAGCCGCGCGCCGTCGAGCGCCCGTTCGAGCGCCTCGAGGTGCTGCGGCTCGCCCGTGCCGGCATCGATCAGCGTCGGCACGTGCCCGGGCAGCAGCCACGTCGTGTTGCCGTCGCCGGTCAGTGGACTCGGGTTGAACGCGTGCACGGCAATCGGCTTCATCGCTTCCATCCAACGGCGATCGACAGGATCACGTAATACACGGGAAACACGAGCGACCCCCACAGGAGCAGCGCCGAAACGGCCGGGAGCTGCCACAGCATCACCAGCAGCGTAATGCCCCACGCCAGGCCGAGCGCCACCGTCACGCCGCGCCACGCCGGCGTCCGGCTCGGATAGACGTAGCGGATGGGGACGAACACCAGGACGGCGAGCGCCAGCAGCACGATCGTGTTGACGAGTTGCGGCGTTCGCATGACGTACAGGTAGAACACGACGATGTTCCAGTACGAGGGAAAACCGGTGAAGAAGTGATCGCTGGTTTTCGCGTCCTCGCGGTTGAACCCGTAGGCGCTCGACAGCAGCATCGCGCCGCCGACGGGCACCGTCCAGGCATCCGGCACCAGCAGCACCCTCCAGAGGATGACGGCCGGTACGAACACGTACGTCAGGTAATCGACGATGTCGTCGAGCTTGGCGCCGTTGAACCAGGGGATCCGCTGCGACACACGAGCGGCGCGCGCGAGGACGCCGTCGCTCGCGTCGATGACGATGGCGGCGGCGAGCCAGAGGAACGAATCGCGGATGCGGTACTCGAAGATGGCGCGGGTGGCGAGGAGCGCGGCCACCGAGCTGCTCGCGGTGTAGAGATGAACGAGCCAGGGAGCAAGCAAGTGGAAAAGTAGAGAAGTGGAAAAGTGGAAAAGTAAGTGGAAAGTGGAAAGTAAGTAAGTGGAAAGTGATCAGGTCATACGTTTCATCACAGGCGGCGCACGACCGCCGGAAAATCGCGCCACACGGGGACGCCACAGAAATGCGACCCCTCCGTGCAGCGGGGAGAGATGAGGCCGTTGCGGATGACGCACGGCGGCCCGATGTAGCGGCCGATGCGCGGGTGCGCCGCGCGCACCTCCTTGATTTCGTCCATCGACGCCAGGAAGATTTCTTCCTGCGCGTTGAAGCAGGTGCGCAGCGTCCACTTGTGGAGCAGCGCCAGCAGCGAGCCGGACTCGACCAGGCGCAGCGTCTTGGCGTTCGGCAGCACGTAGAGCGCGAACTCGAGCGGCACCCCGAGCTCCAGCAGCCGGTTCTTCGACGTCCACGCCTCGCGCATCGCGCAGTCGTAGACTGCCCGCGCGCGCGGGTTGGCGGCGACGAGGCGCGGCGTGATGTAGTCGGGCGAGGTGGTGTCGGCAAACGTCATGAGCGGGCGCGAGGCGGGAACCATGCGGTGCCGCTGGTCCTGCGAGTCGGCCGTGTGGCTGAGGCGCTTCTCGAAGACGTAGGTCGCGTGGTGCAATGCCCGCATCAGCGGCGAGTGATATGAGACGTTGAGCACGTCGAGGCGGTAGGGATTCAGCGCCGGGTTCATCACCCGGTCAATTGCCTCGTCATCGCCCATCTCGTCCGGCAACAGGCCGAAGACCGAGCGCACGGCTTCCGCGACGATCGCTTCCGCTGCGGGTGAGGCGTCGCGCAGCCTCGACCAGCGTCCGTTCAGCCGTGCGTCGAAGGCGGCGGCATAGCGATCGCCGTCGCCGCGCGGACCGGGAAAGCCCGCTTCGGGCAGGTCGTCACCCTCGATCGGCTCGAGACCGACCTTCTCGAAAAACAGCGGGTCCCACGCGGTGACCAGGCGCACCATCTCGCCGACGACCTGGCGCGTCTCGTACGGCGCGTCGCCGCTGTTCATCATCCGGTTGAGGCGATGGAGCACGATGCCGGAAATCGTGTGGACCATCGACGTGAACGCCGCGATCGGAATGACGTAGCGCGCGGTTTCAATCGCCCGCTTCTCGGCGTCGCGCTCGATCTGCTTCAGTCGATCGGCCGATGTCGTCGGCCGGACGTAGCGCAATTCCTTCAGGATCGCCAGCGCGTCGTCCTTGAGCAGCGCCGATAGCTCGGCGTAGCGGTCCCACGCGCGCAGGATGGCGGTCTCGTAGACCGCGAGCGCCTCGCCGGAGAGCGGCGGCACGAACGCCCGCGGCTCCTTCAACTTGACGTAGCGCTGGCTGGACTGCTCGGAGTTGTAGAACGGGTAGGAGTGGAGGAACGTCCAGACGAACTGCCTGGAGATGTTTTCCAACCCGAATTCGAAATTCGCGTGCTGATAGACGGTGTGATGGCCGGCGTCGAACGTCAGCGCGCCGATCGTGTCGCGCTGCTTGTCGGTGATCTCGTGCGTGCCGATCACTCGCGGCGAGTAACACGTCCTGGCGGCCGCGATCGCGCCGTCGAACGGCACGCCCGGCGCGTTACGCAGCGTAATGTTCGGTGGCGCGGTGTCGAGCAACGCAGTGGCCGAAAGTATAGCAGCCGCGATCGACGATGGCTCTCCGGCGAGTGCCCGAAAATCGGCGTTTCGACTTGCATTGGCCGCCTACAGCTAAGCGGTCACACACTTTTCCACTTTTCCACTTACCCACTTACTTTTCCACTTTTCCACTTTTCCACTTTTCCACTTGCGCGCGCAGCGCGCTCAGTCCTCGTCCTTGGCGTGGAACCGCGAGTACTCGTCGAGGAAGGTGAGCGACTGGAAGGACGTCATGCGATCGAAGAACAGCACGCCGTCGAGGTGATCGGTCTCGTGCTGCGCGACGCGCGCGGGAAAACTCTTGAGCGGCAGCTCGATGGTGCGGCCGGTGCGATCGAGCGCGCGGACGACGATGTCCGTGTAGCGGGGGACCATGCCACGGATATCCGGGATGCTCAGGCAGCCTTCCCATCCCTCTTCGATCACCGAGCCGTTGGGAACGATCTCGGGGTTGATGATGACGGCCGCCTCGCTCTTCGCATCGGGGTCCTCGTCCAGCAGCGCGACGAACAGGCGCAGCCCCTCGTGCACCTGCGGCGCGGCAAGGCCGACGCCGTGGTACTCGTGCATCGTGTCGATCATGTCGTCGACCAGCTTCTGGAACGATGCGCTCTTGATGTCGGATTTGTCGAGCGGCTGCGCGCGTTCACGGAGGACCGGATGGCCCATGCGCGCGACTTTGAGGATCGACATGAAGCAAGATTATACGGTGTTCAACGACGCCATCCGGTTCTGCGAGCGCTGCGGCGGCCCGCTCGAGGCGCGGCTGCTGAAGGCCACGGAGCCCGAGCGTCTCGTCTGCGTCCGCTGCAGCTTCGTCCACTACGTCGATCCGAAGGTCGCGGTCGGCACCATCATCAGCGACGACCAGGGTCGCATCGTCCTGGTGAGACGCGCGATCGAACCCGGCTATGGCAAGTGGGTCTTTCCCGGCGGCTTCATCGATCGCGGCGAGACCGTCGAGGCCGCGGCGGTTCGCGAAGCGCGCGAGGAGTGCGGCCTCGACATCAGGCTCGACCGCCTGATCAACGTCTATTCGTATCCGGGCGTCGCGGTGATCATCATCGCGTATGCCGCCACGATCGTCGGCGGCTGCCTCGGTTGCGATGACGAGGGACTCGAGGCGCAGCTGTTCGAGCGGGGGCGAATCCCGTGGGACGAGCTCGCATTCAGGAGCACCAGGGAAGCGCTCGAGGAGTTTCTGGCAGGCGGACCTCAAGGTCCGCCTCTACGGAATCCGCCGCTGCGAACGTGACGCTACCGACGTGGTGAGGCTACGGACGTAGAGGCGGGTCTTCAGACCCGCCTACGCGACTGTGATCTCTTTCGTGAGGTAGACGTCCTGGATCGCGTTCAGCAGGCCGATCCCTTCTTTCATCGGACGCTGGAACGCCTTGCGGCCGGAGATCAGGCCGGCGCCGCCGGCGCGCTTGTTGATCACCGCGGTCCGCACCGCCTCCTTCAGGTCGCTTTCCCCCGCCGACGCGCCGCCGGAATTGATCAGCGGCGAGCGTCCCATGTAGCAGTTCGCCAGCTGATACCGCGTCAGGTCGATCGGGTTGTCGGTCGTCAGCTGCGAATAGACGGCCTTGTGCGTCTTGCCGAAATTGAGCGCGTTGTAGCCGCCGTTGTTCTCCGGCAGCTTCTGCTTGATGATGTCGGCCTCGAGCGTGACGCCGAGGTGATTGGCCTGCCCTGTCAGGTCGGCCGCCACGTGATAGTCCTTTTCCTTCGTCTTGAACGCGGCGTTGCGCAGGTAGCACCAGAGCACGGTGAACATGCCGAGCTCGTGCGCGCGCTGGAACATCTCGCTGACTTCCTGGATCTGCCGCTTCGATTCCTCGGAGCCGAAGTAGATCGTCGCGCCGACGGCGGCCGCGCCCATGTCCCACGCCTGCTTGACGCTGCCGAACCTGATCTGGTCGAACGCGTTCGGATACGAGATGAACTCGTTGTGATTCAGCTTGACGATGAACGGGATCTTGTGTGCGTAGCGGCGGGCGACCGAGCCGAGCACGCCGAGCGTCGACGCGACCGCGTTGCAGCCGCCCTCGATGGCGAGCTTCACGATGTTCTCGGAGTCGAAGTAGGCGGGGTTCGGCGCGAACGACGCGCCGCCCGAGTGCTCGATGCCCTGGTCGACGGGCAGGATCGACACGTACCCGGTGCGCGCGAGACGGCCGGTGTCGAACAGCCACTGCAGGCCGCCGAGCACGCGAGGCGGACGATCGGAGGCCGCGAAGATCCGGTCGACGAAGTCGGGACCCGGCAGATGCAGGTTGTCCCTCGGAATCGTCCGGCACTGATACGTGAGCAGCGACGCATCGTCACCGAGCAGCGACTCAATCCGGCCAACGCCCTCTACCGCTGCCACGCCACTTGCTGGAGTCACGGCGCACCTCCGACCGGCGATCCTACCACCGGGAATTCAAAGTCTTCCACCACCGCTTCGGCGGCCGCCTTCTCGACGATTTCGTCGATCGGCAACGCACGCTCGGCTGCTTCGACCAGGTGCAGACGCCCGCGCGTCAGCGGGTTGCGCGGCGTGAACAGCGTGCAGCAGTCCTGATCGGGGATGATCGAGATCGCGTAGCTGCCGAGGCGGCGCGCCTCGTCCATGATTTCTTCCTTGTCCATGCCGATGAGCGGGCGGAAGAGGGGAAGCGTCGCCACGCTGCCGATCACCTGCAGGTTCTCGAGCGTCTGCGATGCCACCTGGCCGACGACGTCGCCGGTGACGAGCCCCTGCGCGCCGCGCGCGCGCGCGATCCGCTCCGCGATGCGCAGCATCAGCCGGCGGTAGACGATGACGCGCATCGGACCCGGCACCGCGAGCACCACCTGCTGCTGGATATCCCCGAACGCCACGAGATACAGCCGCGACCGCTGCTGCCACGTCGTCAGGAGCCGGACCAGCTCGCGCGCCTTCTCGATCGACGCGCGCGAGAGGATCGGATAGCTGTGGAAGTGCACGAAGCCGGCCGCGCAGCCGCGCTTCATCATGCGGTGCGCGGCGACCGGCGAATCGATGCCGCCCGACAGCAGGCAGGTCACGCGTCCGGCGGTCCCCGTCGGCAGCCCGCCGGGTCCGCGTTCCTTGCCGAAGAAGTAGAACGCCTCGGTGGTCAGCAGCTCGACGTGAATCGTGAGCTCCGCGTGGTCGAGATCGACCTTCCACCCGCGCGCCTCCTTGATGCGGCCGCCGACCTCGCGTTCCACCTGCGGCGACGTCATCGGAAACCGCTTGTCCGCGCGCCGGACGCTGACGCGGAAACTGCTGCAGGTGCGGTCCCGCAGGTCCGCGAGAATCGCGGCGGCGATGACGTCGATGTCGAGCACGGTCCGCCGTGCGTAGGAGTAGTTCGCGATGCCGAAGGTGCGCCCGACACGCTCGCCCGCCGTCTCGCGGCTCGTGCCGGGACCGAGCTGAATCTCGATCCGTCCCATCAGCGCGCGCACCGCGATGACGTCGAGGTCGGACAACGCGCGCTTCAGGTTGCGGACAAGGCGGCCGAGGAACCATGGGCGGTTCTTCCCCTTGAGCGCGATCTCCTGGTAGTGGACGACGATCGATGTCATTTACGACAATGCCAGCGTGGCGGCTTCATGGCCGCTGCGAACCGCGCCCTCGATGGTAGCTGGCAGGCCGGTGTCGATCCAGTCGCCCGCGAGGAACAGCCCCGGGATCGGCGTCCGCGTCTGCGGCCGCGGTGGCTGGCCGGGCGCGACCGAGAACGTCGCGCGCTTCTCGCGCACGACGACGGCGCGGCGGACCGACGCGCCACGCGCCGCGGGTATCGCATCCTCGACCTCGCGTGTCGCCAGCTCGATCAGCGCCTCGTTGGTGAGCGCCACGATCGCTCCCGCCCCGCTCGAGACCAGCGAGAGGTGCGACGCCTGCTCGCCGAACACTCGCCGCTTGTCGAACACCCATTGCATCGTGCGGCCGGGAAGGCCGACGAGCACCTGGTCGGTGACGATGCGATCGAACCAGAGATTGACCGTGACGATGGGCGACGCCTCGGTACTATCCGCCGCCTCGAGCGTGGCGAGCATGGATTCGGGCGGATCGATGAATACCTCAGACAGCGCAAACCACGGGACGGCAGAGATGACTATGGAAGCAGTGAGAACCTGCTCACGTACAGTCACCCGGGGCGGCGAACCTTCACGGTGTGCCCCACCGGTGTTGTTGAATTGAATCCTCGCGGGCGAATTGATCCTGACCTCTCCGTCCCGGCTTTCGATGTACGCGCGCGCGGGAAGCGCGTACATTTCGTCAAGGGGCTTCAGCGGCAGCGCGAGCGACGCGTCGCGCGGGCGGCCGCCGAGCATCTCTGACAGCGCGCGCGTAAACGGCGCGGCCGCGGCGACCTCGATCGGCTGGTTCAGCGCGGCGACCGCGAGCGGTTCCCACAGCATCTCGACGAGGCGCGGCGTCTGATGGTGGCGCACGAGCCAGTCACGAACGGTCTCCCCGTCGGGCAAGCCTTCATGGCATGCCCGGCGCGCCGTCAAGGCGCGCCCCAAACGGATCGCTGCCAGACGATCTCGCCACCCGAGCGCGCTCCACGTCACGAGCCCGCCGAGCAGGTTGAACGGCGGCGGCAGTGATGGACAGGACAGCCGTGATGCCCGCCCGTCGCGATCGATCATGTCGATCGTCAACCGGTCCTGCACCTGGACGTGATCCGCCGCGCCGATGCGATCGAGAAACCGGAACGTGTCCCGGTAGCAGCCGAGCAGGACGTGCTGTCCGTTGTCCACGCGCTCGCCCGTCGCGGGATCCGTGAACGCCGTCGCGCGGCCGCCGAGCGCCGGGCGCGCCTCGAGGACGAGCACGCGCGCTCCCTGTTCCCCCAGCAGCGTCGCCGCCGCGAGCCCGGCGAACCCGCCGCCGATGACGATGGCGTCGTAGTCGCCCCGAGCGAGCGCAGCGAGTCGAGGGGTCAACGCATGAACAGCGCGCGCGTCCAGAGCTGCAGCGCGATGAGCGCCCGGTACGGGCGCGGCACGCGGATCCTGTGGCTGAACACGTCGTAGCCCGAACGTTCGATGCGGCGCAGGATCTCGAGATAGACGGCGCCCATGATCTCCGCCGCGAGGAGGCTGCGGCGGTCGATCGCCGGCAGCGCCGACGCCGCCTTCGTGTAATAGAACCGAGCCCGCTCGCACTCGAACCGCAGCAGGCCGCTGACCGCCGGTGTCAACCGCCCCGCGCGGAGATCGTTCTCGGTGACGTGAAACCGCGCGAGATCCTCCGCCGGCAGGTAGACGCGCCCCTTGAGCAGATCCGCGGCCACGTCGCGAATGATGTTCGTCAGCTGGAGCGCCATCCCGAGCTCCACGGCGTAGGTGCGCGCGCCCGGATCGCGGTAGCCGAAAATCTCGACGCAGACGAGGCCGACCGCGGACGCGACCCGCCGGCAGTAGCCGGCGAGCTGCGCGAACGTCTGATAGCGAACCTGGGCGAGGTCCATCTCGACGCCGTCGATCAGGTCCTCGAACGGACGCCGTGGCAGCTTGAGCTCCGCGACGTACGGCCGCAGCGCCACCCCTTGCGGCGTCATCGGATGCGCCCCGTCGTTCGAGTAGCAGGCCGCAAGCTCGTCACGCCACAACGACAGCCGCGAGCGGGCGGCGGTGCCGTCCGGCGCTTCATCCACCGCATCGTCCACGGCGCGGCAGAAGTCCCAGACGGCGATGATGGCGTTGCGCTTGCGCGGCGGCAGGACGAGGAACGAGTAGTAGAAGCTCGTGTCGCGGCTCATGGCAGCGCGATGGTCGGGCGCCAGGCGAACACGTGCGGCGCAATCACGATGGCGTCGGCGGCGCCAAGCGTCGGCCGGCGATGAATGACGTCGAAGCCGGAGCGTTCGAGGTGGTCCAGGATGCGTGTGCCGCCGAGCCACGTTGCCCGCAGCTCGTAGCGAAGCCGGCCGCGGACCCCGTCGCACACGTATCGGCCCTCGTCGAACAGGAGCCTGGTGCGCGCGGCCGCGGTGGCGAGCGCGCGCTGCCAGCCCGGAGTGATGTCGCCGGCGGCGAGATCGCGCTCGAACGCGCCGTGCCGCTCGCGCTCGTCCTCCGGGAGGTAGATGCGTCCGCGGTCGAAGTCGATCTTCAGGTCCTGCCAGAAATTGGTGAGCTGCAGCGCGGCGCACATCGCGTCGGACGCCGCGTTCAGGCGCGGTTCGTCATAGCCCGCGATGCGCAGCACGAGCCGCCCGACCGGGTTGGCCGAGCGCTGGCAGTAGCGCATCATGTCGTCCCACGTCCGGTAGCGCGTGACCGTCACATCCTGTCTGAACGCGCTGAGGAGCGCCTCGAAGTACTGCAGCGGCAGCGACAGCGAGCGGATCGATTCGCCGAGCGCGAGAAAGACGGCCGGGGTGTCCGGCGGCTCGCCGGCACGCGCCGGCGGTCCCGGCGCCGTCGATGCGGCAGCCTCGTGCAGGCGCTCCCGCCATCCATCCAGCAGGCGCAGGCGATCGCCCGCCGCGAGGCTCCCCTCGTCCGCGAAGTCGTCCGCTGCCCGCGCGAAGGCGTAGACGGCGGCGACGTGCGGCCGCATGCGACGCGGCACCAGCAGCGAGGCGACCGGGAAGTTCTCGTAGTGCGCCCGTGCCGCGCGCTCGCATGCGGCGTACGCGTCGCGAACGCCCGCTACCACTCGGTCTCCGGGAACCCGGAGCGATGGTTCACCGCGCGAGCCATGACGAACAGGAGATCGGACAGCCGGTTCAGGTAAACGATGACGACCGGATCGACGGCGCCGGCCCCGAGCGCGATGACGCGCCGCTCCGCGCGGCGGCAGACCGTGCGCGCCAGGTGGAGGAGCGCGCCGGACCCGGACCCGCCGGGGAGGATGAACCGGCGCAGCGGCGGCAGCGTCTCCTCGAGGCGATCGATCGCCTGCTCGAGACGCTGCACGGCCGCATCGGTGATGGTCGCCTTCTCGACGCGCGGGGCGATGCGCGAAGACGGGTCGGCGAGTCGCGCCCCGAGCGCGAACAGGTCGCGCTGCAGCGACTCGACGAGCGCCGACATCTCCTCGTCCACGCCCGCCGCACGCGCCGCGCCGAGGCAGGCATTGACCTCGTCGACCTCCCCGTAGGCGTCGACGCGCGCGTCGGCTTTCGAGACGCGCGTGTTGTCGAACAGCGACGTCTCCCCCGAGTCGCCGGTCTTGGTATAGATCTTCATGCCTCGACCCGTGGAATTATAGGGGCGGATGTCCGCCGTCTCCCTGCCGCCGCCGAAGACCCGTCAACGCTTCCGCCGCGCGCTGCTCGGGTGGTACCGGCGCAACGGGCGCGACCTTCCGTGGCGCCGCACGAGCGACCCGTACCACATCCTCGTCTCGGAGGTGATGCTGCAGCAGACGCAGGTCGATCGCGTGCTGCCGAAATATCACGAGTGGCTCGGCAAGTATCCGTCGCTCGAAGCGCTCGCCTCCGCGCCCGAGGACGACGTGACGGCGGCGTGGCGGCCCCTCGGCTACAACATCCGGCCGCGGCGGCTGCACGCGATCGCGCGCGAGTCGGTGGAGCGGTACGGGGGCACGCTGCCGTCGGATCACGACACGTTGATGTCGTTCAAGGGGATCGGCGCCTATACCGCCGGCGCCATCCGCAGCTTCGCGTTCCGCGAACGCGCGGCGATTGTCGACACCAACGTCGCGCGCGTGCTCTTCCGCGCCTTCGTGCGCCGCGGCGATCCGAAGGCGCACGCGATGAAGAAGCACCTGTGGGCGGTGTCGGAGGCGCTCGTCCCGCGGAAGCACGTCTTCGATTTCAACCAGGCGCTGATGGACCTCGGGGCGACCGTCTGCGTCGCGCGCAAGCCGCGCTGCGAGGCGTGCCCCGTCAAAGGTCTGTGCAGTTCCTATCCATGGCGTGAAATCGTGCGACACCGCTAGGCCAATTTACCGAAAACGCGCCAACTGCTGAGCTTCGCAGCGCGCAGGCGCGTGTTAGGTTACTTTTTGCCCCCCAATGCCGGGCACGAGTCCGTCCGCCGGGGGTCCCCGTTCATGGATCGTCTCGTTCTGCAGAACTTGGAGAAACCGGAAACCTCCACCAGCGTGGCTCGGCCGGCGCGTCCGTCGCACGACCTGCGTCATGTCCGCATTCTGCTGATCGACGACGATCCGCAGGCGGAGGCGCTCATCGAGATGGCGCTGCTCGACGCGCACTTCGAGCGCCAGATCGACGTCATCGCCACCGCGTCGGCAGGCCTCGAACGCGTCAAGGCCGACGAACACGACATCTATCTCGTCGATCAGCGGCTGCCCGACGGCACGGGTCTCGACGTGATCAGGGCGGCGAAGGATCTCGGCACCGACAAGCCGTTCATCCTCATGACGGGGTACGGCAGCGGCGCGCTCGACGAGGCCGCGCTGCGCGAAGGGGCGGCGGACTACGTCGAGAAGCACCTCGTCGGCGCGCACCTCGAGCGCTCGATCCGCTACGCGCTGCGCAACTGGCAGTCGAGCCGCGCGCTGCACGACCGCGAGGAGCAGCTCCGCCAGTCGCAGAAGATGGAAGCGATCGGCCGTCTCGCCGGCGGCGTCGCGCACGACTTCAACAACCTGCTGACCGCCATCATCGGCTACACCGACATGATTGCCGAGCGCACCGAGGTCGATCCGTCGACGGCGCGCGAGGTGCGCGAGATTCGCCGCGCCGCCGACCGCGGCGCCGCGCTGACGCGCCAGCTCCTCGCCTTCAGCCGCAAGCAGATCCTCAATCCGACGGTCATCAACGTCAACGAGAGCGTCGCCGGGCTGCTGCACATGCTGCCGCGCCTCATCGGCGATCACATCCACACCGATGCCCGCCTCGGAACGGGGCTCGGCTTCGTCAAGGCGGACGCCAGCCAGATCGAGCAGGTGATCGTCAACCTCGTGCTGAACGCCCGCGACGCGATGCCGACCGGCGGCGACGTGACGATCGAGACCGCGAACGTCACCCTCGACGAGGAGCGTCGCGAAGCGGAAGGATTGACGATTCCGCCCGGCGCGTACGTGATGCTGGCGATCACCGACACCGGCATCGGCATGGACGAGACGACGCGCGCGCACGCCTTCGAGCCGTTCTTCACGACGAAGTCGAAGGGCAAGGGGACGGGTCTCGGGCTGGCGACGGTCTACGGCATCATCGATCAAAGCGGCGGCGGCATCGCGATGCAGACGGCGCTCGGCCGCGGCACCTCGATCCGCGTCTACCTGCCAGTCACCACCGCCTCGCCGGTCTCCGAGCGTCCGCAGATGGCGCCGCTGGCGACCGAAGGCCACGAGACGCTGCTCCTGGTGGAGGACAACGACGCCATCCGCGAGATCTCCGCACGCGCGCTGCGCCGCCGCGGCTACACGGTGTTCGAGGCGCGCAACGCGGAGGAGGCGATCGAGTGGTCGGCGAAGGGTGTGCGGCGCGCCGACATCCTCATCACCGACGTCGTCATGCCGGGGTTGAGCGGCCCCAATCTCGCCGCCCGGCTCATTCAGCAGAACCCGGAGCTGCGCGTGCTCTACATGTCGGGCTACACCGACGACGCGACGGAGATCCACGGAACGTTCTGGGGCGGCGTGCCGCTGCTGCAGAAGCCCTTCACGCCCGCACAGCTCGCCGAACGCGTGCGCATGGCGCTCGACGCGAATCCCAAGTAACCGCGCCCGGCTGCGACGAGATGATCCTGGATGGCGCCTCGAGGATCGCGGTCGTGGCAGCGGTCATCGAGCACGGCGGCCGTTTCCTCGTGACGCGCAGGCAGGACGGCGTCCACCTCGCCGGCCACTGGGAGTTCCCGGGCGGAAAGATTGGCGCCGGCGAGACGCACCCCGACGCGCTGCGCCGCGAAATCCTCGAAGAGCTCGACACCGATGTCGTCGTCAACGAGCTGCTGCTCGAGACCACGCACAGCTATCCCGAGCGGACCGTGACGCTCTTCTTCTATCGCTGCGATCTGCTGGGGACGCCGCAGCCGATGCTCGGGCAGGAGATGGAGTGGATCCCGCGGGCGCAGCTGTCGTCGCTGCGCTTCCCGCCCGCGGACGAGGAGCTGATTCGCCTGCTGGGCACCGGGCCGGCGTAGCGGCGGCTACGAGCGCGAGCTGACGACCGCGCGCGCGCGAATCTCGCCGGCCTGCACCTCCACCGCGGTTCCCGGCTCGACGAAATCACGGTGCACGTAGCCGAGCGCGAGCGCGCCAAGACGCGGCGATTCCGCCGCGCTCGTGACGAAGCCGATTTCCCGCTCGGCGCTGAAGATCTTCGAGTCACGCGGCGGCGCGTCGCCTTCGACCTGGAGCCGGACCAGCCTGCGCGCGACGCGGCCGTGGCCGCGATGCAGCACGCGAATGATCACTTCCTGCCCGACGTAGCACCCCTTCGTCAGCGAGATCGCGCGCTCCTCGATGCCGGCCTCGAGCGGAATCGTATCGGCGGTCATGTCGAGCCCGAAGACCGGATAGCCGGCTTCGATGCGCGCGGCCTCCAGCGTCGCCGGCGTCGCGTGCAGCGCGCCGCGCGAGGCGAGCGCGGCGAGCACCTCGTCCTCCTGCTGCGCGTCCACGTAGATGACCACGCCGGGTACGCCGAGCTGGTCGATGCGCGCGATGACGACGGAAACGCCGGCGAACTCGATGCGCGCGTTCTGATACGGCCTCCACGCGCCGACACCGCCGCCGACCATGCCGGGCGCCGCCGGACCGTGAATCCAGACGGGGCGCAGCGACGCCAGCGTGGCCATCTGCACGTCCTCGCTGAAATGAAACTGTTCGAGCCGGTCCGCCACGTGCTGCGTCTCGGCGGCCGGCACGTCGAGCACGATCATGTCGCCCGATTCGAGCACGTGCAGGTCGCACAGCATGCGCCCCTGCGGCGTCAGCCAGGCCGCATAACAGCCCGTTCCCGCCGTGAGCGACGCGGTGTCGTTGGTGAGGAGACCGTGCAGGAAGGCGCCGCGGTCGGGGCCGGCGACGGCAACCTGCCCGCGCGCCGCGATGGCGCCGATGGCCGCGCCCGCATGAATGGCTGTGTAGTCGTCCGGCGAGGTCATCCGAGGTGCTTCGTAAGACGCGCGCGTAGCTGATACGATTCGAGAGAATGCGCGTTCTCCATTGTACGTGGACGCTGGTGCTGTTCCTCGCGGTCCCGGCGGCATCGGCCTTCGCGCAGGGCACGGCTCAGCCCGCCCTCGCAACGCCGGCGGCGGTCGGCTACACCGTCTTCCTGCGAGGCGCTGCGATCGGTCACCAGGACGTGACCGTTCGCTCGGATGCACAGGGCCTCCTCATCAGCGGCCAGGGCCAGATCGCGGAGCCGATCGACATCATCACGCGCCGCGCGGAGCTCAAGTACCGGCCCGACCAGACGGCGGAGTCGCTGACGATCGAAGCGCGCATCGGCGGCGTGGACATCAACCTGCAGACGACGTTCGAGAACGGCACAGCGGTATCGAAGGGGACGCAGGGCACCAGTCCGATCGCCGCGACCGACATGGTCTCGCCGCAGTCGATGCTGCTGCCGAACGTGTTCTTCGGGTCGCACGCGGTGCTGGCGCGGCGGCTCGCCGGCGCAGCGCCGGGATCCGAGTACCGCGCGTTTGTCGGCCCGGGGCCGGGCGCGCAGGTGGCGTTCCGCCTGCAGAGCGAGGTGACCGAGCAGATGCAGTTCGGCACGTCCACCTTCGACGTGCATCACTACGAGCTCGTCTTCGACAACGCGGGCATGCCGCTCACCGTGCATCTCTACGCCGACAACGTCGGCACGCTCGTGCGCGTCGGCGTCCCCGCACAGGGCCTCGACGTGGTGCGCGACGACATCGCCGGATCGATCTCGCGCACCCGCGTGACGTCGAACCCCGGCGACGAAGCGGTCATCATTCCGGCGCCGGGCTTCAACCTTGGCGCCACGATCACGCGCCCGACCGCCGCCGCCGGCCGGCTGCCGGCAGTGGTCCTGATCGGCGGCGTGGAGTCCGACGACCGCGACGGGACGGCGTTCGGCGTGCCGATCCTCGCGAACCTGGCCGCAGGGATCTCGCAGGCGGGGTTCCTCGCGGTGCGCTACGACAAGCGCGGCTACGGCCAGAGCGGCGGGCGGCGCGAGTCGGCGACGATCTCCGACCTGTCCGACGACCTGCGCGCGATCGTCAAGTGGCTCTCGGACCGGAAGGACGTCGATGCGAAGCGCATCGTGGTGCTCGGTCACGGCGAGGGCGCATGGCTCGCGCTGCTGGCCGCCGCGCGGGACCGGCGCATCGCCGGCGTGATCTCCGTCGACGCGCCATCGACGACCGGCGCCGAGCTCGCGCTCGAACAGCAGCAGCACGCGCTCGACCGGCTGAAGGCCACGCCCGCGGAGCGGCAGCAGAAAATCGACCTGCAGAAGAAGATCCAGGCCGCCGTCCTCAGCGGCAAGGGATGGGAAGGCGTGCCGCCGGACCTGCGCAAGCAGGCCGATACGCCGTGGACGCAGAGCGTGCTCTCGTTCGACCCCGCGCACGTCATCGAGGACGTGCGGCAGCCGATGCTGTTCCTCCATGCCGAGCTCGATCGGCAGATACCGGTGACGCACGTCGAGCGGCTCGTCGACCTCGCGCGCAAGGAGAGCAAGTCGAAGTCGGTGGAGGTCGTCACCGTTCGCGGCGTCAATCACCTGCTCGTACCCGCGGTGACCGGCGAGCCTGACGAGTACGCATCGCTCGGCGAGCTGAGCGTCAGCAAGGACGTGACGGGCGCCGTCCAGGCGTGGCTGACGAAGACGTTCCCGGCGCCACGCCGATGAAGATCAAGTTCCGCACGCGGGATTTCAAGGAGAAGAAGCAGCGCGGCGAGAAGATCGCCATGCTCACCGCCTACGACGCGAACATGGCGCGCCTGCTCGACCGCGCCGGCGTCGATGCGATCCTCGTCGGTGACTCGGTCGGCATGGTGGTCCTCGGCTTCGAGACCACGGTGCCGGTCACGCTCGAGGCGATGATCCATCACACCGCCGCCGTGAGCCGTGGAACCGAGCGCGCGCTGATCGTCGCGGACATGCCGTTCATGACCTACGAGACGACCACGGCGGAAGCGGTCCGCAACGCGGGGCGTCTCATGCAGGAAGGCGGCGCCGAAGCGGTGAAGGTCGAAGGCGGCAGCGCCGTCCTCGAGGCCGTCAAGCGGCTCGTCGACGTGGGCATCCCCGTGATGGGGCACCTCGGCCTCCTGCCTCAATCCGTCCATCGCGTGGGCGGATTCCTCCGGCAGGCCACCACGCCGCACGACGCGGACATCCTGCTTGCCGACGCGCTCGCGCTCGAGGAGGCCGGCGTCTTTGCAATCGTGCTCGAGGCCATCCCGTCCGACGTCGCGCGCACGGTGACGGCGGCGGTCTCGATCGCAACGATCGGCATCGGCGCCGGGCCGGAGTGCGACGGGCAGGTGCTCGTGACCAACGACATGATCGGCCTGTTCGACGGGCCCGTGCCGCCCTTCGTCAAGCAGTACGCGCACGTCGCCGAAACCGTGACGGCGTCGGCGCAGGCCTACGTCGAGGACGTCAAGTCGGGACGCTACGCGCGTCCGGCCGCCAAGGCCGCGACACCAACCACGTGAGATGACATCGGACGTGATCGCGTCGATCCCGCGGCTGCGGGATCGAGTGGCGGAAGCCCGGCGCGCCGGCGGGCGCGCTCGCCCCGAGCCTGGTCGAGGGGTGGCCCTCGTGCCGACGATGGGCGCCCTGCACGCGGGACACGCGCGCCTCATCGAGGCCGCCCGCACGGAGTGCGGCCTCGTCATCGTCAGCATCTTCGTCAACCCGCTGCAATTCGACCGGCCCGAGGACCTGGAAAAGTATCCGCGCGCATTGCAACCGGATGTCGACCTCTGCTCGGCGCTCGGCGTCGACGTCGTGTTCGCGCCGTCGGTGGCGGAGATGTACCCCGAGCCGCCTGATTGCGCCATCGACGTGGGGCGCGTCGCGGAGCATCTCTGCGGAAAGTTTCGTCCCGGCCATTTTCGTGGCGTGGCCACCGTCGTGATGAAGCTGTTTCAGATCGCGCAGCCGGACCGCGCCTACTTCGGCGAGAAAGACGCGCAGCAGCTGGCGGTAATCCGTCGCATGGTCGCCGACTTCAACGTCCCGATCGAAATCGTGGGGGTGCCGACCGTGCGCGAGCCGGACGGGCTGGCGCTCAGCTCGCGCAACCAGCGGCTGCAGCCGGACGAGCGGCGCGTGGCAACCGTGCTGTATGAAGCGCTGACGGTCGCCAGGACGCAGGTCGCCGATGGCGTGCGCGATGCCGCGTGCGTTCGCCAGGCGGCCAGGCAGGTCGTCGAACGGGAGCCAGCCGTGCGGTTGGAGTACCTCGAAGTGGTCGATCCGCGTGCAATGCAGCCTGTCGAGCGCATCGATGGCCCCGTGATCGCGGCGGGCGCCATCTGGGTCGGCGGGACGCGGCTCATCGACAACGTGATTTGCGTTCCACCATAATCAGGTCGTCGATGAGGACAGCGGCATTGCTTGCGATTGTCGCGGCGGCCACGATGACAGCGAACGGCCAGACAGCGCGTCCCGAGCGCAAGGGCATTACGCAGGTGCCAGGCATCAGGGTGGGCCACTTCACGCTGCCCGGCGGGCTGACGGGTTGCACGGTGGTGCTCGCGGACGGTGATGGCGCCGTCGGCGGCGTCGCACAGCGCGGCGGTGCGCCCGGCACGCGCGAGACCGACCTGCTCGATCCCACCAATCTCGTCGAGCGCGTGAACGCGATTGTCCTCTCCGGCGGCAGCGCGTTTGGCCTCGACGCGGCGCAGGGCGTCGTGAAGTACCTCGAGGAAAAGAACGTCGGCTTCAAGACCAGCGCCGGTGTCGTTCCCATCGTGCCGTCGGCGATCCTGTTCGACCTCGGGTTCGGCGGAAACAAGGCGCGGCCGACAGCGGAGTGTGGCTATAAGGCTGCCGGCGCTGCCGCCGGCGGTCCGGTCGCTGAAGGAAACGTCGGCGCGGGCGCCGGCGCGACGGTCGGCAAGATTGGCGGCGGCCGCATGCCGATGAAGTCGGGGATCGGATCCGCGGCGATCGCCCTGCCGAACGGCCTGGTCGTCGGCGCCATCGTCGCCGTCAACGCGGTCGGCGACATCATCGACCCCTCGAACGGCGCCGTGGTCGCGGGCGCACGCGACGCGAACGGTAACATCGCCGATGCGCGCAAGGTGCTTCGCGCCGGCTCGCAGACATCAACCCCGCGGCCGGGCGAGAACACGACGATTGGCGTGGTCGCCACCAACGCGAAGCTGACGAAGGCACAGGCCAGCCGCATGGCCCTGATGGCCGACGACGGCCTGGCGCGCGCGCTCTTTCCATCGCACACGCTGGGCGACGGCGACACCGTGTTCGCGCTGGCGACGGGCGGCTGGAACGGGACCGCGGACGTCAGCAACGTCGGCGCGCTGGCCGCCGACGTGATAGCCGAGGCCATCATCCGGGCCGCGGTGATGGCGAAGAGTTCCGGCGGCCTCCCGTCGGCGTCGGACACGGGAACCGTACCCGCTAGATTCCGTTAGGGGCGGGCTTCAGCCGCCTACCGATGAATCTCCACCTCGCCCTTCTCATCGTCTATTCGGTCGCGCTCGTCGCGATCGGCCTGTCGATCGCGCGCTTGATCAAGGGAAGCGCCGACTTCTTCGTCGCGGGCCGCTCGCTGACCGCGCCGCTGCTCTTCGCGACGGTGCTCGCCTCGAACATCGGCGCGGGCGCCACCATTGGCGCGACGGGACGCGCCTATTTCGACGGGATCAGCGCCTGGTGGTGGAACGGCGCCTCGGCACTCGGATCGGTCTTCCTCGCGTTCTTCATCGGCCCCCGCATCTGGCGCGCCGCCAAGGCCAACAACCTCCTCACGACCGGCGACTTCCTGGAGCTTCGCTACGGCGGGCTCGTGCGGGCGCTCGTGACAATGCTGATCTGGCTCGGCACGCTGTCGATCTTCGCCGGGCAGCTCATCGCCGGCGCCGCGGTACTCGACGTCGTCGCCGGCGTCCCTCGATGGGAGGGGACGGTCATCAGCGCCGTCGTGGTCACGACGACCTTCATGGCGGGCGGACTGCTCGGCACCGCATGGGTCAACGTGGTGCAGCTCACGGTGCTGCTCGCCGGGTTCGTCGTCGCGGTGCCGACGGTGCTTGCTCACGCCGGAGGGCTGGCGGGCATCGCGCGCGCGCCGGATGTCCCCGCGACGTTCGTGGACCCGCTCTATTCGGGCGGACCGCTTTCGGGGTGGTCGCTGCTCGTCTTCGCGCCCGCGTTCGTCATCTCACCGGGGCTGATGCAGAAGGCGTACGGCGCGGACAGCGAGCGCACCGTGCGGCTCGGCATCGGCCTGCAGGCGGCAGCGCTGGCGATCTTTGCGTTCGTGCCGGCACTGCTCGGCATGGCCGCACGGGCGACGCACCCGGGGCTGACCAACCCGAACATCGTCCTGCCGACGCTGCTCGTCGAGCAGCTGCCGCCGTGGTTCGGCGCGCTCGCGCTCGCCGCGGTGTTCTCTGCCGAGGTGAGCGCCTGCGACGCGATCCTGTTCATGCTGGCGACGTCACTCTCGCAGGATCTCTACAAGCGCTTCCTGCATCCCGATGCCGACGATCGCGACGTGCTGCTGATTGCCCGGCTCGCGTCGCTCGCGGGCGGGGCGGGCGGTGTCGTCCTGGCGCTGCTGCTGGAGACCGTTCAACAGGCGCTCGCCATCTTCTATTCGCTGCTTGGCGTGAGCCTGCTGATGCCTGTCGTCGGCGGTCTCTACCTGCGGCGCGCGGGGGCTCGCGAAGCGCTCGCATCGCTTGCCGCCGGCAACGTCACGCTGCTCGTCGTGCGCTTCGTGGTACCCGCTTCCTACGCGTGGATCGATCCGACCGTCGCCGGCCTGATTGCATCCGCCGCGGCCTTTTTCGCCGTGTACAGCCTGAGGCGCGGCCCCGTTGACGTGCGGCACGGACCCGTCGGCTCCGTCGTCCCGGATCACGATAGGATTTGAATTCGTCTATGAAATCTCATCGCATAGCCGTGCTCGCCGGCGATGGCATCGGCAAGGAAGTCGTCCCTGCCGGCATCGACGTGCTGAAGGCCGCGGCCGCGCGCGGCGGCTTCACGCTCGAGTTCACGCCGTTTCCGTGGGGCTGCGATTTCTACCTGCACAACGGCCGGATGATGGACGCCGACGCGGTCGATCGCCTGATGGCGTTCGATGCGATCTATCTCGGCGCCATCGGCGATCCGAAGGTGCCCGACCATATCTCCGCCGGCGAGCTGCTGCTGCCGCTGCGCCGCCGGCTCGTCCAGTACGTGAACCTCCGGCCCGTGCGGCTGCTGCCGGGCATCGCCTCGCCGCTGGCCGGCCGCAGCGCCGCCGACATCGACATCGTCTGCGTGCGCGAAAACTCGGAAGGGGAGTACTGCGGCGTCGGTGGCCGCGTGCATGCGGGGACGCCCGACGAGCTCGCGGAGCAGACGGGCATCTTCACGCGGCGTGGCATCGAGCGGATCGCGCGCTACGCGTTCCGGATGGCGGCGTCGCGGCCGCGCAAGCTGCTGGCGAGCGCGACCAAGTCGAATGCGCTGCAGCATTCGATGATGCTGTGGGACGAGGTGGTCGAGCAGGTCTCGAAGGAGTTCCCCGAGGTCAACTACCGGAAGTACTACGTCGATGCCATCGCCGCGCGCCTCGTCACGCATCCGCAGACGCTCGACACCATCCTGTGCTCGAACCTGTTCGGCGACATCCTGACCGACATCGGCTCCGCGATCTCCGGCAGCCTCGGCATCGCGCCGAGCGGGAACATCAACCCGGAACGGACGACGCCGTCGATGTTCGAGCCGATTCACGGCTCGGCGCCCGACATCGCTGGCAAGGGAATCGCCAATCCGGTGGGCGCGATCTGGGCGGGCGCGATGATGCTCGATCACCTCGGCGAGCGCGCGGCCCACGACCGCATCGTCTCGGCGATCGGACGCGTGTTTGCCGACGGGCGGATCAAGACGCCGGATCTCGGCGGCTCGTCCACGACTGCGCAGGTCGGCGCAGCCATCGCGCAGGCGGTCACGGAGGAAACCCGACAGCCAGCTTGACCGCGGCGTATTCCGGGTGCACCGACCCGTCGGCGCACCGGATGACGAGCGGCGGCTCGACCCACGTGCGCTCGCGCATGTGAGGCGGCACGTCGCCCTCACGCGTCATCGCGAACAATCCGATCAGAGGCGGCTCGCCCTCGCGGAAGACGACCGGCCGCCGGCGCACGACCGTCAGCGCCGCCCGCGCCGCGGCATCCTCCACGCGCGCGCGATCCGCTTCAGGGAATACGCACGCGAAGAGGCCGCCGGGCGCGAGATGCGCCGCTGCCACGCGTGCGTAATCGCGAATATCGCCGCGCATCTCGAAGCGGCAGGCGACCTTCTGCGGGTGGTCGCCTTCGATGCCGCTGCCGGGAGGAAAGTACGGCGGGCTGCCCAGCACGAGATCGAATGGCTCGCCGAGGGCGAGCGCGGCGTCGCTTCGAAAATCGCCGAGCCGAATCTCATAGCGCCCGTCGAGACCGTTGTAGCCGGCGGACTTCCTCGCCAGGCGAACGCTTTCCTCCTGCGCCTCGATCGTCACGAACCGCGCGCCGGGCAGGCGCCACGCCGCGATCATGGCGACCGCCCCGATCCCCGACCCCAGATCCAGCACCCGCGACGCCGACGGCGCCCACGCAGTGCCGTACCACGCCGTCAGCACGTCGTCGGTGGAGAAGCGATGGCCGCTGCGAAGCTGAAAGATACGGAAGTGACCGCTGATGGCGTCGAGGGTTTCGTCGGGCGCTACCTCAGGCGCAGCATGCGCGCCCGGCGGGACGATGCCGGGCAGCGCCCATCCTTTGAAATGCGTGTCGATCCGTGCACGGTCGCGTGCTGTCACCTGCGCGCTGCCTCCCACTGCCACCTGCCCCTGCCACCTGTCAGGCTACCATTGAGATGATGTCGCGATCGGTCCCTGCACCAACGGCCACGGCATCTGCCGCGCGCCTCGCCGCGTTCGTCGTCGAGCGGTTCCCTTTTGCGATAGCCGCCATCCAGCGCGCGCTCGATGCGTCGCCGCGCGATCTTCGAACGGAGATCCAGCGGCAGCTGCGCGACATCGACGTCGGCGATCTGCCCGAGACGACCCCTGGCGTCGCCGCGGAGGAGAGGTGGAATGCGGCCGTCACCGAGCTGCTCGACGCCGTCGACGGGTTCCTGGCGCGCGAGGCGATTGCCGCGTCGCTGACCCGGGACGAAAAGCTCGAGATGATGCGCGGCATGGTGCTGATGCGCGCGCTCGACAACCGCCTCAAGCAGTTCTACCTGCAGCCGGAGGTGAAGTACGGCAGCCTCGGCATCCAGGGGAAGGGGTTCCGCTCGTTCGGCCAGGAAGCGATCTACGGCGCCGGCCTCCGTCTTCGCCGCGGCGCCTCGTACCGCGACGGCGACGGCGGCTGGCACGGCGACGTCGTCTGTCCGCTCATTCGCGACAACGCGCTGGTCCTCGCGATGCACAACGATCCGTGGACGATTCGCATGATCCTGAACGCGCAGATCGGCAAGGACGGCCCGCCGATGAACGGCCGCGACATTCACGTCGCGGATTTCGGCTGGGGCATCCTGCCGCCGACCGCGCCGCTCGGCGTCAACGCGGTGAACATCGCCGGCGTCGCCATGGCATTTGCGCGCGAAGGATCGGAGCGCGTCGCGATCTCGCTGATTGGCGAGGGCGGCGCCTCGCTCGGCGAGTGGCACGAGGCGATCAACGCGTGCGGCGTGAGAAAGCTGCCGGCGGTCTTCTGCATCCAGAACAACCAGACGGCGCTGTCGACGCCGGTGAACGAACAGTCCGCGGTGCGGATGTTCGCCGACCGGGCCGCAGGCTACGGCGTGCCTGGTATCACCGTCGACGGCACCGACCCCGAGGCCATCGCGGCGGCGTTCACGTGGGCGGCCGACCGCGCGCGCAACCGGCTCGGGCCGACGCTCATCGAGCTGGTGTCGATGCGCATGTGCGGGCACGCGCATCACGACGACATGCTGTACCTCGGGAAGGAGCCGCCGGTCGCGTGGGAATGTGCGCCGGTCGCGGAGGGCGCCTACGTCAATCGCGAGCAGTACGAGTACTGGTCGAAGAAGGACCCCGTTGCGGGCTACGCCGCGAAGCTGCTCGACGAAGGGCTGATGCGGCCCGGCGACCTCGAGAAGTTCAAGCGCGAAGCCGAAGCGATCGTCGACAAGGAAGCGCGGGCAGTCGTCGACGCGCCGTGGCCGGAGCCGGCAAGCGCCGGCGTCGGCGTCCTCGCGAACGAGCCGCCGCGCGTGCACGTCGAGCCGCTCGAGCCGTCAACGCGACTCGAGGTCGACCTCAATCCCGCGCTGCCGCCGTTGGATGCCGGCCTGCCGTTCGACCGCAAAGGAATGACCTTCCTCGAGGCGGTCACCGCCGGCGTCGCGGATGCGCTGCGTGCCGATTCGCGCGTCTTCGTCTACGGCGAAGACATCGGCGGCCTGTACGGCGGCGCATTCCTTCTCCTCCGGCCGCTGCTGAAGGAGTTCGGCGAGCGGATCATCAACTCGCCGATTGCCGAGAACGCCATCTTCGGCATCGCGGTCGGCGCTGCCATCGCGGGCCAGCGCCCGATCGCCGAGGTGCAGTTCAACGACTTCGCCGCAACCGGGTTCAATCAGCTGGTCAACAACGCGGCCAAGCAGCGGTACCGGTGGGGCACGTCGATCCCGATGGTCGTGCGCATGCCCTGGGGCGGCCTGCGCCACGCGGGGCCGTATCACAGCCAGAACACCGAGGCGTGGTTCTACCGCACGCCCGGCCTGAAGATCGTGGTCCCGTCCACGCCGCAGGACGCGCGCGCGCTGATGGCAGCGGCGGTCGCCGACCCGGACCCCGTTCTCTACTTCGAGCACATCGCGCTCTATCGCGATCCGCGCGTCAAGCAGGCGCTGCCGCAGGGCGCGCCCGAGCCGATGCCGATTGGCCAGGCCGCGCTGCGGCGCTCTGGTGACGACCTCGCCATCATTTCCTACGGCGCCTACGTGCACGTCGGCATGCGCGTCGCCGAGAAGCTCGCGGCCGACGGCATCGAGGCAAGCGTGCTCGACCTGCGATCGCTCGCGCCGCTCGACAGGCAGGCCGTGCTCACCGTCGCGCGCCACTGCAGCAGGGTCCTCGTCATCCACGAGGACACGCGCACCGGCGGCATCGGTGAAAGCCTCGCCGCCATCATCCAGGAGGAGGCGTTCGAGTCGCTCGATGCGCCCGTTCGCATCGTCGGAGCGCTCGACACGCCGGTTCCCTACTCGCCGCCGCTCGAGGAGTTCTTCCTGCCCTCGGAGGAGCAGGTCGAACGTGCGGCGCGGCTGCTGGTGAATTACTAGCGCCGGGTCCGCAGCGCGAGGGCCCGCGCGGCGCTGCGGCACGCGGCCTACGTACGTAGGGCGGTTCCCGCGGAGCGCCATAGTCACGCGAACGTGGACCCGCCGCTATTCATAGCGCAGTGCTTCAATGGGATCCATCCGCGCGGCGCGCAGCGCGGGGACGAACGAGCTGACAATCCCCACGAACATCAGGATCGCGGTGCAGATGCCGAGCAGCTGCACCGAGAGCACCATGTAGATATCCGCCGACCGGCTGGCGTCGTCGAGCAGCTCGGAGAGGAACGGGCGCGGGCTGAACAGCCATACGAGGAGGTACGACAGCAGCACGCCGGCGACGCCGCCGGCAAAGGTCGTGACGAGCCCCTCCATGAGGAATTGCAGCAGGATCGCGCGCCTGCGCGCGCCGAGCGCCTTGCGCAAGCCGATTTCGCGCGTGCGCTCCGTGACCGACACGAACATGATGTTCATCACGCCGACCCCGCCGATGGCGAGCGTCAGCACGCCGATGAACGTGAGGATGATCTTCAGCCCGAGCACGATCGGCCCCACAATCCGCTGCGTCTCCGCCGAGCCGAAGACCTGTACCGCGCGCTCGTCGGCGGGATTGAACCGCAGGCGGCTGGCCAGCACCTTCTTCACCTCGGCGGTCGTCCGCGTGTCGAGCGTCGGCGACACCGCCTGGTAGACGAGGATGCCGAGGTACTCGGTGTTCCACATCTGGCCCGCCGTCGTGTACGGGATGAAGATCGATTCCTTGTCGGGGCTGCGGTAGTTCGACAGCTGCACCTTCTCGCGCTGGACGCCGACGACGTCGAATCGCACGCCCTTGATGCGCATGACCTGTCCGACGGGCGGCGTGTTGCCGAACAGCTTGCGCGCCACCTCGCTGCCGAGGAAAACCACACGCCGCTGCAGCCTGATGTCCTCGGCATCGATGAAGCGCCCGGACGAAGGCACCTGGCTGCGCATCGATCCGTATGCGGGCGCGACGCCGCGCGCGAGATAGGACGTCTGCTTGTCCTGCCACGCCACCGGCACGTCCTGGAAGTACTCGGGACTCCATGCCTTCACGTACGGAATCTGGCCGACGGCTTCCGCGTCGGCGAGCCGGATGCGGATGCGCTGACCCGCGCGCTCGCCGCCCGCCTGCATGCTCGTCTGGCCGCCGCCGAGGATGTTCACGCCGTCGCCGAAGGCGCCGTGAAAGCCGCGCACGAGCGCCTCGTCGAAGCCGTTTCCGTAGGCGAGCAGCATGACGACGGATACGATGCCCCACGAGATGCCGAGCATCGAGAGGCCGGCGCGCACGCGGTTGCGAAACAAGCCGCGCATCGCCTCGCGGATGATTTCCCGCAGCACCCGCATCTTCATGATTCGAACCGCAGCGCCTCGACCGGCGGCAGCTGCGCGGCGCGCCGCGCGGGATAGGTCGACGTGATCGCGCCGACGATGACGAGCGCGGCGACGGCGCCGAGCCCCGCCTGCCACGTGAGAATCATCCCGTCGAAACGCCCCGGCCTCGGCGCCAGGTTGACGAGCGCGCACAGCCCGAGCGCGACGAGAAAGCCGGCGAGGCCGCTGATCACCGTCAGGATGAATCCTTCGAGGAAGAACTGCCGCTGGATGTCGCCGGTCGTCGCGCCAAGCGCCTTGCGGATGCCGATCTCGCGCGTCCGTTCGCGCACCGCGACGAGCATGATGTTCATCACGCCGAGGCCCCCGAGGCTCAGCGTCACCAGGCCGACGATGGTGAAGAAATTCTTCATCGCCTGGATCATGCGGTCGAACATGAGGGTCTCGAGCGAGGTGTCCCAGACGCGCACGGCGTCGCGATCCGCGGGGTCGAAGCCGTGCTCGCGCGCGATGACGCGCCGGATCTCGCGCGCGAGCGGCCAGTCGATGTCCTCGATGCGCCCCGTCCGGCGGTCGAGAATGGCGGGCAGCTCCGCGACGACGGCGTCCCTGGGCGAGACGATGATCTGCGAGAGCACGCCGTCGGGCGCATCGCTGCGCGGGAAATCGCGCAGCATCGCGGAAAACGGGATGAAGACCTTGTCGTTGTCGCGGCCGTTGTAGTCGCTGTCCTGGTCCTTCTTGCGGATGCGGCCGATGACCGTGTACGGGACGCCGTTGAGCAGCAGCATCTCGCCGATGCTGTTGCGGTGCGCGAACAGTTGCGCATCCGAATCCCACCCGAGAATCGCGACGCGCCGTGCCTCCGTTTCGTCCGTGTCGCCGAAGTTGCGTCCGCGATCGACCTCGATCGTCCGGATGTCCTGGTACTGCGGCTCGATGCCGTCGACGGTGATCGCCGCCGCGTTGTAGGCGCTCTTCACGCTCATCCCGCCGCGCGAAATCTCGGCGCTCACGACCGCAATCATGTTCGACTGTGTCTGCAGCGCCCTGACGTCGTCCACGGTGAGCATGACCTGGCGCCCGGCGCGCTCGCCGCCCGCCTGCATCCCGGTGCGCGCGCCCCACACGATGGCGATGTTCCGCCCGAGCTCCATCAGCACCTTGTCGTTGCCGCGGCGGAACCCTTCGCCCGTGGCCGACAGGATGACGACGGCGATCACGCCCCAGAGGATGCCGAACATCGTGAGGAAGCTGCGCAGCTTGTTGACGCGCAGGTTCGCCACGACCTGGCGAAAGACCTCGAGCATCTAGTTGGGGAGGACGACCTTGTCGCCGGCGTTGATGCCGCGGACGATCTGCATCCTCGTGCCGTTGCCGACGCCGATCTGCACCGGCACGCGCCGCCGGCCCGTGCGCGACGACGAGTCCAACAGATCCACGGAGGCGTTGTGCCGGTCGTCGTAGAAGACCGCGGCCTCGGGCACGAGCATCGAGTCGGGGAACTCCTCGAGGATGATCTCGGCGTTGGCCGTCATGTTGGCCTTCAGTTCCTTGCCCGGGTTGTCGATCGAGACCTTCACCTCGAAGGTCGTCACGTTGTCCTTGTCGACGCCAATCGGCGAGATCTGCGTGACGCGCCCCTGGAACACGCGATCGCGGAACGTCTCGGTGGTGATGCTCGCGGGCTGGGCGATGCGGACGCGGCCGATATCGGCCTCGTCCACCTTGCCGCGGACGAACACGCGGTCGATGTCGCCGAGCGTGAAGACGAGCGTGCCGTTCGCGCCGAGATTCAGGATTGACGACACCGGGCTGCCGATTTCGACGTCGCGTGTCAGCACCGTCGCGCGGATCGGCGCCTTGATCGTCGCGTTGGCCAGATCTTCTTCGGCGTTCTCCACCGCGGCGCGTGACTGCGCGACGTTGGCGATCGCCTCGGACACCTTGGCGCGGCTGATCACCAGCTGGCCCTGCGCCGCCTGCTGACGATTGAGCGCCTGCTCCAGCGCGCTCTTCGCGTCGTCCAGTCCTGATTGAGAGACCAGCTTCTGGTCGAACAGCTGCTGCGCGCGCTCGGCGTTGCGGCGCGCGAAGGCGACGTCGGGCGCCTCCGCCTGGATTTCGTCCTTCTTCAACTGCGCGGCCGCGCCTTCCTGCGCGGCTTCCGCCGCCTGCAGATTCGCGCGGGCCTGCCGAAGGCGTGCGGTAAGATTTTCGCGGTCCAGCTCCGCGAGCACCTGCCCGGGCTGCACCAGTTGATCGACGTCGACGTACAGCTTCTCGATGATGCCGTTCGCCTTCGACTTGATCTCGACCTTGGTGATCGGTTCCACCTTGCCGGTGGCGACGACCGAACGCCGCATCGTGCCGCGTTCGACGACGGCGATCTTGGCGGGGTCGATGGTCGGCGACGCCCCCGTCAGGGCGGTGAAGCCCCAGATGCCGGCGACAACGAGCAGGGCCAGGAGCGCGACGATCAGCCCCCTGCGGGATTTCTTCATAGCCACGTGAACTTCTACGGACCGGGGCAGTAAAGGGTTTCAGTCCAGCATATGTGGATTCTGACGACCGTCAATGACGGTCCCCCCGAAAAAACCTTCCGGATTCTGCCCGGCGGCATCCGCACGCTCGGGCGTGCCACCGGCGCGGACTTCAGCGTGGACGGCGCGCTCGTGTCGCGGGTGCACTGCCGCCTCACGGCCCTGCCGGAAGGAGGCCTCGAGGTCCGGGATCTCGACAGCACCAACGGCACCTTCGTGAACGGGAAACGCGTGCAGGCCGCGCAGCTCGCGTCGGGCGACCGCATCCGCATCGGGCGGGTCGAGCTGGTCGCGGTTCGCGACCAGGGATTGGGGCGGGAGTAAGGTGCGTTCGTGAGGCGGGACGTTTGGTCGGCCTACCGCTGGCCCGCGAGATACTCCAGCACGAACGGATTGGTCTTCTTCTCCCTGCCGATTGTCGTGTCCGCTCCGTGTCCGGAATGCACCACGGCTTCGTCCCCGAGCGGAAACAGGACCTCGGTGATCGACCGCAGGAGTGTTTCGTAGTCGCCGCCGGGCAGATCGGTGCGGCCGATTGACCCCGCAAACAACGTGTCGCCGACGAACAGATCCTTCCCTGGCGTCCCCTTCCTCCCAATCTGCAGGCAGACGCCGCCCGGGCAGTGGCCGGGCGTGTGGTGCAGCCGCACCTCGTAGTCGCCGAAGTGAATCGGCGTCATGTCGTAGAAGACGTCGATCGGCGGCTGCTGCCGGACCTTGAAGCCGAACATCGCGCCCTGCTGCGGCGCGTTGTCGTAGAGAAAGAGGTCGTCCGCGTGCAGGTAGACGGGCGCGTCGAGCGCGTCCTTCGCCGTTCCCACGCCGGTGATGTGATCGATGTGCGCGTGCGTCAGCAGGATGTGCTGGATCGCGAGATCGTGATCGCGCACCGCCGCCAGCAGGCCATCCACCTCGTCGCCCGGATCGATGATCACGCCCTCGCGCGTCCGCTCGCAGCCGACGACGAAGCCGTTCTTGTAGAAGGGTGCCTCCGCGCGGACTTCGAGGATCATGATTCACTACAATCCTATACATGATCGTCTGCGTTCTCGACGACCTGCTGTTCTCGATCAAGATTCGCACCGCCGCCAAGCAGCTCGGCGCCGACGTCTACTTCGAGCGCACGCCGGGCATGGCCGTGGAGCGCATCCGGGAGAAGCAGCCGTCGCTGGCGATCTTCGATCTGAACAGCGCGCGGCTCGATCCGCTCGGCGCCGTCGCGCAGCTGAAGGCGGACCCGGAGACGCGCGGCATCAGGACGCTCGGGTTCGTCTCGCACGTGCACGTGGAAACGATCGAGGCGGCGCGCGATGCCGGGATAGACGAGGTGCTCGCGCGATCGGCGTTCGCGGCGCGGCTCGGCGAGATACTCAAAGAGTAGGGCGGGTCCTTCCGGACCCGCCGGCGGATTACCGCAGGAACCACCACGCGATCACCGCCAGCACCAGCAGCATCACGATCGCCAGGACGATGGTGCGGCTGGCGCTGTGCGGCGGCGCCTGCTGCTGATCGTCATCGTCGCCGACCACGCCCCGCACGTCGAGCAGCGAGCCGATGCTCCTCAACTCCGCCGCCAGCGCGGCGGCGCTCTGATAGCGGCTGTCGGGATTGGGCGCCACGGCCCTCAGGACGATGTCATCCACCTCGCGGGGGACCGTGGGATTGCTCGCGCTCGGCGCCGAAGCGCCGCGGTGGAGCGGCCGCCGTCCCGTCAGCATCTCGTAAAGCACGGCGCCCACGGAATAGATGTCGGAGCGTTCGTCGGAGGCCAGCCCGCGCGCTTCCTCGGGCGAATCGTAGTCGTGCAGGTGGGCCGCGTCGGGGCCGGTAAAACCCTCGCGCGACGCCAGCGCGAACGCGGGAATCTTGGCGTGACCCTTGGCGGTGATGACGACCGAGTCGGGACTCAGGCCGCCGTGCACGTAGCCGCACGCGTGCGCGTCGGCCACCGCGTCGGCCATCTGCACCGCCAGGTCCATCGCGCGGCGGACGTTGATCGCGCGTCCACCCATCTCGGTGCGCAGCGACTGCCCCTTGAGGAACTCGAACACGATGTAGACGCGGCCGTCGTGTTCCCCGACGTCGAACACGGTCGTGACGTTCGGGTGCGAGAGCGCGGACAGCCCGCGCGCCCGCTCCATGAAGGCCTGCCGCCCCGCCGCGTCGACGAACCCTGCGGGCAGCACGCGGACGGCGACGGTCCGTCCCTTCTTCGTGTCGCGCGCGCGGAACAGCTCGCCAGGTCCCGCGGGCTCCAGCCGCTCGAGCAGGTTGTAATGCGCGATGACGGCGATGGGAGCCGGGACGTGCGTCGTCATTCGTCTTTCTGCTCGATCACCGTCTGCAGCAGCTCCTTCGCGTCGCCGATCTGCTCGATGACGAAGGCGATGTCGAGCGTCGGCCGCCCGGGTATCCGCGTGCTCTGGCAGTAGACGCTGTGCTGTCCGATCATCGCCAGGGCGTCGGTGAGCAGATCCATCGCGACCGCCAGCCGGCCGCGCCCCTGGCCCATCATCGTCTCGTGGACTTCGAGTGCCTGCTGGTGCTTGTCGAGCACGCCCATGGTCAACCTTTCTTCGGTGGCTTCGCGGGCCGAATCTCGACGCGGCTCGGCAGGCTGCGCGCGGGGTGCTCGAGGAGATCGACCACCACCTCGGCGACGTCGTCGGGCGAGAGCTTCCAGTCGGCGCCGGCTGTCTGATGGCCGCCAAAGTTCGTGTTCACCGACCCCGGCATCACGTAGGCGACGCGGATGCCGTCGTGGCGTACCTCCTGCATCAGCGATTCGCTGAACGCGTTCAGGCCCGACTTCGAGGCGCAGTAGGCAGCGGCCTCGGGAAACGCGTTCTTCCCCGCGAGGCTGCTGATGTTGATGATCCACCCGCCGCCACGCCTGCGCAGGTACGGGAGCACCGCCTTGCAGCAGTAGAAGACGCCGGTCAGGTTGGTGTCGATCACGTCGTGCCACTGCTCGACCGACATGTCCGCGACGGGCGTGAAGACACCGACGCCGGCGTTGTTGATGAGGATGTCGACGCCGCCGAAGTGCGACGCCGCGGCGGCGAACGCGCGCTCGACGTCCTCGTACTTGCGGACGTTCGCGGCCTGCGCGATCGCCAGCGCGCCGAGCTGCCGCAGGGCGTCCTGCAGCGGTTTCTCCTTCGTGCCCGTGATCACCACCTTGACGTCGCTGGTGACGAGGCGGCGCGCAATCGCGAGCCCGATGCCTCGCGAACCACCGGTCACGATCGCGGTCTTTCCGCTGAGTGTCGACATGACTCCCCTGCCGGTTTCCCTCTCCGGATCAGGCCTGGACGCTCCGTTGTCGCGTCCAGCGAGATCGTCGTCCGAGGACTGTCGCTGGTAGTAGATGCATCCGTTGATACAGCCCACTAGAATACCCCACCGGATCATGGCGACCGTGGCGATCATCGGCGCGGGTGACATCGGCGGCGCGTGCGCGCACGCGCTCGCTGCACACGAGCTCGCCGGCCGCATCCTGCTGATCGATGGCGCCGTCAACGCTGCCGCCGGCAAGGCGCTCGACATCCAGCAGGCCGGCGCCATCAGCGGCGGCCACGCGCGGCTCGACGCGACCGCTGACGAGTCGCGCGCGATAGGCTGCGCGGCGTTCGTCATCGCCGATCGATTCGGCGCCGGCTCTCCGGAATGGCAGGGCGAGGAGGGGCTCGCGCTGATCAGGCGCCTGGCGGGTTCGTCGCCCGACTCACCCATCGTCTTCGCTGGAACACAGCAGACCGGCCTGATTCAGGCGTCGTCGCGGGAAGCGCGGATCCCCGCCCGCCGCCTGATCGGATCGGCGGCCGAGGCGCTCGCGTCGGCGGTTGCGGCGATCGTCGCGATGGAGGCGCGCTGTTCGCCGACCGAGGTGGCGGTCGCGGTGCTCGGGACGGCGCCCGCCTCGTTCGTCGTCCCGTGGAGCGACGCGTCGATCGGGGGTTACGCGCTCGAGCGGGTCGTCTCGCAGGTGCAGCTTCGCCGCATCGAGGCGAGGGTCGCGCGGCTCTGGCCGCCGGGCCCCTATGCCCTTGGCGCCGCCGCCGCGCGCATTGTCGCCGCGATGCTGCAGGACTCCCGCAAGTCGTATAACGTGGAGACGCTGCTCGGCGGCGAGTTCGGGGTGCACGATCGCGTCGGCGTGGTGCCGGCGCTGCTCGCGTCGCATGGTATCGCGCACACGCGCGTCCCCGCGCTCAACACGCGCGAGCGCGTCCAGCTCGATATCGCGCTTGGTGCCTGATGCGTAACGTCCTGCTTGCCGTCTTCCTCCTCGTCTCGACGCTCGGGGCGGCGACGCCGCCGGTCGACGCGGACCGGCTGCTCGGTCACATCCGGTTTCTCGCGTCGGACGACTTGAAAGGGCGGGCCGCCGGGAGCCCCGAGCTCGAGCGGGCAGCCGACTACATCGCGCAGCAGTTCAAGGACATGGGCCTTCGGCCGGGCGGAGATGACGGCACCTGGTTCCAGCCGTTTCCGCTCGTCGCCGGTGTGACGGCAGGCGCGGGCAATTCGCTCGTTATCGGCGACGCGTCGAAATCGGTCCGGTTGATGCTCGGTACGAACTACTACCCGCTGTCAACGGTCCCGAACGAATCGCCCGACGTCCCCTCGGATCGCGAAGAGAAGGTGCCGCTGGTCTTCGCGGGCTACGGGCTGTCGGCGTCGGAGGTGAACTACGACGATTACGCCGGCCAGAACGTGAACGGCAAGGCGGTGATCATCTTCTCGCACGAGCCGCAGGAGAACGATGCGAACAGCCCGCTGAACGGCAACCGGCCGATGGCGCAGACCACGCTCTACCAGAAAGCCGCTGTCGCGCACGGCCTCGGCGCGCGCCTGCTGATCGTCGTGTCGGATCCGTCGCACTCGACGGACCAGGCCCAGGCGTTGTTCAAGACGTTCGACGCGGTACCCGATCTCGACGAAGCCGGCATGCCGGTGCTGCGCGTGCGGCGCAGCGAGATGCAGCCGCTGCTCGACGCGTGGGGGCTCGATGCGCTCGCGCTGCAGATCGATCGCGATCTGCGGCCGCGGTCGAGGGCGATCAAGGACGCCACCGTCGATTACACCGAGTTCATCGCCCACAACCGCAAGACCGTTCGCAACGTCGTCGGCGTGATCCCGGGCTCGGACCCGGCGAGGGCTCACGAGGCGATCGTGATCGGCGCGCATTACGATCACGTCGGCCTTGGCGGCCGCCTCTCGATGACGCCGGAGCGCGCGGGGGAAATTCACAACGGCGCCGACGACAACGCCTCGGGAACGGCGTCGGTGATCGAAATCGCGCGCGCGGCGATGGCCGATCGCGGGCGCTTCGCGCGCACGTTGATCTTCGTCACGTTCGCGGGCGAGGAGCGCGGGCTGCTCGGCTCCGCGCATTACGTCGCGGCGCCGCCGGTCTCTATGGGCGAGACGGTGGCGATGCTGAATCTCGACATGGTCGGGCGCTCGCGCGGCTCCGTTGACGTCAGCGGGCTGGACAACACGACGCTGAAAAACGACCTGATGGCGGCGGCGCAGGCGACAGGCGGCATCAACGTCAAGCAGGAGGGTCCGGGTGCGGGGCGAAGCGACGACTCGTCGTTCCTCTCGGCGCGCGTCCCCGCGGTGAACTTCTTCACCGGGTTTCACGCCGACTATCACCGTCCAACCGACGACTGGCAGAAGATCGAGAAGGCCGGCACAGCGCGGGTGGCGACGCTCGCGCTCGAGTTCGCCGCCCGCCTGGCCGCGGAACCCGCGATTACGCGGTGAAGCGCGGATCCCGGATCGCGGATCCGGGATCCCGGCCAGAAGCCCCCACCCTCAGGAGAACGCCGGCGTCTGCCGATGCAAGGCGAGCCCGCTGGTAAACGCCTGGAGCCGCGCCCGCAGCATCAAGCGGCCACGGTGCAGCCGCGACTTCAACGTCTGGTCCTTCACGTGCAGCCGCGTGCTCGCCTCCTCGGTGCTCAGCCCCTCGATGTCGCGGAGCACGACCGGCACCCGGTAAATCTCCGGCAGGTCCTGGATCGCCGCCACGACGGCGCGCCGAAGCTGCGCGCGAAGCAGTTCCTCGTCCGGCATGTTCGACCAGTCGGCCGGCTGGCGGACGGCGCGCAGGTTTTCGTCCTCGCTGTCGCGGTTCCGCTCGTGCTGCTGAGCTACGCGGGCCAGCTTCGAGGTCCGCAGGCGCGACATCGCGGTGTTGAAGGTGATGCGGTAGATCCACGACGACAGCGCGGAGTCGCCGCGGAATGCGTCAATCTTGCGATACACCTTCATCAGGACGTCCTGGGTGACCTCCTCGGCGTCCTCCCGGTTCTTCATCTGGCGCAACGCCAGCTGGTAAATCCTTGAGCCATAACGCTCTGCCAGCTCATGCACGGCGGTCTCGTCACGCGCCTGGAGCTTCGCTACGAGCTGGCGATCCTCGGTCCTGTTCATATCCATCCTCGTCTGACAGGTAGAACACCGACCGATTAGGTCTTATTCCCATCCTCTTCCCGGCGTTTCCGGCGAGCCGACTCAACGTTGCAATACGTGCAAAATACAGGGGCCGTTGGTTGTCGCAGCCATCCTCGTGGTCGCGGCGCTGATTCTCGTCAACGCCGTCTACGTGGCCGCCGAATTCGCCGCCGTCAGCGCCCGCCGGAGCCGCATCCGACAGCTCGCCGAGGAGAAGAACCGCCTCGCCTGCTGGCTGATGCCGATTCTCGACCGCCCCGTCCTGCTCGAGCGCTACATCGCCGCCTGCCAGATTGGCATCACGGTGTCCGGACTCGTCCTCGGCGCGTACGCCCAGGCAACCATCGCCGAAGCGCTCACGCCGTGGGTGGCCTGGGCCGGACTGCAGGAAAGCACCGCCCGGACGACGTCGATCGTCATCGTGCTGCTGCTGCTGACGGTCGCGCAGGTGATCTTCGCGGAGCTGGTCCCACGTTCGCTCGCGCTGCGATACCCGACGCCGGCAGCTCTCTACGCCGTTGTGCCGATGGCGCCGTCGATGTGGCTGTACCGGCCGTTCATCACCTGGCTCAACGCGACGGGCCTCGTCCTGCGCCGCCTCGTCGGAGCGCCGCCGCGGGCGCACCGGCACATCCATTCGCCGGAGGAAATCGAGCTCCTGTTCGCCGAGAGCCGCGACGGCGGCCTCCTCGAGCCCGACGAGCACCGCCGCCTGCGCCGCGCGCTCCGCCTGAACCTGCGCCAGGCAAAACAGCTGATGGTGCCGCGGCCGGAGATCTCCGCCATCGACCTCAGGACGCCGCTCAACGAGGTGATCCGGCTCGTCTCGCAGAGCCCGTACTCGCGCCTGCCGGTCTACCGCGACTCGATCGACAACATCGTCGGCATGCTGCACACCAAGGATCTCGTGCGCTGGATCGTGAGCAACAGCTCGACCGAAACCCTCGACGGCATCATCCGGCCGATTGCCACGGTCCACGAGAGCGTGACCGCGGATCGCGTGCTGCGTCACCTGCGCGAGCGCCGCACGCACCAGGCGCTGGTCGTCGACGAGTTCGGTGGGACGTCCGGCCTCATCACGCTCGAAGACGTGCTGGCCGAACTGCTCGGCGACGTCGGCGACGAATTCAAGGCGGGCGAGCCGGTCGCTGAAACGCTCGACGACGGCCGCTTCCGCCTGCCCGGGCAGATGCCGGTCGACGACGCTGCGGCGTTCCTCAACACGAAGTGGGAGACAGGCGCCACGACGGTAAACGGCTTGATCACCGAGGCGCTCGGCCACCTGCCGACGCCGCGCGAACGGATCGTCACCGGCGACTTCGAGTTCGAGGTCGAGGACGTCAGGCGCCGCGCGCTCGTGTCGGCCGTGGCGCGCCGCGTCCGCACGGATGACGGCGACGAGGAACAGTCGTGACCGAGGTGCTGTTCACGGTCGCCGTCATCATCGCGCTACTGCTGGCCAACGCACTCTTCGTCGCGGCGGAGTTTTCAATCGTCGGCGTCCCGCGGGCGAGCATCGAGCGCGTCGCCTCGCACGGCAACACGCTGGCGCGCCGGGTCGTGCGCATCCTCGACGGCGTGAAGCGGCGCGACCGCTACCTGGCAACCACGCAGATTGGCGTGTCGATCGCCAGCCTCGGCCTGGGGATGTACGGCGAACATGCCGTCGCTGCATGGGTCGCCGCCTGGCTCGAACCCCTCAGCGTGACGAAATGGGTCGCCGCGCACACCGTCGGCAGCGTTGTCGCGGTCTCCATCCTGACCTACGCGCACCTCGTCATCGGCGAGATGGTGCCGAAGGCGCTGGCGCTGCAAAGCGCCGAAAAGACGGCGATGTGGGTCTCGCCGATGATCGAGGCCATCGAGAAGGCGATCCTGCCGCTCGTCGTCGTCCTCGACGCCCTGCGCGCGATGGCCATCAGGGCCATCGGCATCCGCGGCGACGCGGCCGAGGAAGAGCGGTACCACAGCACCGAGGAGCTGCAGCTGATCATCCAGGAGAGCAAGGACGAAGGGCTGCTCCGCGGCGAGTCGGGCCGTATCCTCAGCGAGCTGTTCGAATTCGGCGACCTCACGGCCGGCCAGGTGATGGTCCCTCGCGTGCGCCTGGTCAGCATCGAGGTCGGCGCGACCGCGGACGACATCCGCAACATCGTCCGCACGCGGCCGCACACGCGCTTTCCCGTCCATACGGGCGACCCCGACGACATCATCGGCAGCGTGCACATCAAGGACCTGCTGCGCCACGTCGTGTTGAATCAGCCCATCACGAAGACCGACGCGCGCCCGGTCCCCTACGTCCCGGCGACGATGGCGCTCGACGAGGTGCTGAACGCGATGCGCCGGATGCGGGCGCAGATGGCGGTGGTCATGGACGAACACGGCGGCACCGCCGGCATCGTCACCATCGAGGATCTGTTCGAGGAGGTCGTCGGAGAAATCGACGAGGGACGCGGCCGCACGCCGATCTGGCGCGATCCGTCGGGCAGGCTGCTGGTGCGCGGCACGGTCAGGCTGAAGGATGCCGGCGACGCCGTGGGGCGGCCGCTGGAGCATGAGGAGGTGCAGACGATCAGCGGGCTGGTCCTCGCGCTGCTCGGGCGCCCCGCCGCGGTCGGCGATGTCGTGACCTGGAACAACGTGCGGATCGAGGTGACGGCGGTGGCGGGGCGAGGCGTGGACGACACGGCGCTCACATATTCCCGAACACCTCCGCGAACCGCCGAGTGATGCGGTTCTCGACCTCGTCGATCGACAGCGCGCGTCCGGTCAGCTTCTGGAGCGACGTCACGCCGCGGTCGGCGATGCCACACGGCACGATGAGGTGAAAGTCGTCGAGCCGCGTGTTGACGTTGAAGGCGAAGCCGTGGCTCGTAATCCATCGCGAGATGCGGACGCCTATCGCGCCGATCTTGTCCGCGCCGACCCACGCGCCCGACATCCCGGCAACCCGGCCGGCCGCGACGCCGTAGTCCGCGCACACGCGGATCATCACGTCCTCGAGATCCCTGACGTAGCGGTGAACGTCACAGCGGTGGGGACGCAGATCGAGAATGGGATAGCCGACGATCTGGCCCGGCCCGTGATACGTCACGTCGCCGCCGCGCCCGGCCACGTGCACTTCGATGCCGCGGCTGGCGAGAAGCGCATCGCTCGCGGTGACGTGCGCGCGGCTGCCGCCCCGCACGCCCAGCGTGATCACGGGCGGGTGCTGGAGGAGAAGAAGGAGGTTTGCAACGCGGCCGGCGCGGCGCTCCTCGACGAGCGCCTTCTGCATTTCGAGCGCCTCGCCGTACGGAACCACCCCGAGGCGGCGGACCTCCAGGGGCGTGACCGCCGCAGGCGTCGCCGCCGGAGAGGCCTCAGCAGTCGTTGGGGTCAAAGCACTCCAGCTGTTCCTTCACGTCGGCCATGAACTGGTCCGCCACCGCTCCGTCCACGAGCCGATGGTCGTATCCCAGCGTGAGATACGCCATCGTCCGGATGCCGATGGCGTCCTCGACGACGACGGGACGCTTCTCGATGGTGCCGACGCCGAGGATGGCGACCTGCGGCTGGTTGATGATCGGCATGCCGAACTGGGCGCCGAACTGGCCGGGGTTCGTGATCGTGAAGGTGCCGCCGTGCACTTCGTCGGGGTTCAGCCGCTTCGCACGCGCGCGCTCCGCGACGTCGGCGATGGCGCGGCTCAGGCCGAGGAGGTTCTTCTCGTCCGCGTTCTTGACGACCGGCACGATCAGCCCCTCGTCCAGGGCGACCGCGATGCCCAGGTTGATGTCTTTCCGGTAGACCACGTTCTCGCCGTCGATCGAGGCGTTGATGACGGGATGGCGGCTCAGCGCGCCGGCGAGCGCCCGCGCGATGAACGCCATGTAGGTGAGCTTCGTTCCGCGCTGTTCGTAGTCCGCCTTCTTCTCCTGGCGAAGCTTTTCGATGGTCGAGAAGTTGACGTGGAAGACCGAATACACATGCGCCGACGTGCGGTGGCTGACGATCATGTGCTCGGCGATCTTCTTCCGCATCACCGACATCTTCTCGACACGGTCCGCGCCCGATGGCCGGGCGACCTGCGGCGCGCGCGCCTCCGCCGGTGCGGGGGCAACGGGAGCAGCGCCCCGCGTCGGGGCCGGCCTCGGCGCGGCCGGCGTGGGAGCCGGCGTAGGGGCCGCCTTCAGGCGGCCCTCCTCTAAATAATCGAGGATGTCGTGCTTGGTGACGCGCCCGCCGATCCCCGAGCCCTGGATCTGCGCGATGTCGACGTTGTGATCCTTCGCGATGCGGCGCACGAGCGGCGACGAGCGTCGACGTCCGTTGCCCGACGGCGGCTCGGGCGTAATCGAGGAGACGGTCTTGTCGGCAGGCGTCGGCACCGGCGTCGACTGCCCGTCGGCCTGCTGTTTTGCGGCGGGTGACACGGCGGGTCCGCTCGGTGCGCCGGGTCCGCCTCGGCTGGCGTCGCCCTCGGCGGGACCCGGCCTACTCCGTTCATCGGCCCCACGTACGTCTTCGGCCTGGCCGATGGTCGCGACGACCGTGTTGACGCCGACGGTTTCCCCTTCGCCGACCTTGATGTCGGTGAGAATGCCGGCCGCCGGCGATGGAATCTCCGCGTCGACTTTGTCGGTCGAGATCTCGAAGAGCGGCTCGTCACGCTCGACCTGGTCGCCGACCCGCTTGATCCAGCGGACGATCGTCCCTTCCGCAATCGATTCCCCCATCTGGGGCATCACGACCGGAGTCGGCATATTTCTCCCATCACAAATGTATCGCGGCTCCATGCGTGGCGTGCGCGGCTTCGCCGACGGCCTCCGCGAAGGTCGGGTGCGCGTGAATCGTCCTGATGAGCTCCTCCACCGTGCATTCGAGCCGCAGCGCCAGCACCGCCTCGGCGATCAGCTCCGTCGATCGCGGCCCGATCATGTGAACGCCGAGGATCTCGTCGTATTTCCGGTCGGCGACGATCTTCACGAACCCTTCGCCCTCGCCCGCCATCTTCGCGCGGCCGAGGACGCCGAATGGGAACGACCCGACGCGCACGTCGTAGCCCTTCTGCCTGGCCTCGGCCTCCGTCAGTCCGACGCTGCCAATCTCGGGATCGCAATAGGTGCAGCTCGGCACGTGGTCATAGTTGATCGGCCGCACCTCCTCGCCCGCAATCCGTTCGGCGACGAGGATCCCTTCCGCTGACGAGACATGCGCGAGCTGGGGATGGACGCCGGTGCCCATCGTGATGACATCGCCGATCGCCGACACGTTCGCCACCGAGGTGCGATACAGGTCATCGACCTTGACGTATCCCTTCTCCATCGCGATGCCCGCTTCCTCGACGCCGAGGCCTGAGGTCACCGGTCCTCGTCCTGTCGCCACGAGCAGAAGATCCGCGCTCACCTTCTGTGTCTTGCCATCGGGCGTCTGCGCCTCGATGTCCACGCCGCTGGCCCCGGCAGCGGCTTTCGTCACCTTCGTCCCGGTGAGCGCCTTGATGCCCTGCTTCTTGAACGACTTCTCCAGCTCCGCCGAGATCGCTTCGTCCTCGACCGGCACGAGCCGCGGCAGCAGCTCGATGATGGTGACCTCGCTGCCGAAGCGCCGGTAGATCGACGCGAACTCGACGCCGACCGCGCCGCTGCCCATGATGACGAGCGACTTCGGCACGTCCTTCAGCCCGATCGCCTCGTCGCTCGTGATGATCCGCGTGCGATCGATCTCGATGCCGGGGACGCTGCGCGCCGACGAGCCCGTCGCGATGACGATCTCCTTCGCCTCGAGCGTCTGCTTCTCGCCCTCGACGATGTCGATCTTCCCCTGGCCGGCAAGACGTGCCGTCCCCTTGATCCAGTCGATCTTGTTCTTCCTGAAGAGGAACTCGACTCCCCTCGTGAGCCCGGTGACGATGCGGTCCTTGCGCGACTGCACCTGGTTCATGTCGATCGCGGGCGCGGCGGAGGGAAGCGTGACGCCCCATTCCTTTGCATCGTGAATCACCTTGAGCGCGTGCGCGTGCTCGAGCAGCGCCTTCGTCGGGATGCAGCCCCAGATCAGGCAGGTGCCGCCCAGCGCTTTCTGCTTCTCGACGACGGCCACTTTTTTCCCGAGCTGCGCGCAACGGATTGCGGCGACGTACCCACCGGTACCGGCGCCGATGATCACCACGTCGTAGGAATTGGGCACGAAGAGTCCTTATCGCTTCAACGATGCGAGCGGAACGAACGAGTCTCGCCCCCGCGTGGCTTCTCCCGGGGGGGATGGCGGCGGCGCCGGCTCGCCCGTCAGCCGCTGCAGCTGACCGCGCAGTTCGCCGTTCTGGTACTTCAGCTCCCAGTAGTTCTGGGTGAGCTGCTCGAGGCGCCTGGCGGTGCGCCGCGCCTGGGCGAACGCGGCGAGCGCAAGCACGAGCGAGGCGCCGGTCACGAACCAGAGGAAGGGCATCAGACGCCGGTCTAGACCTCACGTTATCGAAGGAAATTCGGAGGTGTCAAGAAGGCGCGCTACTATACCTGCGGCCGCGATGCCCGAGCGACGCAAAACCGTCCTCATCGTCGATGACGACGAGGGGATGCGCGACACGCTGTCGGCCGTCCTCCGGCGCGACTTCCGCCTGCTGAAGGCGGCGACCGGTGAGGCCGCGCTCCAGATCATGGAGAAGGAGGACGTCGACCTCATGATGCTCGACGTCCGCCTGCCGGGCATCAACGGCTTCGAGGTCCTCAAGATCGTCAAGGAGAACTACTCCTACATCGAGGTGATCGTCATCTCGGCGCTCAAGGAGCTCGACACGGCGGTCGAGGCGATGCGCCACGGCGCCTACCACTACCTGTCCAAGGACTTCGACATCGAAGGCGTCCGGACGCTGGTGAAGAACGCGAGCGAGCGGCAGGACTTGAGCCGCCACGTGATGCGGCTCAGCGCCGAGGTCGCCGAGCACACCGAACGCGAGTTCATCGTCGGCCCGAGCCGCGCGACGCGCGACATCGTCGACCTCGTGCACAAGATCGCCAAGCTCTCGGCGACCGTGCTGATCCTCGGCGAGAGCGGCACCGGCAAGGAACTGCTCGCGCGTCTCATTCACCGCGAGTCGGGGGACGCCAAGAGCCCGTTCGTCCCCGTCAATCTCGCCGCCATCCCGAAGGAGCTCGTGGAGAGCACGCTGTTCGGCCACGAGAAAGGGTCGTTTACCGGCGCCATCCGGCAGCAGCTGGGAAAATTCGAGCTGGCCGGCGGCGGCACGCTGTTTCTCGACGAGGTGGGCGACCTGCGTATCGAGCTGCAGGCCAAGCTGCTGCGCGCGATCCAGGAGGGGGAGATCGAACGCGTCGGCGGGACGCACCCGATCAAGACCGAGTTCCGGCTGATCGCGGCCACCAACGTCGACCTCGAAAAAGCCGTCAAGGAGGGGAACTTCCGCGAGGACCTGTATTACCGCCTCAACGTCATCCCCATCCGGATGCCGGCGCTCCGCGACCGGATCGAGGATCTGCCGGAGCTCGCACGGTTCTTCATCCGCCGCTACGACCAGAAGTTCCGCAAGAACATCCAGGGGATCGCGGATTCGACCCTCCGCATCCTGGGCTCCTACTGGTGGCCGGGCAACATCCGCGAGCTCGAGAACCTGATCGAGCGGATCGTGGCGGTCTCGGACAAGGACTGGATCACGGACGAAGACCTTCCCTACGAGCTGCACGTCGCCCAGCTCGATTCCCAGGGGCCGTCGACGGAGAACCTGCTCGAACGCGCCGTCACCACCTTCGAGCGGAACTTCCTGATTCGGGCGCTCGAGAAATCGAGCTGGAACGTCACGGCGACCGCGCGGGCGCTGGGCATCCCCCTCAGCACCTTGAAGTTCAAAATGGACCGGCTCGAGATCCGGGAGCTGGCGAAGAAGATCCGCGGCGATTGAGCCGCTGAAGCTCGCAACGGACTGACCCAGGCGGCCAAGAAGTTGGCCGCTTCCGGATCCCCCCTCACTCCTCCAGTTTTGCCCAAGAAATTGGTGGTGTTTGCCCGAACGGGTTGACACGCGCTCGTCGGCGCGAATCGTTGGCCGTGCGCGCGCGAAATGGCAGAGTCGGCGCCGGCGGCGACTATCCGCATTTCACGCCGCAATCACCGCGATTTCAGTGTGCAACGCCTATATCACGATGGCTGGTATGTGCGTTGCTCTAAACACGACAACGAGCTGCGGTGAACGCTGACCGTCTGCTTACTCCGAACGAAGCTAAAGACTCGCGCCCGAAACGGGACCGCCTTCGGGACAGGGGAAGGTTTATGCAACCGTCGATGTTCAACGTGCAGGTGCCGCTGCCGGAGCGAGACGAAGTGTTCCTGATGAACACGTTCTCCGACGCGCAGCTCCTGGTCTCGCCCGACGTGACCGGCCTGCTGGCGCGGATCGGCAGCGGCGAGCAGGCGTTCGACGCCGGCGAGCGCGAGACGATCGAGTCGCTGGTCGAGAACGGCTTCCTCGTCGACAGCCGCGAGGACGAGCAGCAGGCGCTCGGCGAGTATTTCACCAACCTGCGCGAAGACACCGAGCAGCTGCGCGTGACGGTGCTGACGACGCTGCAGTGCAACTTCGCCTGCGACTACTGCATCCAGGGCGATCACGGCGACTACAACAAGACGGCGTCGAAGATGTCGCTGGAGACGGCCGCGCGCCTGGCGACGTTCATCGAGGAGCGTCTGGATGCCGTGAAGCCGGAAAAGTTCGTCCTGAGCTTTTTCGGCGGTGAACCGCTCCTCAACGTGCCGGTCATTTATCTGATCGCGGAGCGTGCGCACGCGGCGGCGAGCGCGCGCGGCGTGAAGATCCTCATCAACATCATCACCAACGGACTGCTGCTGACACCCGAACTGGTCGATCGGCTCCTGCCCTACGGCCTCAACGGCATCAAGGTCACCTTCGACGGCGACCGCGACACGCACGACCGGATGCGGCCGCTTCGCGGCCGCCAGGGAACCTTCGACAAGATTCTCGAGAACGTGCGCAAGGTCGCCCCGAAGGTCCCCATCACCATCGGCGGGAACTTCGACGAGGCGTCAGCCGAGAGCTACCCGGCGCTGCTCGATTTCCTCGCCGAGCAGGAGTTCGCCGAGCACATCGCCAAGATCAACTTCAAGCCGATCATCCGCATGCCTGCTCCGACCGCGACGGGAATCATCCCACTGACGGTCGTCGGGGAGGGCGGCAAGCCGCTGAGCGGCGCCTGCATCTCGGTCGCCGGCGCGGGCACGGGCAAGGGATCCAGCATGTGCGACTCGTGCCACTTCGTGGACGAGAAGATGCAGTTCCTCCGCGACGAGACGCGCAAGCGGGGGTTCGCCACGCCCGACGGCCTGCACATGGGTCCGTGCGAGATTCATCGCAAACACGCCTACACCATCGGCATCGACGGCGGGCTCTACGCGTGTCCCGGCTTCGGCAGCGAGGTCACGCAGTCGGTCGGTCACATCGACGGCCGGACGGAACCGGCGCGTCAGGCGGCCGCGGCGTATTTCGATCGACTGACTCCGCACAAGCAGGAGTGTGGAGACTGCTCGTTCATTCCAGTTTGCGGTGGGGGGTGTTCGGTGGCCTCCGCTGCAGAAGAGGGCGATATGCACGCGCCCTCATGTCACAAGAGCGCGTTCGAATCGGCACTCGTCAGTCTGGCGCAACGGAGCGCGGCAGCCTGTTAACGGTTAACGGCCAATCGGCCATTTCCCCAACTCGGAGTACAATCATGAAGATCACCGTCATCAAGAAAGCCGTCAGCACCAAGAAGCCGCAGAACTTTTGCCCGTGGTATACGGACGAGATCGCCGACAAGAAGAACTAACTCGTCTCCAACGGGCGTTTGCCCGTAAAACGAATTGTACGGTTCAACGCCGCACTGCCACCCGGCTCTGGTGCGGCGTTGCCCTTTTTTGCGTTGTTTTTCTCTCCGGCTGCGGCTCGCACGAGCAATCGCAAGCAGCGACACCCGAGGTCTTGAAGATCGGCGTTCCCGAAGTGATTGCGGGTGCCGAATTCAGTCTTCAGAACCTCGCGTCCAACCTCACGTCTGAAGGACTGACCCAGCTCAGCCCGGACGGCCGCGTCCTGCCGAAACTGGCGGAGAACTGGACCTGGGAGAACGACGGCCTGGCGCTTCGCGTGAACCTGCGGCCCGGGGTCGTTTTCCACAACGGCGAAGCCCTCACCGCCTCGGTCGCCGCCGATTTGTTGCGTAAGGCCATCGCGGAACCGTCCAATCGGGCGGTTTATACGTCGTTCAACGACGTCAAGGACGTGAGGCCGAGTGGCGAGTCCCAGCTGGTTTTCTACCTGTCACAGCGGTCGGCATTTCTACCGGAAGACCTGGTCATTCCCGTCGAACTGGGCAAGCCGTCGGTCGGAACAGGCGCGTATCGGGTGTCGAAACGGGATGACGAGGGGATTTCGCTCGAAGGAAACAAGCGCTATTACCTCGGCGCCCCCCAGATTGACAAGGTGCAGATCAAGCCGTTCGGGGCGCTCCGCACGGCGTGGAGCGGCCTGCTGCGCGGCGAAGTCGACATGGTCACGGAAGTACCTCCTGACGCAGTCGAGTTCATCCGAAACGATGAAGTGCAGGTGGTTTCCTTCGAGCGGCGGTATCAGTACGTCATCGCATTCAACTCCCAGCGCCGGCCGTTCAATATCCCGCTGGTTCGACGGGCCATCAATGCCGCTGTCGACCGGCCGGCGTTGATCAAGAGCGTCCTGCACGGCCTTGGTACGCCTTCCACTGGCCCTCTGTGGCCGCAGCACTGGGCATACGACTCGTCAATGCCGTCGTTCGGATACGACCCGGCCCTGGCGACATCGTTGCTCGAGAGCAGCGGTTTTCGCCTGCAGCGCGGCGCCAAGGGCCTGCCGGCGCGTTTTCATTTCACCTGCCTGATCCCGAAGAACTTCGCGATGAGCGAACGCATGGGCCTGGAAGTACAGAAGCAGCTGTACGACATCGGGGTCGACATGCAGTTCGAGGTTGTGCCTGCCGAGGAACTGGACTCCCGGCTGCGCAGTGGACGGTTCGATGCGCTTCTGCTCGACATGTTGGGCGGACCCACGGTCGGCCGCGCATACATGTTCTGGGCATCGGCTCGGAATCTCAAAGGACTGAACCTCTTCGGCTACGACAACCCCCAGGTCGAGCGGTTGTTCGGCGTCCTTCGCACCACGACGAATGAGGCCGCCGTTCGTTCGGCCACCAGAGATCTGCAGCGCATATTGCTCGACGATCCGCCGGCTCTCTTTCTCGCCTGGAGTCAACGATCGAGAGCCGTCCGACGCGCCTTCCAGGTCGTCCAGGATTCCGGTCGCGATCCCGTGGATCCAGTCTTCACGATCTGGCGGTGGGGCGCGAATTCGAGCCGCCAAGCGTTGGCGCAGTGAAGAAGATCACCACGCGCTTTGCGCTGTTGATGGCAGCGGCCGCCGTCGTGCCTCTGTTGGGATACGGCGCCGTCTCGATTCTGTCTCTGAGGACAGGAGCCCAACAGGCGGTCATTCAGGGGAACCTCAACGTCGCGGGACGGGCAGCGGAACAGATTGAGCTGTACGTCACGGGGAGTGTGAAGATTCTCAAGGCCGTCGCCGCCGACCTTCAGCAGACAGGTCTCGAAACCTGGCAGAAGGATCGAATCCTCAAGAACTTCGTTCTCCAATTTCCTGAGTTTCGTGAGCTGACCCTGCTCGACGACAACGGCCGCGCAACGGTGTCGAGCAGCCTCGGCCCGCCGAGCGCCAGCGTTCCCGGTTCAGAGGGCGTCAACGTCGAAGGCGCGCTCATGTCCAACTTCTCGGTTGACGACGATTTGCTTCCGACGGCTGTCGTTGCCGTACGGCTCGATGACAACGTCAACAAGGGTTGGCTGGTTGGCCGTCTCAACCTCGAAGAGCTGTGGCGCATGGTCGATCGCATTCGCGTCGGCGACCAGGGCTACGCCCTCGTGGTGACTGGTGAGGGTCAGCTGCTAGCGCATGGCGATCCGGACGAGAAATCACGCGTCGCTCGAGGCGACAAGATGCTCTCTCATCCCCTGTTCGTGGCCATGACCCAGAAGCGCGGAGAGGGCACCGCGTCGGCCGAGTATTCTGATTCGCGTGGCGACGTCCTGGCCGTCGCCGCACCCTTGCGCGGCCTTGGATGGACGGTGATCGTGGAGCAGCCTCTGTCGGAGGCCTTCGCGATCCCGATCAGGCTGCAACGGCAGCTGGTCGTCGCGATCACGCTCGCCTTGCTCGCCATGCTGGCAGCCGGCTACTACTGGGGCAGCAGCTTCATCAACCCGATTCTCGCGCTCACGCGCGGCACCCGCGCGCTGGCGGCCGGCCGCCTCGAAGAGCGCGTCCTCGTCCAGACGCGGGACGAACTCGGTCAGCTCGGCGAAGCCTTCAACAACATGGCCGACAGGCTCGTCGAGCTGCAGGACGACGTCAGGAAGAAAGAGCGCCAGGCCGTCTTCGGCCGCGTCGCCGTCGGGCTCGTGCACGACCTGTCGCATCCGATCCAGAACATCGGCAACAGCTGCAAGCTGATCGTCAAGATGTTCGACGACATCGAGTACCGCGAGAGCTTCAAGCGGACGGTCGAGCGCGAGTTCGAGCAGGTGAAGCGCGTGCTCGAGGACCTGCGGAACCTCGCCAAGCCGAAGCCGCTCGAGAAGTTCCCGCTCGACGTGAAC